>CAVZDM010000031.1:0-9758 GCA_963773955.1 uncultured Acidobacteriaceae bacterium | reverse complement strand
CCGAGCGCGAGTCCGTAGACCTTCCGCTGCTTCAAGAGATAGCCCAGCGAGCTGCCACTTCGTGCTTTGACCTGGTCTTCCAGTTGGGCTCCACCCCGCTGAATAAAGTCGAGTTCCTCGGCCGACAGTCCTTTATCTTCGCTGGGATTGCGGTAGATGAGGTAGAACAGCACAAAATAGAGAAAGCTGATGAAGCCCGTGGCGGCAAAACTCCAACGCCAGCCAAAGTACAAGAGCAGCAGGCCGATCAACGGGACTCCGATTGCACTGGAGAATTTTGCCGCCGCATCGGTGATCGCCGTCGCCAGGCTCCTTTCTTCTCGCGTAAACCAGTACCCCAGGGCTTTGGCATTCGCCGGGAACGTGGGGGATTCGCTCACGCCCAAAAGCAGACGCGCTCCGAAGAACCAGATGAGGCTGGGGGAAAGGGCCGCTGCGAAAGAGGCAACGCTCCACAGCAGCGCGCTGATTCGCCCCACGCGCCGCACTCCCAGACGATCCAACAACACTCCGGCAGGCATCTGCATGGTGGCATAAGTCCAACTGAAGGCGCTGGATAAATAGCCGAAAGCAACCAGCGACAGACCGAACGACACATGAAGCGCATCGCGAGAGACCGACAGGTTGATGCGGTCGAAGAAGTTGACCAGAACTCCCAGAGCAAGCAGGAAGGCAATTCGCCAACGCCGGCGAGACACGGTCGAACTGCTCGAGATCGGTTCAGGCAAGAGCGCTCCGTCAATTACGGGACGATGAATTACCGGACGCTGAATTATCGGACACTAGATTACTGGACGCCGATGCCGGCGAGCAGTCCACCATCGACGAGGTAATCGCCTCCGGTGCAGAATCCCGCCTTGTCTGACGCCAGAAACGCCGCCAATTCAGCAACCTCTTCAGGTGTGCCGATACGCCGGAGCGGATGCGCCGCGCCAAAACGCGTGAACACATCTTCGGTCGGCAGTTCCGGCGCGAAGTGCGCCGCGGAGCGCGCCAGCATGGGTGTGCGGATCGAACCAGGGCTGATCGAATTGACGCGGATGTTGTCGGCGGCATGGTCGAGTGCCAGTGCGCGCGTCAAGCTGTGAATCGCCCCCTTGGACGCGGCATATGCGGCGACTCCCCGCTGGCAGGCGTATCCCTGAACGGATGCCAGATTAATGATGGACCCGCCTCCGCGCTTTTTCATCTCCGGTATTCCCAGGTGCGCCAGAAGATAAATGCTGCCCACGTTCACCATCATGCATCGGTTCCAAGTAGCAAGATCCGTTTCCACGACGGTGCCGAAGGGATGAATCGCAGCCGCGTTGACGATGATGTCCAGGCCTCCCACCCGCGTGACGGTCTTAGCTATCACCGAGCGCACTTCGTCGACGTTGGTTACATCGCAGCGCTCGACTCGCAGCGTCAAACTCAGCTTTGCCGCATCGCGAACCAACTCCTCGTTACCCGCCGTTTCAATGCCGCACGCCACCACTTGCGCGCCTCCCGCAGCGAAGCGCATCGCGATCGCGCGGCCAATTCCCGTGGTACCCGTCACCAGAGCCACTTTCCCCGCAAACTCTTTCATAGGCGTTGGATCCTTGTTCATTAATTGCCGCTCAATTCTGGAATCGCATACTTCAACCCCTGCACGACGCCGCGCAGTTCAGCAAGCCCTTTCAATCTGCCCACCAATGAGTACCCCGGATTTACTTTCTTGCCGATGTCGTCGGCCAGCAGATGTCCGTGGTCGGGACGCATGGGAATCTCATGGTCGCGCCGGCCCGATTGTCGCCGATGCGCCTCTTCTTCCAGCATCGCCCGGATCACGCCCACCATATCCGAACTGCCCACCAGATGTTCCGCTTCATGAAAGGACCCGTCCGCCTCTCTCCTCACCTGCCGAAGATGCACAAAGTGAATGCGCGCGCCGAATTCGCGAGCCATGGCCAGCAGATCGTTATCGGCTCTCGCCCCGTACGATCCGATACAAAACGTCAGCCCGTTTGCAAGCGTATCGCAGCCAGCAAGAATCGCCCTCACATCCTCCGCGGTCGAAACAACACGCGGCAGGCCAAACAGCGACCAGGGCGGATCGTCCGGGTGTATTGCAAGGCGAACGCCGGTCTCCTGTGCGACCGGGACAACTTCCCGCAAGAACGCGACAAGATTGGCGCGCAATCCAGCCGCGGTCACGCCCTGATATTCCGCGATCAGCCCGCGAATCGTCTCGCGGTTATACGACGCCTCGGCGCCGGGGAGCCCGGCGATGATGGTTTGCTCCAGATCAGCTCTGCGCGCCTCCGACATGGAATCGAAGCGGGCGCGCGCCGCTCGAACGCGATCCTCCGCATGGTCACCCTCAGCACTTTTTCGCCCGAGGATGAAGATGTCGTACGCCGCAAAATCAACCGCATCAAAACGCAAGGCGTAGCCTGTAGTGGGCAGGCGCCATTTCAAGTCTGTCCTCGTCCAGTCCACCACCGGCATGAAGTTATAGCATATGACTTCGACGCCCGCCTTCGCGACCGCAGCCAGAGTGTCTTTCCACGCACTTATGAAACGCTCGTAGGGTCCGGATCGAAGCTTGATCGAATTGTGGACGGGAATACTCTCCACCACCGACCAGGCAAAGCCCGCCGCCAGAATCTCATCTCTTCGCTTGAGCACCTCGTCCAACGGCCATGCTTCTCCGCGATAACGATGGTGCAGGGCGGAGACGATCCCCGTGGCTCCCGCTTGTTTGATGTGATCGAGAGGAACCGGATCACCCGGCCCAAACCACCGCCAAGTCTCCTTCATGTTTTCGACGTCACCCGAACGTTACCCTTCGTCTCGATTCTCGCGGTCATCTCCTGATCGCGCCTCAACGCGCAATACGTGCCGATCCGCCTCGCATCAACGCCTCGACTTCCGTGAGCGTGGCCATGCTGGTGTCCCCGGGTGTTGTCATGGCCAAGGCTCCATGCGCTACGCCGCACTGGACGGCCCATTCTGCGCTTTTGCCCGCGAGCAATCCGTAGATCAAACCCGAAGCAAACGAATCGCCGCCGCCCACCCGGTCCAGTATCTCCACCGGCCGCTGCGGGACGTGAATCGTTTTCCCTCCATGGAGCGCGATCGCGCCCCAGTCATTTTGCGTGGCGGTGTGCGCCGTGCGCAGCGTGGTGGCAATGAGCTTGAGGTTTGGGTAGAGCTCGGCGATACGATTCAGCATCGATTCATAGCTCGAAACCGGCAGATGGCTGAAGTCGTCGCTCACGCCTTCAATCGCGACACCAAGCGTCGCTGAAAAATCTTCTTCATTGCCAAAAAGAACGTCCACGGCCGATACCAGTTCGCGGTTTACATCCTGCGCTTTCTGTTTGCCGCCAATGCCTTTCCACAACGATTCCCGATAATTAAGGTCGTAGGAAACCACCGTGCCCGAGGATCGGGCCGCATGAATCGCAGCTCTTGCTACAGTCGCCGACGACGGAGAGAGCGCCGCAAAAATACCGCCCGTATGCAGCCAGCGCGAGCCGCTTGCCGCGAAAATGTGCTGCCAATCGAAGTCACCGGGCTGGCTCTGAGCGATCGCCGTATTCCCGCGATCCGAGCAGCCGACGGCAGCACGCAATCCGAAGCCGCGCTCGGTAAAGTTCAGTCCGTTGCGGACGGTTCTGCCAATCCCTTCATACGGCACCCAGCGGATGAGCGATGTGTCCACTCCGCCCTGCAGGATCAAGTCTTCGAGCAACTGTCCAATTGGATTCTTGGCGAAGGCGGTGACCACCGCGGTCCGCATGCCAAAGCATCGCCGGAGTCCGCGAGCAACGTTATATTCTCCACCACCCTCCCATGCGCGAAAGTTTCGAGCCGTATGGATGCGTTCTTCGCCGGGATCGAGCCGCAGCATGACTTCGCCGAGGCTGACGCAATCCCACCGGCAGCTTTCCGCCGCTTTCAAGATGATCGGGTCCATGTCCATGGCAGCATTCTAGTGTCGTGCCCTGTACTTTCGCGAAATAAGTTTGGTCCGCCACTTATGTATAATCGCCCGTTGCATCGTCTCAGTAACAACGATGAAGATCGTCAGGCTAAAAACCGCGGTGGTAGAGGGCAATTTCGATTGGACCTTCGTCCGCATTGAAACCGATGAAGGAGTTCGAGGCTTGGGCGAGTGCTTCTTCGCTCCCGGTCTCACCGCGATTCTGCGCTCGCTCGAGCCGCTGCTCGTCGGCGAAGACCCTCTCGACATCAATCGTCTATTCCGCAAGCTGCAACTTGCGACGTCGGGCGCCGGTTCGGTTGCGGGCATCGTCTACAACGCCATCAGCGGCATCGAAGCCGCGCTTTGGGATGTGCTTGGCCAATGGCTCGATGTGCCCATTTATCGCCTGCTGGGAGGAAAGTTTCGAGACAAAGTCCGCATCTACGCCGATTGCCACGGAGGCGAAGCGCTGGAGAGCCTGGACGAAGTGTTGCGTTCCCGCGCCGCGTCGTGGGAATCAAAAGCCCAGAGCCACGCCGCCAGAGATTACTACGGCGAGGGTGGTAACGAGCCTCCTGCGTCGCCCGACGCTTATCGCCGCCAGGCTGCCAAGAAAAGAGCGGAAGGATTCACCGCCCTGAAGTTTGATCTGGATGTGCCCGGTGCCGAAGGCCCCGATCCTCACAATCGAGCGCTTAGCAATCGCGCCATCGATCACATGGTGAGTCTGATCGCCGCCGTTCACGACGCGGTGGGGAAGGATACCGACATCGCGGTCGATTGCCATTGGCGCTATAACGCCAGCGACGTAGTAAAAGTGGCGCATGAACTCGAACCCTTCCGGCTGTTTTGGCTCGAAGATCCGGTTCCGCCCAACAACACCACCGCGCTGAAGGAAGTGAGTTCGAGAGTGCAGGTGCCGATCGCAACTGGCGAGAATCTTTTCCTTTTCGAAGGCTTTCAGGAAATCATCGCGCAACACGCGCTCAGCATTGTGACTCCTGACCTTCAGAAGGTTGGAGGCTTGTCGATCGCCCAAAGCATCGCCCAGTTTGCCGACGTGCACACCATGCCCATTGCTCCGCATAACATCAGCAGTCCGGTCGGCACTTTGGCCGCGGTTCACTTCTGCGCCGCGATCCCCAACTTTCTTGCGCTGGAGTTTCACGCCTCCGACGTGCCCTTCTGGAATGACTTGGTGGATGGGTTGCCGAAACCGCTGATCCAAGGCGGCTTTATCAAGGTGCCCGAAACTCCCGGCCTGGGCGTAACGTTGAACGAAGAAGTGGCGCGCCGCTATGCGCGCCCAGGGGAGCCATTTTTTGCGTGAAGAGATGGGCCCCGATCTACCGATGATGCGCTGAATCGACGCACTGAGTTGACGGACTGAAGCTTATGTCAATCGCGAAATTGGAAGTCTTGGGAAAAATCACCGCGTCCGGCTTGGTTGCCGTTATTCGGGCCGACAATCCCGAGCAAGCCGAGCGGATCGCCGAAGCCTGCGCTCTTGGAGGTGTGGCCGCGCTCGAAATCACCTTCACCGTGCCCGGTGCCAGCGGAGTCATCGAGCATCTGGCAAAGAAAGTCTCCAGTCAGATTCTGGTCGGAGCAGGCACAGTTCTCGATCCAGAAACCGCGCGCATCGCCATCCTCGCCGGCGCCCATTTTGTGGTCAGTCCCGCGCTCAACCCCGAAACCGCGCGTCTCTGCAATCGCTATCAGGTGCCCTACATGCCCGGCGCTGGAACCATCGGTGAAGTGATCGAGGCAATGGAGTGCGGCGCTGACATCGTAAAAGTTTTCCCCGGCGAAATCCTCGGGCCGGCGTTCGTAAAGGCGGTGAAAGGCCCGCTTCCGCAAGCGCAGCTCATGCCCACCGGCGGCGTGAGCGTCGAAAATGTCGCCGACTGGATCAAGGCCGGCGCGGTTGCCGTCGGCGCCGGAGGCAATCTCACCGCCGCAGCCAAGTCCGGCGACTTCAAGTCCATTACACTTCTTGCACGGCAGTTCGTGGAAAAAATCAAAGAGGCGCGCGGCCATTGCCAATGACGACCACGAAGAAATTGTGGAAATCCGACGACGAACTCTTCACCCTCGTGCAGCACGAACTCTTCACCTGCGTCGTCGGCGATGTGATGGACAAGTTAGGCCTTCAGCACCAATTCCTGCCGCCGCAGATTCAGCCTCTGCGGCAGGATATGGTCGTGATCGGCCGAGCCATGCCGGTTCTCGCGGTGGATGTGTTCGCCGAGAAAATTGGGGGCAGCGCAAACAAGTTGATGGACAAGCCGTTTGGCTTGATGCTGGAAGCGCTCGACGATCTCCACCATAACGAGGTCTACGTGAACACCGGCTCCTCTCCCCGAAACGCGTTGTGGGGAGAACTTATGAGCACGCGTGCCCGCAAACTGGGCAGCCGGGGCGCGGTATTGAACGGCTACGTCAGAGATACCAAGGCCATCCTTAATTTGGGCTTTCCTACGTTCGGCTTTGGGTCCTACGGGCAAGACTCGGCGCCGCGCTACAAAGTAGTCGACTTCCGCATCCCGGTTGAGATTGGAGCAGTGCGCGTCCGTCCAGCAGACATTCTCTTCGGTGACATTGATGGAGTCTTGCTGGTTCCCGCCGAAGCTGAGGCCGAGGTTTTCACCCGCGCACTCGAGAAGGCTCGCGGCGAAAAGCTCGTAAGGAAGGCCATCGAAGAAGGAAGCAGTGCGGTCGAAGCGTTCGAGAAGTACGGAATCATGTAAATCGAAAAAAGGAAACTGATCGTTGGTACAAACGTGAGTGCAAGTGTTATGACTGCAAGCACACCGTCTCGCGCACAGCAGGTACGGACCTTTCTCCAACAAAATAATCTGCGGGCCTGGATTGCATGGCGGCCCGACGAACTCCTCATGCTGTCCGGGTATTTTCCCTTCTGGGGCGCTTCGTTGCTGGTTTATTTCGCCGAAGCAGATCCCATTCTCTTCCTTCCGCAGATTGAACCGAGAGACCATATTCCCGCCGGTTTGCGGATTCAGGATTATCCCTGGGGCGATCTCAAATGCGCCGATCCGTATTCCGTGCTGGTGTCGGCGATTGGCGATGAACTCGCGAAGGCAGGGATCAAAGCGGAACAGGTTGGAATGAACCCCGGCGTCAGCAGAACGTCTCTGCCGATTCAAGCCGCCGAGCAAATTCCCATCCCCGAAAATTTTGCCGAGAGACTATCTGCGCTCGCTGCCAGGCGGGACGCTCAGTGCCGGACAGCTTTTGCGGATCTCTATCTAAGAAAAACTCCGGAGGAAATCAAGGCGATCCGTCTGGCAAACCAGGTTGCGGATCTTGGCCTGCAGGCTTTCTTTCGAAATTTGAAACCGGGAACCTCGGAAGCCGAGGTTGCGGCAGCAGTGGAGTCGGTTATTTATCGGCAAATTGGCCGCGATGACGGCGAAGACATATTTCATTCCCGAGCCTGGGCCATGGTCCAATCCGGCCCCAACAGCGCCGATGCAGGGCGCTTCAATCGCTCGACCGGGCGGCGCCTGGAGAATGGCGATCTGGTATTGATCGAACTGGCAACTTGCGTCAATGGCTATTGGAGCGACCTCACGCGCACTGCTGCGATAGGTTCGCCGAAGCCTGCAGTTGCGACGATACTGGACTTGGTCAGAGATGCGCAGCAGGCGGCGATCGACGCCATATGCCCCGGAGTTTCCGCCGCGCACATCGATACCAAGGCCAGGGACAAGATTGCCGCGCAAGGACTCGCACTTTTCTTCACTCATCATACCGGCCACCACGTAGGCTTTCGCTATCACGACCCAGGATTTATCATCGCGCCCGGAGAATCCGCCAAGCTCGAACCCGGCATGGTGATCACCATCGAGCCGGGCGTCTACGTTCCCGAACGTGGCGGAGGCGCAAGAATCGAAGATAACGTGCTGGTGACGGAGTCCGGCCACGAAGTGCTCTCGCGAATTGCAGCGAGCGGGCAGTAGGGGACAAACGATCATGATCACCATCGATCTCACCGGCAAAGCGATTCTGATCACCGGAGCCCTGGGAGCAATCGCCGAGCACATGGTGCGGAAGCTGGCTTCAAGCGGCGCAACTCTGGTGCTCACCGACATCAAAGACGATGATCAAGCCCGGCGCACGCTCAACGATTGGCAGATTCCACCTCCATCGTATTCATATTTTCCCGCCGATATTACCGACTCCAGCCAAGTAAACGGCGTGGTGCGCGCGGCTTTCGACAAGTTTCCCGCCATGGATACGGTCATCGGTCACGCCGGTGGCTGTGGACTGCATCCGTTCGCCACCACCTCGGAAGCTGACTATGAGCGCATCTTCCGCTTCAACTATTTTGCGCAAACTTATTTGGCGCGAGCCGTACTCGCGCGATGGATGCAGCATAAAATCGCTGGTCATCTGATCTTCACATCCTCTTATGTAGCTCGAATGCCGCACACACAGATTCCCTCGTACTCCTCGGCCAAAGCGGCTCTCGAAAACTTCGCGCGCAGCCTGGCCCTCGAATACGCGCTGACCGGAATTCGCGTGAACGTGGTTTCGCCCGGGAACGTAGCGGCGGGCAGTTCACTGAAAGTTTTCGACGAAGATCCCGCCTACCGGGAATTTGTGCTGCGAGTTTCGCTCGGCCGAAGAAACAGCCCGGAATCGATCGCCGACGCATTCGTATTCCTCTGCTCGCCCCTGGCCGCCGAGATCAATGGACAAATCCTAAGCCCCGATTACGGCGCAGGTATCGGGAATCGTCTGTGAAGAATCGCTGCAAAGAATCGCCTATGAAGAATTGCCTATGAAAGTCGGCCTCGGCCTCTACCGTCACATGCTGACGCGCGACTACTACGACTTCGCGCGCCAGGCAGGCTGTACGCATGTCGTCGTTCATCTCGTCGATTACTTCAACCAGGGCCCCTCCAACCCGCGTAACAATCAGCCCACGGGCTCAAAATACGAACCCTGGGGAGTGGCCGGCGATCCCAATCAACTGTGGACGACAAAAGACCTCAAGACCCTCCGCGCCGAGATCGAACAAGCTGGCCTGGTCCTAGCCGCAGTCGAGAACCTCGATCCCGCGCACTGGCACGATATTCTGCTCGATGGTCCGCAACGTCCGCAACAGATCGAAAAAGTAAAGACCATCATCCGCCGCCTGGGCGAAGCCGGCATTCCCGTGCTCGGCTATAACTTCAGTCTGGCGGGAGTTTGCGGCCGCGTAACTGCCCCACTGGGCCGCGGTCATGCCATCACCCTGGGGATGGACGGTCCCGCCGAGGATGTGCCCATTCCGAATGGGATGATCTGGAACATGGTCTACGATCGCAACGCGCCGGCCGGCACTCTGCCGTCGATTTCGCATGAAGAACTTTGGCGCCGGCTGCAAAGATTTCTGGACGACGTTATTCCCGTGGCCGAAAAGTCGGGAGTCCGGCTCGCCGCTCATCCGGACGATCCTCCCATGCCGACCATGCGCCAGCAGCCGCGCCTCGTCTACCAGCCGCAGATGTATCAGAGGTTGATCGATCTCGCGCCCAGCCGCAGCAACGCCCTCGAGCTCTGCGTGGGAACTCTGGCCGAAATGACCGAAGGCAATATTTACGACGCCGTCGATCAATACAGCAAACAAGGCAAGATTGCCTATATTCATCTCCGCAACATCGTGGGCAAGGTGCCGCACTATCGCGAAACTTTCATCGACGAAGGCGATGTGGACATGATGCGCATTCTCGCCATCCTTCACCGCAACCTCTTCGACGGCGTAATCATTCCCGACCACACTCCGCAGATGACG
>CAVZDM010000030.1:0-8315 GCA_963773955.1 uncultured Acidobacteriaceae bacterium | reverse complement strand
TGTTGTGGCACCCGTTCAGTTACGTATTGTTATCCAGGCGCGCGCCGACTCCGTGCCGGGGTGAATCCCGCTCGGAGCGGCAGCGTCGAGTCCCGGCTGAGCGGAGTACTTCAATGTTGCTTGCTTTACGCCTGCAACCGCGGTGGGGGATTTTGGCAACACTGGGCGAAACATCCTGCGCGGACCCGACCAGCAAAACGTCGACATCTCGATCGTTAAGTACTTTCCATTCACCGACCGGACGAAACTTGAATTCCGCTCGGAATTCTTCAACGCATTCAACCACGCGAGCTTCGCGAATCCCGTGTTTCCAAATACGCAATACGCCGTCCTCGAATCTGGCAGCGCGGGGCAGATCCTGGCGACCAGCACCGGGCCGCGCGTGATTCAGTTCGCGCTGAAGTTGAGTTTCTAGAAAAGGAACAGAGGGGGCCGCACACCGGTGCCGCCCTCCCCGAGCCTAAACCATGACTCTCCGCGGATTGAAAGACAAAGTGGTAATCGTGACGGGCGCAGCCGCCGGGATCGGCCGCGCCACGGTGCGCCGATTCGCGGAGGAAGGATGCCGCGTCGCGGCTTGGGATCTGAACGCGGCGGCTCAGGCGGAAATCGGCCGCGAAGTGCGGGAGGAAGAAGACAGGGGATTGTTCCGCAAGATGAACGTCGCGGATGCCGTGGATGTGGAGGCGGCGGTTGCGGAGGTCGTGGACCGCTGGGGCCGCATCGACGTGCTCGTCAACAACGCGGGCATCGTGCGCGACGATCAGCTGGTGAAATGGAAAGACGGGGCGGTTGCCAAAGTCATGGCCGACGACACCTTTGATGCCGTGATCTCGGTCAATCTCAAGGGAGTGTTTCATTGCGCGCGGGCTGTTGTTCCGCACATGATCCGCGCCGGAGGCGGCGTCATTCTGAACGCTTCTTCGATCGTCGGCCTGTACGGGAATTTTGGGCAGACAGGGGTCGGACGCGACGCTGACCGGACAGCAAATGACGGTCTTTCTACGGCCGCGAAGCGAGTCGCAGGCAGGGATAGGGACAGTGCCAGCGACAGCGCCGAACCCGGCCATGCCCGGCCAAGTGGACCGAATCATCGCCGAAAAAAATGTCGTGGTCACGGAGCCGGCGCGGCACGCGACCGGCGACCGATTGGTATACACCTCGGCGGACGATAAGTTCGTCCTGACGGGCGGACCTCCTAGCATTTTTGATGCCGAACGGGGCAAAATTACCGGCGATTCGTTGACTTTCTTTAGACACGATGATAGGGTGCTCGTGGAAGGTAAAGAAACATCCCCGACCGTCACTAAGACGCAAGTGGCACGATAAATGCATACGCTGGCCACCGACGAAATTGGGAAATCCTACCGTGGCCGCCGCGTAGTCAATGGAGTCAGCCTACAGGTTCTGCAGGGCGAGGTAGTAGGCCTTCTGGGACCGAACGGCGCCGGAAAGACCACTTCCTTCTATGCAATCGTAGGTCTGATTCCCCCCGATACCGGCAGGGTGTTGTACGACGATGAAGATATCACTAGCGTTCCCATGTACTTACGGGCGCGCCAGTACGGCATCAGCTATCTCCCACAGGAAGCTTCGGTTTTTCGCAAACTGACGGTCGAAGAGAACATCCTCGCCGTTCTCGAAGTCCAGCCTATCTCCTGGCACGAACGCCGGGAAAAGGCGGAGAAGCTGATTGACCAGCTCGGACTGGAGCATATCCGGCAGAATCGAGGGTATGCGTTGTCGGGCGGGGAGCGGCGGCGGGTAGAAATCGCGCGATCCCTCTGCATCAACCCCACGTTTATTTTGCTCGACGAGCCGTTTTCGGGAATCGACCCGATCGCCGTCCTGGATCTGCAGAAGATCATTTCCGATCTGCGGGCCAGCGGCATCGGAATCCTGATCACCGATCACAATGTCCGCGAGACGTTGTCGGTGACGGATCGCGCATACATCATTAACGAGGGCAGGATTTTCCGCTCCGGTACACCGGAAGAGTTGGGTAGCGATCCGGAAGTGCGACGGGTCTATTTGGGGGAAAGCTTCTCATTAGTATGAGTTCTCAGTTCCCAGTTCTCAGTTCTCAGTCAACCCTGACCTTTCTGAGAACTGAGAACTGGGAACCGAGAACTGGTTACCAAGGCGTGGACCCCCTGACCTTTCGTGTCCGCACGATCTACCTAGGTGCGTGAGAAGCTAATCTTTCCACATCCCGATGCAGTAGACAGTTAAGGGCAGCGGGTTAACTGAGAACCGAGAACCGAGAACCGAGAACTGAGAACTTTGTTTAGGGAGAAATGGTGCTTCTTCAGCACAGACTGAACGTCAAGTTGTCCCAGCGGCAGATTCTGACGCCGGGCCTCGTGCAAATGGTCTCCGTGCTCGCGCTCAACAAGCTCGAGCTCAAGGACATGATCAATGCCGAGATGGTCGAGAACCCGGTGCTCGAAGAGCTGGAAGACGCCGTCCCTATGCTCGATGACGTCGGTCGCCAGGAAGAAGAACGGGACCGGATAGCCTCCCAGGCGACCGCCGCGCCCGAAGAGGGTCCGACCATCGCCGATGAGAAAAAGGATCCTTTCGAGGAGATCGATTTTGGCTCGTTCTTCCAGGAGTATCTCGATCCCGGTTATCGCAGTTCGGGCGAGATGGAAGAGATCGAGAAGCCTTCGTTCGAGAACTTCCTGTCGAAGCCGGGAAACCTGAGTGACCACCTGCTATGGCAACTGGGCGCGATTTCTGTCCGGCCGCCGGTGCACCAGGCCGCTGAGCTGATCATTGGGAATCTGAACGAAGAAGGGTACCTGATCGCCAGCGACGAAGAACTGCTGGGAATCGCCCCGGTAGCGACTCCCGAAGCAGATGTGGAAGTGGCCGCCAAGATCGTTGGCGAAGCCGAGGCGCTGGGGCTGGCCGTCTCAGAGACCTCGCCCGAAGCTTCTGACGACGATACTGATGATCTAGAAGCTTCCGTTCTTGCGCCTGACGATACAGCGGCAGCGGACGCCGGAGCCGAGTCTCTTGGAGAGCTGGATGCCGAGCCAGAGGTCGATTCCGAGGTTGTGCCAGAGATGGCAGCCGAGGTTCCGCTGCCCAGCGCGGCGAGCCACGGAAGCGCAGCCGCCGGAGCAGCGACCGCGCCCGCCCGGATTCCGGCTGTGACCTTCACCGTCGCCGACCTGCACGAAGCGTTGGAAGTTGTGCGCCAATTCGATCCGTCGGGCATTGCCTGCCGCGACCTGCGCGAGTGCCTGCTCTATCAGTTGCGCTACCACCTGGAGCAGTTGCTGCGGCACCGGAACGGCAATGCGCTCACCGAGCAGACGACCGACCAGGTTGTCCGCGACGCGATTGCCGTCGTCGATCAGCATTTGCGCGCGGTGACTCTAAAGCAATTCAAAGAAATAGCCCGCGCCATCGGGCGTCCCGTCGAAGCAGTGCAGGCGGCGCTCGACTATGTCCGCACCCTCGATCCCCGGCCGGGCTTGCGCTACAACAAGGTTCCGGCGCGGTTGATTGAGCCCGATGTCGCTTTCGTGAAGCATGGCGACGAGTGGCTGGTCATCATGAACGACGAGGACATGCCGCAGTTGCGCTTGAATCCCGCCTACAAACGCCTGCTGACCCGCGACGGCAATGACCGCGACACGCGTAACTACGTCAAAGATCGCTACAAATCGGCCATCCAGCTGATTAAGAACATCGAACAACGCAAGCAGACCATCACCAAGGTCTGCTACTCGATCGTTTCGCGCCAGCAGGAGTTTCTCGATCGCGGAATCGATTTCCTGAAGCCGATGATGATCAAGGAAGTGGCGGAAGAAATTGGCGTGCATCCTTCTACCGTCAGCCGCGCGGTTGCCAATAAGTACGTTCACACCCAGCAGGGCGTATTCGAATTGCGGTATTTCTTCTCGGAAAGCGTGCAGGGACCCGAGGGCGGCGGCACTTCTCTGCTGATCTTGAAACGCCGCGTCAAGAAGCTGATCGAAGAGGAAGATTCCAGCCGGCCGTTGACCGACGAACAGATCACCCGCATTCTGCAATCGCAAGGCATCCAGGTTACGCGACGAACGGTAGCGAAATACCGGGAAGATATGAAGATTCCAAGCACCCATCAAAGAAGAGTGAAAAAGTGAAGTCAGAAATTAGAAGTCAAAATGAAGAAGTGAAACCCAAGGTCCTGCTCGCTCTTACTTCTTCAATTTGACTTCTAACTTCTGACTTTTTTGCATTCTGACTCCCACCTCACTGGAGAGTGCGATGAACGTGGAATATACCGCGAGAAAATACAAAATTACTCCCACCGTCCGCAAGGAGGTCGAAACCGGCCTCGACAAGATCCGCAAAATTCTAGGCGACCGGTTCGAGACCAAGGTGACTCTGGCCGTCGAGAAGCGCCGTCACAAAGCCGAGATCACCATCGACCCGCCCAACGGCCCGATTGTGGGTCTGGCTCAGACCGATGACATGCTTTCGGCCGTCAATGAAGCTCTCGACCACCTGCAGAAGCAGGCGCTCAAACATAAAACCAAGTGGCTCAGCAAAAAGCGCAAGGCGGTCAAGAAGTTTGACGGCCAGTCGTTGGAAGACAACCTTGAGGCCACGCTCGGACTGGCGGACAATGCCACCGTTTCCGTTCTCGTTCATAAATTTCCATCGGTGGCTCGGACCACCGAAGTGCATCTGGTGCATGCCAGAGACTCGGTTGCGCTGCGTCCCATGACCTTGGAAGAAGCCATCAAAGAGGCGCACTTCCGCGACCGCGATGTTTTCGTATTCCGCGATCCCAAGGGCACATTGATGGTGCTGCACCGCACAAGGGACGGCAAGATGGAGCTGATCGAAGCACCTTGAAAAGCAGGTTTCAGGGTTTCAAAGTTTCAGGGTTTCAAGGTACCCCTAATCTTCACAACACCGAACTCCTGAAACTCTGAAACCTTGAAACTTTGAAACCTGCTCCTTCTCACACCCCGCTGGTCGCTTCCTGCGCCCACTGCAGTGCCTGCCACCAGGTTGTGGCGACCTCTTCGTCAGTCAGTTTCAATTGTGCGGCGAGCGTGCTCGATTGGGCCCACTCCCCCGATTCCTGCGCCAGCATGAGCTGGTACAGAGGTCGGAGGTTGCTGGCCTGGCCGAGCAACGCCGCTTTGGTTTCGTGCTCCACCGGCAGTTGTTTGAGGAGCACGTCCATACTGACCTCAAGGATTGCGTCCATGATGGAGAGCAGCCCCATCAGGAACAAATCAGTGTTCGCTTGCAGCCGGTTCGAGAGCAGTTCGCAAAAGCGGGCGCGGGTCAATCCCATCAACACCAGTTCGCTGCAGGTTTGCTCGGCTGCGCCGACGGTCACGACGAGGCGCACCCAACGCCGCATTTCCCGTTCTCCCAGAACGGCCATGGCATGGCGGATCGACTTGACTTCGAGGGCAAATCCAAAGACCGGAGAATTCAGATAGCGGAGCAGTCGGTAAGAAATCGAGGCTTCCTGTTTGAGCATCCTCTCCAGTTCACGCATGTCGATCTCCCGCCGTGACACGATTTCGAGCAGCCGTATATAGTGCAAGCGGCTGGCCGGAACCTCGCGGCCGACGACGAGTTCGGGGCGGCAGAAAAAATATCCCTGGAAATAGGTGAACCCCATGTCACGCGCTTGCTGAAACTCGTGGGGCGTTTCGAGTTTTTCGGCCAGCATTTTGCTCTTCGGCGAGAACCGCCGCATCATGCCAGCCCGTTCCTCCGGCCGCGTTGCCCGGATGTCGACTTTTATGATGTCGGCAAACTCACAGAGCGGCAGGCGCGGATCGTTGGGTGCGAAGTCATCAAGGGCGATAAGATAGCCCGCCGCTTTCAGCCGCTTGCAGGCAGCGATGACGCGGTCTTCGGGCTCCACCGTTTCCAGAATCTCGGCTACTGTCTGGCTGGGGGGCAGCAACGTGATCAGATCCTTGAACAGGACCTCCCGGGTGCAATTCACGAAAGCGCGCCGGTTATCGCAAAGCGTGTTGATGCCATAAAGCAGGGAACTGTCCAGAGTGGAGCGGGCGGCGAGTTCGGGATCGGCGTTGAAGTAGTCTTCGACGCCGTTGCGGAAAAGAATTTCGTATCCGAACACATTCTGCGCGCGGTCGAAAATAGGCTGTCGTGCAACGAAACGCTGTCCCGGATGCGCAAGCGACTTCGATGCAGATGTCTTGTCTTTGGCTGGAGCAGGTTTCACCACTCTTCTATCGGCGTTGCCGTGACCGAACTTCAGGCGAAACTGCGGAGTTGTTACCTTCCGGAAATAAAGGGTTCAGCGCCGGCGGCAAGAAAGCAGTGCACACCTTGGCAGTAGGGAAGGTCCAGGGCCCACCTTCGTAATGTCAGATGTGGAAAACTAAAGGCACTCCCCCCTTGCGCAGTCGGCGGTTTCATGAGTAACATCAAGATGTTCCCAATGGCCATGCTTCCAGGCTGGCCGTTTGCGCCCAGCAAAACTCCAGGCGCCGATAACTTGAACAACGACCGTTTGAATAACGACAGTCTGAACATCGATACTTAAACATCGTTCTCGAATAGCATCCAGCCGATGTGGGGTTTGGTCTGCCGGTAGCCGATTTGCAGTGAGCCACGCGCAGTGAGCTGCGCGTTGCGCCAGACGGCTAACGCGCCGACCGCAAGGAAGACGAAACAAACAGGCCTGTGATCCAGGCTGGGGATTAACTTCAAAAGATTAACTTCGGGGATCAACTTCGAAGCTTAACAAGAGAAAAAATATGAATGCAGGACCCGGACATTCCTCCGCAGGCGGAGGAAGACACAAACGGCGCCGTGGACGGCGTCCGCCAAGACGAGGCGCGGGCGGCCCCATGGGCCGCGATCGCCAGGAGCACCAGGGCATTTTTACCGCTCCCATGGACCACAGCTACCGCGCCAATATGGGCATGAATAACGGCAACGGCAGCGGCAGCCAGGGAAGAGGCCCGCGACGGCCCGGCTTTTCCGCCTCCTACCCGGTAGTCGATCCTGAGCCTCTGCCCGTTCCACGAGAGGATGCGGCTTCGCGCGTCTTCGCTTTTGTCGAAGACCTGTTCTTTCTGAGCAAGATTCAGGCCACGGGCCTCAAGATGAACGTGAAGGTGGAGTTCGTCAAGAACGAGAAGGAACTCACCGACCGCATGAAGAGCAATGGTGAAGAAAAGCCTTCCCTGATCATCTTCGACTTGAACAACGCCAACGCCAAGCCTTTGACCCTGATCCCGAAACTGAAGAGCAAGCTGAAGAAGGGGACGTCGATCATTGGATTTCTCTCCCACGTGCAAGGCGACTTGAAGCAGAAAGCCCACGAAGTCGGCTGTGACATGGTGTTGCCGCGCTCAGCGTTTTCGCAGAATCTGCCGCAGTTGCTGCGCCGGCACGGCGCCATTGAGCCCGATTCCGGAGCCGCCGACTAGCTGCCCGTGGCTGCAGGTTAGATTCGTATCAGGGCATGCCTTCAGGCATGCCGAAAAAATCCTGTGTCATCAAAGCGCCTTCAGGCGCTGCGGCCAGTTTTCACCACGCGACCCTGATACAATTTCGCCGTGTTCCCTCACAAAATTCTGATTGCGACTTTGGCCATGGCCGCGGTGGCTTTCGCCCAGCAGCCTCCGTCCAGCGCCCAGCCTCCGGTGAAAGTAAACGTCCTGAATGTGTGCGCGCCCTCGGCCGACGAGCAGAAGGAATTATCATCGGCCCTGGCCAAAGTGCCAGACAAGCCCGCCTTCAGCAAGGATTACGAAGTGTCTCGCGGACATTCCACGCTCGATCCGAGCACCCCGATCCCAGGCATGGAGTCCTTGCCGCCCGGTGCGGTTTCGGCGGCTGACTGGGTCCGGGTCCGGCGTGAGTTTCCGGGCGCGACCCTGTTCAGCAACGTGCAATATTCGTTCAGCGTGGATGCGACGAATATGGTGGAGACGCTCGTGCTGCGGGTGCGCGATCCAAAGCCCAACGACCTGATGCAGGTTGCGATCGAAGACAGTGCTTCCGCGGTGGTTTCCGCGACCGCGATGTTGTCGACCAGTACGCCAGTTTCGCGCGTCAAGCTGGAGCGCTTCGGAAAAGCGTCGGTGGTGCTGGCGCGGTGCGGCGGAACGGAAGGAAATCCAGCGACAGATCAGACCGTGTACGAACCGATTTTCCACACCGCCTCTTCGATTATGGAGCGCTATCGCGGGGCTCTGGGCGCGCCCAAAATGGTGCCCCAGGAACTGACTCGCCTGGGCGTACGAACTTCGACCAGAACACCGACCAAAGCAAGTACCGGCAGCAAGAAGAATCCGTAGTTGCGA
>CAVZDM010000029.1:0-133412 GCA_963773955.1 uncultured Acidobacteriaceae bacterium | reverse complement strand
CCAGTTCGCCTTTCAATCGCCTCAGATCGACAAGCAGCTCCGCGGCGCTGCGGTAGCGCCGGTCGCGGTTCTTTTCGAGCAAGCGGAGAATGATTCCTTCTAGCTGGGGCGGCAGTTGAGGATTGAGTCTGAGGGGAGAGGCCGGGGCGCGGTTAAGAATCGCCTCGAAGGTGACGCCGGGCGAGTTGCCTGCGAACGCGCGCTGGCCCGTGGCCATCTCATACAACACCGCGCCAAAGCTGAACAGGTCGGTGCGTTGGTCCAGCACTTCGGCGCGCACCTGCTCCGGCGACATGTACTCGACCGTGCCCACCGTCATCCCCGTGTTGGTGAGAGATTCCTCTTCTATCGAAGCCGTCGGCGTGTCCTGTAGGGGCGAGGCGTCGCCTCGCCCTCCCTGGGCGACCCGCCGGGTCGCCCCTACGGTCAGTTTCGCGAGTCCGAAGTCGAGAATCTTGGCATGTCCCCGATCCGTAACCAAAATGTTCGCAGGTTTGATATCGCGATGGATGATGCCTCGGGCGTGAGCGGCCTCCAGCCCTTCGGCAATTTCGAGACTGAGCGCCAGGAGCCTTTCGGTAGTCATGGGCCGCCCTGCGATGCAGTGCTTCAGCGTCGCGCCTTCCAGATACTCCATGACCAGAAAGGTGCGCCCTTGGTGCTCGCCGATGTCGTAAATCGTGCAAATATTGGGGTGATTCAGAGCAGAGGCGGCCCGCGCCTCGCGCTCGAAGCGGCTAAGCGCCTGGGGATCGCGAGCCACTTCATCAGGAAGGAATTTGAGAGCCACGGAGCGGTGCAGCCGGGTGTCGTCAGCTTTATAGACGACGCCCATCCCGCCGCCGCCCAGCTTCCCGGCAATGCGGTATCGGGAAATGCTCTGGCCGTCGAGAAGGGACTTGTAGCTGTGAGTGTCAGAAGGCGGATCAGATCTCCGCCATGTCACGCGCAGCCATATCGATCGCGGGGCCCTCCAGGAAGCTGCCCGCTTGATCATGCGAGCTCAGCAGGGAGCGGATTTCCCGCTCCAGCGCCGGGTCGCCCGCGCACGCCTGGCGCAGAAAGGCCTCGCGCTCTGCGATCGGACGCGCCAGCACAGAGTGCAGCAAGTCATCGATTTGTTTCCATCGCTCGGAATTCATCGGTGGTCCTGCTGGTGAGTTCGCGGTGCAGCCAGGCCTTGGCGGTATTCCAATCACGCATCACGGTGACCGGTGATACTTTGAGGACTTCGGCTGTCTCTTCCACGCTGAGCCCGCCAAAGAAGCGCATCTCGACGACTTGCACTTTGCGTGCATCGAAGCGCCCCAGGGCGTTCATCGCGTCGTCGAGCGCCACCAGGTCGGTGGGCCGGCCCTGGCCCACTTCGGCTGCCTCTTCCAGAGAAACATGCTGTACAGCGCCGCCGCGTTTCAGGTTGCGGCGCCGCGCATGCTCCACCAGAATGCGCCGCATCAACTGGGCGGAAACCGCAAAGAAGTGCGCGCGATTCTGCCATTGCATGCGCTTGTAATCCACCAGGCGCACGTAGGCTTCATTCACCAAAGCCGTGGCTTGCAGGCTGTGGCCGGCGCGCTCGCCCCTCAGGTAACGGCGCGCCAGGCGGCGCAGTTCCTCATAAACAATCGGAGTCAGCCGCTCGAGTGCGCCACGATCCCCGTTGCCCCAAGCCCGAAGCAGCCCAGTCACGTCGCGGGAAGACGGAGCTGGTAACTCCATTCTGCATTGCTGCCATTTAGGGATAGCCCAATAGCCTTGATTATACTGGCAGTTCCCAGCCCAAACAAATAAATCTTCCGGGCGTGATAGTTCCGTCGCGCCGTTTGCGCCTACCTCAAATGAGAGGTCAGGCGGAAAACAAAAAGGAGGACATATGACAAGGAAAATCGGAAATCACAGTGGGGTTTTAGGCAGGGGCCGGTGGGCGACTCGTGGCGCGCTGGCGTTGGGAGCGGTGTTTCTGTGGGCCGCCGTCGGGGCCCGAGCGCAGGGCACGCCAAGTTATGCCGTGCTTCACACATTTACAGGCGCAGACGGGGAATACCCGCATGGCGGGCTTGGTTCGAGACTGGGAGGGCAACCTCTACAGCACCGCTTTTCTCGGTGGCGACCTCAACCAGTGTGGCGGATCCGGCTGCGGAGTGGTGTTCAAGCTCGACCGACATAACAAGGAGACCGTTTTGTACAGCTTCGAAGGAGGAACGGACGGAGCTGGTCCTGCCATGGACCTGCTTCGTGATCAAGCGGGCAACCTCTACAGCACCACCCACACGGGTGGCGATGTAAGCGGCTGCACTCGGGCCTGGATTTCCTTCTCCTGGCTGCGGCGTGGTGTTCAAGGTGGATCCAGCCGGCAGGGAGACGGCCGTCTATGCCTTCACCGGGGGTGCGGACGGATTAGGTCCTGCCTCGGGTCTAGTCCGGGACGAGGCGGGCAACCTCTACGGGACCACCGGCTTCGGCGGCTTCAACGGAGACTGTCCCCTCGAAGGCATCCCCGGCTGCGGGGTGGTTTTCAAGGTGGATCCAAGCGGCAAAGAGACCGTCCTCCACACCTTCACCGGTGGCGCGGACGGTTACTCGCCATACGGAAACCTGCTTCTGGACGCGGCGGGCGACCTCTACAGCACCGCAGTGGCTGGTGGCGACGTTAGTGGATATTGCAGCGACGTGGGCGGGGCCCTCGGCTGCGGAACGGTCTATAAGCTGGACCGGAACGGAAAGTTCACCGTGCTGTATACCTTCCATGGAGCGGACGGGGCGGGACCGAACGGGTTCCTGGTTCCGGATGAAGAGGGCAACCTTTACGGCATGACCTTCTACGGGGGCGACCTAAACGAATGCTCCGGCTTCGGGTGCGGGGTGGTGTTCAAGCTGGATAGGAGTGGCAAAGAGAGCGTGCTCTACCGCTTCAAAGGAGGCGCAGACGGAGCAGAGCCAAACGCCAGTGTGATACGAGACGCGGCGGGCAACCTTTACGGCACGACAGGATTCGGAGGAAACCTAAGCGGCTGCGGCGGGTCCGGCTGCGGAGTGGTGTTCAAGGTGGATCCAGCCGGCAAAGAGACTGTCCTCTACACCTTCACCGGCGGCACGGACGGAGCCAATCCTCAAGGAAATCTGCTGCTGGACGAGGAAGGCAACCTCTATGGCACCGCATCCGGCGGTGGCGACCCGACATGCCAGTGCGGCGTCGTGTTCAAGGTCGCGCTTCACGGCGGTGAACAGAATGATTTCTAGTAATTCAGTTCGGGTAGGGGCACGCCATGGCGCGCCCCTACATTTGTTGGCAGCCGGCCGGCTCAAGATGCCAGGGGTCACGTTTCTATTCACGTTCTTTGACGGGAGGGGGTCATGCTCATTGAAAAGACGCTTCGCAACTCAGTTATAGCATTCGCGGCAATCCCGGTTTTGACCATATTGCTGAGCTCCATTCCGGCGCGGGCTCAGGACGGCGCTGCCAGTTACGCTTTCCTGATAAGTTCGGGGTTTCTTTGCGACGCCGGTGACTCCAGCGCCTGCCCGGCCGTGGTCAAGTCCGAAGGCGGCGACACTTTTGAAATCAGTGGCGCCGGCATATTCAATCCCCGGCAGAAGACCGTGATGGCAACCGGGACATTCACCCATCGGTCCCTTGATGGGAATGCGCTCGAGACGGGCATCTGGATTGCGAGTGAGCTCGTGAGCTTCGACTCCTACGGGGCTGCGCCGGGTGCGCTGATGCGCGAAGGCCGAGCATTGGGCCGTCCACAGTTCGGCGGCAAGCGTATGCCGATGTTCTCTGGCTCCATGCCCGCAGGCGGCCTGGCGGTTTTCCGCATCCGCCTCTTTCCGGCGATGGGGTTTGCGAAAAACGCCACACTGCAAGTGAGCTGTGCTCTCGGCAAGGCGCCGGACGAACATCCGACTGAAGGAATAAGGCTGGCGTTTGAGAGAAGCGGTACCGAATTCGATGAGGAAATCAGTGGGCGTGCCTTGTTCTTCTTGACGATTCCCGGAGCCAGCGCTGCTTCAAAAGCCCCAGCCCCGGAACTTGACACAAGCCCCGCGCCCACTGAGGTCCAGCAGTGAGTTAGCCACGATCAAATGGCGATGGCTTTCGGCTACCCGATTTTCAACGGCGACTCAATGCCCAGCACTGGCCTTAAAATTGTAACGCCCGAGCCGCTCAGGCTGACCAGATGAGGGCTGGCCGTGCCGCCCGGTTCGCTCGTGGCGTTGTCGTTTATGGTCAGAGTGCCGGTGACCGGTCCGGCAGCAGGGGGAGTAAACGTGACGCTGATGGCGCAACTGGCGCCGGGTTGAAGCACCCCCATCGCGCCAAAAAACACCGGCAGGAACGACCGGGCGCCGGCCAGGCTGACTCTTCCTGCAAGAGTGCCCACAGTGACCGGAAGGAGGGGCCGGAAGATCGTGCGGAGGCAGGTGTTGCTCTCGGCAAAGTCCGCAGTAATACTAATATTCGATATATTCACTGGAATATTGCCAACATTTGCCAAGGTCACGGTTTGGGCGGCGCTGGTGGTTCCCACCGCCTGCGTGCCGAAGTTCAGCGTGGCGGGCGAGATTTGAAGCAGCGGCGCAGGTGTCAGCCAAAACCACATTTGGAAGTCGCCGCCTTGCCTTCCGTCGCCGCTAGGCAGGCTAAGGCCGAGGTTGTTCGTCCCTGACGCATCGGTTTGCGCGACGCCGAAAGAATCACCGTCCAGGTACAACCGGGGATCGGACTGCGACCAGATGAAGTTGCCCTTCAGCGTCAGGCGCGCGAGGATTCCTTTGTCGCCGAGCGGGATGGAGTTCGGCAAGGTGTCGAGCCAATCGGCGCGCACGCGTGGCTGAAACGTCCCGTCGCCGTTGCCGAGCAGGATCGATACGGCCGTATCACCCTGGTTAACGACGGCGAGGTCCTGGCTCCCGTCGCCCGTGAAGTCCGCCGCCGTCACGGCGACGGGAGTCGTTCCCACCGCGAAATCGACGTGGGGCTGGAACGTGCCATCGCCGTTGCCCAGCAGGATGGAGACACTACCGGACGCGGCTGTCGCGCCGGCAGCGGACGAGGGGTTGTTGACGACGGCCAAGTCCGGCTTGCCGTCGCCGTTGAAATCCGCCACGGCCAGCGCGACCGGCAAATTGCCGGTGGCGTACCCGACCTGGGCGGCAAACGTGCCGTCGCCATTGCCCAGCAGAATCGACACGTTGCCGGGGCTGGTGTTATCAACCACCGCCAAGTCCGGCTTGCCGTCGCCATTGAAGTCCGCAACCGCCAGCGCGAGGGGAGAACCTCCGGCCGTAGGTGGACCCGCCGGGGCGGCGGTGGCAGTGCTGATGGCGGCACTCTGCGTGAAATTCGCGCCCATCGCGATAGGCGCGGCATTCTGTTTGGTGAAGGTCGAGCCGCCCGCCGTGGTGAAATAAACGTTCCAGCCGGTGGCGTTGCCGGAGGCTGCCGGAGACGACACCTGAATGGCCATGTCGTTTCCGGCTGCGGTGGTAATGGAACTGGGCACGGAGAGCGTCGATTCGCCCCGCGCGCTGATGTAGGTCACGGCGACTTTGTAGGCGCCCGCCGGCGGAGCGCCGCCCGCCACGGCGGTGAGTGCCGGCGGCGCGGGCGCGGCCGCAAACGTTCCGTTGCCGTTCCCGAGCAGGATCGACACGGTGTTGT
This sequence comes from uncultured Acidobacteriaceae bacterium, assembly GCA_963773955.1. Lineage (GTDB taxonomy): Bacteria > Acidobacteriota > Terriglobia > Terriglobales > Acidobacteriaceae > Acidiflorens. Next base: position 127,747 of record CAVZDM010000029.1, on the reverse strand, counting down.
CCGCGTGGTTCGCAACCGCGAGGTCCGTAATACCGTCGCGGTTGAAGTCGCCCACCGCCAACGCGACAGGGGAATTTCCCGTGGCGTAGCTGACGGGAGCAGGAAAGGTCCCATCGCCTTTACCTAGCAGAACGGATACGGCGCCGGGGCTGGTGTTGTTGACCACCGCCAGGTCGGGCTTGCCGTCACCATTAAGATCCGCGGCTGCGACGGCAACCGGTGTGCTTCCGGAGGGGTAATCGACGTGGGCCATGAACGTGCCATCTCCGTTCCCAATCAAAATCGAGACCGAGTTGCCCGATTTGTTGGCGACGGCCAGGTCGAACTTCCCGTTGCCGTTGAAATCTGCCGCCGCTACGGCGACGGGTGTGCTGCCGGTAGCATAATCGACGTGGGCCGCAAACGTGCCGTCTCCATTTCCCAACAGAATCGAAACGGTGTTCTGAGCCTGGTTGACGATGGCGAGATCCGGAATGCCGTCGCCGTTGAAGTCCGCAACTGCTTCCGCGGCGGGTGTGTTGCCTGTCGCGTAGTCGCTTTGAGGACGCCAGAAGATGACGTTGCCTTGCGCGCCAACGTCGGCCGGCACGGCCATCGGCAGGTAAAACTGGCGCAGATTCTGAGTGCCGGCGGCATTCGGCCATTCCACGGTAACCCAGCACGTGGGGCGGCGGATGGATGCGGGCGCCACATTCTGGTCGCACACGAGCTTGATGCCGCCGAGCAGCGACGTCACCGGAAGCGTCGCGTCATTCAATAACGGCGTGGGGCTGCCGTTGCCGTCTAGCGCCAGTACCTGGGTAATGTGAATGCCGGGCCGCTGCGCAGCGGGCGGGAAAATGGCGCGGCAATCCTGAACCGTCCAGGGCGTCGCGCCAAAGTTGACGATGCCGAGACGAGAGTAGTGGTGTTGGATGCCCCGCGGAAAGGCCTGTTGGAGAGACTCGACGGAGCCGTTGGCGGTGCGCGCGGCGAAGTTCCAGTAGTCGCCCGTGTAGAGGGGGCCGTTGACGGGATTGGAGCTGAAGGCGACGGTGATGCCGTTCTCAAGAAACAGCGAGGTGCCCGCGGGCGGCACCGGAATATCGCCGGTGCTTCCGGCGGCGCCAAGGTCCACCCAAACCGTCGCGCCATCGCTCATAGTATACTTTGCCGGACTGGTCCCAGCGCGTAAGCCGGGTGTGGCGGCTGGGGTCGGTCTGCCCGCTGGTGGTGGGAAAACTGGCGGAGGAGACGGTGGAATTCAGAGTGATGGTCTTGAGCCGTTACGTCGATGCTGTCGATTTGGTGCAATTCTCCGGGCTGACGATTGAGTTCCTGCCAGTCGTCCGTGATTTCGACCCAGTTGCCGGGAGCGAACCCGAGCACTTGATCGCGCCCCAAGCTCGTCACGGAGAGCTGGCTGGCGGAATTTCCAGCGGTGTTCGTGACGGGGGTAATTCCGGAGACGGCCGTCGCGACGGAAGCATTGTCACGAGACCATTTGAAGGTCGGAGTTGTGAACTGCCACATCAAGCCGCCGGATCCGTCGGCAATCGCGGCGACCGGGTTTGGTGGGCCAGGCGGGGTGCGCGCGCCAGAGGTGCCCGCGGCGACGGCGGTCTCGAGGTTGCCGTTCGAATCAACAACTTGTGCGCCCACGGCGTAGGCCGTGTTGGCGGCCCAGAGCGGCCTGTAACCTTTCGAGACAAGCTGCCACGTCACGGTTCCGTCAGCGACCGTGCCGCCGACTGCGCCGGGCCAAGCCGGGGCGGTTGCCGCGGTGGAACCGGCAGCGATGACGCGCTCTAAATTTCCATTGGAATCGACGGCTTCCGCACCCAGAACGTAGGGTGTGTTTTTGCTTCCAGCCATATACGCCACTGGAATGAATCTCGACGCGATAAAGCTGATTTTCCATTCCCGTGTAGCCGGTGTTCGAACTGAGGCAGCAGGGGCCGGAAGGAGTGGACTGCGCAACGCCGGTGGTGAGTTGGGCTGCCGAGGGCTGGACTGCCTGCTGCCAGGGCGGAATGGCCGAGCCGAGAGTGGAACAGGCCACGCCGCCGCTGACGCTGCTCACGTCCACCAGCTTGACCTGCCACACTGTTTTCGTCCGGGTGGTCGTGTCGGGGCCGCCCAGAGCGACCTCGAGGATTTGCGGATCCTCGAGGGCCGTAATCTCGCGCTCCCAAACATCCAGGTAGACGATGCTCGTGCCGGTGGAGGGAAGCGGCGGTGCGGCAGGATAGCCAGGCTGAGTCAGGTAGGTGGTTGCTCGCCTCCAGTTCGCACAATATTCCATCCACGTAAATCCGCCCCGCGGAAATTGCAAGGTCGCTCACCGTAAGCTGCCACTTGAGCCCGGAGGTCCCGTCGGTGACGGTGGCCCCGACGCTGGTCGGCCATGCCGGAGCGGTAGCGGCGGAAGTGCCGGCTGCAATCGCAGTTTCCAGGTGTCCGTTTGAGTCGATGATCTGAGCGCCGAGCGCAAAACTGGTGGAGGGGGCCCAGCCGCCTGGGGCTTGGATCGCGAAGCCTGCGTTGTCCCGCGGCGCGCCGGAAGGGCCGATCACGTCGCAGGCCTCCGTCTCGACACGGTGCGCGGCGATGTCGATCTGCTCGTTCCAGTCGGCATCAAGGTTCACCCGCCCCTGCTGTTGGCGTACGCCGCTGTAGTGCTTCTTAGGGTCAAAGGTGTAGCGGGAAATATCGCTTCCCATGGTGGTCCTCCATAAAGCGCCGCGTGCGGGCGGCGTAGAAGTGGCCTTATGCCGCCACTTGGCGAGGTAAACTCGCCGCTACGCCCGCATCAAGTTTCGTAGAGAATTCCGAATTCCAGTCCGGCCGGAATATACTCCTGCAATCTCACGCGCAGGTCGGTTTCGCGCTGCGGCGCCAAGACAAAGTGAAAGGCTCCCATCTCGCCGCTATCGTCGGCGCCCTGGCGAATCGCATTATCGGTACAAGGCAAGAGCTTGGCGTAGCCTGGGTCGCCGTAGCGCAACGAATAAAAGAGGGGTTGCGGAACGCCTTCTGCCTGCTCGAGGCATTCAAACTGTCGCGGCGTCACGGAAGCCATCGGGAGATAGCTGAACCGGACGCAGCCTGCTTGCTTGCGATCGGCGACGAGCGGCGCTGTCCACGTATCGCCGGAGGCGAGCCCTGCCCAGACGATGCTGTCGGAAACCAACGCCAACAGGCCGGCGTGAATCTTGCCGATGACCGTGCAGCCTTGGAGCGTGAGGGCGCCCCCGGCGCTCGAGCCGTCCGAGGCTGAGTACGCCACGTTGGCGCGAGAGGTCGCGTCCACGATACTGTCCGTCAGGCTGGCAGTGACCGGTGCCTCGATGCGCAGGGCGCCGAGGACCGATCTTTGAACGGAGATCTGCAAGCCGGAGGGCGCGGCAACCAAACCTGGAGCCGTGCCGTATTGCGGACTGCCGTTTGAAGCCAGCGCCCAGCCTGGAACCAGGGTGCAATGGTTGATGGCGAGACTCCCCAATTGATTGGCGCTTCCACTCGGCGCTGTAGCGGGCACATGCACGAGAGCCACGGGCGGGTTGCCCGGGGCGGCCTTGGAACTCAGCAGCAGCCCGTTTAAGACCAGCGAACTCGAGGCGCCGCCGCTGATGGAAACTTCACCGTTCAATACGAGCATGGGCCAGGAGCCATCCGCGCCGCGGATCTCCAGAGTGGCGCCGGCGGGAACGCTGACGGATAATGCGGCAGGGACCTCATACGCCTGCTGCGATGCGCCGCTGCCGCTTAACTCCAAGGCAATCTGCCCATTCGCGCTCAGTTGCGCGGCCGCATAATTCAACGCGTCCTGAAGAGCGTGGTAACGGGGCGTGGATGCGGTATCGGGAAAAGGCAGCACTTGGGCCTCGTTCTGCACGACGAAAGTCTGCTGGCGTGAATACTCTCCTCCGCCCATGTCGGCATTGCACCCGTAATAAAACGAAACCTCGACCACGGGCGCCGAGCCGGTGGTGACGGGCGGCAGGGCAAGCCGGCCCAATTCGGGATCGACCGCGACGGCGTAAGGGTACGCCGTGCTGGAAGGCAGGTTAGCCCAAGAGCCCTCAGGTCCGGAGAGGTCGCACACCTGGATTTGGTACGGGTTCAGAAGCTTGCCGCCGGAATAGACAGCCAGGCTGTTGCCTTTGCCGTAGTAAACGGCGCCGGCGCCGCTGCGCAGGTCCTGGCATAAAACCCGGCGGAGCAGGCGGTCGGGCACGTTCACCGGGGTCGCGGCAGTGGTGATTTGGGAGCCTTGCGAAACGGGATTCGTGAAGAGGGGGATGTCCCTGGCGAGCGGGCTGAAGCGGTAGCACAGAGGTTTGCCGGTCGAGTTGCCGGCAGAAGGTGTGGCGGGAACTTGCGTGAGGCTATAAGCGCCCAGCGACCAGAGGAAGATTCCGATATTCTGGATGTTGTACCGGCCGCGCGCCACGGCGATGCGCCGCACGTCGATATTGTGAGCCGTGAGATCAAAGGCCCGTGTCCATGTAAGCCTGCACCTGCCAACGACGCAAATCGGGAGCGTAGTGGTTGCGGGGCCGGATGTGATTCATGTACTGGGAGCACGCCAGAGACTTGAAGAACTCGACCGCATGAGCGCCCCAGCCGGTGACGTCTCGCGCCAGTTGCTCGAGCACCAGGACGGTGCCTTTGCGCCGCCGGAAGGAGATGGTGTGCGCCACTTCGGCGCGGGGACTGGCCACGGCAGGCGCCACGCCGTGCACAGGCTGGTAACCGATCAAGTCTCCGATGTAGGGAATCACCCAGGGTGCGCAGGTCTCGATGAACTGATCGTCGTAAAGCTGTTCAAGGTCGTTCGCGACCACGGCCAGTTGCTCTTCGATCAGCGCCAGCAGGGCCTGGAGCGGCCCTTGCGCAAGCTGCTGGGAGGCCGCCACCTGGGCATCTTTGAGGCGGTAGAGCGCCGGGAGCAGGTCGAAAAGCCTGGTTCGTGGGGTCATGACATCACTCCCAGAACGACATTCTTCGGGTTGGGATCGATCACAAGAATCTCCGCCGGCTGGAGGGAGACCTTGAGAACTCGCGACCGGAATATACGGGCAGATTCGCAGGTTCGATCCGGAAGCGGGCCGCGGCAGATTGGTAACCTGTTGCGAGAGCCAGCCATTGAACGTGGAAATTGAGAATGTGCCTTGACTCGCCAGATCGCCCGCGGCGCTGGTCGGCCCGGCTTGGAGCTCCGTTACGTTCACCGCCACCACGCCGGGAACGGCCTGAATGACGGCGCAGACTTCATCGGCGGAGACGCCCTGGCCGAAAGTGCGATTGGCGAAGCTGTAGGTCTCGGTGAGTGTTTCGAGCACCGCGGCCTGTACGGCCGGCTGATTGTATGCGGAATCATAGGCAATATCCGCAGAGAGGCCGAACAGGGTTTCAAGGAATGTCACCGCCGTAATCGGAACCAGGGGATTGCCGTAATTCTGAAGCGAGGCGACCAGATTGGCGAGCGTGGGATTTCCCGGCGGCAAGGCCGCGCCGTCCGCGCCCGCCACGGTCAGGAAAACCCCGCGTCCCGGCCCGCTGGGAATCCACATGGCGTAGGCCTTGGCGATGCCGGCGAAGGTGGAGGCGTAGCTCTGATAATCGGCGATGGAGACGGCGCGTCCCAAGGTCAGAACTGACTGGGGCGCGCTCGAGCGAATGTCGTCGATCGAATCGGGATCCCCGCCTCCGGTGGCGGCCTGCGGATTGGTGACGCCGCTCACGCCCAGGGGCCGGTCGATCAGGGTGCTGATGGCGCCGGCGGCCACGTTTCCCGCCGAGCCCAGTCCGATGCGGTAGTTCGCCTGGAGATTGTTCTGGCCTGTGGGCAGCGTGGCGCCTTCCACGCCGTCGCCAAACAGGACGTCCGTGGTGCCATCCGACTGGTTGAGCGTGGCGAAGACCTGCGCGGAAGAACTCTGCTGGTAGAGGCTGGGCACCTCGCTCCAGGCCGCGCCGTTGGCTAATACCTGGAGGGTGCTCTGCCTTCCCGTGGGAGTCGGCGCCTGGACGTAGGTCAAGGGAGACTGCTTGAGCGTGAATTCCTGATTGGGTGTGGAGGCGCTGCCGCTGCCCATGATTTCACTCACCGAACGGCCGTTGGTGGCCAGAGCAACATTGGCATTCACGGTCGCCGAGTTTCGGTCATAGCAATTAAGCAGGTTCGACTGCAGCAGAATCTGCGTGTGGGGATACGGCGCGGTGGCATCGTTCACAGACTTCACCAGAGCATACTCGCTCACTTCAGGGTCGCTGCTCGTCGGAAAGCACCAGGGTGAAGTTGCTTAACTGGGCTTGGGGGATTGTGCCTGGGCGGCCATTGGCGTCCTCGACGCGCAGAGTCACAAAACCCGCCACGGAACTCCAATCGGGAACCGAAGAGTCGGAATTGAGAGGCAGGGGCGTGGGAGCAGTGATGGTCAAGATATCGCCCGGCTTGAGCGCCATCGGAGCAGACTGATCGTCGGGGACAAAGGAAAGCGAGGTGACGCCGTCAGCCACGGCAATTTTCTGCCGGTTGCCCGAAATGGCCACCACCTTGGCTCCCACGAGGTCAGGGCGCAGGGCCTGCAAGTCGAGGAAGCCGCCGTACAAGGGATAATCTAAGGGTTGCGGGGCGACGGCCAGTTGCTCGCTTTGCGCCCACACCTGCGCGGAGCGCAACGTGAACGTGTTGGCAAGGTTCTCAACGTAATCCGCGACAAGCTCCGTTACCTTCCCGCTCAAGCCGAATGCGGCGAGCGAAACGGCGCTGGAGTGTTGGACGTTGTAAAGTTGTACCGTGAATCTGTAGAAAGGCGATTCGGAAACAGGCGCACCCGGGAATCTCTCGCGCTCTAAAGCGAATCGTCTTAGAACGAGATTTCTTCTCCGTAAGGGCGAACCAGCTTCCGGCCACGACCTTCGGATAGGTTGAATCCAAATCGACTTGGTTGCTGGAGGTAATCTGGAAATTCGCCCATTGCCAAGGTGCGACCGTTGTATCGACAAGATTGGGGAGGCTGGTGGTTGGGCCTGTAGAGGGGATTTGGGCACTTACAAAGAGGTTGGGGTCAGGCGCGTTGTTTCCGAAGAGCGCGGCCCTTTGCCGTAGAGCGAAAACCTTGCGCGACTGTCCAACCGGAGGAGGCCGAGCCGCCGGACACGTGGGCGAGAGGCTCGTCCCAGGCGACGCAGGTGAGATTGCGGATGGTATCCGTTCGAACCTGGTTGAGGACCACCACGTCCCAATCGCTGGGAGGGGCATCGCCGGTAGGATTGAGCGCATACGTCTCACGAGCTACGCCCAGAATCAGAAGCGAATCGCCAGGGTTCAATTGAGTGGATGTGCCCTGAAAATACATGGACGTGCTGCCGGTTCCGGGCTGCCACGGAGCAGCGGTTTCGACGGGAAGGGCGTTCCAGTCCGGCTTAGCGGGGATGTCGGCGGAAGTCTCGAAGACCTGAGGCGTTTGGCCCTGTGCGGGGACGCTTTGCATCTGCGTGCCGGCCGGGATCGTGATGGCCGGCGCGGCGGGGTCGAGCGGCTGGCCTGGCGCGGCTTTCAAAGTGAAGGCCACGTAAACGGATGCCGACACGCCCGGCGACGGTTGGTAGCCGATCAGCCGGGAGAGTTCAGTGTGGAGGGACGGGCGTCTCGCCCGTCCGCCGGGCGGGACGCCCGGCGCTCCACTCGCGAACTGAAGCGAAGTCTGTTTTTCAGAATCTATTTAGTAGCACGGTTTCTTACCACTATGGATATACGCAATGTTGTGATCATGGGCTCCGGATGCGCCGGCCACACCGCCGCTCTCTATACTGCCCGCGCCAACCTCAAGCCGCTGGTCATCGAAGGCCACGAACCGGGCGGACAATTATCCATGACCACGCTGGTGGAAAATTTCCCCGGTTTTCCTGAAGGCATCCAGGGACCGGAACTGATCGAGAACATGCGCAAGCAGGCCGCGCGCTTCGGCGCCGACTACCGCATGGGCCACGTTGTCAAAGCCGATTTGAGCAAACATCCGTTCGAGCTGAGCTTCGGCAAAGAGAGCATTCATACCCGCACGCTGATCATTGCCAGCGGAGCATCCGCGCGCTGGCTCGGTCTGCCCAACGAGCACGCGCTGATCGGCCACGGAGTTTCTTCGTGTGCCACTTGCGATGGCTTCTTTTTCTCGGGCAAGGAAATCGCGGTGATCGGCGGCGGCGACTCGGCCATGGAAGAAGCGACGTTCCTCACGCGCTTCGCCAGCAAGGTGACGCTTATCCATCGTCGCGAGCAGTTCCGCGCTTCGAAAATCATGCTCGATCGCGCCCACGCGAATCCGAAGATCGCATTTCTAACCGATACCGTGGTGGACGACGTTCTCGACGCAAGCAAGAAAGAAGTCACCGCCCTGCGTCTGCGCAACGTGAAGAGCGGTGAAAGCTGGGAGTTTCCGACGAGCGCAATGTTTCTCGGGATCGGCCACATCCCCAATGCCAGGATTTTCCAAGGCCAACTCGAAACCGATGCGGATGGCTATCTGGTGACGCATAAGAATGTCTTCACGAAAGTGCCTGGAGTATTCGCGTGCGGCGACGTGCAGGACCGCCGCTACCGCCAAGCCATCACCGCCGCCGGTTCCGGCTGCATGGCCGCGTCGGAAGTGGAGAAATATCTGGAAGAGGAAGGTCACTGACGAGGAGCTCACAGACTCCCTCTGTGTACCTCTGTGTACCTCTGTGTCCCCTGTGGTTAAGACTCTGTTCGTCCGTGCAGCACAAGCGTCCGAGTAACCACCGGCAGCGTCTCACAAGCAGTCCGCAGCACGAGTCGCGGTGCTTTCTTCCGGATCTTCATCAAATACGGCACAGTAGGCGTAGGATCGGCCTTAGCCGTCTCGCGCAATAGCCAGCCCAATCCCTTCAGGACCATGTCGTCTTCTTCTTCGTTCTGCAGCAATTGGTTTGAAAGCCGCATGGTCTGCGCAAAGAACTGCCGCTCGCGCGCTCCGCGTATGAGTGCCACACACGCCGCGCGCCGGCGCCAGCGATTCGGTGATTTTGCCCAACGGAAAACCTCGCGGCAGCGGCCAGGGTGGGCAGCCACCATCGGCCCCAGCAGACAATGGACCAGCGCATCGTGATCGCCCCAATTGGCGACGCGGTCAAGCCAGGAGGCAAAGAGCCGGAATTCTTTATCCCCAAAATTCTTCGTCTGATTCTCGAGCAGGAAAACAGCCATCGCCTTCTCTTCAAGAATCTGGCCGGAGAAAAGATTGTCGGCCACTTGGACCACGAAATCCATTCCGCGTTCGCGCGCGATGCTGCGCCGGAAGCGCACCGCAAATTTTCTGAGTTCCGCCGTATACCAGCCGCGCGACGTCACCACTTCCTTGAAAAAGTGCTGCACATCTTCCGAGTGCGGAGCCGACCCGCCATCCTTCAGCACGCGCCGAATGTGGTCCGCGATGTAGCTGGGAGTAACTTTGGGATTGGACATCTTCTCCTCTAGGAGCAACCAGCGTTTCCACCTGTCGGATTGCGTAGAGTTACTCATGATAAAAGGAGTGAGACGCGAAATGCTGTGACCTGCTGTCACCGCACTCTGTGACCGTGAGCCGCCTACTTTGCCGGAACCGCGCCGCCCGTCCGTACCGTCCTGTCATAAATCCACAGCAGCCCGGCGGTGACCAGGCCAACCGCCGTGACGCTCCACCAGATCCGCGCCGGCTGATGCGTGACTTCCCCAAAGTGGTGGACCAGCGTCCCGCCAAACCAGCCCCCGATCAGCGATCCGATGCCAATGGGCAGGAATGCGAAGCCCATGTAAGTCCCTTGCTGTCCCGGAGGAGCCAACCGCGAAATGTATTCGTAGTAGCGCGGAGACAGAATAATTTCGCCAAGCGCCAGCACAAACAGAGAAAGCACCGCGCCCCAGATCGTCGGCCGCAGGGCGAGGATCACCCACGAGACCGAAGTAATCACCGTCCCCAAAATCACGGCCTGAAATGCGGGAATCTTGCGGGTCAGGTAATTCATCACGAGCGTGAGGCAGATCACGGCCAAGCCATCGGTGACAAGGATGGTCTCGACGGCGGCGCTGGAGTTGATGTAGCCGTGAATGTAGCCGGGCAGGCTGATGTACTGCTGCCAGAACACTACCCAGTACCCGGTGAAGAGCACGAGGAACCACATGAACCGGCTGATCCCGGCGAGCACGAGAAGCAGCAGCCCGCACCAGATCCACCAAGGCGCCGAGTATTTAGGATAGATCAACTGCCCGATGCGCAGTAACAGAGCGACCATCAATACCGGCAGAACCAACCGGTAATTACCGACCACGACGCAGAAGTTCCGCGCAACCGTCGCGATCGATGGCGGAGGCGCGTCACCCGCCTTGCGCGGTTCGCGGAAGAAGATGATGACCACGAAAAACATCGCGAAGACGCTGAGCGCAGCGACGCGGTAAACATTTTCGACACCGAGGTGGCGATGAGCCCATCCTGCGAACAGAGGGCCCAGCGCGCCTCCGATGTTGACCATCGTGTAATAAATCGAGTAGCCGATGGAGCGGACGTTCTCCTTCGAAGCTCGCGCCGTCGTCCCCACCACGCAAGGTTTCACCATCGAGATGCCGAGTGCAGGGAGGATGAGAATGCAGCCGACAAACAGGCCCAGCGGCACGGCATTGCGCACCGGTGCCAGCCATGACGCGCCAATCGAGCCGATCAGGAAATAGGCGGCGGCCAGGATGAGGTAGGCCATCGAAAGCGCGCGGCGAAAGCCGAGGCGATCAGCCGCCGCGCCCCCGAAGATAGCCAGAAACCACACCATGCCGCCGAACAACCCGGTCAGAGTCCCGGTTTGCTCGGTCGAGAAATTCAGCTTCTCCTGCAGATACAGCGCAAGCGAAGCAAAAGCTCCATAGTAGGAAAGGCGTTCGAATATCTCAGTGATATTCGCGACCCAGAAGGGGCGTTCAAAGCCGGTGCGAATTTCCTGCAAACGTTCGGAGAAGGTCAAAAGTTGCTCCTGAAAGCGTGCACCTGATGTCGGCTTCAGATTTTCAAACGCAGTCGCACTTCCTCCGCCGACAAGCCCGCCACACGGATCACTTTATTCCGGCTGGTCTGGCCGGCTGCAATAGTAACGGAGGAACGCGCTACCTTCAAAAGTTTTGCGAAAAAATCGATGCAGGCGTCATTGGCTTTGCCGTCGACCGGAGGAGCAGTAAGGGCAAGTTTAAACGCATCACCGACCTCGCCGGTGATGGCGTTCTTCTTCGCGCGCGGGTGCAATTTAACCGCGAAGGTGACGCCGTTGGGCGAATTGTGAATCGCTGCCATCGAAAGCTTAACCACAGGGGGCACAGAGACACACAGGGGACACCAACACCCCTTCTCAGATTTCCCCTGTGTACCTCTGTGCCCCCTGTGGTTAAGCTTTTGTTCTCTCCCCAAAGATAGCCGTCCCGACGCGCAAGCAAGTCGCTCCCTCTTCAATCGCGACCTCGAAGTCGTGCGACATTCCCATGGAGAGAACCTCCGAGCCGATTTGAGGCAGAGCGCGCGCGGCAATGCTGTCCCGAATCTGACGGAGTTGGCGAAAGTAGGCGCGCGAGCCCTCGGGATCTTCGGTGTAAGGCGGGACGGTCATCAGCCCGCGAATTCTCAGATTCCCCCATCGCGGCCCGCCTAGCAGAATGTGCTCCAGTTCATCCGAACCTGGCGCAACTCCGCTTTTTGCTGTCTCGCCACCGACATTGATCTCGATCAAGACGGATAATGTCTTGCCCGCGCCTGCCGCGAACGCACTCAGCTTCTCCGCCATCCGAACTGAATCCACGGAATCGACCGCGTCAAACAACTCCGCCGCCTTTGCGGCCTTATTTGTCTGCAGATGTCCGATCAGGTGCCATTCGGCGTCACGCAAATCGCGCAAAGCGTCCGCCTTCCCGGCAAACTCTTGCACCCTGTTCTCGCCGAACACGCGCAGCCCGCCTGCATACCCCTCGCGGATGCGTTCGGCCGGAAAGGTCTTGCTCACGCCCATCAATGTGATTTCGTCTGGAGAGCGGCCCGTCCGGCGCGCTGCTGCCGCGATACGCTCTCGCACTTGAGCAATATTTTCGGCAATCGACATAGGACGAAACCCGCGCAGGACACAAAGTATCATGACAGCGAATCTGTCCTGGCTTTTGTGTGGGGACGGGCGCCCCGCCCGTCCAAGCCGAGCGCACTGGGGCCCCGACAAGCCCGGTGTTGGCTTGACGGGGTGGAGCAGTTCGGCGCCGACGATGGCGCCAAAGGTCTTTCTACATCATGCCGACCGGCGGAGCGGGTTCGTTAGGATCGCCGGCGCTGGAGAGCGGAATCCGAATCATGATGCCGGCTAATCCAGCCATCACGACGAGTCCCGCGAGATAGGACGGATGGTGAAATATTTGTGGTGGGTCCCCCCAATTGCGGGCCTTGTAAATCGCCACGATTCCGGCCCAAACCAGTCCCAGCAACGATTCGCCGACGATCAGTCCGGAAGCAGTGAGTATTCCGGCGTTCTCCACGCGCGCCAATTGCGCGGAATTGAACCCACGCCGCTTGGCTAGCCAATCTCCCAGTGCGCGGAAGACTCCGCCCAGGAAGATCGCGAATGTGGTTTCGAACGGCAAATACATTCCCACCGCCACCAGCATGGGGCTGCGCACCTGCATCATGATCATGGCAATCCCCATGAAAACGCCTACCACCACCAGGGGCCAGGGCATGTCGCCGCCGACAACCCCAACAGCCAGTGTGGCCATGAGTCCGGCCTGCGGTGCCGCGAGCTCACGGCTGCCAAAACCGAATGACTTATTCAGCAGCGCCACTGGAAAGTACATGACCAGACTCGCGACCACCACAGCTATCAATTCGGCAATCTGGATCCTGCGCGGGGTGCCACCGAGAATGTACCCGACTTTGAAGTCCTGCAACAGTTCACCGGCGACGGCTGACGAAACGCAAACCACCGCGGCCACGCTCAATACGGCCAACACGCCCGATGTTCCCGAGACTCCCAGCGAAACCATGAGCAGGGCGGCGATCAGCAGGGTCGAAAGAGTCAGGCCTGAAATCGGGTTATTCGAAGAACCGATCATGCCGACGAGGTTTCCGGAAATTGTGGCGAAGAAAAAACCGACCACAAGCAGCACCGCCGCCGCGAAGATTGCCGGCCAGACGAGGCCCGTGAGATAAACATAGAGCACGCACATGAACACGAACATGAGCGCAATCAAGCCAAAAACAGCTTTCGAGCTCATATATTGCTCGGTGCGCGAGAGCTGCGCCCGCTGGTCCGCCGTCTGGCGTAAATCGCTGATGGCTTTGCCGAAGCCCGCCGTCAGGCTCTTGCCCATTTTGAACAACGTATAAGCCGCTCCCACCAGCATTCCCCCCACGGCGATCGGACGCACCACGAACTTCCACACCGCATACGCCATGGCCGTCCAGTCATCCGGCGTATTTGCCGGGAGGTATTGTTTGATCTGCGGCCCCAGAAAATAAATGAGCAGCGGAACCATCAATCCCCACGCAAGCACGCCGCCGGCGAACTGGATGGAGGCGAGTCGAAGCCCGATGATGTATCCGACGCCCAGATAAGCGGGACTTACGCTAGGCGCCGCGAATGTACTGGTCCCGCCCGCCGCCACGATATTCTTGCTTCCGGCAAGCCCGAGCCGTACCTGGCTGCGTCCCAAACTCCCCACCGCAAAAGTAAAGTCCTTGCCGGCCGCGAAGAGGCCGAAGCTTCCCAGGATGTACACAAGTCCGCCAACCCCTATGTTCCAGAAAAGGTACTTCGCCGCTTGCGCGCCGCGCTGTCCAGCCTTGTGAATCTCCGAGGCCGCCACCGACTCAGGGAACGGAAGCTCTGGATCCTCCACCATGACTCGCCGCACTAACGAAATAAAAAGCACCCCGAGGATGCTTCCGACCATAATCAACGCGGTCGATTTCCAGTAAGAATCGAACGACCAGAAGTTCGGCCAGACTCCGGCGAGTACGAATGCCGGAAGTGTGAAAATCGCTCCCGCCGCCACCGACTCCCCGATCGAGCCGGCCGTTCGCGCAATGTTTTCTTCGAGCAGTGATCCTTTCCAGGCTCGCAACACCGCCATCGAGATGACCGCCGCCGGATACGTCGCCGCGATGGTAATGCCGGCACGCAAACCGAGATACGCGTTGGCCGCGCCCAGAACCGCCGTCAGGATCAGTCCCAGAAATATGGCCCGGAAGGTCAATTCCTTCATTTCCATGTTTTCGGGAACGTAGGGACGATGTTTGCGGACAGTTCCTGGGGCATCGCCCGCGGGAGTGCTCATAGGGTCCTCGTGGTCACTGGGAATTTAATTGCCCATTCACACTAGCAGAGACGGCGCACCTTAACATGCCAAAAGGCAGATTTACAAGTGCAGCTGTCACTTACGAAAATCAGGTGGGCGGAGAAGGCGCTTCTTACAGGCAACTTTTATCTGCAACTTTGGGTCATAATCAGGGTTAGAATCATCCAGTCCAGGAGGTATTTTGTGACTCCCCTTGCCAGCCCCTCTTGGAGCCGGTCTTTCGAGGAATTCCACTGCCGGGGATGTGGCTTTCAAGAAGCGGTTCGTTCCCGCCCTCGTGGTTTCTTTGAAAGACATGTGCTTCCGTTATTGTTGCTGCAAGTGGTGCGCTGCGAGCGTTGTTATCACCGGAGCTACGTCTGGTCCTCGATTCCGGCGCTCGAACGCGTTCCAGCCGACCGCAAGCACTCGCAAAGTGAAGTGGCGGGCGCTTCGAAGTCCGATGACCGCGTTGCGTAGCGACATCCACCACGGCTATACTGACCTCGTGTGGCCCGGCGAAGCGCCGGGTGCGGGAGGCCGTCTTCAGCAGTAGTAGTACTGGGTTTCGAATACGTGTTGCCCAGGGCCAAGCGGCGGATCATGAGTTGGCAAGGCATGGTTTCGCTGGTTGGGCCGAGCGCGTTGCTACGACTTTATTCTTCACTTTTTTCCCCGCCGATTGCCGTATCTGTGGTTCTCCACTCCTTAGAGTTTCCAGACTTCCCGTTTGTAAGGCATGTCTGCTCGCGCTTCGACCGCTGCAGGGGTCGTACTGCACCGTTTGCGGAGAAACCCTGCACTTCCCGGCAGGCACTGTTCACGTAGAGGCCGATCGCAGTGAGAATGAGAGTGAGAGTGAAACGCGGTGCCTGCTCTGTCAGCGCGCCGATCCCCCCTTTGAGCGAGCCGTCGCCTACGGCAGTTATGACGGCGGGTTGCGCGACCTGATCCATGTGCTCAAGTTCCAGCAGGTTCGTCCCGCAGCCGCGGTTCTGGGGCGCATGCTCGCGGAGACCATCGCCAACCTCGAGCAGGCGATGCCGGTGGGCACAATCGCGGTGGTCCCCGTTCCCCTGTACACGCGCAAGCAAGCCCAGCGCGGATTCAACCAGGCGGAGATGATCGCACGCAGCGCGCTGAAGCAACTGTTGCACCCGAAAAGATCTGACCCGAAAAGATTTGAGTTATGCACCGGAGTCCTGCTGCGCCGCCGCGAGACGGGAAGCCAGATCGGACTGACTCGTCATCAACGGCGCGAAAACCTGCGAGGCGCTTTTGCGGTGGGCGATCCAGCGCGACTATTGAACCGCGACGTCTTGTTGGTCGATGATGTCTATACCACGGGAACCACGGCCTCCGAGTGCGCCAGGGTTCTTCGCCGCGCCGGGGCAGCGCGGGTGTGGGTGGCGACAGTAGCCCGCACGTTGAAGATTACCGATGTCATCTCGTTATCGGGGCATCTGCCAGAGGATACTTCACAGGAAGGGAGCAGGGAAGCAACGACGAAGACTGCGTGCGCATAGCGGCGCACGGCTAGAAATCATGTCCTTGCGATTCCACAATTTCGGTGGAAGTATGCGGTCGCACCTTCCGGCCTCGATGCTCGCCTCCGGCATGCATCAGGAAAATGATGGCCACGCGCTGCATCAGCCCGTGCTGGTGCTGAATGCCTCCTACGAGCCCATCAATGTTTGTGCCGCCCGCCGCGCGATCGTGCTGGTGTTGAAGGGCGTCGCCATGACCGAAGAAGAAAATGGACACTTCCTGCACGCCGCCCGCGTTGCTATGCGCGTGCCCTCGGTTATCCGTCTGCTGGAGTATCGCCGGATCCCGCATCAGTCGCGCGCGCTCTCGCGGAAAAACATTCTGCTGCGCGACCGCAACACCTGCCAGTATTGCAGCACCACGCTACCCTCCGGCGAACTTACGCTGGACCACGTAATTCCCCGCTCCCGCGGCGGTCTCTCCACCTGGGAGAACCTGGTCGCCTGCTGCCATCTCTGCAACCGCCGCAAAGGCAACCAGCTTCCACACGAAGCCAACATGAGGCCCGCGCGCGAACCCCGCTCCTTCAACCTCCACACCAGCCGACACATCATGCGCCTGATGGGGCACTCGGACGATAAGTGGAGGAAGTATCTTTTCTACTGAAGAGTTGAAAAGTCGGGAAGCAGGTCTTAGCCATTCAAAACCAAATTGTCATCCTGAGCGGAGCGAAGGACCTGCTTTTTGCTGGTGCGGGAGCCAGCAGGTCTTTCGCTCCGCTCAAGATGACAATTCTTTCTTGGTACACAGGAAAGACAGCTCTAGTCGTAAGTTTGCACCTTGAAACCTTGAAACTCTGAAACCTTGAAACCAGGGGTTACTGCGGCTTCGGCGGCTCCGCCGGCTTCTGATCCGGCCCCGGCTTCTGATCCGGCTCCGCCTTCTGCACTTCCTGCCCATCGAAGGTGATTTTCGATTTCGATCCGAAGCGCCGGTAGTTTGTGTACTTGATGATCTCGCGAATCTTTACGCCGCCCATGGAAAACTGGAGCGTGTCCTCAGCGCGCGTGTAGGTAGGGAACCAGTACTCGCCGTCAATCTGTTCGCGCCAGGTGGTGAACTTGGGGAACAGGTTCTCGTTGCCCTTCTTTTTCTTAATGTCAGGCACGGTCTTGCCATAAGTTTCCACGATCTGGAAATCGTGGTCGTCCACCCAGATTCGTCCCTGGAAATACCGCTTCTTGCCGGCGATCTGCTTGGGAGCAATATCGAAGACGTAGGTGTTGAGCTCGTCCTGTTTTTGCTGGCCGACATACAGGACGTCGTATTCCCCAACTTCATCCGAGGTCAACACGAACGGGAGGCGGTTCTCGATGTCGTCGAAGTCTTCTTCGGTCATCATGATGCGCTGCAGTGTGGGCTGAGGCGCAAACACCACGTTCTTGGTCTTGCGTCCCTTGTCATCGAAGGTCACGTCGAATACTTCCTGGTAGGTGCCGTCGATAGTGTCGCCGTCCAGCGTCATCACCTTGACGTCCTGCCGGAAGGTGTACTGATCGCGCGCCTCCTTGAATAGCCTTTCCTTGGCGGCGAAGCGCTTGATGATTTCCTCGACCGTGATCCCCTTGGGCTCGGATTTGTCGAGAGTGCCTTCCTGCGCGCGTGCCACCACGGGCATCATCATGATGATCAACATCATGGCGGGCAACACAACGCTAAACAGCTTTGTCAGGAAAAAAAGCGAGCGGGAGACTACCCGCGCAGGTCGGGACGAAGATCTCATAGGCCCTATTCTAACGAAAGGGAGCACGGAAGAGTTAACGGCAGCCTCCACCCCCAGAGCCGCCGTGCAAACGGCTCCTAGGAGGGGGTGGAAGACTGCAGTTCTGCCTACTTGATTCGATGCGGCCGGCCTCGGAAAGTTAGCCGAATTTACTTTTCTTTACTTTCCGCCCTCTTCCCAAATTTGTCATCCTGAGCGAAGCGAAGGACCTGCTTTTTACCGCGATCTGCATATCCCTCGCTTCGAAAGTTTCGTTCCCGCACCGCATTTCATTTCGTTACGCGCGCATTCCCCATGGCCCTGCCCATTCCCCACTCCACCACGCCCGGAAATAACTGGTAAAGCTTGATGACGGGAATCATGGTCCACGGCACGATGACCTCCCGCTTTCCTTTGCAATATCCGCGATAGGCCGCGTGCGCCACGCGCTCCGGAGTGATGCCGCGCACCGATGGCGGACGAACTGTGCCCTTACGGTCGGCCACCACATGTTCACCGAAATCGGTGCTCACATATCCGGGACAGACGGTCAGCACATTGATATTGTCGCGTTTCAGCTCAACCCGGGCGCCTTTTCCAATAGCGTTCACGGCGAACTTGCTGGCAGAGTAGATGGCCATGAACGGCACCGGAATGTGCCCGGCAACGCTCGAAATGTTGATGATGGCCCCGCCGCCCGCCTCGCGCATGGCCGGCGTCACCGCCTGCATGCAGGCGATCGTCGCAAAGAAATTGGTTTCGAACAATTCGCGCAATGCCGACGCTTCCATATCGGCGACCGTATCGCGGATACCCACGCCCGCGTTATTCACCCACACATCCAGGCGATCGAAATTGTGCAGCGTCAACGCGAGCGCCCGATCGATTTCTTCGCGATTGCGAACATCGCAAGCCATGGCGAGCGTGCGGTCGGTGTGACCGACCCGATGCCGAGCGGCCTCGGAGCGGCTGGCATCGCGTGACAACAACACTACGCTCGCGCCCGCGTCGGCAAAAACCTTGGCAATCGCTTCCCCAATTCCCATGGAAGCCCCGGTTACGACCACAACTTTTCCGTCCATCTCCATGCCGACCCTTGTATCGCGTGGAGGGCGGCAAGTCAAACGCCAGTTCTCAGTTCCCGGTTCGCAGTTCTCAGAAAGACCCAACGACCATCCCGTTCTCACTGAGAGGAGAACTGAGAACTGAGAACTGAGAACCGAGAACTTCTTATACACTGGAGGCGCCGTGAGTTCGCTGATGCCCATCTTTCCGCTCGAACTGGTGTTGCTCCCCGGCGTCCCCCTGCCGCTGCACATCTTTGAGCCACGCTACAAGGAAATGATTGCGGAATGCCTGGAACAGAAAAAGCCCTTCGGCATAGTGCGCGCGTCATCCGATGGAGTCGCCGACATCGGCTGCACGGCCGAGATCATGTCCGTCACAAAGAAATATGACGACGGGCGCATGGACATCCTGACGCGTGGCGTCGAGCGCTTCGAGGTGATCCAGGTCAACGAAGAGCGATCATTCCTGCAGGCCGAGATTTCGCTGCTGCAGGACGAAGATGAAGACGAAGACGACCAGGGCAAACCAGCAACCGAGATGGTGACCCAGGCCGTGCGCTTGCACGCCGAGATCGCGAAGCTGGCCGGGACGGAGCCCTCTGGACCCGACGAACAAGCCGCCAATCTTTCCTTCCTGCTTGCAGGCTCGCTCCCCCTCGACCTCGACTTCAAGCAGAGCCTGCTCTCGACGCTGTCGGAAGCAAAACGTCTGGAAGCCGTAGTCGGCTATCTCGAAGCCATTCTGCCCGGTCTGCGGCGGGCAGCCAAGGCCCGCTGGAACTGATAGGTTGCGTAGGGACAGCCGCCTCCGGCTGTCCGCGGGGCGAAGCCCCGCCCCTAACTGTCAATCATCCCATTGCGGATTACAAACGCAGACTCACAGCCCGCCATGGAGCCGTCCGAACGTGTGGGCGGCCATCAGCGACATAATCAGAATGCCCGCCCCCAGGACGAGCACATGTTGAGTCTTTCGCAGATCAAAGCTGCCGACACGACAGACCAGCAAGTAGCCGACGGCAAGATTGAAGAGTCCCCACAGCACATTGACCATCGAGGAGGACAAGCCTACCCCGGGTGGCGACGCAAAGGGGCTCTGGAAGGCATGCCCCGAGATTCCATTGCCGAGATGGGGCAGGGAGTTCGCCAGAAATGCGCCCCCGAAGAAGTACGACACATAGTGGTACCAGCGCATCGTTGCTCCCTTCTGGCTGACAAAACAATCGTAGCAGGTCTCATTCAAGATCGATTCAAAGAAGATCCCTTCAAGCGAGCGCCTACAAAGGCTGAGACACTATCGACAACTGATAGCTGACAGCTGAGAGCTGACAGCTTCTTCCAGCGGTATAATCCGCCTAAGGCTTCTTCCTGTGGGGGTTGTTACCATGAGTTTCGCCCGGACTCTCGGCGAGTTGCGCCGTAGTCCTTTCACCGAACAGCGTCTCCGTTCGCGCCATGTAAAAGATGAGCTGCGCGACAACCTGATGTCGCGGCTGCGCGAGGGTGGCCCGCTATTTCCGGGCATTGTCGGCTACGACGACACGGTCGTGCCGCAGATCGTCAACGCGGTCCTCTCGCGTCACAATTTCATTCTCCTCGGCCTGCGCGGACAGGCGAAGAGCCGCATTCTGCGAGCGCTGACCGCCCTGCTCGATCCGGAGATGCCGTACGTCGCGGGCTGCGAGATTCACGACAATCCATACGCCCCAATCTGCCGACGCTGCCGCGAACTCGTCGCGAAAGAAGCGGACGCCACGCCCATAGCCTGGCTGACGCCCGACCACCGCTACGTAGAAAAGCTGGCTACGCCCGATGTCACCATCGCCGACCTGATCGGCGATATCGATCCCATCAAAGCGGCCCGCGGCGGCCACGAACTCTCGAGCGAGTTCACCGTCCACTATGGATTGCTGCCGCGCGCCAATCGCGGAATCTTCGCCATCAACGAGTTGCCCGATCTAGCCGGCAAGATTCAAGTCGGACTCTTCAACATCATGCAGGAAGGCGACGTGCAGATTAAGGGATATCCCATCCGCTTGCCGCTCGACGTGGCGATCGTCTTCAGCGCAAACCCCGAGGACTACACCGCGCGCGGCAAGATCATCACTCCGCTGAAAGATCGCATCGGTTCCGAGATTCGCACCCACTATCCGGCGACGGTGGAAGAAGGCATCGCGATCACCGCGCAGGAAGCCTGGATAACACGGGACGGCTCGCGCCTCCAGATTCCGAACTATGTCAGCGAAGTGATCGAGCGCATCGCTTTCGCGGCTCGCGACGACAAGAAAGTCGACAAGCGCTCGGGCGTAAGCCAGCGCCTGCCCATCTCGGCGATCGAAAACGTTGTCTCGAATGCGGAGCGCCGCGCTCTAACCCATCAGGAAAAATTGATCGTGCCGCGCATCAGCGACATCTACGCGGCCCTGCCGGCAATCACCGGCAAACTGGAACTCGAATACGAAGGCGAGATGAAAGGCGCGGATCACGTAAGCCGCGAGTTGATCCGCACCGCGATTGCCAAGACCTTCGACACCTATCTGCACGGCGTCAGCCTGAATCAGGTGGTGCAGTGGTTCGATCTGGGCGGAGAGATTCAACTCAGCGACAACGCCGGAGCACGCGAAGTCCTGGAAGGCCTGAGCCAGATTCAGGGCCTGATGGAAAAGCTAGTCAAGCTGAACGTCGGCCCGAAAGACAGCGCCGAGATGCAGGTGTCGGCGGCGGAGTTCGTCCTGGAAGGCCTGCACGCCCACAAGAAAATCGGACGCAACGAAGAGCGCGTGTTCACCGCCGGAGAAAAGCCGATGAAGGTCCCCGAGAAACAGGCCCCGTTCGAGCGGGAGGATCCCGGTTTCGGAAGGAAGCGAGGATTCAATTAAAGGTCTCAGGTGTCAGGAAAAGTGCTCTTCCTGAGACCTGACACCTGACACCTGAGACCTGCACTTTTATGAAACGCATCCGCTACAGTAAATACGTTCCCGACCCCGCCAGCGAGATGAGCATGGAGGACCTGCTCAGCGCGCTCTCGGATTATTTGCTGCAAAGCGGATTCAACGACAATTTCTGGTACGAGATGCAAGATGGCGAGCAAACGTTGGACGAACTAAAGCGCGCCCTGGAACAAGCTCTGCTCAACGGTGAGATGTTCGACGAAGAAATGCGCGACCGGCTACAGCAGATGCAAATGAATGGCGAACTCGAAGAATTGATCGAAAAGTTGATCGAGCGCATGCAGCAGGAGGATTACATCTCGATCGATCAACCCCATGATCCCGCGAAGCAATCAAGCGTGGGTGGACAGGTCGGCGACGCACAGCAGGCCAAGTTCGAGATCACCGACAAGAGCCTCGACTTTCTGGGATTCAAAGCCCTGCGCGATCTGCTGGGCTCGCTCGGCAAATCAAGTTTCGGACGTCACGACACGCGCGACATGGCCACCGGCATCGAAGCCAGCGGCGCGTCGAAGCAGTACGAGTTTGGAGACACGTTGAACCTCGACATTACCGCGACACTTTCAAGCGCCATCCAGCGCGAAGGTCTCGGGCTTCCTCTGAACCTCGAATACAACGATCTGCAGGTGCACCAGTGCGAATACCAGTCGTCGTGCGCGACCGTGCTGATGCTCGACTGTTCGCACTCAATGATTCTGTACGGGGAAGACCGCTTCACTCCCGCGAAGAAAGTTGCCATGGCGCTATCGCAGCTGATTCGCACGCAGTATCCCGGAGACTCGCTGTCGCTGGTGCTCT
This sequence comes from uncultured Acidobacteriaceae bacterium, assembly GCA_963773955.1. Classification (GTDB taxonomy): domain Bacteria; phylum Acidobacteriota; class Terriglobia; order Terriglobales; family Acidobacteriaceae; genus Acidiflorens. The sequence continues at coordinate 105,352 of CAVZDM010000029.1, read as the reverse complement.
TCCACGATTCGGCCGAAGAAGTGCCACTCTCGCAGCTGGCAAGGGTGAAGGTTGGTCCCTACTACACGAACACCCGCGAAGGCCTGCGCATGGCGCAACGCATTCTGCAGCGCCAGCGCAAGGATATGAAGCAGATCGTCATGATCACCGACGGCAAGCCGTCTGCCCTCACGCTCGAAGACGGACGCATTTATAAAAACGCCTTCGGCCTCGATCCCTTGGTGGTCAGCCAGACGCTCGAAGAAGTGTCGAAGTGCAAAAGGGCGGGCGTCCTGATCAACACCTTCATGCTGGCGTCGGACTATGGACTGGTACAGTTCGTCCAGAAAGTGAGCCAGATGTGCCGAGGCAAAGCCTACTTCACGACGCCCTACACCCTGGGTCAGTATTTACTGATGGATTACATGTCGCGGAAGACGAAGACGATTCACTAGGTGCGTGACCGGTAGCGCCGCCGTCCCGGCGGCACGGTGCCCCACCCATTCGCGTTCTGTGCGAATGAGTGGGAAGGGGAGTTCCCATCCGCCAGAGGTCCGATTACAGAAGTAACACTCGGCGTGTCAAACCGGGTGCAGCTTCGGTGTAGAATCGCTGCAAGATATTCCGCACGGAGACGTTATGAAACGAATTGCTGCTTTCATGCTGCTGGTCGTCTTGAGCCTTGCAGGCTCGATGCCGGCTCAAGCTCAGCGCATCAGCCCTCAAGAAAATGCGCGCCAATCCCGGAAGGCGATCAAGAAGCAGCAAAAGATGTTGAACAGGGTAAACAAGAAACAGGCCAAAGCAATGAAGAAAGCCGCAAAGGCGCAGCGGAAGGCAACCAAGAAGGCGAATCGCCGTTACAAGAGATAGCCTGTCGCGTGCCCCAGAATTTCCGATACCTCGGAATCCTCTTCTTTCATATTTGATTCCTTCCTTTACTGGGCTGACCGTTTTGCGATGCGCCGCAACTGTAACGTTCCACCTGCGCATGACTCAGCGGTTTGCCAGAACTGCCACCTGCCGAGCCTTGAGCAGTTGCTCATCGGCGGTCACCAGGGTCAGATCGAACACCCGCGCCGTCGCCACCAGAAAGCGATCGGCGGGGTCGCGGTGGGGGAGCTGCACGCGGGCGGTTTCCTGCGCAACCTGGTAAGTGATCTGAGCCTCGCGCATCGGAGTTGTGTCCAGCGTATCGGCGATCCATGCTTGGGGATTAGGATCCAGAATCAGCCTCTGCTTCTGGCAAAGAGTCAGAACCTCCCACAGCGAGATCGGAGAAAGCCACAACTCGTTAACGGGGTTCTCAAGAGCGGCGGCCACGCGGCGGGAAAGGCGAGCTTGATCGAGCGCGCTCCACAACCAGATATGAGTATCGAGCAGTAGTTTCATCCGCGCAGCGCGTCCCAATCGTCTTCGGCGCTGGCCGGAGAAACGATGTCGCCGACGATTTTGCCGGTCCCCGCCCGGGAGCCCAACCAGCGCTTCGACCTCCTGGAGGCATGCGGCGGCACGACCTCGGCCACCGGTTCGCCGAAACGCGTCACCACAACTACTTTCCCGGTCTTGCGGACTCTCTCGAGCACCGCCAGGCAGGTGGCCTTGAATTTGGAAATGGCGATTTCTTCCATAAAAGGGCTCTCTTATTGATAGTACTATGGTCAACGACCATGGTCAATTCTAAACTGTATCTTCCAGTAGCTCGCCCGTCGCCACGATCTACCCATTCATCACAAATTCACAGTGACCACCCGCACATCCGCTTGATCCCGAACGCGCTACGCTGATCGCACTCCCAGGACCGCTCCCGGTCCAGTTCCCTCCAGAAAGAGACCGCTATGCGTGCGTCAACAAGCGTGTTGGTGGTGCTTGCCTGTCTGTCGGCCTTCTGCCTGTCGACCTGGGCAGCCGCCCAGCAATCGGATCAAGTCATCGCTGAGCGCGTGCTCGGTCCGCAATGGAAGCAGCTTTCGCGCCGCGCCGGGATCATATTCGCGGGCACGGTGCTCACCGCCGCGAGGCAGAATGTAACAACCCAGACCGCGGCCACCGATCAAGCGGCTCCGGGAGGAGTCCCGGCGACAGTCCCGGCGCCAGTCCCGGCAATGGAGTTGAGCTTTCGGGTCGATCAGGCGATTGCTGGAGTCGAACCGGGACAAGTTCTCACCATCCACGAATGGGCGGGCGCATGGTCCATGCATCGCGCGATGAGCAAGGGCCAGCACGTCTTGATCTTCTTATATCCCCTCAGTCGATTGGGCCTTACCAGCCCGGTGGGTGGATCACGCGGCCAGATTGCTCTCGACCCAAGCGGCAAGAACGTGCCTCAAGGCGTGCGGAGAACTGCCGCAGCGGTACGCCCGCGAAGCGAGCTGTCTCCGCCGCGACCGGTGCCCGTCGATGCCCCGAGTGTCAGCGTCGTCCAACTGGAGCGCGCCATCCGCAGCGCCCGCAGTGAAGAAGCCCGCAGTGAAGAACAGTAGTAAGGAAGAGGAGTGACGATGCGCTCACGAATCTTGACGGTTGCCTTTCTGATTTTCAGTGCCGTTGTCAGCCGCGCCGGAGGCCCCGCCTTTGTCGCCGGCTCCGGCTACGCCGCCGGAGTCGAAGGCCAGCCCCTGATCTGGTCGAATGGCGCAGTCCAGTACTTCACCGACCAGGGGAACCTGAGCCCCATCCTAACCGGCGCGCAGGCCGACACTTTCGTCGCCACCGCCTTCAGCGCCTGGACCAGCATATCTGGCATTGCCCTCACCGCGTCGCAGGGCGGACATCTCGCCGAAGACGTGAACGGCAGCAATATCGCAGTCGCCGCCAACGGAACGGTCACTACTCCCGCGGACATCACACCTTCAGCCACGGGCACTCCCGTCGGAGTCGTTTACGACTACGACGGCACGGTCACCGATGCGCTGCTGGGCGTAGGCGCTGGAGCCTTGGCCGATTGCTTCACCAACGCCGTTTACGGCGGACCCGACAACTTCTCCACCAGCGGCAACATCGTGCACGCCCTGGTGGTGATCAACGGAGTCTGCGCCGCCACCAGCGCGCAGCTGCCTGACGTTCAATACCGCTTGGTGCGCGTGCTCGGTCGCACCATTGGCCTGGGATGGTCGCAAGCCAACCTGAACGTTTTGACCCGGACACCACCTCCAACCGACGCCGATTTCCTGGGATTTCCGGTGATGCACTTTTCTGATCCGATTGCCTGCGTGCCCATCAGCGCCTGCTATCCCAGCGCAGCTTTCCCGAAGATGGATGACACCGACGCGCTCGCGCGTCTTTATCCAGCCAGCGGAAACCCGCAACCGACCGGCAGAGTGTACGGCAGCGTGTATTTCACCAATGCATCCGGGGATGCGCAGCAGCCGATGCAGGGCGTCAACGTCGTGGCCCGGTTGATTCTCTCCGGCCAACCCTCGCGGCAATATGTTGCGACTTCCGTTTCCGGATTCCTGTTTTGCGGCAACGCCGGCAACATCGTCGATGGATACCTGGATGCAAACGGCCTTCGCTATGACCGCTGGGGATCGAATGATTCCACGCTGGAAGGTTTTTACGATCTGGGTCAACTGCTGATTCCCACCGGGCAAAACGTCGCCGAGTACCAGTTGAGCGTCGAAGCGCTCGACCCAATCTGGTCAACGGGTCTCGAGCCGTACGGTCCCACACAGGTGGACCCCTCGGGCGCGTTCGCTCCCGTCGTGGTCACGGTGTCGAATGGATCGAATGCCGAGCGAGACATCCTGATGTTGGAGAGCGACATCGCGCAGACGCACCCCGGCAGCGGTTCGAGTTACGCAAGTCCGGCGGCGCTTCCGCAAGGCGGCGCGTGGGGTTCGTGGATCTCCGGTTACGGCAGCGCCGACTGGTTCAAGTTCACAGCGCAGGCGAACCGCACCGCCTCAGTCGCGGTCACTGCGCTCGACGAAACCAGCGACCCCACCGAAACCAAACTGTTGCCCGTAATCGGGATCTGGCAATTGAGCGACCAGAGCGGCGACCCCGCGCCCGCTTCAACAACCTCGGCATTCAACACGCCCACGTGGGGACTAACCCGCCTGGATGCGCAATTCAGCTCCACCGATACCTACCGCGTCGGAGTAGCCGACTTCCGCGGCGACGGTCGCCCGGATTATTTCTACCAAGCCAGCCTGCTTTACTCGGATACGGTGACGCCGGCGCGCCTCAGTCTAGCGGGCGGCGTGACCACGCTCAACGGCATCGGGTTCGATCAAGGATTGCAGGTGACGGCAGCCGGCAACAACGCCACAAATCTTTCCGTGACGGCGAGCCAGATTCAAGTTGCGATCCCCGCCGCCCCGCAAGACGGTACCGCTACCATCCAGGTCACCGATCCGGTGACCGGCTCCTTCTCTGAGATGATAGGCGCGCTCACCTATGGCGCCGCGGCCACGGACCTGTTGTTGCTGCTGCAAGCTGCGGAACCGTCAACTCCAGTTGGATCTGCCGCCGCCAATCCAATCCGCGTGCGCGCAGTTGCCGCCGACGGAGTTACGCCGGTGAGCGGAGCAACCGCGGCATGGAGCGCCACCAACGCCCTGCAGTTCTCCGTATGCAGCGGAGCTTCCTCCTGTTCGGTGCTCACCGATGAGGCCGGAGAATCCTCCAGCTCCGTGACTCCCACCGCGACCGGACAAAGTACGATCACCATCGCTCTGGCGCCCGCATCCTATTCGCCGCCGCAGTCGCAGCAGGCCACCGTGGTCGGAACCTCGACCACCCTCGATCTGGCCGCGGTGACACCGACGAACTGGGTCGGGCAGGGCGCGACGATTGCAATTCCGCTCACCGTTGAAGCGCTCGATCTAGGTGTTCCGCAGGCGAATGTTGCGGTCAATTTTCTCGTCACCAGGGGTACGGCTGGGTTATCGTCCGCCAGCGCAACCACCAGCGTCTCGGGATTCGCCACCATCACGGCACAGCTCACCAATCAAAATGCCAATGTCCAGGTGAGCGCCTGCGTCGCGCCGAACAACGCGCCCTGCCAGACGTTTACTTCGTTCTCGACGCCACCGTCGCTGTGGACGCTGGAGACGGTAAGCGGATCGCTGCAGTTTGTTCTCACCGGACAGGCTTTTCAGCCGCTGGTCATGCGAGTGACCGACGGCTCCAGTGCCGCGAATCCGGTGATGGGAGTGATCGTCACCTTTCAAACCACGCTGGCGCGCGTCAGCCCCGACCAAAACGGAATGCCCGTTATCCTGGGGTCGTCGCAGACGCAGTTCGTGACCACCCAGGACGGCCTCGCTTTCATCGTTCCCTCCGCCGGAAGCGTCGGCCCGTGCGACCTGTTCATCACGGTGAACGCGGCTGCCTTGGTCACGCAATTCCAGATGGAGAGCCTGGCCGCGATAGTTCCGATAACAGTCTTGGCGCAGTCCAACAACAGCCCCGCTCAGGTCCCGGCTGCGCAACGCCGGCCGCAATTCGGCGCGCCCGCGCTACAACCGACGCCCGACGTGCTCTTCGCGGTTCCGGAAGTCGCTCCAACCAACGATCCGCCGCCGCCCGTAGATTCGCCCCAAAGCGATTGCTCGGAATCCTCCGCGGACGCTGCCTCTGCCGATCCTGCTTCTGTAGACCATGCTTCTACCGACCATGCTTCGACCGACCATGCTTCTACCGACCATGGAGGCGCGCCAGGCTCGACTCCCACCGCGAGCAAGAATTCGGCTTCTCCGCCCTGTCGGAAATCAAAGCCCGCCGAAGCCAAAGCTTCCAAGAAAGTTGAGCCGTTAGAGGTTGAGATCGACGTTACTCCCACCAAGGCTCAGAGTTCTGACCAGGCCCAACCGAACCCTGCCCCAAGCAGTTGGCTTCCCGAGGACAAACGAAGCTGTCGTGTGCTGGCCGCGGATGGACTGCTGCCCTGACGCGCACGCCTAGGCGGGGTCCCTCGCTGGACTCGATGTTGCACTTGATTTCCGGTGGCGCAGCGGTTTACCGGGCTCGCGCTTGATTTTGGGTGGCGCAGCGGTTTACCGCTGCGATAGCCGGCTTGTTTTCAGAATCGGCTTTAGCCGCTGAGGGGCCGAGACTGCAGGCTTCCGCAGGTTCCCTGGTCGCCTGCGCGTTCCGCACCTTTTTCTCGATCCTCGAAAATCCTGTCAAGCCCCCGTTTCGACGATTTTCCGCGTAAGTCAATGTATTAACTCAGAAAATAAAGTCCGAAAAGTTGTCGGTGCAGGTAGGTTGAAATTGATATACTAGATATATAGATAGAAACAGGGTGCGGATCAACTCCCGCACCCTTGCTTATTTGGGGTAGTTAGCGCAATAGTTAAGTAGTTAGTGGAGCGCCGGGCGTCCTCGCCCGGCCCCCAATCCGAGGAACGCAGCAGCTAAGTCCCTTATTCCGGAATATTTTACAAATAAGTCCTTTAAACCCAGAGATTTGGCGGGATTTTTCCCCTAAACCCATGATTCTAAAAGGACGGGAAATTAATTTTTTTCAGCCGGATGCCCCACTCATCGCGCACTTTGCGATGAGTGGGTTCGTCCAGCGCCGGACAGGTGAGCCGACCGTTACTTCTTAGTCCCAGTCCCGGTCCCGGTCGCAGTCCAAAGATCGACCCAGTCGTTAACCGTCTTATACCAAAGCTGAGAATTCTGCGGCTTGAGCACCCAGTGCCCTTCGTCGGGAAAGTAAAGCATCTTCGAAGGCACGCCCATAATCTGCAGCGTGGTGAAAAGCTGGAGCCCCTCGCTGACATCAAGCCGGTAGTCAAGCTGTCCGTGGACGACCAGCGTAGGCGTCTTAAAATTCTTAGCCGAATTGCGAGGAGACCACTTCTCATACATCTCCGGGTTCGTATAAGGAGTGCCCTTGAACTCCCAGTTATTGAACCAGAGTTCCTCGGTAGTTCCCCAGGTGGATTCGGCGTTGAACATACCGTCATGCGAGACGATGCACTTGAAGCGGTCGGTGTGGCCGAGCAGCCAGTTGGCCATGAATCCGCCGTAGCTGGCGCCGAGGGCGCACTCGCGGTCTTTGTCGATGAACGGATAAGTTTTCTCCGCGTAGTCGAGACCCTTCATCAGGTCTTCAAACGGAGCGCCGCCCCAATCGCCATTGATGGCATCAATAAATTTCTGTCCGTATCCGGTCGAGCCGTGGAAGTTGATCATGATGACCACGTATCCGTTGGCGGCAAAGAGCTCGGGATTCCAGCGGTAGGACCAGTCGTCTCCCCAAGCGCCCTGCGGCCCGCCGTGGATGAGGAATTTTACGGGATATTTCTTGCTGGGGTCGAAGTTCGGCGGCTTGACGAGGAAGCCTTGGACACCGTTGCCAACGGCTCCATCGGGTAACGCGCCAGGAAACCAGAATTGTTCAAGCGGAGACATATCAATCTGCGAGAGGACAGCATCGTTTAGGTGCGTGAGCTGCGTCTCTTCAGGGTTGCTCCCTTCGGGGGGTAATCCTACTCTGTAAATCTCGGTGGGAGCCTGTACGGACATTTCGGTCAGGAGGAGCGACTTACCGTCTGGTGTCGGTATCAGATCATCTGCAAACCCGCTGTGCCACACAGACAATCTGGGCTCCTCACTTGTAGGGTTGGGGCGGACTACATAAACTTGGTTCCACTGATCTGTTTGCGACGTGAAGTGAATCTCTTTCGAATTAGTAGACCAAGTGAATGTACCTACCCAACCGTCGAAGTCCTCGGTCAGGTTCCTCTTCTCTCCCGTCTTCCGGTCGTGCAGCATCAGCCGGAAGCGGTCGCTCTCGTATCCCGGTCGCTGCTGGGCGCGGTAGGCGATGTACTTGCCATCGGGAGAATAGAGCGGAGTCGAGTCGCTGGCGGGATTGTCGGCGGTGATGTTTCGTGGAGCGACGGGCGCCCCGCCCGTCCCCGCATCAACCGGGACGACCCAGAGATCGTTGTTGGTGGACGTGGCTTCCACCTTTTCGTGATTTGACGTGTAGCAAATCTCCTGCCCGTCCGGCGAGAAGGCATAGTTATCCTGTCCGCCAAGCGAGAATACAGGAGCATCGTAATCGCCCGGAGTGAGGTCGCGGTACGAGTGAACCTGCGTGAGCACAGGGAGCACGAACAGATGGCTGCGCTTGCCTTCCTTATAAGCGTTCCAGTGGCGATAAAGCAGATGGTCGAAAACCAGCGCCTTGACCTTGGACTTGTTCGCCTCGCCGAGTTTTTTTGCATTGCAGGCCAGTTCGTCGGCTTGACCATCGCATTCGGGATAAACATCTGAAGTGAAAAGAACGTTCCTTCCATCCGGAGACCAAAGTTCGCCGCCGGCCTCGGTCGGCATTGAAGTCAGCTTGTAAGCTCCCGTAACTGTACCGGCAGCGCTGTCGAAGTCCGCAATCCAGACTTGCGATCCGCCTTCCTTGGTCGAGAGAAACGCAAAGCGCTTGCCATCCGGAGCCCAGCGCGGACGGTCGCCATCCTGGTCGGCAATGAGCACGCGTTCCGCCCCGCCCGCCAGAGGCACGATCCAGATATGGGATGTCTTCTTATTCGCAGCCAAATCCACATCGACCGCGGCGAACAACACCCACTTGCCATCAGGAGAAGGCACCGGCTCGCCGACGCGCTTCAGCTTCATCATGTCTTCGAAGGTGAACGGGTGCTTGGACTGAGAGAAAGCGGGGAGAGAAAAAGAAGAACGAAAAGAAAAACAAGACGACGCATGAGGGACCTCCGCGGAACAAAAGAGTGTAGCAAAAACCCAGGTTTCAAAGTTTCAAGGTCGCAGAGTTTCAAGGTTGGTGCAATGCTCGTCGAGTCCTTGAAACCTTGAAACTCTGAAACCTTGAAACCTGAGCTCCTGCCTCCGCGATCGTCTCAGCTTAATTCTTCCAGCATCGCCGTCATCTCCGACTGCGCGTGCGCGTTGCCAGTTCGGCGGGCGGAAGAAACGCCATCGACCAGCCACCGCTTGGCTTCATCGACGCGGCTCGCGTTGGCCAGCGTTTGCGCGGCCATGAAATATGCAGGCGTGTAGTCCGGATTCTTTTCGATCAGCGTTTTAAATTCCTGCAGCGCCTGTTCGATTTGTCCGGCCTTCGAGTACTCCATGGCCAGTCCATAGCGGGCAAACGCATCTTCTGGATTAGCGGTAAGAATTTCGTTCAACATGGCAATGCGATCCATAGATCAGGTCTCAGGTGTCAGGCCAAAAGCCCAAGGCCAAAGCCTAACACCTAAGACCTGACACCTGACACCTGATCTTCCCACGGCATTCATCTCACATCCCGCGTTACAATGGCTGTTCTCCGAGGAGCAACTTGGCTTGTCCTTTTTTTGTGCCGCTTGAAATTGTGAACGACGGTTCATGGCCGCATCCTGCGCGTTTGCCACTCGGAGCAGGATGGGCTGGAAACTGCCGTGCCTCGGGACGCGAACTGCCGGCATCGGACACCCACATACGGGAATTCTGCAACCTCGGTTACGCGACCGCCTGTCCGCGTCTTCCAGTGAGCCGTGATTGGGATGCGGTCCGTTTTTCGGTTGCCCGCGCGGGCCAGGATCAGGTCACGATCAGCTTTGTCTGCGAGTTGGCCCACGCTCCCATCGAACATGGGAAATTAACTTTTGATCTGGTGAGCGAAGTCTGGCTCAATGCGCATCCGGACCCGCGTGTGCTGACGCTGGCAAACTGTTATCTCGAAACTTATCGCGCCCGGCAAGGCGCTGCTCTTATCTAACGCTGCATGAACGACGACGACAAAGCGAAGCTAACCCGCCCACGCCCGGTGCGCGAATCGATCTCTGAAATGGCCGAGATCGTCATGCCGAACGACGCCAACCCGCTGAACGCGCTGGTGGGCGGGCGGTTGATGCACTGGATCGATCTGGCCGGCGCCATGGCCGCTCATCGCCACTCGCGGCAGCGGGTGGTGACGGCATCGATCGATCACATGGATTTTCTGGTGCCGGTGCGGGTCGGAGATCTAGTGATTCTGCGGGCGTCGGTGAATCGCGTCTTCCATACTTCGATGGAGGTTGGAGTGAAGGTCTGGGTGGAAAACTATCGCTCGGAGCAGAACCAGCACGTGAGTTCGGCGTATCTCACTTTTGTTGCCATTGACGAGAAGGGGAATAAGCTGGCGGTGCCGCCCGTGATTCCCGAGACCGCGGATGAAAAGCGCCGCTACGAAGATGCCGCGAGGCGGCGTGAGATACGTCGTGCGGAAGCGACGCGCAGAAAGGAAGTTCGGAGTTAGGCGCCTGAGACCTGACACCTGAGACCTGACTTATGGATAGCGCACTTTTCGTTCACCGTCTTCACTTTGCCTTCACGGCGACGTTTCATTATCTCTTTCCGCAGCTCACCATGGGGCTCGCGCTGCTGATCGTCGTGCTCAAGACGATCGGCTTGCGGCGCAATAATGAAGCTCCTGTGTATAACGAGGCGGCGCGCTTCTGGGGAAAGATTTTTGGCATCAATTTCGTATTAGGTGTTGTCACTGGCATTCCAATGGAATTCCAGTTCGGCACCAACTGGTCGGTCTTTTCGCGCTTCGCGGGCGGCGTCATTGGCCAGACCCTGGCCATGGAAGGCATGTTTGCCTTCTTTCTCGAGTCGGCGTTCCTCGGATTATTTCTCTACGGAGAGAAGCGGCTGAGCCCGAGAGCACACTGGTTGTCGGCCGTCGCGGTCTTTGTAGGGTCGTGGTTGTCGGGTTACTTCATCATCGCCACCGACGCTTTCATGCAGCATCCCGTCGGCTATTTCACGGCTGCGGATGGAAGCCTGCAGCTGGCGAGCTTTTGGGACTTCGTGCTGAACCCCTGGGCGGGATGGCAATACGCGCACAACATGAGCGGAGCGGCGATCACCGGCGCGTTCATCATGACATCGGTGGGCGCGTTCTATCTGCTCTCCGGTAAGTGGACCGCGCACGCGCGCATTTTCGTCAAGGCCGGAGTGATTGCCGGGTGCCTGTTCAGCGTCCTGCAGATTTTTCCGACCGGCGACGGACAAGGCAAAATGGTCACCGACCTGCAACCCGTGACGCTGGCGGCGATGGAGGGACTGTTCCAGGGTCAGTCCGGCGCGCCCTTGGTCATAGTAGGTCAACCGAATCAGCAGCAAGGTAAGATCGATAACCCGATCGAAGTTCCGAAAATGTTGAGCGTGCTGACCTACAGACGATGGAATGCCAACGTCCGCGGGCTTGACTCGTTTCCCAAACAAGACTGGCCGGGTAACATCCCTTTGCTTTATTACAGCTACCACATCATGGTTGGCCTGGGAACGTTCTTCGTCGCGGTCATGGTGGTCGCGCTGTTGCTGCTGTGGCGCGGCAAGCTATTTAACGCCCGGTGGATGCTGTGGATTCTGATGCTCTCAGCGCCTTTTCCGTATATTGCCAATACCGCCGGATGGATGACGGCCGAACTCGGCCGCCAGCCCTGGCTGGTCTATGGGCTGATGCGCACCGAAGACGGCTACTCCAAGCTGGTCTCGGCCGGTAACGGCATGTTCACTCTTTTGGGGTTCATGGGCATTTACATGGTGCTTGGGATTCTGGGCCTGTTCCTGCTCCGGCAGGGAAATTGAGCGCGGTCCTGTGCCCGGGCACGAATCGGGGTCTAGTCTTCATCCGGCGACGGAGGCGAAGGTAAACATGGCCAGCCTTTGGTTCTGGATTGTCGCCGCGATGGTTGCGACTTATGTCGTGCTCGACGGATTTGATCTGGGCGCGGGCGCGATTTATCTGATTGCGGCCAAGACTAACGACGAACGTCGCCGGGTGCTGCGCGCGATAGGTCCGGTCTGGGACGGCAACGAAGTCTGGCTGCTCGCCGCCGGCGGCACGCTGTATTTTGCATTCCCTCAACTCTACGCGTCGAGCTTCAGCGGGTTTTACCTCCCGCTGACGATTGTGCTGTGGCTGCTCATTCTGCGCGGCATCGGAATTGAATTGCGCAGTCACGTCGAAAGCCTGATCTGGCAGGACTTCTTCGACGTGGTCTTCAGCGGCTCCAGCATTCTGCTGGCGGTGTTCTTCGGGGCGGCGCTGGGCAACGTTGTGCGCGGCGTTCCGCTCGATTCCACCGGCTATTTCTTCGAGCCGCTCTGGACCACGTTCAAACTCGGCCCGCAGCCGGGCATCCTCGATTGGTACACGATACTCATCGGGGTGATGGCGCTGGTGACCCTGACCGCGCACGGTTCCTACTACGTTGCTCTCAAGACCGACGAGGACCTGGGCCGCCGCGCCCGCGGCTTTCGCCTTGCTCTGCTGGCCGCTGCAGTTTTTCCTGACGTTCAGTGCGCTGGTCGCGACCTTTTTCATCCGGCCCGGAATCATGGAGAACTACGGGAAGCACCCGGTCGGGATACTGGTTCCGATCGTCGTTGTCGGCAGCCTGGCAGTCATGCTCTGGGCCAATCCCAAGGGCGAAGAGAAACTCGCGTTCGTCGCTTCCAGCCTGTACATCACCTTTATGCTGGCGGGCGCGGCGTTTGCGCTCTATCCGGTGGTACTGCCGGCCCGCGATCATCGCTACGATCTCACCATCTACAACACCGCGGCGGGCAATCACGGACTGAGCGTTGGCTTCGTTTGGTGGACGTTAGCGGCCGTGCTCGCGATTGCATACTTTGTGTTCGTCTACCGCATGTTTCGCGGCAAGGTGCAGTTGGGAGAAGGGCACTACTAGAAGCTAGTTCTCAGTTGCCGTTTCAGTTCTCAGTATGAACCGTCGGACTCAAATACTGAGAACTGAGAACTGTTTTTCCTTCCCGTATAATCAAGAGATGAGCGCACATTCGCATCAACCCGGCCAGCAACAGCCCACTCCTCAACCCTTGCCTGGTGTTAACGCCATCATTGCCGTCGGTTCCGGCAAGGGCGGAGTCGGCAAGACCACACTCTCGGTCAACCTCGCAATTGCCCTCAGCAAGATGGGCCACAAAGTCGGACTGCTCGACGGCGACGTCTATGGTCCCAATGTCCCGCTCATGCTGGGCACGAACGAACAGCCCAAAGTGATGGGCGAGAATCAGATCGCTCCCATCAACTCACACGGGCTCAAGGTCATCTCGGTGGGCTTCCTCAATCCTGGGGACAAACCGCTTATCTGGCGCGGTCCGATGCTGCATTCGATCATCAAGCAGTTCATTGGGTCGGTGCAGTGGGGACAGCTTGACTATCTGATCATTGACCTGCCTCCGGGAACCGGCGACGTTGCGCTCTCGCTGATTCAGACTGTCCCATTGACGGGCGCTGTCGTGGTCTCTACGCCCTCCGACGTTGCGCTGCAGGATGCGCGCAAAGCGATCGAAATGTTCCGCCAGATGAAAGTGGACATCGTCGGCATGGTCGAAAACATGAGTTACTTCGTCTGCCCGCACTGCCAACATGAAATCGACATCTTCTCGCGTGGCGGCGCGGAGAAGACGGCGAAGCAGTTCGGCATCGCCTTCCTTGGAAACGTCGAACTCGATCCGGAGATTCGCAAAGCGGGCGACGGCGGTTCACCGGCCGTGCTCAAGGGAGAAGACTCGTCCCATGCGAAGTCGCTGTTCGCGTTTGCGCGCAATGTGGCGGCGCGGGTCGAGGAACTCAAAGCCTCCAGCTCAGAAAGCGTGATTCAGATTCAGTAGGCGCAGTGGCGTCGTAGTTGGCAATCGGATTGGTTGTCCGCGTCCTACTTGAATTGCAAATGCAACTGGTAGAGGCTGACATCGGTGGTGAGTGCTAGCCGAGTTGAACGTAACGATGCGAACCACGTAATCGCCGTTGGCCCCTGTGGGCATCCCCTGCCAGCCGCTCGTGTAGAGCCCGAAGGGCGTAGTCACCGGCACTCTTCCCGACAACGCAAACCAGTTTGTTCCGTCGGGTGTGTATTCTGCCTCAGCAGAACTCCCGCTCGGCAAGGCGTACATTCCAAGCGTCAGGACAAGACGGACGGAGACCGCGCTCAACATGTCGATCTGATTGCGATAGAGCGCATTTCCGATCTCGCTCCAACCCGCGTCCGCGGTGAACGACCCCCAACCCGAGAAGTTATAGTCGGCGGGAGCAGGCACGGTTCCGGGCGGCCCTTGCGGCCCCTGCGATCCCTGCGACCCTTGCGATCCCTGTGATCCTTGAGACCCTTGTGGTCCCTGGGCCCCGGCCGGACCGAGAGCGCCGCGTGCCCCAGTGGGGCCTGAAGGCCCGGAGGCCCCTTGTGCTCCTTGTGTTCCCTGTGGTCCGACCAGCGAGTGATAGCTGTTGCCGTTGTCCGATTCCACAAGGATGCCGGTGGCGATCGACAGTGTGTATTGCCCCACTGCCGCCGCGGGGACAGGCAATCCGAGATCGACCAAGGTAATCGCAGATTGCCGCGTGTTCCCGGCCGGCGGCTGCACGCTGAGCGGTCCGCTGCAATTCGTGCCTGGACTGCCATTCGTGCATTGCGCCCACGAGAATCCAGACGCCAAGCCCAAGGTGGCGATCAACCACCAATGAGATTTCATGCCTTCTCCTATCGCTACGGAATTACCGCGGCGGCTTCGTTGCTGTAGCCGCTTTCGTTCTTGCCCTGAACCGCGGTGGCGACGTAGTAGAGCGTTTGGCTATGACCGACTTGAGTATCGGTATAAGTCGTAGCCGTAATTCCCGAGGCCACTTGCAGGTAGGGTCCGCCAGGTGCAGTCCCGCGGTAGATGTTGTAGCTGGCCGCACTCGGACTAGGTTTCCAGGTCAGAGTGACAGAATGCCCCGTAACCATGTTGGCGCTGCCGCTAAGCGTTGCTTTGCCCTGAAGTCCCTGGGCAACACTGAAACTCAGACAGCCCAGAACCACGAAAGCTGTGAATAGTCGCTTCATTGAGCTACCCTCGCGACGATCTGCCTCACGACAACGAAATCATCTTGGCAGAAACTGAGAGCGCCGTCGGTGACCGCAGTACAGTCAATTGGTGATGAATGTACTAGTGGCGGACCGCACTGAAAGTGCCACTTGGGTTCCTACGGCTGAGCCTTCTTATCGTCGAATCGCGCCAACCGAAACACCGCGTCCGCAGTTTCATCTTTGAGCACGAGCTTTGCCACCATCTCGCCGAGCGCAGGACCATGCTTGAACCCGTGGCCCGAGCCGCCCCCGACAATCCACACATTCGCGTTGCCCGGATGGCGATCGACGATGAAATTGTGGTCCGTTGTATTTTCGTACTGGCAGACGCGCGTTTCGAGCAGCGGCGCATCTTTCATCCCCGGAAAACGGTAGGCGAGATAACGGCGCGCCGCAGCCAGTCCATCTTTGCTTACCAAACGCTGGCCTGAGGTTGGATCGAACTCGGGCCCGCGCGTATCATCGGCAACTTTGAAGCCGCGTCGCTCGTTTCCGGGGATTCCGTACATGAAGTGGCCGCTGTGATCGGCCCATACCGGCACGTTGCCCTCGTTGTAGCGCGGATCGCCCGCGGGAGTACCGAAGAAGAACACTTCCTGTTTGGTCGAAATGAAATGCGGACCCACGGTTCGCGGAAACAGTTTTCCCAGCCATGGACCACAGGCGAAGACGTAGCGGTCAGCGGCTAGTGTTGAGCCATCCAATGTTGTGAGGGCTTTCCACTGGCCGCTTTCAAGATCCTGCGCTGCGACCGTTGCCTGGCGGTATTCTCCGCCTTCGGCCACGAACTGATCGACCACTGCCTGCGTCGAAGCGCGCGCGAGCAGATATCCGCTTTGTGGCTCGTGGATGGCCCACTTGACGTTCTCGGAGCTGATCTGCGGCCAGCGGCGCTTGAGTTCGTTCACGGTGAGTTGCTCGAACGGGATTCCGGCGTCTTTCAGTAAAGGAAGGGATCCGCGCTCGAATGTGTCATCAGCTTCGGCCATCCAGAGCACTCCGATGGGGAAAAAGAACTTCCGCTTCCACTGGGCTTCGTGCTGCTTCCAGAGATCAAGGGCGCGCGCCGCC
The DNA here is from genome assembly GCA_963773955.1 of uncultured Acidobacteriaceae bacterium. Taxonomy (GTDB): domain Bacteria; phylum Acidobacteriota; class Terriglobia; order Terriglobales; family Acidobacteriaceae; genus Acidiflorens. The sequence continues at coordinate 89,456 of CAVZDM010000029.1, read as the reverse complement.
AGTTTCGTATACGGCTGATCGGGACCATACGCGCCGCGGATGATCCGTGTTTCGCCACCCGACGAGGCCCGCGAATTTCCCGGACCCCAGGCATCGAGCAGCGTGACTTCGGCTCCGCCGCGAAGAAGATAAAGAGCGGTCCATCCTCCGAACGCGCCCGCGCCGATTACCGCGATATGAGGTTTGGTAGCCATGAAATTTGCAGTCTCCAGAGAATCACGATGCGTCGCCAACAGCAAGTCCGCGCCTGCCACCTTGCGTCCTGCAGCCAGCAGCGCCGTGGCGATTCCAAGCTTACAGGCGGTGCGGCGAGAAAACCTGGGAGCCGCACCGCGATTCGGGGACGCAGACTCTTTTTCAGGCATGGGTTAGTGTGTCGCCTTCGTCGTCTCTGTCTTTAATCTCTTGCTCGCGAAGTATATCTTGGCGGCTTTGTTCCGGAGTTCGCGGAGGACTGCCATAGCGAGATGAATCGCATCGGGTGGCGTGGTCTACACTGAAGGTGTCAGGCAAACACATGACCATTGACAATGCACCCCTCTCTAACCAACCGGCAACTCGCAAAAACACGCCAAAGGTTTATTCCTGGGTTCTGGGGATCCTCCTGGGGGCGGTTCTTACAATTGTTGTGGTGTGGTTGTCGACCGGGATCGGGCTACTGCACCTCATGGGCATTTTGCGCGGAGGACGCACGCAGATCAATGTCGATCAGCCCACCGTGGTTCGTCAGATTCAGCAACTGCAGCGTCTGGAAACCGTGAGCTACACGATGGATAAGATTATTTCGGGTGAGCGCGCAAATGCTTACCTGCCGAACTTTCTGGCAGGTGACCGCCTGCTGCTGGTGGTGCACGGAGAAGTGGTTGGGGGCATAAATCTCGCGAGTTTGCAGCCGGGCGATGTGCTGGTACAGGGACAGAAAGTGTCGATTCACCTGCCCGCCGCGGAAGTCTTCAGCACCCGAATCGATAATGCGCGGACGAAAGTCTATTCCCGTGACACCGGCCTATTTTCTTCCCCGGACCCCAACCTGGAAAGCGAAGTGCGCGAAGAAGCAGAGCGCCAGCTGCGGCAAGCCGCGCTGCAGGACGGCATCCTCAAGACCGCCGCCGACAACGCGCGCAGCACAATCTCGGGCATGTTACACGGCCTCGGCTTCCACGAAGTGGATATTCGATAGCTCATCGGTGGAATCCCAGTTCGCAAACAGCGAGACACCTGGGGCACCGGCTGATAGGAATTGTGGGCTGCGACGCTTTTGGCGGGAGTAATAGGGTTATCGCTTCGTGGGGGCGCCTCTAGTACGTCCCCACGCCGTTCGAGCAACGAATCTTAAACCAATCGTAAGGAGTCTTGCCGCGGTTCAGGATCGCATCGATGCGCACGCGCGCGAAAGTCTGCTGAATCCGCATGATGACTTGCATGTTATCCCGGTTGCTGCGAGCGTCGACGCGTTGCGACCAGCGCTCGGTCATCTGGCTTTGCTGCAACTTCGAGCAGTCGCCGTCGTATACAACCGGGGCCCGATCTTGGGCGGCCTCCATGCGAAGCTGATTGTGCTGGATGAGTTTGGTATTGGCGTCGATGGCCGCGGAAAGGACTTCTGATTGCTCGTCGAACCATGCATGGACGACGCGCTCGGTTTCGGCTCCATCGTGCGTGGCTCTGAATTCGTGGATTGCATTCAGCACGTTCTCGATATTCTCCACGCCCTGCAATGCGATTGCCGGAATGGGACTGTCACGGACGGAGACATCGTCGTCCGAGAAGACGTGCTTCGCCTTGCTCTTCGCGCTGTCTTTATTATCATTCTTATTCTTCTTGGCGACGTCGCCGAGCGGCGGCGCCGCGCCGTCGTCGCTATTCTGGCCAAAAGTCTGCCCTGTGAACGGGAGGATGAGAATCATCACAAGTAAGCATTTCCAACGCATAAGGCCTCGATGATGCGGGGAGAAGTTGCGGAGGGGACAATTATTGCCGCACCTCTATGATATCCGCTTGCCAAGAGCGCCAGCGGTTACCTCTGTTATAAGACGAAGGTGCCCAAGGTTCGCTGGCGGTCCCCAGCGCGGATCATTTTTCCCTTCCTATGGCCTACCCCGCCCATCCTTGACACCCTCGCCCACGCTCCCTAGAATTCCATTAGGAGTGGTGGAATCTTAATCTAAGCCACTGCATCTAAAGAATTTAGAGGAGCGGTTCCGCTCCAGGACTCGGATTCGAAATGCCATCAGGACCAGCGGGCGGACGGGAACGGGAAATTCTTACCGCCATCGTCGAGACATTCATTGCCAGCGGAGAGCCGGTGGGTTCGCGCACGTTGGCGCGCGCCAGCCGCGAGGGCCTGAGTGCGGCCACGATTCGCAACGTGATGGCTGATCTGGCCGATGCTGGATTTCTGGAGCAGCCGCATGCTTCGGCGGGGCGCGTGCCTACGGCTGAGGCTTATCGTTATTATGTCGAGCAACTGAGTGGAGAAGCGCATCTCTCGCACGAGAATCAAAGCATCATTCAGGACACTTTGACTGGCGTGACGGACGTGGCCGAGTTCATGGAGCGGACCTCGCATGTGCTTTCCCTGATCTCGCACAGCGTTGGGATTACAGTGGCGACCGCCGGGCCGCGGAATGCACTGGAGCACGTCTACTTTTCACGGCTCAGCGACGCGAAGGTGCTGGCGGTGGTGGTGACGCGTTCGGGAGTGGTGCGCGACCGGGTGCTGCGGCTTGATATCCAGCAATCCGATCTCGATTTGGCGGCGCACTACATCAATGAGAATTTTCGCGGGTGGACGATGGGCGACATGCGCGCCGAACTAGCACGCCGCCTGGAAAAAGAGCGCAGCGAGTATGACCGGCTGATGAAGTCGATTGAGCAGCTTTATCAGCAGGGGGCGCTGGCTTCGAGCGACGATACGCAGGCGGTGTTCGTCGAAGGAGCGGCAAACCTGGTCACGAACCTGGTTACCAACCAGATGACCGGGCAGGAAGATCGCCAGCGCCTGCAAGATATGCTGCGAACGCTCGAGGAAAAAGAGAAAGTTGTGAAGCTGCTGGGCGCTTATCTCGACACGCGGCAGGAAGCGGTGCGCGTGGTCATCGGACTCGATGAGGCGCTACCGGCTTCGAATCTGCAGAACTTCGTGCTGATTGGCGCGCCGGCCCGGGTGGGCGGCGAAGTGATGGGGTCGCTGGCGGTGATTGGACCTACGCGGCTGGATTATCAACACACCATGTCGGCGGTGTCGTATATCGCGCGGCTCTTCGACAAACTTCTGAACGAATCGGAGTAATTGAGCAAGTATGGGTAAGGGAAACGGAAAGACTGAAGCGCGCTTTGACCTGGAGAATCAGGATCTGGAGCGTGAGCTTCCGGCCGCGGAAGGTGAAGAAGAATCTGACCCTGTTTTGCCTGCGGCGAAACCGGCGGACGTTGGCGCGGCATCGGAAGTAGAAAAGCTCAAGGCCGAGCGTGAGGCGCTCCTGGATCGTCTGGCTCGTCTGCAGGCGGAGTTCGACAATGCCCGCAAGCGCGCGGTACGTGAACAGCAGGAATTCCGCGAGTTCGCCGCAGCGGAGGTCATCAAGAACTTTCTGCCAATCCTCGACAGTTTCGAGCGCGCTTTGAAAGCTGCGGCGGATTCCACCGACTTTCGCAACGGCATTGAGCTCATCTACCGTCAGTTTCAGGATGCATTGCAGAAAATTGGAGTGCAGCCGATTGTTGCCATGGGGCAGCCTTTCGATCCCCGGGTTCACGAGGCCATCGAAATGGTGGATACCCGCGAGGTCCCGGATCACCACGTCATGGACGAACTGCAGCGGGGCTACAAATACAAGGACCGGCTGCTGCGTCCCGCGATGGTGCGGGTCGCTCGCAATAGCCGCGGGTAATTTGCTCAACTGAGTTATCTGAAACCTGAAGAGTGGGGGAGTTTCTGGCCGCCAACACAAAGCGCGATTATTACGAGGTACTCGGTGTCAGCCGTGCTGCTACCGAGGTTGAGATCAAGAGCGCTTATCGCAAGCTCGCGATGACGTACCATCCTGACCGCAACCCCAATAATCCGGAGTCGGAAGACAAGTTCAAGGAGATTACCGAGGCGTACGCGATTCTGGCGGATGGCGAGAAGCGGTCTTTGTATGATCGCTTCGGGCACGCGGGACTGGGCGGCGGTGGCGGAGGTCCGGCCGGATTCGATCCTGCCATCTTCCAGGATTTCGGCGACATCTTCGGTGATATCTTCGGGTTTGGCGACATGTTCGGCCAGGGCAGCCGTCGTCGCAGCCGCGCCCAGCGCGGAGCCGACCTTCGCGAAGACTTGCATCTCGAATTTAATGAGGCGGTCTTCGGCACCGAGAAGCAAGTGAGTGTCCGTCGGCATGAGACATGCGACGCGTGCCGTGGAGCCGGCGCCGCGCCGGGAAAAGCTCCGGTCAGCTGCAAGTCGTGTGCCGGCCGGGGTCAGGTGCGTTATCAGCAGGGCTTCTTCAGCATCGCGCGAACCTGCCCAGCCTGCCAGGGCGCGGGCAGCGTAATTACCGATCCGTGTCCGAAGTGCAAAGGCGAGGGCCGCTTGCTGCGCGAGCGCGTGGTCGAAGCCAAGGTGCCAGCGGGAGTGGAGGACGGCACGCGAATTCGTTTCACCGGGCTCGGCGAGGCAGGCGCGTTCGGCGGGCCGGCCGGCGACTTGTACATTGTCCTGCATGTTAAAGAGCATGCCTTCTTTGAGCGCGAAGGCAACGACCTGCACTGCGTGGTTCCGATTTCGTTCCCGCAAGCCGCCCTGGGCATCGAGATTATGGTTCCGACGCTGGAGGGAGAGCACAAGCTGAAGATTCCTGAAGGCACGCAGTCGGGAACCGCGTTTCGTATTCGCAACAAAGGCGTGCCGGTCCTCAATAGCCACGGCAAAGGCGATCTTTATGTCGAGGTGCGAGTCCAAACACCTGGGAAACTGAATAAACGGCAGCGCGACCTGTTGGCCGAGTTAGGAGAACTGTCCCCGATGGAAAACAAGCCGCAGCACCGGTCGCTGTTGGGGCGGGTGAAGGACATGTTTGCGTAAGGAAGGTCTCAGGTGTCAGGTGTCAGGTAATCTCCTTGACCTAGCACTCAGCGGCCGAATCAGCTTTACCTGAAACCTGAAACCTGAAACCTGAGACCTGACTCATGACACGCCGCCGCTGGATCGCCGACGAGGTTCTTGGAGACACGGCTGCTTTGGTGGGTGACCATGCTGCTCATCTGGCGCGCGTGCTGCGCGCTGAAGTCGGGCAGGAGTTCGACATCGCGACCGGGGACGAAGTTCGGCGCGGAACCATCACTACGATTTCATACGATCGGGTTGAGTTCGCGCTCGAGAAGAAGCACCGGCCGCTGAAGGGCGCGAAGTTCGCTCCGAAGATTACGCTGGCCCTCGCCATCTTCAAGTTCGACCGCATGGAGTGGGCGATCGAGAAGTGTACGGAGATCGGGGTCGCTCGTATCATCCCAGTCATCGCACGACGGAGCGATGCTCATCTGGCCGCGGCCGCAGCGAAGCGCCACGAACGCTGGCAGCGCATCCTTCGTCAGGCGACCGAACAGTCGCGCAGGTCTGCTCCGCCTGAGATTGCAGTCCCGGTTAAATTGAAGGATCTGGCTGGCGATGGAGTGCTGCCGGCGAATGCAACGCGCGTCGTTCTTGCTGAATCTCTGGTCGAATCGGAAGAAGACGCTCGGCTGGGAGAAATTTTGCAATCCCGGTCGTCCGACGGCGAAGTGGTGCTGGCGGTGGGCCCCGAAGGCGGGTGGGCCGATGGTGAGCTGTCGTGGTTTTACGAAACGGGATGGGTTGGGGCCTCGCTAGGTGCCACAATCCTGCGCGCCGAAACCGCGGCGATTGTGGCCACTGCGCTGGCGTTTGAAGCACTGCGTTGATGCGCACAGCGTTCCACCACCGGCTCTGATATTCTCCGGCTAGAGACCCTTACGTGATTGCAACTGCTTTACCTGCGACGAAGATTGTTCCCGATGAGCGGCAGCAGCAGGCCATCGGACACGTGCATGGCCCGATGCTGGTGATCGCCGGTGCTGGCACCGGGAAGACTACCGTGCTCACGCAGCGCGTAGCCAGCCTGATCCGCGAAGGTCACGCCCGCCCCGACGAAATTGTCGCGCTCACCTATACCGACAATTCCGCGGCAGAAATGATGACCCGCGTCCGCGGAGAACTGAAGGGCACCGCCATCGACGGGCTGCAGGCTTGCACTTTTCATGCCTGGTGCAATGGGCTGCTGCAGCGTCGCGGCGCGGATTTTCGGGTGCTTGACGACAAGGATCTGTGGGTGTTCTTGCGCCGCCGCATCCGCGACCTGCGTCTTGAGCATTTCGTGCGCGCCGCCAATGTCGGCCAATTTCTCGACAGCCTGCTCGATTTCATGCGTCGCTGCCAGGACGAACTGGTTGGCCCGGAGGATTACGCACGCTATGTAGAGCGCCTGGAACGCGGCGAGATTCCGCTGCCTCGAGTTACGCGATCGAAGAAGCAAACGGAATTGGAAGACGTGGAGATTCTAGAACGCTGCCAGGAAATCTCACGCGTGTTTGCCACCGTGGAAGACATACTGCGGGAAAAGAACCTGGGCACCTTCGGCCACATGATCACCAGGGCCTACCAGTTGCTGAAGAACGATGCCGCATTGCTCGAGGAAGAACGGCGCCGCACACGCTTTCTGCTGGTCGATGAATTTCAGGACGCGAATTTTTCGTATGTCGAAATTCTTTCCCTGCTTGCGGGGCCGGCGGCGAATGTCTTTGCGGTGGGCGATCCGGACCAGGCCATCTATCAGTTCCGCGGGGCCTCGAGCGAAGCGTTCACGCTGTTCTTGGAGAAGTTTCCTGCGGCGCGAATCGTCGTGCTGGGAAAGAACCGGCGCTCGCTCTCACCCATCCTACGTTGCGCTTTCGGCATTGTGAATGAGAACCCGCCGGTGTTCTCACAGAAGGGAGATGCAGTCCGCTACCAGCGGACGCCTCTGGAATCGCTGCGCGACGAGGAGGCGAAACAAAAAGGCGAAAGCACGGCGGCGCCACTCGTGGAAATTGTTACCTGGGGGGATAAGGAGGTCGAGGCCGCCGACCTTGCGCGGCGTATCCAGAAGATGCGGAAGGAACAGCGCTGCCGCTGGAGCGAGTTTGCCGTGCTTTCTCGTATTCACAGCCATCGCGAAGAGCTGGTTCATGAATTTTCCGAACGCGGCATTCCATTCTCCATCGAAGGTCTGGATGTGCTCGACACGCCCGAGGTTCGCGACGTAGTGGCCTGCCTGACCACTGCCGTATCTCCCAACGATGCCACCAGCTTGTTTCGGGTCGCTGCGCTGCCGCAGTTTGGCATCAATGCTCCGGAACTTCGGGCAGCGATGAGAGCCATGCGGCGGGAACTTGATCTGCGCAGCGTGCTCGGCAGGCTGCCGAACGGGATGGCCGTGCTCGAGAGCGTCGACCAGGTGCACAGCGAACTGGAGAAAGACGGAGTTCGTGCGGGCGTTGGTGCGAGCGTCCGTGCGGACTATGCAGCGAGATTGGTCATTCGGCATTTCGCATTACCGTGGTCGGAACTGGTCGGCGCGTTCGTCAAGTTTGTGGAAACATGGCACACGAAAGCAATTAATGAGACTGGAAGTCCTTCCGAATTCCTCGACTACCTGGATTATTTTGGACAGGCACGTGGCTCGATTTCACTTCCGCGCACCACGGACGACGCCGTCCAGCTCCTGACCGCACACGCTGCCAAGGGATTGGAGTTCCGACACGTCGCCATCATTCGGGGCTCATCCACCACGTTCCCGTGCGGCTATAAGGAACCGCTGATTGCGTTTCCGGAGCCACTGCGCACGTCGGGCAAGTTTTCGGACGGGCACGCGACTGACGACAAAAAGCTGCACGAAGAAGAAGAGCGCCGCCTTTTTTATGTTGCTATGACGCGGGCCAAGGACACGCTCGCCATCTATGCGCATCGCGGCCGGGGCAACAGTCCGAAGCCAACACAGTTCCTGCGCGACCTGATGGGCAATCCTGGTCACCGAAAATTCTGGTTCGACCCGGTCAGCGGCGGCCGTGCAAGACGCTTTGTTTGCCGAGGAAGAAAGAATCGCCTTGCAACAATCGAATGTTGCCGCCTGGCTGATGATGCCGCCGTCAGCGAGCTTTGCTACCGGGCTGAGCGCTTCGTCCATTGAAACTTACGAAGAGTGTCCGCTGCGCTTCAAGCTCGAAAAGGAATGGAACCTGCCGCGCGAGGTTTCTGCTTCCCTGCACTACGGAGCGGCCATGCACGGCGTGCTGCGCACGTTCTACGATGCCGAGCGCTATCACCGCGAGATCGCCGACGACGAATTGCTGGAACAGTTCAGGTCTGCGCTCGCCTCCAGGGGCATCGCCGACCGATATCAGTATGAGCTGTACCTGCGGCAGGGATTTGATCAGTTGCGGCAGTTCTTCGAGTTTGCCCGCAGCGCTGCCCGGCCCGAGGTCGTGGAAACCGAGCAGGGGTTTGAACTGCAAGTGGGCTCGGCGAAGTTGACTGGACGCGTGGACCGCATCGATCGCACTGGGCCGGACACGGTTGCCATCGTGGATTACAAGACGGGGAAGCCGAAGTCACAAGAGGATGCGGATGAGAGCCTGCAACTCTCCTTGTATGCGCTTGCGGCCAGGGAAACGTGGGGGAAGCGGGCGGACCGGCTGATCTTCCATAACCTCGAAAACAACATGCCGGTGTTCACGACGCGGAACGACGCCGAGTTGGAAGCAGCGAAAATGCGCGTGCAGAAGGTCGCAGACGGGATTGCGGAAGGAAAGTTTGCGGCGGATCCGGGATATCACTGCGCGTTCTGTCCCTACCGCAATCTCTGTCCGGCGACGGAGAAGACGGTCGCAACTCCGCAGAAGAAATCAGCGTCGCGCGTGAATTAGGCAGCATTACGGTGGAGCGACGGGCGCCTCGCCCGTCCACCCCTGCAGCCGCCGCCCCATAAAAAACTTCGGGGACGCTCATCGCGTCCCCTTTGTCGTTGCCTGTTGCAGTTGCTTAGTGCTTTTTCTTTTTTGCAGCTTTCTTTTTGGTTGCCATGGATCTATTCTCCCTTTCCATTCTTCATGGAATTTCGCAACGGTGTTTTGTTGCAACTGTTTGAATGTATAGAGTCAACGCAGAACGAAGTCAAGAGAAAAATGATCGTAGGAGACGCACGCAACGACGCACCAAGGTCACCGGAGCGACGCGCGCGTGAAAAAAAGCTCGCGCGACATCACAACTCACGCTCACGTCAGCGAGTCTTCGGGAAGGTTTGTACGATCTATAATGGAAGACGATTTTGAAACGACGCGTTGAATGAGGGAGCGCGCTTTAAGAGCGCAACTCAACAGAGAGCGCGTCGAGGAGCTCAACCATGGCGGGTTCGAATGAAGTTGTGATCATCGCGGGATGCCGCACGCCGATCGGAAAATTTCAGGGAAGTCTGAGCGATATGACTGCTCCGCAGATCGGCGCGGTCGCAGTGCGCGAGGTAGTAAAGCGAGCGAATCTGCAGCCTCAGCAAGTCGACGAGTGCATCATGGGCAACGTCGTCTCTGCCGGACTCGGTCAAAATCCGGCACGGCAGGCAGCGCTGTTCGGCGGACTTGCACCCGAAGTAGGTGCCATGACCATTAACAAGGTATGTGGCTCGGGATTGAAGTCCGTTGCGCTCGCGGCGCAGGCCATCGAGACGGGGAACAGCTCGATCGTGGTTGCCGGGGGTATGGAGTCCATGACGAACGCGCCCTATCTTTTGCCGAATGCTCGCAAGGGATATCGGCTGGGCAACGGACAACTGGTCGATTCCATGGTGCACGACGGGCTGTGGGACATTTACAACGACTATCACATGGGATTAACCGGGGAGAACGTCGCTGAAAAATACGGCATCACGCGCGAGGAACAGGACGAGTTCGCGGTCAACTCGCATCGAAAGGCCATTGCCGCCCAGAAGGAATGCCGCTTCAAGGCGCAGATTGTCCCGGTCGAAATCCCGGCCAAGAAAAAAGGCCAGCCACCGGTGATCTTTGACAAGGACGAAGGTCCGCGCGAAGACACAACCATCGAAGTGTTGCGCTCGCTCAAGCCGGCCTTCAAGAAAGATGGCACCGTTACAGCGGGCAATGCCCCTGGAGTGAACGACGGAGCGGCAGCGCTGGTTGTCACCAGCGGCGCGCGCGCGAAAGAACTGGGCGCAACCGCGATGGTTCGTATCGTCGCGCAGGCTACCAGCGGGGTCGATCCGAAGTGGGTCATGATGGCTCCGGTCGGCGCCGTGCAGAAAATCTGGGAGAAGACGGGCTGGAAGAAAGATGATGTCGATCTCTACGAGCTGAACGAGGCTTTCTCGGTGCAGGCGCTGGGAGTCTGCCGTGAGCTGGGGCTCGATATGAACCGCGTGAACGTGAACGGAGGCGCGGTGGCTCTGGGGCACCCCATCGGGGCCAGTGGAGCGCGTGTGCTGGTCACATTGATTTACGAAATGATTCGCCGCGACGTGCATCGCGGGATTGCGGCGCTGTGTTTGGGCGGGGGGAATGCGGTGGCGATGGCGGTGGAGCGGTAGGGATTACTGATTTTCGAGCGACCGAAGCCTTCGTCTAGCGTTTTTCATCGCATATATACTGGCCGTTCCTTTTTTTCGTCTGCTGAGATGTTCTTTATAGGATGCTATAGCCCGCTTTCGCTGGCCAGCCTTTTCCTGTATGGAAGCGATGCGGTAATAACAATCGGCAATGAGGGAGCGTGCACTTCGAATGCCTTCGCCGCACGGCCCGTAGGCCAGCTCATCTTCACCCCAACTTATGAGCCAGCGATAGAGCCTGAGGGCTTCCTTTGGCTGCTTCAACATATCGAGCGTGCCCGCATAACCCCAAATCGCAAGAGGACAGTACGGCCCCTCTTGTAGGGCCTTCAGATCGTATTTCAGAGCTCTGCGATACTGTCGCTGCTCGTAATATGTCAGGGCCAAGCGGGAAAGAAGCCAGTGGTCAGTTGGCTCTCGCTTCAATCGCTCGCGAATCAAGCGCCGAGCTAGAGGCCACTTCTCTTGTGCCACTGCATCTTCGATTGCTCTCGATGATTGACGCTCTTCGGGACTAAGCACGGAAGGATTGTATCGCCTAAAGGATTCTGGCGGAGCTTCGCTCCGCTGGACAGCCGAGGGCGGCTGTCCCTACGCACCCGTTGCCGGGGCCGAGTCCGCTGCTGTTTTCAGCGGCAGCGTGATGGTGAACACCGCGCCTCCACCCGGGGCCGAGGCGGCTTCGATGTTGCCTCCATGCTCGCGCAGCACCGTCTTGCAGATGCTCAGGCCCAGGCCGGTGCCGCGCCCCGGGCGCTTGGTGGTGAAGAACGGATCAAAAATGTGTGCCAGGTTTTCAGTTGCGATTCCGGGGCCATCGTCCTGGAACACGATCCAGACCGAGTCTGTCTTGCGGCCGATGCGCACACGAATCGTGCCTTTCTCCCGGCTTTCGCGGATGGCCTGCTCCGCATTCAGCAGCAGGTTCAAGAAGACCTGCATCAACTGGTTGGGATCGGCCTCGACCGGAGGCATCCCCGGTTCCGGCAGAAAGTCCACGGTGATGTTGCTCTTGCGCAGCGGATACGCTTGCATCTGCACGGTACGCTGCACCAGTTCATTCAGATCGACCTGGCTTCGTCCCGGAACCGGCGGACGGGCGAAGTATTGCAGGTTCTGCACGATTTCAGCAGCGCGCCGCGCCTGCTGATGCAGAATTGCAATCTGTTTGCGGGCGCCTTCGCTGGTTTCGCCTTCCTGCAGCAGTTCGGCCATGCCCAGAATGCTGGTCAAAGGATTATTGAGCTCGTGCGCAAAACCGCCGATCATCTGTCCCATGGCCGCCAGGCGTTCGCTCTGAATAATCTGCTGCTCCAGCTTTTTCTCGATGGTCACATCGCGGACGGAAATGATGACGCCCGCTGGTTTGCCTTCGGCATCCAGCAGCGGACTCGCCATGCCCAACATCGTGCGCCAACTGCCGTCGTGGTGCCGGGAGCCGTATTCGCATGAGATCAACGAGCTCTGACCCGTCGCGACCGTGCGGTAGATTTCAGCCAGTTCCGGTGAAGTATTCTCGGAATCGTCGACGTTCTTGCCCATGAGGTGTTCCGGCCCGAACCCGAGGAGTTCGCCGATGCGGGCGCTCACGAACGTGTACTGCCCCTTCAAATCGAGCACCAGAATCAGATCGGGGAAGCTTTCCAGCAGGTGCTGCCGGAATTCTTCCTGCCGCCGCACCTGCCGCTCCAGCGCGTACTTCTCGGTGACGTCGACGAGCGTACCCTGGTAGCGGACGATGCGTCCTTCCACCATCACGCCGGTCGAGCTATCCACGCACACCGCGACTCCGCCATCTTTCTTTCTGAGTTGAACCTCTCGAGTGCGGGTGCGTCCGCTCTGGCTCCCACCGTGACCCAGCGCGGGCTCGCCCTTGGGATCCGCACTCAGTTGCTCGGGTGGCAGGTTCAACAAATCTTCTTTGCTGTCGTATCCCAAAATCGTCACCAGCGCCGGATTCACCTCCAGCAGTTTGCCTTGCGCATTGCTGATGTACACGCCTTCCTGCAGAGATTCGAACAATTGCGTAAAACGCTGTTCCTTCTCACGATGGCTGGTGACGTCGCGCGCCAGAACACTCGCCCCGGTCACATCATCGCCCTTGACGATGGCATTGACGACGCAGTCGTAGTAAAGCCGCCGGAAGCCGTTTTTAAGGTGGACCTCGACCACTCCAGACCAGTTCCGCTTCTCCAGGAACCGTGCCAGATCCGCGGGCGTCTCGGTGCGCAGCGGCGCTGCCAGGAATTCATCGAGTTTGTGGCCAACCAGTTGGGGATAAGAAAGACCAAGAATCTCCGCGGTTCGGCGGTTTACCGTTCGCAGGGTTCCATCAAGTGAGATCGCGAGCGCCACTTCATCCAGAGAATCGATCAGATCCTTGAAGTTGCGCTGCGATCGCATAATCAGTTGGCCCAACTGATCCAGTTGCTCTTCGGAGGGCGTAACTCCACCCCGGTCCTGAAAGCCTTTCAGAATCAGCTTGAGCTCGGAAACTTCGCGCTTGCGCCCGAACGCGTAGGTGGCAAACAGGATGGCCAGCACGAAGAGTCCGACGGGAATTGCCCACAGCCGGTAAGGGAGGTCTTTCAATTGTTCCCACGACAACGCCGCCACCGCCGTCGCCATCAAAACGAGCAGAAGGAGTGCCCATCGCCATAACTGGCTCTCTTCACGCTCCAGCCGATTGGGCGGCAGATCGGGCCGGTTTGAGCTGGGATCTTCGTTGGGCATGGGCAAACTCCGCGTTTCGCGGGTTGCCTTAGGTTAGCACCGAAAACGGCAGAACAGAACATGTTGCCGTTCCATCACGGATACCGGGTGATGCCCATCACAGCGTTCCGGATTTGGGCCGGCTATGATGACGGCAGGAATCTCCCATCCGCGTTGCCCCCTTTGTGTGCCCATTGGTGTCCCTATGCTCTATAAGACCCTGAGTGCCGCCGTGTACGGCATTGACGCGAACATCATCGAAGTCGAAGTGGATGTCTCTGGCGTCAAAATGACGGAAGACCACTTTCACACCGTCGGCCTGCCCGATGCTGCCGTCCGCGAAAGCCGCGACCGAGTGCGCTCGGCGCTGAAAAATTGCGGCTACGACATCCCACCCACCCAGATCACCATCAATCTGGCGCCTGCCGACATTCGCAAGGAAGGTTCCGGCTTCGACCTGCCCATGGCACTGGGCATTCTCGGCGCATATGGCGGGCTGAATAAGAAGGAGATCCCCGACGCGCTGTTTGTAGGCGAGCTTTCGCTCGACGGAAGCCTGCGCGGAGTTCGTGGCGCCTTGCCTATCGCGATCGAGGCGCGTCGAACCAAGGTGAAACGCCTGATCGTGCCCGAAGTCAATGCTCGCGAAGCCGCCATGGTCGGAGGGGTCGAGGTCTTTCCCGTCAAGTCCCTGCTCGACGTGATTCATTACATCAACTCCGGCAACGGTGTTTCGCGCTTGCAGGTCGACACCGATCAACTGCTCAGCCAGGCGCAGCAATTCCACGTGGATTTCAAAGACGTTCGCGGCCAGCAGACGGCCAAGCGCGCTCTCGAAGTCGCCTGCGCCGGCGGTCACAACATTCTGATGATCGGGCCTCCGGGATCCGGGAAAACGATGCTGGCGAAACGCATGCCGACCATCCTGCCGCCCTTTACCTTCGAAGAGGCGCTCGAGACCACCAAGATTCACAGTGTGGCGGGCGTGCTCGACGCGCGCGCCGGACTAGTTGGCCTGCGCCCTTTCCGTGCGCCTCATCACACCATCTCCGACGCTGGGCTGATCGGCGGCGGTGCGATCCCCCGGCCCGGCGAGGTTTCGCTCGCTCACAATGGGGTACTGTTTCTGGACGAGTTCCCCGAATTCCCGCGCAACGTTCTTGACGTGATGCGCCAGCCGCTCGAAGACGGAACCGTCTGCATCGCACGAGCCGCCATGTCGCTGACCTTTCCCGCGCGCTTCATGCTTGCCGCCGCCATGAATCCGTGTCCCTGCGGATTTCACAACGATCGCACCCGCGAATGCCACTGCACGCCGCCCATGATCCAGCGCTACATTTCCAAGATCTCGGGGCCGCTGCTGGACCGCATCGACATTCACATTGACGTCCCGGCGGTGAACTACAAAGAAATGCGCAGCACGTCGGAGCCGGAAAGTTCAGCCAGGATCCTCGAGCGCGTGATCCGCGCCCGTGACCTCCAACTGGCGCGCTTTTCCTCCGAACGCCAAAAGCTCTACTGCAACGCCCAAATGCCTCCGCAGTCAATTCGCAAATTCTGCGAGCTGTCGGCCGATTGCGAGCGGCTGCTGGAGCGCGCCATGGCCCAGCAGGGACTCAGCGCCCGCGCCCATGACCGCATTCTGAAAGTCGCGCGCACGATTGCTGACCTGGACGGTATTCCGCAGCTCGAGCCGAAACACATCGCCGAGGCGATTCAGTATCGAACGCTGGACCGGACGTATTGGGCGTGATTGACGGCGTTAGAGGGTCTTCCTCACGATTTGCGTGAGATGGGCGATGGCTCCCTCCACCAAAATCGGATACGCTATGCGTATTGATCTGCAAATGAATTGCTTGCCGCCAGGTACGCAATGAGCGATTTAACCGCGCTAACCGACGCAGTCAAACAGGGTGATCTAGGTCAAGTCAGGACTATCCTGGACGAAAAAGCCGATCTTGTGCTTCAGCGGGACGAATCAGGGGCTACTGCCCTTCACTATGCGACGCTGACTGGACATCGCGAAATTGTCAATCTGCTCCTCGACAGAGGTGCGGAAATCAACAGTGCCGACAGCAAGTTTGGTGCTACACCGGCCGGTTGGGCGATCGAGTATCTGCGGGAACGGGGTGCTTCTCTTGCAATTGAGCTTGACGATCTTGCCTTTGCTATTGAGCGAGGAGATGCCCGGTGGGTTGCACGGTTCCTGGAACGCTTTCCTGCCCTTCGCCGAGGCAGTGACACCAAGGGGAGGCGTTTCCAACAGCTCGCACAAGAATCGGGCAACCCAGAAATTACGATCCTCTTTCGATCGCCTGCCGATGTTTAGTCGAGGGGTTCCCGAATGGCTTCCGATCATCGGTTATTCAGAAATGACTCTACGGGGGTCGGGTGCGCCCCGCAATCTATAATTCTTCCCGGAGGTTCCATGCCAGGCTGGGGAGCGGGTAGCTTCGAAAACGAGGATGCGCAGAATTTTCTGGGACGGCTTGGTTCTCTGGGAGTCGACGACCTGAGACCAATGCTAGCCCGCGCCGCCGATCTGGATTATGTGGACGCTCCCGAAAGCAGTGTCGTGATCGTGGTTGCCGAGATTGTTGCCACGGCGAGGGGCAACCCTCCGCAGGCGGTGCCAAGCCAGATTGCGGAATGGGTCAGCAAGATCGAGGGCGCCCCGAGTTCCGAAATGGCAGAACGGGCCCGTCGCGCCGTGGAGAAGGTGCGAACCAACTCTGAACTCAAAGATTTATGGCTCGAGGCGGAGGGGTTGAACGAGTGGAGCGCGGTGTTGCGTGACCTGGAAGGAAGGCTGAGCTCGTGAGCGACCGCTCCGCGGTGGAGGGACGGGTGCCCTCGCCTTTCTTCTAAGCTCCCCCGAGGCTGAACCGTATGATCGGACTCAGTCGGCGGCCACTCCGGTAGTTGAGTTGCTGTTTTCGGCTTCGGTGCCGTTGCCGTTCTTCTCCGCCTGCCGCAGGCGCAGAGCACGGTTCGAGGGCAGGCCGGCGTCGCGAATCTTGTACAGCAGGGCGCGATAGCTGATGCCCAGTGTGCGGGCGGACTGCTTGCGATTCCAGTGGTGCTGTTGCAGCACCTTAAGGATGACCTTGCGCTCCAGTTCGCGCACGCACTGGCGCGTCAGTTTCTTCAAGGAAATCGGCCCGTCCAGCGAGATCTCGGGATTGAAAAAGTCAGGTTCACGTGCCACCAGGTCGTTGGTGATCACTTCCTCATGGCCCAGGATGACGTAGCGCTTGATCAGGTTTTCCAGTTCGCGGATGTTTCCCGGCCAGTGATATTTCTGCAGCACCGCCATCACTTCATTCGACACGGGCCGTGCCCGGCAGTTGAACTTGCGGTTGTAATATTCGAGGAAGTAGGTGCACAGATCTTCAATGTCGCCACGGCGTTCCCGCAGCGACGGCATGTGCAGATTCACCACGTTGATGCGGTAGTAAAGATCCTGGCGGAAAGTGCCCGCTTCGATCTCCGCTTCCAGTTTGCGGTTGGTCGCGCAAACCACTCGCACCTCGACCTTCTTGTCTTCCTGGGCGCCGATCCGGCAAAATTGCCCATCCTGCAACAGTTGCAAAAGTTTCGATTGCAGTGACGGGTCAAGCTCGGAGATTTCGTCCAGGAACAAAGTGCCGCGGTGGGCCATTTCCACTCGTCCGGGCTTCGACCCGAAGGCGCCCGTGAAGGCTCCCTTTTCGTAGCCGAACAGTTCGCTTTCGAGCAGCGTCCCGGGGATGGCGGGGCAGTTCACCTTTACATACGGCCCGGTCTTCCACGGAGAGAGGCCGTGGATGAGGCGGGCAATGATGTCTTTGCCGGTGCCGCTCTCGCCCGTAATAAGGACCGGAACGTTGGCAGCGGCTACTTTTCCCAGCCGCGACCGAACCGCCTGCATGGCCTCAGAGTGGCCAAAAATTATGTTGTCAGGGGGAACCTCGCCCAGCGACTGTGCCAGAGGACTTACCGAAAGCGTCGTCATGAGACTGAACCCCCATTGCGGCAAGTGTCAACCGCATGCACTAAAAGTGCATCCCAAGCACCAAACCGGGGAAGAGAGCCGAGCGACCGGGAAGCTTTCTGTTAAATGCTCAACCCTTAAAGACTTAGGACGATGATAGCCCGGGCAGGAGAGCTTACGACATGGCACCAAAGTGCCATGTCTGAGACAAGACTTGGGAAGGGAAAAATAGTTCACAGTGCGGAAGCCGTTTTCCTCAAACGCCTGCCGGAAACAGCCGCCGCGTCGGTGTTCAGAGGGCGGGCGAACTTCAGACCCAGAAGATGGTAGTCATCGAGATGCGTAACCCACACGGCTTTTGCTTGCATGATGCGAGAAGAGGTCTTCAAACCGTTGGTGGGCCCGATTGGAGCACTCGGGATCTCCAGTGAAACCATGGTCGATTTGGGCAAAGAACGCCGAACTGCCACCAAAGCACCCCCAGGAGAGATGTTAATGGAGGTGGCAAACTCCAGGGAATCCTTGCCATTTCCGTCTCGGATACGGATAAAAACCGGAATGGCAAGCTGCAACCGTGCCCACTTGCGTTCTTCCTTCTTAGATAAGCTACGCGGCACGTGTCTGATCCACCATTCAGAGGTATTATCACCCCTAAGACCGCACCTTAGGGGCCAAACTTCGGAGAGGAGTCGAGCCTGCCTGGAATCGGTCCAAACCTCGCCACCGACAGGGAGATTACCGAGTGTGACTTCAGGGTGCCGCGGACTTCGATAATGACCACTGGTCATACCAAAAAAGTGCAACGTTTTTCGCTTCAGTGTCTGTTCTGGGTCATTTCCAATTGACAGTCTTGGTACCTGACATTAGGATCAAGATACCCCCCACGTTCTGACGGTAGTAGAATTCCCTCCCCAACACTGACGGTCGTTTACTGGTTCTCCATGGCTACTATGTCAGACAAAAGCCCAGCCGCTGTCCCGACTGGCACGAGTCCGAAAGATGGTCTGCCGTCAACCGCCGCGGCTCGGCTTTCCGCGCCCAGTTCTGCGGACGATGTCGCACGCGATCTCGAACAATTGCGCGATCGTTTCCGCAAGACCACGAACGCTCTGGCCTCTGCCGCCCACGACCTCAAGACGCCCTTGGCCATTCTCAACGGCTACATTGAACTGCTACAGAGCCAGAAACTTGGACCGCTCAATGACCGCCAGCGCGAAGTCATGGGCGACATGTTTTCGAGCGGGCAGCGCTTGCAGCATTTCATTCAGGATTTCCTGACCTTCAGCGTGTTCGAAACCGGCGAACTGCGCATGCAGTACATCGAAGGTGACATGAACGAGTGCCTCTCTGAAGTTTGCCGGCTGTGGTCAGGCCGGTTTCAGGAGCGGGGTCTCGCCCTGTATTTCCTGGCCAATGACAAACTGACGCCATTTGCATTCGATGGGCCCAAGATTCAGCGCGTGATTTCGAATCTTCTGGAAAACGCCTGGAAATACACGCCTCAGGGCGGCACGGTCTGGCTGCACGCCGAACCTCATATGTGGGAACGTCGCGGTGTGAGCAACCCCGCCGTCAATGGAGGAGACCGCCGCCGTCAGTCAGTAAAAGTGCCGAATGTCGTCAAAGTGAGCGTTGCCGACACCGGTCCAGGAATTCGGCCGGAGTTTCACCTGGAGATCTTCGATGATTTCTTCCGTCTGCCGGGTAGCGAATCGGCCGAGGGCATGGGTCTGGGACTGGCTATTTCTCGTCGCCTTCTGCAAGGCATGGGCGGTAAGATCTGGGTAGAGAGCGAACCGGGCGCAGGTTGCAAGTTTTCTTTTCTGGTTCCGCTGAAACCAATTCTGAGCACTCCGCCGCGAGGGACGAAATGAGCGAAGCCGCCAACATTCTGCTGGTGGATGACGAACCGGGAATGCTGCGCTATATCCGCACGCTGCTGGAAGTGGATGAGCACAAAGTTCAAACCGCCAGCACCGGCGAAGAAGCCGTCGAGCACGTCCAGAAAGGAATGCAGCCCGACCTGGTGTTGCTCGATCTGCTTATGCCCGGCATCGACGGGCTACAGACTCTGGAGCAGCTCCGCAGGCTCAAGCCGGGGTTGAAAGTGGTCATGCTCTCGTGCGTGAACGACACGCGCAAAGTTGTGCAGGCGATGCGCCTCGGGGCTATCGATTATCTGACCAAGCCGTTCCAGAAGGCCGAACTGGACGCGGTCATTGGACAGTGCGTCGGTACGGCCAAGGGTGAGAGCTACGCGGGCGAAGTCGAAGAACTTTGCGACGACGTGTTCTTCGTGGCTGCCAGCCCCGCAATGAAAAAGATTCGGTCGCAGGCCGCACTGGTCGCCAACGTTGATATCCCGGTCCTGCTGCTTGGTGAAAGCGGTACCGGCAAGGAAGTGCTCGCCCGCCTGATCCACAAACTTTCTCCGCGCGCTCACCGCACCTTCCTCAAAGTGAACTGTGCGGCGGTGCCCGCCGACCTGCTGGAAAGCGAACTGTTCGGGTACGAGGCGGGAGCCTTTACGGGCGCCAACCATGCCAAGCCCGGCAAGTTCGAACTGTGCAACAAAGGCACGATCCTGCTCGACGAAATCGGCGAAATGCCGGCGGGCCTGCAGGCCAAGCTGCTGCACGTCCTGCAGGACCAGACATTCTCCCGCCTGGGCGGCCGCACGGTGGTGAAAGTCGACGTCCGCATCCTGGCCGCGACCAACATCAACATTCCCGAAGCGCTCGCCAACAAGCGTCTGCGTGAGGATCTCTACTACCGCCTGAACGCTTTCACCATGTCGTTGCCTCCGCTGCGCGAGCGCAAGGAAGAAATTCCGATTCTCTTGAAGCATTTCATGTCGCGCATGTCGGAGTCTTACGCGCGTTCCCCGTTGCCACTTTCCGGCCCGCTGATGGAGGCATGTCTGGCGCATTCCTGGCCGGGCAACCTGCGCGAACTGAGCAACTTCATCAAGCGCTATCTGGTTCTGGGAGATGAGACGCTGGCAGCATCCGAGTTGCAGCCCCGGCCCGATGGCGGCAGCGGAGCGCACGCCGATGGCAGAAGCGCCGCCGCGGCTGCGGAGAACGGCGGCGGACTGAAGTCGCTGTCGCGCAACGCCAAAGACGAAGCTGAGGCCGAAGCCATCGCCCGCGCTCTGGAAGAGACGAACTGGAATCGCAAACAAGCCGCGGCGCTGCTGCAGATCAGCTACAAAGCTCTGCTCTACAAAATCCGTCAGTACGGGATCGCACAAAGCCGCAGCACGCACCGCTTGTCCGCCGGGGCGTGATTAGGCTCGAACTGAGAGCTGACAACTGAAAGCTGAGAGCTGTTTTGGTGCGGATGAGAGGACTTGAACCTCCACGACCTTGCGGCCACTAGGTCCTGAACCTAGCGCGTCTGCCAGTTCCGCCACATCCGCATAAAAAGAAAAAATCGGCAGGGCTTTCTTAAAAGGCGACTACACCTAATATCTACTGGCTGGCGTCTCGCTGTCAAACGAGCGCAACGTCTTAACCATCGCTCCGAGCCGTCATGGGCAAGGCGCCAAGCCGCGCAAGACCATGGGAAATACCTCCGATAAAATCCCCGCAGAACTGGCGAAGGAACTTCGCGCGCTGGCGCACGATCTCAGCAATGCGCTCGAAACCATCGTGCAAGCCACCTACCTGATTTCGCAGGCAGGCCCGCCCGAGAACTCGCGCCGCTGGGTGGAAATGATCGATCAAGCCTCGCAGGAAGCGGTAAAGATTAACAACAAGCTGCGCCAGGTCCTGCGCTCGCAAAGCTAGATGCAAACTTGTTCGTGGAGAGCCGGGCGTCCTCGCCCGGCCGCTATACTGTTGGACGGGCGAGACGCCCGTCGCTCCACCGTAAGACTCATCACGCGGTTACACGCTACCCGAGCTTTGCGTCCATCGTAATTTTCGCGTTCAGCACCTTCGACACGGGGCAGCCCGTTTCCGCATTATGCGCGGCTGTGCTGAACGCTTCCGCGCTCGCGCCCGGCACCTTTGCGACTACATCCAGGTGCATGGCGGTGATGGTCCAACCCGAATCTAGTTTCTCCATGGTAAGCGTAGCTGACGTGTTGATGCTTTCCGGCGTCAGGTTCGCGGCCCCGAGTTGCGCCGATAGCGCCATCGAAAAGCAGGCCGCGTGCGCCGCCGCAATCAGTTCTTCCGGATTTGTTCCCGGAGTATTTTCAAACCGCGTGGTAAATGAATACTTGGTGTTCGAAAGAACGCCGCTGGCGGACGAAACCGTCCCTTGCCCGTCTTTCAAACCACCCTTCCAGACCGCACTTGCCTTGCGTTGCATGCCAATCTCCTGATGTGAGGATTAAAACTAAGCCTTACGTCATTGTAGAAGGTCAAGAAGCAAATCGCGCTCAGACCGCCGCTTGCGTCAGTAGAAATCAGAACAGCTCAAATAGAATCCGCATTTCCTGCAAACCACCTTGCAGCGGTGCCCTCGCAACTCGGTCGAACAATTGGGGCAGATCGAGGATGCATCCTTCTGGCGATTCGCAGGGACGGGACTCGAAATACCGGCAGTTGTCGTCTCAACTGCCCGCGGCAACGTCGTGGCACCGGATGGGCGCCCGGTCGAATCCAATGTCGAACTCATGTCCGGTGTTGTAGCACAGATGCAGTTGCGAGAAAACATGAACGTTCCGTAGGCCAGTGTGAACCAAGGTGCGAGGAGTCGGCCGGTTTAGATCCGGCAGCATCGCCCCAGGGCGTCTGGACAAACCCACAAACCCAGGCCCTACTGTGAGTGATCGGGCGCGGTACCCAAGTGGTAAGGGAGAGGTCTGCAAAACCTTTATACGTCGGTTCGATTCCGACCCGCGCCTCCAACCTTGATAGCCTCATAAACACAGGCGTATTACCGACGCTCTCTTGTTTTGTGCGGATTTTGTGCGTCGACTTGGACCATGGTCACGCTAACGATTCACCGGGACGTTAACGCCGGACCAGACCATCTTGTGGTAAAAGTCGTCCATGTGCGCGGGCGAGCCGGCCATCTCGTGATCGATCCACCACGACAAAAGTGAAAGCAGGGCGCCCGCGAGCGCGTGCGCCGTCGCGGCGCGAGGCATCGACCCTTTCTCTGGAATCGGTGAGAGCTCGGCCAGCCGCTGCTCAATCGCTCGGGCGAAGTGCCCCTGACCGAGTTCCATGACGTCGTTGATCTTGCCCGCCGCGATCAGAGTGGCATAAAACTCACGCGCATCGGCGACGTGGGCGAACAACTCGCGCACGGGAGCGACACGATTGGAGGTCTCAGCCCGCCGTGAGAGCAGAGTGGCCATACCTTCGAAGAAGTCTTCGACATCGCTCAAAAACAGATCGTCTTTGCCTCGATAATGGGTATAGAAGGTGGAGCGGCCAACGTTGGCGCGATCAATCACTTGCTGCACCGTGATGGCCCCGAATGGCTTCTCGTGCATTAGGCCAATGAGGGCATCGCCCAGCACGTCGCGGGTGCGTCGAACCCGCCGATCAATCCTGCGGGACGCCGCCTTGGGCCGCGACGCCGGGGCTTTCTTGGGCGCTTTTCTGGACAAAAGGTGCCTCTCTGTTCAGCTTTTCTACATTTCTTCCTAACGCACGTTGACGGCTCCAGTGTTCCTATCTACAGTGCGATGCATGACCATGACAGATGATCGCATAAGCGGCCTGGCGTTGATCGCAGGGTCGGCCGGTGTCATTTTAGCTCTCGGGCTGCACCCGTCGGGGCGGGATCTGTTCGCAGCCGAAACGTTCGACGCGGCGGCGCGCAGGTTAATCGCGGTACACTCGCTGGCGCTAGCCTGTTTACCTGTCTGGTTGTTTGGCGCGTGGGGCTTGTCGCGGCGCATTGACGTCCAATGGACGGCCCGAGCGGCGCTCGTGACCTATGCTTTCGCGCTGATGGCGATGATGAATGCCGTGGTGGTAGACGGGTTGGTCACGCCCGGCCTGGCGCACGGAATCGTAAATGCCACAGGTACAGCAGGCCAGGGATGGCGGATCGCATTCAACCACAATGGCCTCATCGATCAGGCTTTCATGCGCGTATTCCTGGTGGCGTCCTCTGTGGCAATCGTGCTCTGGTCTGTGTCGATCTTGCGAAGCGCTGCGCTCGGTCGCGCGGCAGGAATTTACGGCTGTGTTTTGGGAGCGGCCACCGTGATTGCGCAGCTCTCCGGCCAACTCGACATCCACCAACATTTATTTGGCGCAGCAATCGTTGGTCAGGTGGTTTGGTTTGTTATCGTCGGGACTTCGCTCTGCCGGGTCGCCAACGCGTGATCGCGGTCCAAGTGCCTACTGGGCTACTTGCTTTTCAATTCGACTAAGAGTTTCTTGAATTCCGGGTCAGCATCGAGCGGTCGCAGATTTGGATCTTCTTCCAGTGTTTGTGGATTCCTGAGACCTCGTCTTATCGCTTCGCGTAGGTTCTTGAGGGCCTGCTTCTTCTTTCCCATCGCCGTACTGGTCTCGGCGAGCAGCAAGGCGGGCCAGGGGTCGTCATCGACTTCACCCATCAGTCGAAAGTACAACTCCGCGCGCTCAAAGTGTCGGGACTCGAATTCGGCCTGTCCGGCTTCGATTCCGTGAACCCAGACTGCGCTGTACGCCCCAAGAAAACCAACCGCTGTGCTTCCGGCTTGGAGTGAGTACCGTAATCCTTGAGACGTCGCATCTGTTCGGAAACCGCCGCGCTCAGCGTGCTTCGCTGTTCATCGTTCTCAATGTCAGCCAGCGCGTCTAACTTCGACGAAATCTCGCCCGTCAGCTCCGCCTGAGTCGTGATCTGCCCTTGTTCCTTCTTGAGCGCCTCTTTCAGACGGGGAGAACTCTTCAAAGCGGTGAGCTTCTTTTCATACTCGGATACATCTTCCAGGCCGCTGAAATCAGAGACCAGTGATCGATACGCATTGAGCTCGGCGATCGCATCGCTTCGTTTCTCGGCGTCGCTTGCTTCCGCTTCTCGCCGGCGGTAGCGGGATTCGAGGAATTGCCCATCATGGGCCAAGCTTCCATTCTGTATGGCCTTCAGTTGCATCCATTCGATGGCATCCTCGAAAACCTCTGCGGGCGCCCACCGGTGCGGACCTTGAAATACCAGGACCCGATAGGGCAGTCCGAGGTCTTCCCGTTCGCGCCGGATGCCGATGATCTCCGGCCAATTAAAATCCCGATCTCCCACTGCCAGAAAATAAAATATCCGGTCTTTCTCCGACGGGCTGCGGTTGCTCGGATAACCCGCCCCATGAGCGATCACGCCTGCGATTTGGCATTGCCGGCAACCGGTTGCGACCAGCCCAGCCATCCGCGCTCCGCCCGAAAAGCCAGTGGTGTATATGCGCCGTTCGTCCAGCGATAGCCGGATGTGAGTATCCGCCCACATGGCTGTTGCACCTTTGGACGACTCCGTCGCCGAGAAATTCCTCGAGTTGTTGGAACCGGCAATGATGTAGCCGTATTTCTCCGCAATCTCTTTATAGAGGTTAACCGGAACTCTTCCCCGTGCCTCCGGATCGAAAGCGTAGATGATCGGCCACCGTTTCAAAGGCGTGTAGGCCGACGGAAGATAGATAGTGTAACTTTGCGTGGAATCGACAGTGCAGGGGATGCGGTCAGAGACCACGCCGGGAACAGGACTTGTTGGCGTCGCCGCCGACTGCGCCGCCACTTGGAACGCGAGCGCAAATGTGAATATTAAGGATAGAGCCACGCGCACTGCCAGCAGTCTCATCGGCCTTTAGAAACTTCTTCAATTTAAATGCAATGTGCCAACATGAAAACCTTATCACTTCGCTCATCCGCGCAGCCGGCGCAATGGTAAGGTGCAGGCTACGCTGGCGTGTAACTCTATGGAATTGCGTAGTCTTGGAAGGGCGCTGACGAGATTCTGTGGCCGCTGTTCGCTGCTATGGACTCGCAACCTGGTTTTGAGACTGAGTTCTGACCCCATCCCCGTGCGATAGACTGTGCTGTCATCGAAACTGGGAATGGATTGATTTCTCAAAAAGCCAGCACCGGGCTGCTGTTTGTTCTCACTGCGGTTGTGGCTCTGGTGTTTTTCCTGGTGCCGCGGATTCCGCAGCCGCAGGCCTATCATTCGTTCGCGGATCGACGTTGCTTTCTCGGTATCCCCAATTTTGCGAATGTGGTTTCCAATCTGCCTTTCGCCGTGATTGGGTTGTGGGGCCTGATTTTCCTGCTGCGATCCAACTCAGACCAGATGCCCGGGCGTTTTCTTGATCAGCGAGAACGCTGGCCATATCTGTTTGTTTTTCTCGGATTGCTGCTGACGGCATTCGGTTCCTCTTACTATCACCTCGACCCCAACAATGCGCGCTTGGTCTGGGACAGGCTGCCCACGACGATAGCCTTCATGTCGATGGTGGCGGCTGTAATCGCTGAGAGGATCAGTCTCCGACTCGGTCTCTGGCTGCTGCCTATCCTCCTGCTTGTGGGGCTAAGCAGCGTGTTGCAGTGGTACGCAAGTGAGGTGCGCGGCGCGGGCGATTTGCGCTTTTACGCCGCGGTGCAAGTGTATTCGGCGCTGGTGCTCTTGGTGGCACTTTTCTTTCCGCGACATTACACGCGGGGATCCGATTTGGGGATTGTCGTGGGTTTCTACGTCCTCGCAAAGGTCCTGGAAACCTTCGACCGCCCGATCTTCGCGGCAACGCGCGTCGTAAGTGGCCACACTCTCAAGCATCTGGCTGCGGCCGCTGCCGGTTATTGCATCTTGCGAATGGTCCAGAAGCGGCGGCCAATCGAGCATTCAATTCCTCGTCTTCGATAAGAGTAGTGAGAGTAAGAAGTGGAATGAGGACAAGACGAAAGCTTACTTCACAAACTTGCCGTTATGCACTTCATACTCAACGCGAAACGGCTTCTGCGTCTTGCGATCCTGCCAACCCTCCTGCGCGATCAGGCTATTGGCCTGGGCAAGGCGCTCAGACGGCTGCGGGTGCGAACGAAAATATCCTTCCAGGCTTTGAATGGCCAGTTGCGAGAGCTCTTCTTCCGGACTCTCCGCATGAATGATGTATTCGCTGTGCAGCTTGCTGAATTTCTCGAACAGGCTCACGGCGCCGTAAGGCGAGTAACCGCCCAGAACGGCCAGGCGCATCCCTTCTCGATCGGCTTCGAGTTCCTCGTCCTTGTTGTAGCCCGCTTCCCACACCGCCAGCGGGATCTGCACCAGCGCGCCAACGATGCCCAGGTTCAGATGGCGCAGCCGCGCCTCGATTTGCACGCGCTCGGCGCAGTGGTAGTGATCGATATGTTCCACCTCGTGCCCA
This sequence comes from uncultured Acidobacteriaceae bacterium, assembly GCA_963773955.1. GTDB lineage: Bacteria > Acidobacteriota > Terriglobia > Terriglobales > Acidobacteriaceae > Acidiflorens. The sequence goes on along the minus strand of CAVZDM010000029.1, from coordinate 62,812 downwards.
ATGATGAACGCGAGTTGGTCCTCGCTGGTCATCAAATCGAGCAGACCTTTCCCGACATAGACGTGGCCGCCCGGAAGAGAGAACGCATTGATCATGCCCCGATTCTGCAGAACGTGAAACGAATAAGGCAGGCGCCGATGCGCATGAAAAGCAACCGTGCTGCCGACACGACGGACGTAACTCTCAAGCGCCTGATCTTCTGGAGCTACCTCGGCGTTAGTGACCGAGTATTGTTCAGCCAGTTGGTTGCCGATCGTAATCTCCTCGTCATCGGAAAGACGTGTAAACCGCATGGGTACACGGCTGAGGTCACGCTGGGCATCGGCCGCGATCTCCACGACGGCATTGGCCGACACGGGTGTGGGCTCGCGCCGGCGTTGGCTGAAGTAGAGCGCCGCAACCCCGATCGACGAGCACGGCAAGAAATGCGGCCCATGCGTTTCATAAGAACCTGCTTCATAGGAACTGCCGAATGGCGTCGCGATACTTGCTATACAGGAACGACACCAGCAACAACGCCGCCCCAAGAATAATGAAGGTGATGTAACGATCGCGCGGCGCCAATCCCCACGCGTCCCTCGCCAGCACCTTGCCGACACAAAGCAACAGCAGGCTCAGGCCGGTCAGCCGATAGCTGCGCTCGCCGACTGCGAGGGCGAGCAGCACGATCAATACCCCTTCGATGCCCCAAGCGACCGTGACCATGCCCGCGCGCATCTTGAGAGCGAGCATGAGCGTGAGCAGAAGCACAGGCGCAAAGAACATGAACTGTTCGGGATGCCGCACGAGCGCTTCTATCCAGCGATAGGAAACCCAGCGATTCGATACGAAGGTGTCGGCTTTGCAGCGATCGCGTAGCCGAAAAGCGAACGGAAGGCATGCCAACAGGACAGCTACGGCAGAACCCAGGACAAAATACCGTCCGGTCCAGTCGCCGCCGCTGAAATAGCTGGCCCCGAAGAGGTTGTGCATCACGCCCCGGGTACAGGTGCCTAACGTCAGAAGTAATCCCTGGTGCAGAAAGATCGGCCGGTTCAGCAAAAGAGCGAGTCCCAAAAGAACAAAGACTACACCACCGCCCATGCAGTGACAAGCCAGTCGTTCGCATACTGGAAGTACAACAGAGCAACGACGCTGCCGGTGCCCATGTAACCCATAAGCACGTCGAAATACAACCGACGATCATCCCGGACACTCGTTTCGTCTGGCCCCAACTGTGCATAGACAAAAAAGAAAATGAGCGTGAGCGGCAGCACGGTATAGATTCGGGGCCCCCAGAACTCGCCCGGATTACCGGCCGTGAGGTTCGCAAAGAAGATACGGCCAAACGCAGCGGCCAGTGCGACATACGCCTGAAATCGAAATTGCCGCGTACTGCGCAAAAGGCCGTATTCGAAGAGAACCAATCCGAAGACCGCCCATCCGACAGCAACACTCAGTGGCTGTAACTCATACCACATGAGCAGCGAAACCAGGGCCGATGCCGCCCACGAATAGATGTGGTGAAACTCCCGGGTTCGCCATTCCTCGGGCATGCGAATGATCCGAGACAGGGCATAGAAAACGACCGCGACGATTGAGAGCGAGAGCAGCCGCACGCTGATGCCATGCCAGGTTTCCGTCACATACAAGTTCACCGTGACACTGCGGAACATGGCGAGCGCGGCGAGCGCGTGCGCCTGCCACGCGAGTTCCTCGAGTTCAAACCGGCGATCCACCATGGCCAGCACGAGAGCAAAGACAGCCCAAACCACCGCCAGCCATCCACCGGGAGCCTCATACCACGCTAAGAGCGGCCAGCAGCGCCGTCGCGGCAAAAGTATGCAGGTAAGTAATTGCGCGCCTGGATTCAGAGTCGGGCACAGTGGCTTGGCGCGAGAGGAAATAGAGGCCCGCAGCGACAATCGAAACCGTAACCAGTCGCACGGAGAAGCCGCGCCAAAGCATCTGCTCCAGCGTGAGGTTGTAATTGAAGGCACGCACCAGCGCACACGCGGCCACGGCGTTTGCCTGCCACGCGAGGTGCTTGTAACCGATCCAGCGCAGCGCAAGCGCGAGCGCGACCGCAAAGAGAACCCAAGCGACAGCAATCCATGAGGCGGGCGCAGCCTCGTTGAGCACCCACACCATCACGCCGGTGCCCACCCAGCTATAGGCGATGCGTTCGAAATCGATATGCCGGGGATCGATGTGGCTCCGGCCGGGCAGGCTTATGCGCTTCGCGATCCAATACGCTCCCGCAACCACCGGCAACGCCCCAAACGCATGCAGCGGAATGGTGTGCCAACGTTGGACGCCTGACGGATCAGCAGTCACCGCCGCCAGCACCGCCAGTGCAGTCAGCACGTGAGCATGCCACGCCAGTGCGTGATACTCGAATCCATTGCCCGACTTCCAGCAGCAACACAGCAAAAGCGATTGCCGCCAGCGGTTGCCAGAGTTCCGGCACCTCGTAATATCCGAGTAACGTGACCAGCGCTGTTCCAGCGACCGCAAACAGTCCACGCAACGTTCGCTGATTTTGTTCGTCGCGGTACGCGGCCCACTTCGCCGTAACGTAGAAGGCCGCGGCAATCACGGGCAACGTCAACAACCGCATCCGAACGTGAGTGTATTGAGGCACCTCGGTGTGTATGTTCACCACCACGACGCGGTACAACGTGAGCACGCCCATGATGCCGTACTGCAATTGCAAGTGCCACGACTTCAGCTTCGATCCGAGTGCCGAGAGAGCCAGCATAATGCCGGCGAAGGCCACGGCCGTCCAATCCTGAGAGCACAATGCCCAGGCAGCGTTGGCGGCTGCGAATCCTCCGATGTAGGAATGTGTGCAAAGCAACTGTCCATCGGGCCATTCGCCAAAAGCCCGAACCCAGCGCTCTCCCATGAAAAGAGCGTTTAAATAAAAGACAATGGCGCACAGTCCAAACATCACCCCGACGGTTAGAACGAGATCCTCGCTGGTCTGCCGGACCGAGATCAACTGCATGAAATCGACGCGCACCAGATGCGCGCCCACCAGGAGTCCAGTAAGCAAACCTAGTCGCCGGAAAACCACTTCGCCGACCACCACACCCGCCACCAGAAATGCTTCCGCTCCGATCAGCCATAAGATAGCCACGTTGTTGCCGGAATAGCGGAACGGGACCGCGCCAATCATCAGCGCCGCGCCCAGAACGCTCAGGACAACAAACGCTTCGCGACGACGTTTGGTGATGGGAAGCTGTCCCAAGCCGAACTCCATCGCACCGATCGCCAGCAGAGCGACAAAGGCCAACTCAGGGCGCACCGACTGAAACTTCATCACTCCCAGCAGCAGCAAAGTATTCAGCAGTGCGGCTGCAGTCGATATATGCTCCAGAAACGGAGACTTGGTTTTCCGGACCACGTACGAAGCCCGGAAGATCAGCCAGTAAAACAAGAGGATCGCGGTGCTGGCGTGATATTCAGGAAACGCGTGTCCTTGCGCGCCTTCAGGCCCTAACAGGCGATACAGCCAGTACAAGTGGTTGAGATAGCTCGATAGGATGCCAAACACTTCGAGTTCGAACCACTCCATCTTGATAACGATGCTCACCAATCCAATGGCCAGGATCACGCCCGAGGCCAGACTGTATACATCGTCATGGCTGAGGGCCACGGTGCTATAGGCCAGCAGAAATGCAAGTCCGGTAACAAGTTGCGAGCGATAACGCAACGTGTGCAGGGCCATCGCGATGGCCACCGCGAGCATGAGGATGAGATCGAAGGTTTCTGAAATATCCACGCGCATCGCGTGCACGTGATTCAATGCGTACGTCGTAAAGAACAGCAGTGCCCATCCGCCGCCGATCAGAGTGTGGCCCAGAACGCGATAGCGCTCCCGCTTCTCCAGAAAAATCCCACCTCCCAAAAGCGCCAGCGAGACTGCGTAAGAAAGGCCGACCTTCCCGAGAGGACCCAGCTGTCCGAGTTCGTAAATACCAAAGAGTGCAACTCCCAGAACCAGGATGATGATGCCGAGCTTGTTGAGCCAGTTCGTACCCAACGTTTCTTCCAGAGCGAACACCGACTTCATGCGCTGCTGCGCAGTCGCCCTGGGTGCAGCTTTGGATGGAGCTTTGGATGGAGACGATCGGAGAGCGGCGGACTGCTGCAAAGCGGCGACCCGCGCGGCCTCATGGGGTAGCACGACCCGAGCCGGTGGCGGGGCATGCGGTATCTCCGTACGTGGAGGCACCGGTGGCGGCGCTGATCTCGCTGGCGATGCGGGCTCTGCCGGTCCAGCCGATGGTGGCGGAATTACCGGCGTTACGGACGCAGCAGCTTGAGGCAGGCCCGCGGAGAGATCTGGCCGCTCCGTCTTAGGCTCCTCGAGAATTTTATCGGTGGGATGTACTTCGCTCTGCGCAGCCGGCGCTGCAGGAATCGGTGGGTGAACCGGTTTCGTCTCCGGACAATGAAACACGCCTCCAGCATGAATAGTGCCGCACCAGGCGCAGAACACCGGCTGCAATCTCTTGTCAACAAACTGCGGTTTCTCGACAGCCTCAATGGATACTGGTCTGACCGCCGGTTCCACTGCCGGTACAGCCGCAGCCGGCCTTTCCGTTCTCGGCGGCTCTACGGAAGGCGCGCGCGGTGAAGCTTCTTCCCGAGACGGCGCGGCCGCATCCGCAGCCCGCGGAAATGCCGCCACTTGGCGCTTGAGCTCCAGCAACTCACGATGCAGCGCGTCATTCTGCTGGGTGCTCGTCTCCGTCAGCTTCAGGAGTTGCTGACGGAGTTTGCGCTGCCGCCACAGGAGGTAAACAGCCAATGGCGGAGTGGCGATGGCTAACAACCCGAACAGTACGAGCACGAGCCCCAAGGTCGGCTCCACGATCGGCACTCTCCCGTCGTTCGCGATTTCAGTAGGCCAACATTGTAGAGCGCGCGGCAACCCCAGTCTTGCACTTTATTTTCATTGTGCAAGTTTGAAAGTAACCAGCGTTCTGTGGGTTGGACTGGAACGTAGACCCACTTCATGACAAGATGTGCAGAACTCCATAATTTATAGGCGCTTATCAAGGTTTCCCTATGAGTGAAGGTGTTTCCGCGACGGTGTCCGAGGCTCCGCCAATTGGAACCACCGTGAACACTGCGCAACCCGTTGTCCCTCCATCGTGGCGACGGGGATTTTGGTCGCTGGTAGCCACGCAGTTTCAGGGAGCATTCAACGAGAACGGCCTCAAGAACCTGGTGGTTTTCATCGTCCTCGGCATGGCGATGGAGAAGGCTGATCGCGATCGGCTGGTGTTGATCGTCGGAACTCTGTTCTCCGTTCCCTTCATTCTCTTCTCGATGACCGGTGGATTTCTCGCCGACCGCTACAGCAAACGGACCGTCACCATCTGGACCAAATTCTTCGAAATGGCCGTCATGGCGCTGGCCATCGCTGGACTGGGCTGGCAGAACCTGCCATCTCGAAATGGCTGCCGTATTCCTGGCGAGTACGCAAGCGGCGCTCTTCGGTCCGTCCAAATATGGACTGCTGCCCGAGTTACTGCCCGAACCAAGGCTCTCCTGGGGCAACGGCGTGCTTGAACTCGGAACCTTCCTGGCCGTGATCGCCGGAGGCGTTTCAGGCGCGTTTCTGGCGGACGTCTTTCAAGCACGCCAGGGCTGGTCAGGTCTGATCTTTCTGAGTCTGTCATTCGTCGGACTGATTTTCAGTCTTGGCATCACGAAGGTTCCCGCCGCCGATCCCACCAAGAAGTTTCGAGCGAACCCAATTGGTGATCTCTGGATGCAGGGACACCTGATACGCAAGGATCGAGTTCTCTGGCTCGCGGTTCTCGGTAACACGTATTTCTGGTTTCTGGGAGCACTGCTGACCGCCAACATTGTCTTTTATGGCAGCGATGTCCTGCACATCAGCTCCACTCGCACCGGAATTCTTCAGGCTGCGGTCGCGATCGGTATCGGGCTGGGTAGCCTGGCTGCGGGCTATCTGTCGAGCGGCAAGGTCGAGTATGGATTAATTCCCCTGGGCTCTGTCGGCATGACCGTATTCGGAGTCCTGCTCTCCAGACCAACCTTTCGTTCACTCATGTGCTCGCACTGCTGGCTGCTCTCGGATTCTCGGCCGGTTTCTTTGCTGTTCCCGTCAACGCGCTGATTCAGCATCGCCCCGACGAAAAAGACAAAGGCGGCGTGATCGCTGCGGCTAACCTGCTCTCATTCGTCGGCATTGGAGGAGCGGCAGGCGTCTACTATGCTCTTTCAACATTACGTCCACTTCAGCCCGCCCGCGATCTTTCTATCCGCTTCGCTAATGACCGTCGCCGCAACGGTCTACGTCTTATACCTGCTGCCCGACGCTCTACTCCGGCTCTTACTGTGGATCGCGACCCACACTCTCTATCGAATTCACCTGGAAGGACGCGAAAATGTTCCCGCAAAAGGCGGAGCGTTGATCGTGCCGAACCACGTCTCCATGGTGGATGCGGTCCTGCTGATCGCCTCCATCGACCGCCCGATCCGCTTTCTCATGTTCAAGGGTTCCTATGACCACCCGCTGGTGAAGCCGTTCGCCAAGATCATGGGGGTGATTCCGATTTCCTCGCAGCTTCGTCCACGCGAAATGATTCAGTCGCTGCGCACAGCGACGCAAGCTTTGCAGGACGGCGAAATTGTCTGCATCTTTCCCGAAGGCCAGATGACTCGCATCGGACAGATGCTTCCCTTCCGCCGCGGCATGGAGAGAATCGTCAAGGGAGTGGATGTGCCGATCATCCCAGTGAATCTCGGAGGCGTGTGGGGTTCGATCTTCAGCTTCGAGCGCGGAAAGTTCTTGTGGAAGCTTCCCCGCAAGATTCCTTATCCGGTCACCGTGACCTTCGGCAAGCCGATGCCCTCGACCAGCGGCGCTCAAGAAGTACGGCAGGCGGTGCAGGAGCTCGGCGCCGAAGCTTATCAATACCGCAAGCGCTACATGCGGCCGCTGCATCGTTCTTTTGTGCAGACGGCACGACGACATCCGTTCCGCTTCGCCATGGCGGATGGCCGCACGCCGAAACTCACCTTCGGCGGTGCCCTCACGCGCACTGTCTTTCTCGCGCGGCGGCTCGCTCCCATTTGGCGTGACCAGAAGATGGTTGGCATCCTGCTCCCACCATCCGTTCCTGGCGCGCTCGTCAACCTCGCGGCGCTGCTGATGGGGAAGGTCCCGGTAAACCTGAACTACACCGCCTCGAACGAGATCCTCGCGTCATGCGCAAAACAATGCGAGCTGAAAACCGTGATCACGTCGAGGGCTTTTCTGGAACGTGTCCACATCCAACCGCCCGCGCAGGCCATCATGCTGGAGGATCTCGCCGAAAATCCACGATTCACGGAGCGTCTAAGAGCTGCCCTCATCTCCTGGCTTCTGCCCGTGCGCCTCGTTGAGAAGTCTGTCGGAGTCGGAAAAAAGGTGAGCCTCGACGACATCGCCACCATTATCTTTTCCAGCGGCAGCACCGGTGATCCCAAGGGAGTCGTACTAACTCACTACAACGTGGCATCGAATGTCGAACAATTGAACCAGGTTTTCATGCTTGGCCGCCACGACAAAATCCTCGGCATTCTGCCATTCTTTCATTCCTTCGGCTTCACCGGAACGCTTGGCTTGCCCACGGCCATCGGCATGGGCGTGGTCTTCCATCCCAACCCTCTGGAATCGCGTGCGATCGGTGCGCTGGTCAGCCAGTACGCTGTGACCTTCCTGCTGGCCACGCCGACATTTCTGCAGTCCTACATCCGGCGATGTTCTCCCGAGGATTTCGGCAGCCTGCAGTATGTTATGGCGGGCGCGGAAAAACTTCCCGAGCGAATCTCAATCGCATTTGAAGACCGTTTCGGAATTCGCCCATCTGGAAGGCTACGGCTGCACGGAGTGCTCTCCTGCCGTCACCGTGAACACGCGTGACTTCCGTGCCGCGCAATTCCGCCAAGTAGGCGCGAAGCGTGCCAGCATCGGCCATCCTCTGCCCGGAATCAGTGTGAGAATCGTGAACCCTGAGACATTTGCTCTGGTTCCTCAAGGGGAAACCGGATTGCTGCTGGTGCGCGGCCCCAATGTCATGCAGGGATACCTGAATCGTCCGGAAAAAACAGACGAGGTTCTCCGCGATGGCTGGTACAACACCGGCGACATCGCTGCCATGGACGAGGACGGGTTCATTCGCATCACCGATCGCTTGACCCGGTTCAGCAAAATCGGCGGAGAAATGGTTCCTCACATCAAGGTCGAGGACAAACTCCACGAAATAGTCGGCGCGACCGAACAGGTCTTCGCCGTAACCTCTGTGCCCGATGAGCGAAAAGGAGAACGCCTGATCGTGTTGCACACCCTGCCCGAGGAAAAACTGCAAGAATGCCTGGCCCAATTGGGCAAGTCGGACTTGCCGCCACTCTGGAAGCCGCGGCCCGATCAGTTCGTGCATGTAGAATCGTTGCCCTACCTTGGCACCGGAAAGATTGACCTGCGACGATTGAAGGAAATCGCGACGGGATCCTCGGCATGAGTTCAACCGGAACGCACTCAAGCGTCGTCAACGATTCACGTCCAACCCGCAGCGGACGAGCACTGGCCATTCGACTCGCTGTTACCGCCGTAGCGCTCGTGATCTGGTTCTGGACCCAGTCATTGATCGGCACGCGCCGCGCTCCAGACAGCGGCATCGGGGATCGCCTGCACACTGCCACGGCATCGTCGAATTCCTATCTACACACTCATCCGACGGCGGCCGACGCACTCTTGATTGTGAGCTCTGCGATCATCGATCTGCTGGGAATCTTTCTTCTCTCGAAATGGATCTTTGGAGCGTCCGCCCGGCCATTCCTCGGTTTAGTGATCGTGCTCGGGCTTCGCCAAATCATGCAGGCATTGGTGACTCTTCCCGCCCCTCCAAATGCGATCTGGCATTATCCCGGATTTCCGTCTCTGCTGGTGACCTATAGCGTAGCCAATGATTATTTCTTTTCCGGTCATACCGCGATTGCAGTCTTAGCAGCCGTCGAAATGGCTCGCAGCGGCCGACGTTGGCTGACGGCGCTTGGCGTTCTGATTGTGGTCTTTGAGGTGCTGGCCGTGCTGGTGCTCCGGGCACATTACACCATGGACGTCTTCACCGGCCTTGTGACCGGGCTGTGCGCTGCGCATCGAACAGAAATCCCGCAGATGCCCGGTAGCGGCGTTAGAAAACCCTGAACGGAGCTGCTCCCGTGGGAGCCGTAAAGATTGGCCTTCTCAGTTCCACACTCGGCGTCAGAAATGTGTAGCTTTCTAACCCCGGCATAGGGGCACATCTCTCTAAAGCTCTCGTTGAATTCTTGAAGTCGTTTAGACTCTTAAAACCTACGCCAAGATCGGAATCAAGAGAGTCACCGATGTCAAGCGGTGAAACGTGCCAACGCCGTTATGGAGCACTAGCCCCACTAGGTTTGTATATCATCGCGTCCAACAGATTCACTCTTGAGTCCTTGTGGAAGCTGTAGATTAAGGCGACGGAAGTGTTGATGCGCTTAAGAAAATCTCGCGTGCCTTCCGTTTCAAAGAAGCGCCACTCGGCCATGGGAGACAGGCTAAAGTTCCCGAACAGCGGAAACTTGAGGCTGTTGCCCAACCGAGCGTCAACGCGACTGAGCGCGCTTACGGGATCGCTTTTCGGATAGTAGTTGCCGCGACTGGTAAGTTCGTAGCTCCACTTTCCCTTCAGGACGTCAAGGTCGAACTTGGCATCCCAATAGATTCCGGCTTGCGCGAACGTGTCGTAGTGGAGGAACGGAGCTGGACTTCCAGGCGGGAAAGTAATGGCGCCCACACATTGGGACAGGCTTACGCTACCGCTGATGTTACACACGACGCCGCCGGGAAGTCCACTAATCTCGGATAGGACATCATCGTTACGTACATACTGACCGCCGATTTCAAGATAAGAGGTGCCGCTCTCGTAACGGTAACCACCTTTTGGCTGAAAGCCTTGACTCGGAAGCTGGCTCAGCGTAAAGCTCGCACTATTATTCTTTCCGGTTAGGCTCAAGCTTGTGTTCGTGATTTGACGCACGTAGTCGGTCAAATGGAACGTCAATAAATGACGAGGTGCCCGACGTGGATCGCTTATTGAGAACTGCACGATGGGACCGACGGCCAGAGTGTTGAACGACCAGTTGGGAGAACTAGGTTTGGTTAGGCTCCCTTGCACCGACTTGTCGATCTCCTCATCCACGGCAGCTCCGAAATCCCATTTACCGTGATAGCGGCGATCGAGCACGCGAAGATTGGTGAACCACGAGAATTCGCTCTTGGTAGGTTGCGGGATATCGCTCTGCAACACCCCGCTGAAATTAGCCGTCTCGGCTCGGCTCGCGAGAGCTGTGTTGAGATTGCCGGCAATCGAGAGCTTCGTGAGGTTGACGTCGAGGTAGGGATAGCCCTGAAGCTGTTTTTCCGTTCCGTTCACAGTGTTAGCGTGGGTCGCTTCGTCCGAGAACGGGTCGCGGCCGATAACAAGCTCACGGAGCTGTGCTTCGATATATTCACCGGGGTTGTCCTGTTCGCGGTTGTCGGAGATGACGAGGCCCTGGATGGAAGCCGCAGCGCCGGAGATCTCCGTACTCGAAACCGCGTAACACGTTTCGGCAACGGTCTCCCCCCGCGGACAGGGAGGGTTGGGGCCGGAGCTTGCCGGTTTTGAGAACTTTTTCTGCGGATCATCGCCGCAGCCGTAAAGAGACTCGTTGTCTTTGCCCGCACCACCTTGCAACGCTTCGCAAACCAATACGCTTATCCTCAACCCCTTCCTGTCGTTGCGGAAGAATTCCGTGCTGCCTTCCGCGGGCACGGCAAACTCGGTATAACCAGTCTCTCCATTCGAGACGTAACTAGAGGCAGCGACCCGGTACAAGGATGTATCGGAAAGCTCTTCCAGGTGGGAATAGTAGGAAGGGTCTTTGCTACCCGGCTTCGGATCGTCCCCCTTGAGAAGGCCTGAATACTTGAGGTAGCGTCCGGCGGTGTCGTGAAGAACCCACAGCGGATTACTCTCGTCCTTCTGAATGGAGGTGCTGTCTTTGATGAGCGCTTTAAGTTGGGCGCCGCTGAAGTTTGCATGAGTGAGAAGATCGTCTTTCCAGAAGATTCGATCCAGAATGCCTTGCACTGTGTCAGCGCGGGCCAGTTGAATGCGCCACGCTTTTGTCGGGTCGTCCTTATTTGGCTTGGTAGTGTCGTCATTCGGGACCCAGATGTCACGCTGCTGCAAGAAGGCGGAGTCCGCAGCTTCCGTGTCGAACTCCTTTTCATCCTGCAGCATGGCGCAAGTCGCAAACTTCATGAGGCAGGCGGCGATTTTTGTGTCCGCACAGTCGCTCGGCTTCTTCGTGCCGGTTGCCTTATAGCACTGTGAATAGGGACCCGACGTCGAACCGACAAACAGGTTACGTTCCAGCTCGTTCCATGCGGACGAAGTGGATTTAGCGAAACATTCTTGCGAACGTGGCGTTTTGGAACAGTACTCTGTGTCGATGAAGAACTCGGCCGTAGCATCGGCAGGGTCCCGTTTGAGATCGACCCACGCGAGCGGCAACTGAACCTCCAGCGTTTGGTCGCTGAACGCCGGCGCTGGCCCTACAACGAAGCGCGGGCGAGCGCCGCCGACCGGCAGAGTGACCTTCTGTGGGCGGGTCTGATGGGCAGTTTCGGCGCGTGCGATGACGAGATCGAATGCCGGGCGTGGGGTGGCTCCACGTGAGGCATAGCCTACGGTCTCTTCCAGGTGCCGCGCCAACTCGTCGGCGGAGTCGTAATCCATCTGTGCCATTAAGACAGTCGTCCCCGGAAAAGCCTTCCCATTCAGACTAAGTGAAGCAACGGCCTGACTCAGTTGAAGGGGACAGTAACTCTTCGGCTCGCGCAGAGCTTGCTCGACTTCCGGCGCAAGTGAATTCGAGAAATCGAGTTGAAAGGCGTCGAGCGCTTCCTCAAGGGCGACCGTCGGCGACAACGCAGCGATTTCAATCCGGTGCGGGATCCACTCACCCCGGTGCTGCGGATCTGCGATGCTCTTTTTGAGAATTTTCCCTGAATCCCATACATCCCAACCCGCGTTTTGCTTCGGCATATAAGACCGGATGTTGGGATCGACGACGGCAAAGATGGCGACGTCAGTGTTGTTCACCGGAGCGGTCCCAACCACGTAGGGAGTCGAAAACATGGGGGCTTCTACGTGAATAGGCAGGCAGTACATGCTCTTCGCTCCCCGGAAAGTGATCCCAGAAATACAAAAGCCGTAGTCGGTCCCCGGCGCAAGATCAGCTTGCGGTTCGATCGAACGAGGGGACTGGTTGTTAGACGAATTTTGCGCCTTGGGGCTGGAGACTCTACGCGGCGAGTGTATCGACTGCCGGTTTTGGATACGAACGAACGATTTGCCGGTTTCGTCCCACCCCCAAATCTCGCAGCTACTATTGGTTAGGGCGTTCGCGGGAATGTCGTCCGGGTTGCTTACCGCGGCGCAAAGGTGGCCCGCCAGCTTTGCCTTGTCGACGGCGATCAGATCGGCGTCGAACTTGAAAGATAATCTTACGAGCCACGGCATGGCGCTGCCGGCAAAGTCGGTGGAGATGCCGTCAACATGGTTGGTAAACGTCTTTCGCTTCGCGGGCCAAGGTTCCCGGTCCTTTTCGTCCTTGGGTTGGAGAACCAGATTGTCAGCAAAAAAGGGGCCAGCTTTGCCGCCTTTGTTGCGCTTGTCATTCAGAGTATTCGCAATTTTCCAGAGGCGATAAGCGCCAAAGTAGAAATCCTCTTTGCTCGGAACCAAAGCGTCAAACTCGGCGGTGTCGAGAAAACGGGCCACGTTGTCGTTGTAGTACTGGACCCGCGCGTCGTTGCGGCTTTTGAAGTTGCCGTCGTCGTCCAGGCGCGCTTCGTAGTCCGGAGAAAAATTGTCGCCCATCCCCAGCAAGACACAATGCCGTTGAGGGCCACACTTCGAGCGATATTCATCTATGAAATACTTGGCGGGGTCGGAAAGAGAATTCGGGTCGTCTGCCTTGTTTTGCCGCATGTATCCAAGCATGCGGCCAGAATAGAAAATCGTGGCCGACGCCGCTGGCAGCGTTCCGACTGAGTTGTTGCCAGTCGGGGCGTTTTGAGCTGGCACGGGCTGAGATAATACGGGAAGAAATATCGTGAGCCACAACGCTTGTTTTATTCGCATTTTTCCTCTCCCAAATTTCTAACGACTCTTGAAGGTCATAACGATACGACCACAAAAGCCTGCTCGCGTCCTAAACTAATAAAACGACAAATGTTCGCAAAGTCCTTCTTGACCGTGGCGGATTCAGGTTGGGGTTCCGACCTGCGAGGAAATCCCCAAGTGCTTGACGAGAGAGCGTAGCTGGGCGACACATAGCGGAAGGGCGGGGGCCGCCTCTTGTCCAGGTCATCCCAGCTGGTTGTCCGACACGGTCACTTATTCGCCGGTGGAGAAGCTGTGTCGGCTCCGGAAATATGCGTTTCTTGACGTTATCAAGCAACCCAATCGTTCGCCGAATCGCGAAGCCGAAAATGAAAGCAAACCCTACAACTCCTGTGATCGATGTCCCCTGAGGGGAAATTCCGGTAATCCCAGTGAGATTGAACAGAAAAAAGATCGCAACCACCACGACCGGAACAATGAGAATCTCGGTACAAAACATGGTGAGTTCTTCGGCCAGAAAGTGCCCCTCGCTGAGACTCCCTGCTACATAAAATAGAATTCCAACCAGGGTTCCCAGTTCCGCCCAGAACGCAATCTCGATCCACCGCCAAAGAGGGCCGCTCCGCACGAAGGGGGCCTGTAGGGACTCGAGCTCAGCAGACTCCCCGAAGCCCGTTTCTGGCCAATTTCTGGTTGGCCGATCAAACGGTCAGAGCATCGTACTCTGCTTTCCTCGACGGCGTTTCTGATCAACCCGGGACACTTGTTTATCCAAGTTCTCAGACCTAGACTACGTCCCGAGATAGTGATCATCATTTCAGTCCAGCAAGTTTTAGGATTTTTGCAATCGATCATGCGTCCAGTCATTCAGGTTTCGGCAATCCGCAAGACCTACGGCTCTACGGTGGCGGTCGACGATGTATCGTTTGAGGTCAACGACGGTGAGATCTTTGGATTAATCGGGCCGAACGGCGCGGGAAAGACCACGACGATGGAGTGCATTGAGGGTCTGCGCACGCCCGACCGGGGCGCCATCTCGGTGCTGGGTCTTGATCCCTTCAACGACGTTTACAAACTGCAAGAGCGGATTGGAGTTCAGCTGCAGCAGGCACAACTGCAAAAGCGGATCAAAGTGTGGGAAGCGGTAGACCTCTGGGCCTCTCTTTACCAGAGAAATGCGATCGACGGCGGACGGTTGCTCGAACAGCTTGGCCTTATTGAGAAGCGGAATGCCTGGTTCATGACCCTGTCGGGCGGCCAGAAGCAACGATTGTTCATTGCCCTTGCGCTGATCAACGATCCGGAACTGGTGTTTCTCGACGAGTTAACCACCGGCCTGGATCCCCAGGCGCGGCGCGCCATCTGGGACTTGGTGCGCGGAATCCGCGAGCGCGGCAAGACGGTTTTTCTGACTACACATCTCATGGAGGAAGCCGAGCGGTTGTGCGACCGAGTGGCAATCATCGAACACGGACGCATTATCGACATCGACAGCCCGGAGAGCCTGGTTAAGCGGCACTGCCCTGAGCGAACTGTCGTCCTCGCCACAGACGACGGAAGCGCGGCAGAGCGTTTTCGAGCGATCCCGCGAGTCGAGGCGGTCACGTGCAGAGGGTCGCAGGTCACGATTCGGGGTAGCGGCGACGATCTTGTCACCGAGGTGATTCATTGTCTGTCGGAGAATCGAATACGGGTCACCGATTTCCGCACGATTCTCCCCAACCTTGAGGATGTCTTTCTCAAACTGACCGGGCACTCGATTCGCGATTGAGGCTTGATTCCTATGCTTCGTGGACTCTGGAAATTGACATGGATTGAAATCAAGATATTCTTGCGCGAGCCGTTGGGGGCGATCGGGACGATCGGTATCCCGGTTTTAGTATTCCTCGTGGCGGGTAGAATGGTCGGCCGCAGAGCTGCACTGACCTCACCCGTGGTAAGTAATTTTATCGGCGTCGGTCTACCGGTGCTCGCTTCGGTCCTGATCCTCATCGGCGCCGTGCTGTCGCTGGTCACCATCATTTCGATCTACCGTGAGGGGGGCATTCTCAAACGACTCCGCGCCACTCCGCTGCGCCCCCAGACGATTCTCACCGCCCACGTGATGGTCAAGCTGCTGCTCAGCGCGGCCACACTGGTTTTAATGCTGGTGGTGGGCAAACGCTACTATCCAGCCGGGATTCATGTCCCCTTTGCGGGGTTCACGATGGCGCTTCTGATAAGCACCTGCAGCATTTTGTCGATCGGCTTTCTCATCGCGAGCCTGGTACCCACGGCGCGCTTTGCGCAGCCGATTGGCGCCGTCATCATGTATCCGATGATGGCGCTTTCGGGAGTTTTCGCGCCGGTTGAATCGCTGCCGCCAGCGGCTCAAGCGGTGGCCAAAGTTTTGCCGCTAACTTACGCGGTGTCACTCCTCGAGGGGATTTGGAAGGGCGACGCGTGGTGGGCGCACGCGCGCGACCTGACAGCACTGGCCCTGGCGTTTATCGTGTGCACGGCACTGTCGGCGAAGGTGTTTCGCTGGGAGTAGCCAGTAATTCTCGGAGCCCTCGAAATCTTCTTCAACGCCAAGGCGGCAACCGTTTGTTTGCAACAGCGCCATTAGTTCGATTCCGACCCGCGCCTCCAACATTTGGTCCCCACACACCGCGTCGCAGCCGTCCGAACCATCCGCCGCGCAGAAGCGAGTGACGTTTCCGCACTTCGATCTGTGATCTGACATCACAGACAGAGGACCGCCCCAAGTCGCAAAATATAGATGCAGTTTGAAGAGCCTTTCGATTATCGGAGGCATTTATGAAAAAGACCATTTCTCTGTTTGCCGTTTTTACCATGCTTTTCGTCATCCTGGCGACCGAACACACATTCGCGCAGGAGAAGACGCCGGTCAAGGTGAAGAGCTCGGAGGTCGTAACCGGGGTTGTCATTGTTTACGTACAGAAGGGCACGAAATCCCTTGAACTGCAGTGCAATGAGGGAGCGGGATACTGCAAAGTACTGCCGAGCGGTAACTACATGATGGTTGAACTTCCCAAGAACTACGGGATGTACGATTGCAAGAACGTGGAGATCTATCGAGGGGATCAAGACAAACCAGATGCAGCCGAAATGATGGGCGCGTACTGCCAGGTGGAGAAGTGAGGGTGGAGTGTTCCGGCCCAGGTGATTCCGGGCACAAAATTTAGAGTTCGCGCTAGATTGCAAAGTTGTCCACCAGGCCGGACTGGATGGGTGGCAGTGTGCGGTGATGCATCACCACGCGACGCGAGGGGAATAACGTATGACAGTTGTTCTGGACGAAGTGCGGTCGAACCAAACAGGAATCAACCTGGTATTGGACGGGCATTCGTTGAAGATTGAGGATGTCGCGGCCGTTGCCCGCCATCGTCAGCCAATCCAGTTACACTCGGACGCGGTAGCACGGATCAATGAGTGCCGAACTCTTCTCGAGCGGAAGATTCAAGCCCGCCAAATCATGTACGGGGTCAACACTGGCATTGGTGAACTCGCAGACGTGGTGCTGACTCCAGAGCAGGCCGAAAAATTCCAGAAATACCTGCTCTACTCCCATGCCGCGGGTTGTGGAGAACCGTGCAGCGAAGAAGATGTGCGCGCGGGCATGCTTTCACGCCTGAACACTCATTGCTGGGGTCATTCCGGGATTCGCCGCGAAGTCGTGGAAATCCAGATCGAGATGCTCAACCGGGGTGTCACACCGGTGGTATGCCAGAAGGGGTCGGTGGGTGCGTGCGGAGATCTCTCCCCGATGGCGCAAATGGCCATCACGCTCATGGGCGAGGGCGAGGTGTTCTACATGGGGAGTCGATGGCCGGCGAAAGAGGGTCTGGCAGCCGCTGGCATTCGGCCGATTGCGTTCCGCGAACGGGATGGCTTAGCCACGATCAATGGCTCCGATCTCACCACTGGCATGGGCTGCCTGGAACTCTACGATGCGGAACGGTGGCTTAAGACGCAGGAGGTCTGCCTGGCGATGACTCTGGAAGCCCTCAACGCCAACATGGTCGCCTACGATGCGCGAATTCACAGCGTGCGCGGCTATCCGGGAGCGCAGGCCTGCGCCGAGAACATCCGCAGGCTGACCGCCGGCTCCGAACTCCTCAAGCTACCCGGCAAGAAATTGCAGGACGCCTACTCGCTCCGTTCCAGCCCGCAAGTCATCGGCGCCGCCAAAGACGCATTCCTGTGGAGCCGGCACATGCTGGAGATCGAACTCAATCACGCCGCCGACAACCCAGTTTTCTTTCCGGATGAGGATCTCGTGCTCACGGGCGCCAACTTTCAAGGCACTCCGTTGGCATTCGCGCTCGAACTCGCCGGCATGTCAGTGACCACGGTGGCCGCTCTCTCTGAGCGCAGACTGAATCGGCTCATGAATCCGCATTTGTCGATGGGGCTGCCCGCGTTCCTTACCAAAGGCGCGGGAATGTTCTCAGGTCTCATGCTCTCCCAGTACACTGCCGGAGCATTGGTTTGCGAGAACCGCGTGCTGTGTAATCCGGCGGCTACCGGCTCAATTCCAGCTGCCGCCGACCAGGAAGACTTTGTCTCCATGAGCATGACCACGGCCATCAAGACGCGGCAGATTCTGGAGAACGCGTGGCACATCACCGCAATCGAACTGATGGCGGCTGCCCAGGCCTTCGATCTGCGGGCGCCGGTCAAACCCTCGCCTGCCTCGGAGGCGGCGTACCAGGTCATCCGCAGTCATGTGAGGAGACTCGATGAAGACCGGCCGCTCTTCGACGACATCAACACGCTCACCAGTGTGGTCAAGAACGGCAAGGTGTTGGAGGCTGCAGAAAAGACGATCGGAAGACTCAACTGAACCAGTCAGAGTTTCTTCAACAAAGTGCCAGGACAGCCTTGAGATGATGGCTGCGGGTATGGGTCTTCGGGAAAACACAACGTCTCGGTGAATGGGAGGTTCTACGGCAGAATTCTTTTGCAAAACGTGCGGCAAGCGAAAGGGCGATGCCGAAGGCTGGCTGCTGGGCTTCGAAGGCTCAGGAAAGCCAGGGGGGGTCATGAAATACACCTTTAACCTGTCCGACAAGTGGGATGAGCAGCGCGCCAGTGAGCGGAATGCTCTGCACTTCTGCTCGGCCGAGTGCCGGAGCAAGTATATGTCGCAGAACTACGGAGACGATACCTGGGCAACGTAATTATCTCTTCCCCATGTGTACCGATCGCAGCTGGCGGTGGCGGACCGTAAACATCTACGCGGTAACGCCCGACGCCCTCACATGACGATGGCGGCAGCCCCGTCGATGGAATCCTCTCTTACCGCGATCAAAGCTTCGTTGGCCCGGTCGAGTGGGAAGGCAGTCACTTTCGGCTTCAGGCCAATCTCGCTCGCGATCTTCAGGAAATCTCGAGCGTCAGCGCGAGTCATGTTCGTGACGCTCCGAAGCTGACGCTCGCCCCACAGCAGGCGATCGTAGTCGAACTGAGGAATCCGGTCCAAGTGAATGGCGTTGATGGCAACCACTCCTCCCTTCCTCAGGCTGGCGAGAGCTGCTACTACAACATCGCCGCTGGGAGCGAACGTCACTGCGCAGTCGAGCTCCGCGGGTGGCTTGTCAGTCTCACTTCCCACCCAGACCGCGCCAAGCGAAGCCGCCAATTGACGATGGCTCGCTCCTCGTGTGGAGACATACACCTCGCAATTCCAGGAGCGCAACACCGCGATTGCCAGATGGGCCGAAGCACCGAACCCGAACAACCCGACTCGGTCTCCATGCTTGACGTCGGCCACTCGAAGGCTGCGAAAACCAATAATGCCGGCGCACAACAGCGGGGCGGCGCGCAAATCGTCGAGCTGATCGGGAAGAGGAAAAGTGAAATCGGAGCGAACGGCTACGTATTCCGCATAGCCGCCGTCCACGGTGTAACCGGTAAACGTGGGGGAATCGCAGAGGTTCTCCAGGCCGAGTTGACAATACCGGCACGTGCCGTCCGTGCCTCCCATCCAGGAAACGCCGACGCGAGTTCCAACCGGAAGTTCCTGCGTAGCGCCGGATACGACTTCGCCAACAATCTGATGTCCGGGGATTATTCCCGGGCGACGGGGTGGCAAGTCGCCTTCGACGATATGCAAATCAGTGCGGCATACTCCACACACACGCACCCGCACAAGAACCTCACCTTGCTTCGGCTCTGGCATTGCAACTTGGCCAATCCTAAGAGGCCGCTTCCGAACTTCTTGAGGTGAGGCTAGAGTGGCGGCCTTCATTGACTTAGCTAGAGCTGTCTTCGCGGCGTGGCAGCCGTCGCGCAATCAATATACTCCGTCTGCGAGAGCAACTCCGGCGAGCGTCTGGCAGCTAATCCATTACTCGCAAATTGGAACGGCGGCCGACAGGAAAGCGCAGTATTATCTGGTGTAAGAAGGTCGCGGATCATCTGTCTGGCGTCCCGGCAGCTCCAGGCGATTGACGCCTCGAACTTGCCAGACCTGCCAAAGCGGAGAATTGCAAATGAAGAGGAAATTTCTGGCCGCAGCGCTCGTTCTAGTGGCGATGCTGTCGCAGGCGTTCGTTGCCGGCACAACTGCGACGGACGATGCATGGACGCGCGACCTGCTTGCGTGGCGCGCTCATCGGGCGACAAGCCTCCAGGCTCCCGAAGGCTGGCTTTCCTTGATCGCCCTTGGATGGCTGAAAGAAGGCGACAACAGTTTTGGGTCTGCTGAAGACAGCCGCGTTCAGATCACCGGCAAGGCACCGGCGCACATCGCGATCGTGCGCCTTGAAAAAGACGTGCTGCGCTTGCTGCCTCCGGCGGAGGGTTTCCCTAAAGACCTTCTCGTGGATGGTCAACCCGCGAAGGAGCAAGTCCTATTGTCCGATGATGCCGAGAAACCCTCGAAGCTAACGATCGGCACGCTCACTATCATCGTGATCCATAGGGACGATCAATTCGGCTTGCGAGTCAAGGATCTGCAGGCACCCACCCGCATCGGATTCCACGGATTGCGCTGGTATGCGCCGAATGCCTCCTACCGCGTGCACGCGCGCTGGATTCCCTACAATCCTCCCAAAGTGCTCGACATTCCAACCGTGCTCGGGACCACGACCCATATGCCCGCACCGGGCGCCGCAGAATTTACGGTGGATGGACAAGTTCTGCGGCTCGAGCCGGTGCTCGAAGATCCAAAATCGACCGACCTTTTCTTTATTATCCGCGATGCCACCAGCAAGACTACGACCTATGGCGCGGGGCGTTTTCTCTATACCGAACTTCCTGACCATGGCGTAGAGCAGCCCGGCGAACTCTGGCTCGATTTCAATAAACTGGAGAACCCGCCTTGTGCATTCACCCCCTATGCCACGTGTCCTCTGCCTCCCGCCCAGAATCGTCTCAGCGTTCCGATACCGGCCGGCGAGCGGCGTTACCACGATTGATTGAGAATGTTGGTTCGTCAATCTTGATTGGCGGAAATCGTAGATAATATTTATTCCAGCAATGTAGTTACATAGCTTAGTCGGGAGTCTTGCATGAGATGGGTTCTGATTGTGCTTGCTATCGCCGGTGTCAT
Organism: uncultured Acidobacteriaceae bacterium; assembly: GCA_963773955.1. Lineage (GTDB taxonomy): Bacteria > Acidobacteriota > Terriglobia > Terriglobales > Acidobacteriaceae > Acidiflorens. The sequence goes on along the minus strand of CAVZDM010000029.1, from coordinate 42,043 downwards.
TGTTTCTGCACTCGCGTTGCGCGAGCATTACCGCACCGACGCTTCGCCTTGCAGTATCAATGAGCGCTGGGACTGCGGCATCGTGAATCACAGTCCGTATGCCATGCTCTTCGGAATTCCCGTGGCCGTGATCGGCATCGCCGGATACCTGCTGCTCGGCGCCCTGGCCGCCCGAAAGGCGTATGCGTGGATGCTGCCATTCGCGACCGTCGCTTTTGCCTTCGCCATCCATCTCGCGGACGTCGAATCTATGGTCCTGGGCGTTTGGTGCATCTACTGCGTAATCTCGCTCGGAATCATTACTCTCTTGACGGTGCTGGTGGTTGGCACCGTGATCGTCGATTCGATGAAGCGCGCCCGACAAGCCTATTCGTAGCGAAGACTCTCAATCGGGTCCAGCCGCGCCGCCCGAATTGCGGGCACCATCCCACTCAGCACCCCGACTACGCCTAGAATCCCCGTCGCCACGGCGAGGCTGCTGACGTTGATATGCAGATGGATATCGCCCGCCTGCAAATTATCGCCAAAGGCGCTCATCAGCGGCAGCGCCCCCACGCCCCATGAGATCAAATAAGCGATTCCAATCCCTGCCACTCCTCCGGCAAACGTGATGGCCAGCGCTTCCGCGAGAAACTGAAAAAGGATGTGGCTCTTTTGCGCGCCCAGCGCCTTCTCCACGCCGATCTCCCGGGTTCGCTGTTGCACGGAAACCAGCATGATGTTCATCAGCCCGATGCCGCCGATTCCCAGAGTCAGAGCGCCAATAAAAGCGAGCAGTACCTTAAGCGCGGTGGTCACGATGGTGAACTCATCGAAGTCCTGCTTGAAGTCGGCGATAAATACGGCTCGGCGATCGTCTGGGCGGAAGTTATGATGCCCGGCGAGAACGCTGCGCACCACGCGCGCGAGCTGCTGATGATCCTGCGCTTCGTAGTCCATAAAAATACCAGTGATGTACTGCGTATCGTAGAGATCGCCCATGGCGCTGAAAGGGATCACCACCATGGTGTTGTCGTTATCGTCATCACCCTGCACCTTGTGCTGATAAACGCCGATCACCTGGAAGCTCATGCCGTTGATGCGGATGCTCTGGCCGAGAGGTTGTTCGCCGGAAAAAAGTCTTCGCTTCGCTTCATCGCCGATCACCGCCACGCGGGCGTGCTCCGCCTGATCCTGCTCGCTCAGGCCGCGGCCCTCGGCCACGTCGAAGGCGCGAATACGCTGGTACACGGGGTAGACGCCGGTGAGGAAAAGATTTGTGAAGGTGCGTGTGTCGTGCTGAATAGTCGCACCACGCTTGTCGAAAATCGGAGTGACGCTTTTCACCATCGGGACTTCGTTGCGGACGTATTCGACATCGGCCAGCTTCAGCCGCACCTCGCTTCCTGCCTTGGCACCGCCCGCCTGCAGCGAGGTTCGTCCCGGGAACGCTCCGATGACATCGGTTCCCCAGGAGCTGAAAATCAGGTTGATGGCGTGCTCGAATCCGGAGCCGAAGGCCAGCAGGATGACCACCGTAGCTATTCCCCAAGCCATTCCCAGCATGGTCAGCGTGGTGCGTCGGCGATTGTATTGCATCGCGCCGTAAGCTTCTTTCAGCAGATCGTTGGTCATGATTATCCCTCTTGTTGCTTAATGGAGTGCCGGGCGTCCGCGCCCGGCCACCCCCGGCCAGGACGGGCGAGACGCCCGTAGCTCCACTTTTTTCTACTCCTGGCGCAAGGCTTCCACCGGCTCCAGCATCGCGGCTTTACGCGCGGGATATAGGCCGGCCGTAATTCCCGCCAGCGCCAGCGATAACACGGCGCCGATCGCCGACACCGGCACGATCCGCGGAGTATCGAAACCCTGCGGGAGCTGCACTCCCGAAAGCAGATGAATGACGAGCATCGCGCCGCCGACCCCGACCGCGCCGCTCAACAGCGTCAGGAATGCGCCCTCCAGAAAAAACTGAAACAGGATGCTGCGGTTGGTCGCGCCCAGAGCTTTGCGCAGGCCGATCTCGCGCGTGCGCTCGGTCACGGCCACCAGCATGATATTCACGATGCCAATCGCGCCCAGCGCGAGCGTCACCAGCCCCACCCCGCCCAGAAACCAATCCATGGCGGTGAAGATCTTGCCCATGGTCTTCTGGTTCTTGATCGTGTCCCATTCTTCCCAGATGTCGGCGCCGTTGGGGTCGAATCCGCCGTGATTGCGGGCCACGATCCGGTGCAGCTCGTCTTTGGCGGTTTCGTTTTCGTCAAAGCTGCGCGGCTGGTAGTTGATGAACGAAATCGCGTTGCCCTCTTTTGAATTGTCGCCGGTCAGCGGAAACAACTCGCGCATTGTGTTGAAGGGAACAAAAATGCGAATGTTGGTTGCATTATGCTCCTCGTGTCCGATCATGGAGAGCACGCCGATCACCTGGAAACGAACGCCATTGAGCAGGATGGTGTTGCCCACCGCTGGACGTCCAGGGAACATATTGCGCGTCATCTCCCGGCCCAGGATGCACACCCGCCGCCGCTGGTCATTGTCGTCGTCGTTGATCCAACGCCCGACGGCCAGCGGTATGGTCCGTACCTGGCTGTAAATGGGAGGGACGCCAGAGACCTGCCCGTTGGTGCTGGTATAGTCGCTGACCGCGCGAATATCATCGCGTGCAAGCAGCGGCGAAATATTAATCGCGAGCGTCGATTCGCTCTTGATGGCCAGGTAATCGTCATAGGTGAGGTTGAACCACTTCATCGAGTTGAAACTGCCCTCGACCGCCGGGGCGCGTCCGCCGAAAAAGAAGATGATGTTCTTGCCGAAAGTTTCGAGTTGCTTGCGGTTGCCGTTGCGGAAGCCTTCACCCACACCGGCCAGCAGCAGCAGCGAACCTACGCCCCAGGCGATCCCGAACATGGTGAGGAAGGATCGCAGCTTGTGCGCCCACAGAGTGCGTAAGGTTTGCGCGAAGGTGTCCAGCAGCATGCGCATGTCGCTACCTCTAGGCGTCAAGGGAAGGGTAACGTCCGGGAACGTTTACCAGCCCCGCCGCCATTACTTCGACTCGCGGAAGCGGCAAGCGTTAGCGTCCAGCTTGTTCCAGAGGATACGACGGGGTTGTACCGGGGTAACGCGTATGCAGCACAATTGACACTTAACAACCAAGATTGTTTCGGATTACTTGCCGTCCTTTTGGTTGGCGCCCAGCTTCCACGCTATCTGCCGCAGCATCCCCAACAAGACCGCGGTGTCATCGGCGTTCAGCATCAGGCGCCGGACCAGACGCCGCAACTTTTCTTCGGCTGCCACTGCCCGCGGTTTCACGTATCCGCTGGTGTGCAGAACTTCGAGCAGAATTTGGGTTAGCCGCTCCACTTCTCGCGACGCGGCCGACTGCTTTTCATTTCCGACGGGCGCTGTCTTCGTTTTCGCCGGCGCCGCCTTCTGTCCTCGCACGAGTTCGTACAGGCAGACAGCCACGGCCTGCCCTAGATTCATCGAACCGTGTTCTTCTCGCGTCGGAATCCGCATCACCCAATGGCAGTGGCTCAGTTCCTCGTTCGACAACCCGAATCTTTCCGAGCCGAACAGTAATGCCACCGGTCCAGTCTTCAGCTGGAGCTTGATTGCCCGCGCGCCCGCTTCCAGCCGGTGCAAACGATGCTGCAATTCTCGCCGGCCTGCCACGGTCGTTCCTACCACCAGCCTGCAATCTGCGACCGCCTCGGCTACGCCGTCGTACTGTTCGGCCTTCGCCAGCAGCCCTGACGCGCCTACCGCCGACCGCGCCTCGCGAAACGCCACCTCGTAGGGATTTACCACCCGCAATCGCCGGACTCCAAAATTACTCATGGCGCGCGCCGCCGCCCCAATATTCAGCGGATTCCGCGTGGCCACGAGCACCACCCGGAGATTTTCGAGATTGCCGGCCGTTGGCAATTGAGCCATTGAATCATTAAATCATTGAATCAATGGCTCAATACCTCAATGCTTCAATGATTCAATGCCTAACACGTTACCTGCGACTTCCAGCCCTGTGGAACATCCAATGAAGAGTGCTAGGATAGAAGTTCCGCCCAACGGAGACGAACCGGTCTACCGTGGGCGGGCAACTAGCAGCTAATTGGGAATCCGGAGGATGAATGGCAAGCACCACCACCGTCGAAGTCACCGACGCTAATTTTGATTCTGATGTATTGAAGTCTGATAAACCCGTGCTCATCGATTTCTGGGCCGCCTGGTGTGGCCCCTGTCGCGCGATTGCTCCGATCGTCGAACAACTCGCAGGCGAGTATCAGGGTAAAGTCACGTTCGGCAAAATGGATGTCGACCGCAACGCCGCCACGCCCATGCGCTACAAAGTTACCGGTATTCCCACCCTGCTCGTCTTCAAGAACGGGCAAGTAGTGGAACAGCTTGTCGGCTACCGCTCAAAAGACGACATTCAGAAAGCGCTGGATCGCCACATCGGCTGAGCGAAAGAACTAATGGAGGGACGGGCGTCCGCGCCCGTCCTTTTCTGCGTTGTCAGTATTTCCGCAAAACGCCAATCACGCGTCCCTGAATCTCTACCGACGCCGCGGGCACAATGATCGGCTTCATCGCCGCGTTCGAAGGCTGCAGACGGATGTTCTCGCCTTCGCGAAAGAACCGTTTCAGGGTAGCGTCCGACGACTCGAGCAGCGCCACCACAATATCCCCGTTGTGCGCCGTTTTCGTCTTCTCGACCAGCACGTAGTCGCCGTCAAGAATCGCTTCATCTTGCATGGATTCGCCACGCACTTCGAGCACGAACACTTCCTTCGACCGAACAAAATCCGCCAGCGAAATGGTCTCGTTGTGCTCCACCGCTTCGATCGGACGCCCCGCCGCAATCCTGCCCACCAGCGGCAGTACCACTGCCGTGTTCACCGCCATCGACTGCTTCAACTTTCCCTTCGGCGGCAGCAGATCAATCGAACGGCTGCGGTTGTAGTCCCGGGTCAGCAGGCCTTTTTTCTCGAGATTGGTGACGTGCTTGTGCACCGTGGCCAGGGAATTCAGACCCATGGCTTCCTTGATCTCTTCGAACGAAGGGGAATATTGCTTCTCCGCCACGAAGCGCGAAATGAAGTCGTAAAGCTCGCGTTGACGCCGAGTGATCGCCATGCCGGGAGCATAGGCGAATGTAAAGCGAATGTCAAGATGTACGTGGAAGTTCCTTGCGAGATCGACCCTGCTACGAATGCAACGATGGGGAGTATTGCTTCTCCGCCACGAAGCGCGAAATGAAGTCATACAGCTCGCGTTGACGCCGAGCGATCGCCATGCGCGGAGCATAGGCGAATGTCAAGAAGCTGGAAGCAGTCACAGTTGTTTAGTTTCAATCTGCTTTCACAGGACACGGCTTCCGCCGTGCCGTAAATGCCAAACAATCGGGTCACTGAGTGTAGTCGGGAAGTTACGACAGTTACGAACTCGGGACGGCGCTCTTGGCACCGCCCTATCCAGACCTGGATTCAGTCTGGTCGGCACGCAAACTCGGGGCTAGCCAGCGGAACAAGATCGTGGCGGCGAGGGCTCCGGCTATCTGGGCGGCTATGAAGAGCGGGACATCGTGCGGGCGGATGCCGGCGAAGGTGTTTGAAAACGCGCGGGCGATGGTCACTGCGGGATTTGCGAAAGACGTCGATGCGGTGAACCAGTACGCGGCCGTGATGTAGCTGGCGACGGCGTAGGGCACGGCGCCTGGGGTTCGGCGGGAGCATCCCCAGATCACGGCGAGGAGTCCGAAGGTGGCGACGAACTCGCTCAGGGTTTGCGATGGGCCTTGCCTGGCATGCAGGGAGAACGAATACCAGCGCAGTCCGAACATCAGGTGGGCGATGACGGCGCCCGCTAGGCCTCCGGCACACTGGGCGGCGATGTAGGCCAGCGCTTCCCGCCAGACGATGCCTCGCTCGATCGCGTCGGACAGCGTCACGGCTGGATTCAGGTAAGCGCCGGAGATGGGGCCGAGGGTCAGGATTAGCGCTACCAGCGCAGCTCCGGTGGCCATGGTGTTGGCTAGCAGGGCGATGGCGACGTTGCCGCCTGACAGCCGTTCTCCCATGATGCCGGAGCCGATCACGGCGGCTACGAGGAACGCGGTCCCGAGAAATTCGGCGGTGAGTCGCGCTGGCAGGCTGGACTTCATTGAGGGCACTTCACGGAGCGGACCTCACTGAGCGGACCTCACTGGTGTCCGATGTTGCTGATTTCTCGCTCGATTGCCAGCCTGCCGATGGTGGCTAGAGGCAGACTCAGGAAAAGATCGATGCGGCGCTCCAGTGTCATGAAGGCGCTGCGGTAGGCGCGCTCGACTTCGTCGGGCGTGCCGGTGACGGCGGCGGGATCGGGAATTCCCCAGTGCGCGGTTAGAGGCTGTCCGGGCCAGATCGGGCACACTTCTTTGGCGGCGTTGTCGCAGACGGTGAAAACGAAATCAAGCTTGGGCGCGTCGGGCTTTGCGAACTCCTCCCAGCTCTTGCTTCTGAGGCCTTCGATTGGCAGACGTGCGCTTTGGAGCTGGGCAATGGCTTCGGGGCGAACGGTGCCCGAGGGATGGCTTCCGGCGCTGTAGGCGGTGAAGGTCGGACGGCCTTTGAAGTTCATGATGGCCTCGCCCATGATGGAGCGCGCGGAATTTCCGGTGCAGAGGAAGAGAACGTTATAGTGCATGGTCTAGTTCGCTCGGTTGCTCGGCTTGACGGCGCGCACGAAGGCGCTGAGGATCTTGCCGTCGACCTGGGGCGCGATCGCGTCTACGTCTATGTTTTGGCCGGTGAGGAATTCGCGGGCGTCTTCGACGCGATAGACGCGGGTGGGGTCGATCTCGATATTTTCGAATCCGGCTTGCTGGAGTTTGTGGCGGTAGTCGTTCTCTTCCAGTGCTCCGGCAACGCAGCCTACCCAGAGCAGGACGCTGCGGCGGATTTCGGCGGGGATCTGGCCGCGCGTTACTACGTCAGACACGGCGAAGCGTCCGCCTGGCTTGAGGACGCGAAAGGCTTCGCGCAAGACCTGGCCTTTGTCGGCGGAAAGATTGATCACGCAGTTGGAGATGACGACGTCGACGCTGTTGTCGGGGAGCGGGATGTGCTCGATTTCGCCTTTCAGAAATTCTACGTTTTCGACTCGAGCTTTGCGCTTGTTTTGGTTGGCGAGGGCGAGCATCTCGTCGGTCATGTCGAGGCCGTAGGCCTTGCCAGTGGCTCCGATTCGTTTCGCGGAGAGAAGCACGTCGATGCCTCCACCGGAGCCGAGGTCGAGAACGATTTCGCCGGCGTTCAGCTGGGCTAGCGCGGTGGGATTGCCGCATCCTAGCGATGCCTGCAGCGCCTGCTCGGGAATCTGGTCGGTCTGGGACGCGTCATAGAGATTCGAGGTGATGGGATCGCATCCGCAGGAGGGCGTGGCGCCGCAGCAGGAACTTCCTTCGCTGCCGACGCGCAACGCGGCTTGGGCGTATTTTTCTTTGACGACTTGCTTGATGTCGGTGGCGGTGTCGATGGCGTTCTTGGTGCTCATGGTGTCCTTCTATTTGCAGATTTGAATTACGTTTTCGAGCTTGACGACTTGGTTGCGGGTGCAGCACTCGGCGTAGAGGAACTGGAGCAATCCCTGCAGCGTGTCGGTGTCGGCGATGTAGCGGAGAAAGGTGCCTTTTCTTTCGACGCGGACGAGATCCTCGGCTTTGAGTTTGTCAAGGTGATGGGAGAGAGTGGAGTTGGGGATATCGAGCTCCTCTTGAATTTCGCCTACGACCAGGCCCTCGGGGTGGGCAGAGAGCAGCAGCTGCATGATGCGCAGGCGCGGCTCGGTTCCCATGGCAGAGAACATGTCGGCGTATTTGGCGATCTGCTCGGCGGACTTCCTGGATCGGAGGGCGGAGTGGGCGGCTTTCATATTTCGATAGTTGCAGAAAGATAGAATCCGTGTCAAGCGGGGATTGGGAAACCTTCGCCGTCTCAGCGTGACATCCAAGCCACGATTAGACCGGCAATGACGATGCGTCTTGCGCCGACTATCAAACATTGACACCGCTGTTAAAATAGTTACTAGGCCAAAGCCGGGAACCACCGAGATATTTGACAACTTACTCCGGCCCGCTAACAGCGGCCAAAGACCGACTAACGAGCAAAGTTAGTCGCTAACTCCTATGTTTTGAATACTTTGCCTCTAACTCCCATCGGCTCAAGACTTTGGCAGGGGTCGCACGCTAAACTACTGATTCTAAGATACCTGGCAGGGGGGTGGGGGGGTAGGGGGGGGTGGGGGTACGCGGCCGAGAGAATCCCAAGTTTCAAAATGGAACATGGATCGAGGTATGGCGCCGCTTACTCCGCCGTAACTCCCTTCAGAAACACGTAGTAAAAATCCACGCCCCGGGCAAACGCCTCAACCCCGATTCGCTCATCCTTTCCATGCGCCCGGACATCGTCCCGGTCATACTGTTCGCCTGACACGCCATACGTTGGCATGCCCGCTGCATTTGTGTACACGCCATCCGACGCGCCCGTGCTCATGTTCGGCAGCACCGGAATTCCCGGCCACATTTGAGCCACAACTCTCTCCAGCGGATCAAACACTTCTTTCCGCGGAGGAGGTGGCACGTAGCTGTGACGGTCGGACCCGTGATCCATCAGGACGTTGGTGTTCTCACGGAACTGCACCTTAACTTTCGGATCAGCCACCGCTTTCTCCAGCGCCAGTCGAATTTCCTCCAGCGAGTGTCCGGGCTCGATGCGGCAGTTGATATTGGCCTGCGCCATCTGCGGCAGAGCGTTGTTGGCATGGCCTCCGCTCAAGCGTGTCGCGACGCAGGTGGTGTGCATGGTGGAGTTGTCCATCGGATCCTTTGACAGGCGCGCCACCGCCGCCATGTCTGGAGGAGTTTGTAGCATCGCCTTCAAATCCGCCGCCCGCTGCCCGGTTGACATCTTTACCTGCCGCTCGTAATACGCGCGCGTAATGTTGTTCAACTCGAAGGGGAATTGGTGGTGCTCGATCCGGGTGAGCGCATCCGCCAGTTCGTAGATGGCATTCTCCCGACGCGGCAGCGAACTGTGGCCACCGGGATTGGTCGCCGTCAGCACGAAATCACCGTAGAGCTTCTCGGTGGCATCCACTTCCATCATCAACGGTTTGCCGTGGTCGGCCAGCACGCCGCCACCATCGTGGTTCAGCACGAACTCGGCATCGATCAGTTCGCGATGATTCTTGATCAGCCAGTCAACTCCGTTCGAGGTGCCGCCTTCCTCATCCGCCGTCATCGCAAGAATAATGTCGCGGCTGGGCACGTATCCTTCTTTTTTCATGCGGATCAGCGTGGCCGACATGATCGCGTCGCCATCCTTCATATCGCTGGTGCCGCGGCCGTAGTAATAGCCGTCTTTCTCGATGAACTGAAACGGATCCGTCGTCCAGTCCTCGCGCCGCGCTTCCACGACATCGAGATGGCCGATCAGCAGAACTGGCTTGTGCTTGCCCGATCCATGCAGGCGCACGACCACATTCTTCTTGCGGTCATTCGGGCCCATTAGGTGAATGTCGCTCTCGGCGAATCCGGCATCCCGAAAGCGCTGTGCCATGGCTTCCGCGGCTGCGGTCACGCTACCTACCGAGTCCGTTGTATTGATTTCGATCAGCTGTTTGAAAATGTCCAGCGCCAGTCGCCGCGTCGTCTCGTCTGTCGGCGACAGTTGTTGCGCTTGCATCGAGACGGTAAATACCAGACAGAAGAACAGGCCCAGCCAACATTTTTTAGATCCCACCTTCATCCTCCGCAAAGATTTCCGCAAGAAGTTCCATCACCAATCCGACGCTGAAAGCTAACAGATTAGTTCGGCAAAAGCCAAGCCGTCAGATTTACAGAGGAGGACGGACGTGACCGAGGGATTTGAGTTGCAATGCCGAACTCCTGACGCTACCCTTCGCCGAGACCAAGACACAATGAGAAGCGTGCCTGACATCCGGATGAAAATCGCGACTGCCCGAATCGCGTTGCTCTTTGGCGTTTTCTTCCTGATCGCATGCGGTCTGGGCTATCCAGTCCTCAACCGATTCGATCCGCGCCAGACGCCGGGACTCTCCGATGTCAAGACCTACGCAGCGCTCGTGACCAGTACGCGCGTCCCTGACGCGGGGCACGTTCGCTTCCGCGTGTTGGTTCCGTGGCTGGCCAAGCCGTTCTACCGGCTTGCGCAAGGACGAGTCGGAAGCTGGGATCCGGTGATGTTCGGGCTTCTCGTTGCCGACTCTCTGTTCGTTGCTGGAACCGCTGTTCTTATCGTCATGCTGGGAAACCGTCAGCTGGGCAGTTCTTCGGTGGGACTAGTTGGCGCTTTGCTCTACCTGGTTAACTTTGCCGTCCCAAATCTTCGCCTGGTCGGGTTGGTGGACGCCGGTGAGGGCTTCTTTCTAACGGCACTGCTCTGGAGTTTGTCGGAGTGTGAACTGTGGGCCTTGCCCGTGATCGCTGTGCTGGGAGCACTGACTAAAGAGTCGTTCATCCCCTTCAGCATCGTGTTTACATCCGCTTGGTGGTTCTCTGCCCGGAGCGATCGAAATTCTGATCGCTCTCGAAATCATTTCCTGCCGGACGCAGCATGGATCCTGACCAGTTGGGTGGTCGGTCTTGCCGCAGTGGTCGTACTCCAATGGTCGATCACCGGCGGGTTCGTAAGTCCATTGCAATTTGGACTCGCTCTTCATCGCAACAACAATTACCTCGGCCACTTCGCCTCTTCGATGCGCGATCGAAATCTCTGGTGCATCTTTTTGTGGTTCTTGCCCACTGCCCTCCCCAATCTGAAGCGCCTTCCACCATCGTGGCTCATCCCAGTAGGCGCGACCAGTGTCATGGCATTTGTGCTGGACGCGTATTTTGGGGGCGCGCCGGGAACCGTGGGCAGGGCGCTCTTTAGTATCGCTGGTCCGGTGCTCAGCCTGTCGTCGGCGTTACTGCTGTTGCGTATGTCCACCTTCGTGACTGCCGACGGGACTGGCGACGATGGCGGCGCAAATGCCTCCTCGACGTGGCGCCCGTAGTCCGTCGTTGCGGCTTTGGAAATAAATGTGGTCCGCTGCTTCCGGATTCAGGAACGAGATCGCCGAAAATCCTAGCGCACGAAGATCGCGCATGAGCGCTTGAGGTTCGAAATGCGTCTGCCAGGGTTCTCCCAAGGCGTTCGCCATATTCGCCAGGGCGGTGCGATTGTCGGCATCATTGGCGGAGATCGAAGAATCGGGCGTGGAGAAGGTAAAGACAATCTCGCTGCTCGCAGGGAAAGCCGCGACCAGTTGGAATATGGCGTCGGCCGCTTCACGGCTCAGGTAAACCAACACGCCCAGGCAAGAAAAGAAAGCGGGCTCAGAGAAGTTGAGAGTGCTGGTTTGCAACCCTTTGCGCAACGAGACTGATTCGAAATCAATGGCCACGAATTCCAGATTCGCTGGAACGGGAATACCAGCCGACTCTAGTCTCCGGCGCTTGTCCTCTTGCGTGGCTCGGTGATCGACTTCGTAAATGCGCAGGCTGTGCGTCCAGTCGGGTTGGCGGTAGGCAAATGTATCGAAACCCGCGCCTAGGATCACACACTGACGCACGCCTCGTTGTACCGCTTGCGCCATGCGCTCTTCCGCATAGCGGCTTCGCAGAACCACGTGGGAGCGTAGTCCCACGGTCAGCGGTTCGTGAGCGCGCGCAGGGTTCGATTGAATTTGCTGGAGCATGTCCGCGTCCAGCAGGCGGACTGCAATCGGATCGTGGAGAATTTTTGGCTCGCCGTCCAGAAGCTGGTGAACGGCTCGAAGCGCGGCGACGCCAAGCGCTGTGCGGCTCGAGTGACGTTCTGGCATGGCATCGGCCATGGTTTGAGTTTATAAGATTTGAGTTTGCAGGTTGGCAACGCGCGGCAGTAGCGCCAAGACACTCTTAGTTGTCTGCGGGCACTCTCTACTTCTACCTATACTTCCACTAGGTCCCGTTCCTGTCGTTTGTTCCACAGCGGGGCAAGAATACTCGATTTCAGGATTTCCTTTTCGGCTCTGACCCAGTCTTCCAAATCTCGACCTTCGACCTGTCCACGCTCGTCGTAAAGCTGTTGCGCACGCAGGCGTATCTTTCTTTCCAGCAAGTCCACCATCAGTTTCTGGCGTTCGCGAGTTCTGGTTACACTATCCACTACTTACACCCCACAATTTACTTTCTACAAGTATTGTAAATGGTGAAGTGTTAAAGAGGCATGAAGAGGTAGGTTACCAAAGGGATGTCCCAACGGCCGTACTGCCCCTGAAAGGGGCGTCTGAACTCAAGAGTTTCGGCATCGCTGAAGCGATGCCCTGATACGAAGCCGGACTTCTGTGGCATTTTGTTAGCGCGCGGCCTCTTGGTGGGCTGCCTCCACCACCAGCACCACGAACGAATCGGGCTCGACTTTTCTGTCCTCGCGAGTGCCCGTCACGTTTGCGGTTACGGTGAAGAGCTGATGCCCTTTCGTATCGACCGCCATGGTGCGGGCTCCTTTCTGCGTCGTCACCGTCTGCGCCACGCTGAACCTGTCGCCACCATCTTCCCGAATCACTGTGATCGTGCCGTCTCCGGCCGATGCAAACGCCAGGCCTCGATCGGCATCGAACGCGGTCGCATCGCATCCATCTCCGATGGCCGGAGTGGCTACCACTCTCCCGCTGTCCGCGTCTACGATCGCCATCTTCTTATTCCCGCCGCAGCCGGCAAACAGACGGCGGTTTTTCCGGTCGATCGCGAGCCCCGTTGGCTCTTCGCAGTCGGCGAGCTTCCACCGCGACTTCACCGTCAGCTTCTGTGGATCGAACGCCACCAACTCGGACGTGTCTTCAATATTTACGAACACCGTGCCCTTTTCGTCGGTTGCGGCAAACTCCGGCCTGCCGCCCAACTCGACCTTGCCCACCACCTCGCCTTTGGACGCGTCGATGGCCGTTGCGCTCCTGTCTTGACCTTTTCCGTTGAACGTAAAGACGCGCTTCGAAAACGGGTCATACAGAATCGCGTCGGGACCGCTGCCGACTTTGATCTTTTTTTCCACCGCCAGCGACTTCAGATCGAATACGCTCACCGTATCTTCGCGGCCGTTGCTGGTGAATCCGCGCCCGATTTCGTAATCCAGCGCGATTCCGTGCACGCCTGTCGTGTCCGGAATCTCGCCCAACTGCTTCCCCGACTCGGTGTCGATGACCATCACCCGCGTGGCTCGCGCAATGAACAAGCGATGTCCAGCGCTGTCCGCGGTCAGGTAATCCCATCCGCCATCGCCGCCGAGTTTCCAAGTCTTAACGACTTTGTAGTCTGCACCGGACGCAACCGTTACCAACGCGGCCATGGTTCCCAGCAGGGTCAAAAAGGCTCGCATCCCTGTTCGTATTTTCATGTCCGTCACCTTATCGTAATCCCGCGCCGGAAGCCAATTCCGCGTGTTCCATGCACTCTCCACAATTGTGCAAATAATTGCCCCTGGCCCCCGCCAAGCCCCGCCAACCGGCCCTTTCGCCCCGGCAAAGTTTGGTACCGGGCTTGCTCTTATTCTGTCTGGAGGAGCTTATATCCGCCGCTTCGTCTGGCGCGTGATTTCTGGCTTTCTCCGTGATCGGGAGACCCTACGATGAAGAAGACCCTGTTTGTCCTTTGCCTGCTTTCCACCACCGCGGCCTTTGGGCAGTACGCCGGATCTCGTTATAGTACTGACCCGTCGCCCTTTTATTCGCCGAATCATCCTGCGCAGGCAGCTTATGCGCCCATGTCTCAGGAGCGCAACGTCCTCGGTTCGGGGAGTTACACGTCCGCCCAGGGCGAAAGGCCGTTTTCGGATTTCCCGCAGCCGGAGCCCATTCCTCTGGGCACCTCTGCACGCGAACTGAAAAAGCAGCACGCCGAAGTGAAAAAATCCCGCGTGGTCTGGGTAAACCAGTAGACGCCGAAAACGCCCTCCTACTGGTCTTTTGCTGATCCTGCTCTGCCGCACTCTTCAGCATGAGCACCAGAATCCGTCCATCGGAGTGAAATTCCCCGCCCGTCGCCGTTCTTGCCTCGGTCAGCGGATGGGTCGGAACTACGTGCCCTCGCGCCGACACCAGTCCTGTGCCGGAAAGCGTCTGGTTCACAAATTCCCGCTCGCCATCAATCGCCGGATCGATCTTATGCGTCACGCCGTTATTCCGCTGATCGCGTTCGAACCCGATGTCGTGCGTCGCGGCCACGCACCACAGCGGCCGTCCCTCCACCTGGTACGGCGACTTCCACACCCGCAAATGATTTCGCGACATAATCACTCGCACCGGCTCGGCATGCGCGAACCCGTAATCCTGCGGACGATCGAACAAATACAGCGTGCTCATCGGCATCGTCAGGTAGTCCTTGTTCTCGAGCGTGGCCATCAGGCCCGACAGCACCGTGCTCTCCACCGACTTATCCACCTTCACCCACTGCGCGGTCGTGAACGCTTTCACCAGTTCCTTTTCCGTCCCGACGATCAGGATATTCACCATATCCCCAGGGCTGTGGTTCTGATCGGCAACCCGCCGCGGGATCGAGTCCAGCAGCTTCGGCGTAATCGCCGGCAGCGGCGTTTCCGGCGGACCGCCTACCGCCGTCGCAGCAGCCGTACGCGCCCCTGGACTTAGCAGTTCGATCTTCACCTGGAAAGTTCCCGTTGCTCCTTCCGCATCTTTCACACTCTGGTTGATCCCGAGAAACAGCCGGCCCGCCACCGGGGCCGTATACGTGGTGCTCGTTCCCACTTCGAATGCCTCCGCCCCGGCACCTGATCCCAGTCGCCCGATCAACTCCCCGTGTGCACCGTTCGGCACCGCGTATTCATGAATTACATCCTTGATGCTCCGCGGGATTCCTTCCGGGCCAAATTGATTTCCCTTGGCATAAGTGACCGTTCCCTCCGCCGTGATCTGCACTTTTTCGCCGCCGCGCAGGTCTATGCCTGTATCTCTCCACTGCTTCGACCCGTCTACCTCGAGCGCGTACGACTCCCGGTGAGAGGAACCGCTGCTCGCCTCCGCCTTCGGTGTGGCCGTCTCCGAATCCGGCGTCTGTTGCTGCCGTGATTCGGCTAATGTCGAGCGCACTGTCAACCCCAGTAAAGCCGCCACGGCGACCATCGTCAGTACGGATCGGTTCGTCATGGTCATGTAAATTCTGCCTCTCACCAGCGATTGCCTCCGATCAACTTAAGGAAAAGAAATGTTAACCTAAGAGCCTGTGGGTGAAGCTCAGATTTCGAGATTCAGCGCCTGAGTGCGCGACCTAGGTCAGTGCACTTGCGGCATGCCTGAGGGCATGCCCTGATACGAATCTCATTTCAACCACGGACTGCCACGAAAAACAAAATGACCATCCTGGAATTCACCGGCGTCGTCGCGATCGTTTCCTTCGTGGCCGGACTTCTCGGAGCGCTCACCGGCCTTGGTGGTGGTGTTGTCCTCGTACCCTTGCTCACTATTTTCTTCCACGTGGATATTCGTTACGCCATTGGGGCTTCACTGGTTTCGGTGATTGCGACGTCGTCCGGCGCGGCCGCCGCGTATGTGAAGGAAGGATTCTCCAACATTCGCATCGGCATGTTCCTGGAAATCGCGACCACATTCGGCGCGTTGCTCGGAGCCTTCCTGGCCACGCGGATCCCGACCAGCGCCCTGGCGGTCATCTTCGGAGCCATGCTGCTCTACTCGGCATTTCTTTCCCGCAAGCCGCGCACCGAGGCGCAGCGCAACCTGCCACCCGATCCGCTGGCCACGCGTTTGCGGTTGAATGGCAGTTTCCCAGATCTCGCAGGCCCGCGCAGTTATAACGTCCAGCGTGTTCCCGCCGGCTTCAGTCTCATGTTCGGCGCCGGCGCTCTCTCCGGGTTGCTTGGCATCGGCTCCGGGGCCGTCAAAGTGCTGGCCATGGACCAGGCGATGCGGATCCCGTTCAAGGTTTCCACCACCACCAGCAACTTCATGATCGGCGTGACCGCCGCCGCCAGCGCTGGTGTCTACCTCAGCCGCGGATACGTCGATCCCGGCCTCGCTATGCCTGTCATGTTAGGGGTGCTGGGCGGCTCTTTGCTGGGGAGCCGCATCCTGGTCAAAGCCGAAACCAAGTCGCTCCGCCTTATTTTCAGCGTGGTGATTCTCGTTCTAGGTCTGCAAATGCTCTACCACGGATTCTGGGGGAAGATCTGATGCCCGTCGTCGAAGCACCCGCGCATCAACCCCATCCGTTCAAACCCCAACCGTGGAGAGATCGCCGCATTGAGGTGATCCTCGGCAACCTGCTTCGCACCGGAGTCCTGATCTCGGCGGCTGTCGTCCTTTCGGGAGCGTGTGTCTACCTCTCCCGCCACGCGCATGAGCCCGCCGATTACCGCGTCTTTCGCGGCGAGCCCTCCGAATTCCGCACCATTCCCGGAGTCATGCAGAGCGTCATGAATGGCCGAGGCCGCGGCTTGATCCAACTTGGATTGCTCCTCCTCATCGCCACGCCGATCGCGCGCGTGGCCTTCTCCGTCGCCGGATTTGCCATTGAACGCGATCGCCTGTACGTCGGCTTCACGCTGATCGTGCTCGCCGTCCTGCTCTATAGTCTGCTCGGCTCCGGCATTGGCCTGTAGGCTGAGTTCCTAGCGCGGCCACAGCCAGCCGAAGGTG
This sequence comes from uncultured Acidobacteriaceae bacterium, assembly GCA_963773955.1. Classification (GTDB taxonomy): domain Bacteria; phylum Acidobacteriota; class Terriglobia; order Terriglobales; family Acidobacteriaceae; genus Acidiflorens. Next base: position 25,366 of record CAVZDM010000029.1, on the reverse strand, counting down.
CCGGCGGTCAGCAAACCGTAGACGAGTCCGTCAATCGCTTCCTTGATGGTTACCGACCATTTCTGGCCTTTCCAAATGCCGTTGCTCAGGTGTCCCAGACCGTAGGTTAGGAACGCGGCGGTGCCGACGACGCGAAAGACCACCAGATAGTTTGCGCCAGACGCTACCGTATGCGCGGTGAGATAGGCGACGAAGAATCCAATCAGGAGGCAATAGACAAACCACTGGATCAGGAATTTCGGCATAGCGGGCGGGCCGCTGGGAAGGATGGTCATGAAGCCGACCGGTCCCTGCTTCTGCTTTTCGAGTACGGCGGGCGAGTTCATGTCCTTGTGGGTGCAGTACGGGAAGACGTAGAGACCTCGCTTAAGAGCGGCGGCGCGCAGTACGGAGAGGATCCTATCCTCGTCGGGAAGCTGGCTGTAGTCATTTTTATGATAGGGCAGCAGCATGTGCATGACGGAACTGGCTACGAAGACCAAGACCGCCGACAACAGGATCGGGAGCCAAAGAGCAGCGAGAGGAACCATGTGCAGCCTCCTTAGGGCGCAAGAACGAGTGCTCGGATTTTGCACGCGAGGCTACGATAGTTGGGAGGTTTGGTCAAGAGGCGGAGATAAGTCAAATGCTCGCGGGCCCGGGCACAATCAAGCGTACTATTGTCGAACCCCCCGGGCCTTCCCGCCCGGAAATCTCGGAGGCATACGATGCATTCGCTGAAGCTAGCAAGCCTGGCTCTGCTGATTCTGGCGCTGGCCACCGGCGCCACCGGACAAGGATTCAAAGCTTACCCCGGCGCCACCAGGTACACTCCTCCCGACACCAAGGAGACCCGGGAAGCCCGCGCGGCTCTGCCCCCGGGCACGACGTCCGTCATTTACACCACGAGCGATTCTTTCGAGAAGGTTGTTGCCTTCTATAGCAGTTTCGCTAAGGAATACAAGATGCCGGGGATGCGGGGCAGCCGCAAACTCCCCAGTGGACAGGACCTGAAAGACATGTATCTGATCTTCGACGGTGCCGCCGACATCGTGGCTTCCAAGAGTTGGGCTAAAGTTCAGCACCCGTTCATTGGTTCGGTCGACTTCAAAGCCGGCGTGCCCACATACAGCGATGTCCGCGACGTCACCGCCATCGTGGTGACGGAAAAGAAGTAGAGCGGTCCGGAGAAACTGCCGCCCACGGCCGTGACCGCTCCGCGCACCCTCAGGTCAGGATCGAGTCGTCCAGCCGTTTACGCTTGAAGTCGGCGACGTGCTGCAGGAACGCCGTGATCAACGGATGCGGATGGCCCTCGCGGGACGAAAGTTGCGGTTGGAATAAGGTCGCGACGTAAAACAGATGCGCGGGAGATTCGATGGCCCGGCATTCTTCCTTGGAGCCGCGAGCTACGACCGGGAAGCCGGCTTCCATGGCCATCCATTCGAACTCGGGATTCATCTCGTAGTTGCAGAAGAATTCTTCCTCGATCGTTTCCTTACCATAAAACGCCGCGAGATAGGATCCGGGACGGAGACGGATCTTGCTGACTTTTCCGGACAGCTTGGGCGCGTTCTTGTCGCGGTTGGGAACGGCGCAGGCTACCGGATAAATAACGATGTTTTTGGCGTTAGGATCTTCTTCGGCGGTGGTGGCGTCGCTGATGCCGAGCACGTTGCGAGCGCACTCGATGAGCGCGTACTGGAAGCCGGCGCAGGTGCCGATGAAGGGGCGATCATGGACGCGGGCGAACTCGATACCTTTGAGCATGCCGTCGAAACTCTTGAACGGACTGCCCGCCGAAGCCCACAGACCGTCGAAGGAATCGAGGATCGCGGCGGCGTCGGGTTCGAGCAGCGAGGGCGTTGGAAGCCAGGCCGATTCCACCTGGAGCTGGAGCTTCTTCGCCGCGTGCTGGAGCGAATCGTTGGTGGCGTGATGGGAACGAAATTCGGGATTGAAGTCGCCGAGAATTCCGATCCGGACGGGTTCGCTCACATGAGACATTCTAAATTAGCGGTTCGCGCTTGGTATTACGTAGTTAGCTACTGGTTTCGCGGACGCCCTTATCTTTCAAAGTCTGGAGAGCTCGACTACAGCAACTCCATCTGCGCCAGCAGCATATAGAGGCCGAGCAGCGCGATGGCGGCGCCTCCCCAAACCATGGCGGCGGATTTCCATGCCAGCGCACTGACGAATTCCTTCTGACTGCGGAAGGAGATCACAAATGTTGGATTATTCGCGCCCTTCATCAATACGACGGGCGGAGCGAGATTGAAGCTGGATGGCTCGGGCTGCTCTTCGCGATGATAATTCTTGTCGCCCGCGGAAGCCGACGCGGGCGGCGGCGCGTTTTCATCGACGGCTACGCTTTGGTACGGGACTCCGGCGGCGGACCACGCCTCTGGCTTGGTGATGCCGGCGCGAGTGAGCGCGGCTGCGATTTTCGCCTGCTGGCTCATTTCCTGAGTGGTGGAAGGATCTGCGCCACTGTGAAGTTTGATGACTTGCTGGGCAGGGATTTGCTCGGCAAAACGGGCAGGCGCGGGGTTGTGTGGCTTACCGGCCGGCGAGTCGTCCATTCGTGCGTCCATTTGCACATCGCGCGGCGAAAACGGCCGCATCTCAACGCCCGGATTTTCGGTGAGAGTTCCGGCGATGAAGAGCGAGTCTTCGGGCTTGATCAAGCGCTCTTCGATGCGCAAGCGGCGAGCCGGTACGATGCCGTGGCGGGAAAGAAAAACGCTGACGCGGGGCGGAACGTTAGCCTCATTCGAGAAGAAGGTCGAAGAAAAGAACGAGGAGGCATATTCTTCGCGAAAGTCGCGGCGCAAGTCCAGATCGGCTCCGAGAGGCTCGATGAGTAACTGGCCGGTGGCGTCGTCGATGAAGAACGGCAGGTGCAGAGTTTCGTCCGCAATTTTCTCCCATTCCTGCTTCTTGTCAGCACGCTGTTGCCATGCGGTAGTGTGGTAGAGAAAGCAAGGCTTGCCGGTGATGGGCGCAGGCATGGTGTAAGGACCGGCGGCCATGCCGTTGACTTCGACCAGTCCCAGGGCGGCGCTGCGAACCTTGGAGGTGGGTGTGGCAAGCAGCAAGCGCTTCCGGGCGAGCAATTGGAATCCGAGAAAGAAGAAGTACAAACCTCCGGCAATCGCGATCGCCGAAAGAATCGTGAGGTGGTTGATCGGGATGAAGAGGGAAAGACAGACGGTCACAGTGCGTTCCTGAACGGCCTCGGAATGATCTGATATGAGGATAAGAAGAGATCGCGCAAAGGACACGGGGAAAGAGGCGCGATGGGCTTACGGAGGTAACGGTTACCAGGCGTGATTGCGCATGATTCATCATCATTACGCGGTTACCGCGCGAGTCTTCAGAATTTCTACTACGGCTGCCATGGCCGCATCGATTTCCGCGTCGGTGTTGTAGAAATGCGGCGAGAAGCGGACGCCTGCTTTGGGACGCCAGTCTACGAGGATGTCACGGGCCAGTAGTTCTCGGCTTATCTGTTGCGAATCGGGCATGTCGATGGAGACTGTGCCTCCGCGTTGCTCGGGATCGCGCGGAGTGTTGACTCGCCATCCTTGCCGGTCGGCGAAATCGATCAGGCGGGCGGTCTGACGCTTGGATTTCTCGCGGATCTTCTCTACACCGACTTCCTGAATAATTGTCAGGCCTGGACGCGCTGCTTCGATTGCTGGAATGTGCGTGGTTCCGCTCATGAATCGGAACGGAGGATCGGCGTAGCGGATGGGACCGGTGGCGAAGGCAAAGGAATTTTCGTGCGCGAACCATCCGGTGAGTTTCGGCTCCAATTTCTTGCCGAGGTCGGGGCGAACGTAGAGATACGCTACGCCGGGACCGCCGCACAGCCACTTGAGAACGCCTCCGCAGGCGAAGTCGGCGTTGAGCGACTGAATATCGACGGGGACAGTGCCTAGAGACTGGAAGGTGTCGAGGACGACGTGGGCTCCAACTTTGTGCGCTTTTTCAATGATCGCCTTGGCATCGTTGATGTAGGAGCTGCGAAAAATGACGTGAGAGATGGGCACGATCAGCGTGTGCTCGTCGATGGCGTCGAGCAGGCGATCGGTGGGGACTGTGATGCCGTCGTCCGTTTTGACCATGTGAACGCGGGCGCCGTATTGGCGTTGCGCTTCCCAGAAATACATGACCGAGGGAAAGTTCATGTCGCTGTAAACGACTTTGTTGCGCGGGCGGCTGAAATCGAAACAGGAGGCGACTACGGCCTGGCAGGTCGTGACGTTCTGGTGCAGAGAGACGGAATCCCTAGGCGCGTTCATGAGGGAGCCGAGTTCGTTGCCTACTTCGAGCGCAAGCATCCACCAGCGTTCTTCCCAGGCGCGAACGCCACGGGTTGCCCAGATATCGGCGTAGGCGTGGAGCGCGTCGTACACGGTGCGCGGCATGGCTCCGAGGGAGTTCGAGATCATGTAGTTGGTGCGCTCGAGGATGGGAAACTCGGGGCGGTAGCGTAGAAGGTCGTCGGGCATGAGGGACATTGTAATTGGAGCGGAACGGTGTCGGGGTTCTGGCAGGCCACTTCTCGAAAAGCGCGAGAAGTGGCGCACCCCGGCTATAATGGGCCGCGCCCTGCGAAAACGGAACCGCATAAGAGACTCGCGGGGAGAAGGCGGATGAGGACGATGTGGATCATTGCCATGTTGTTTTTGTTCCTGTCTGAAGCCCTGGTTGTTCTTAGGCTGATCAACCGGAATGGAAGAATCCCCGCAGTATTTGTAATCCTTGTGCTACTGCTGCCTACCCTTGTGGGGCGGATGAAAGAGCGGCGAGTGAAAGGGGGATTAGCGGAGAACGATGCCGCCAATGCCAACCGGCTGTCGCAAAGACTGGCGACTACCGTTTTGGCAGCCTATTTAGCAATGTTTTTTGGCCTGCTCGTTTTGGTCATCATGTCCGGTAGCGACGTTATGTCGGATCACCTCTTTAATATGATTGCCGCGATCTTAGCCACGATTATTTGCATCGTGTCTCTAGTCTTGATGCCAGCAGTTCGAGAGTAACTGACGGTGCCTACCTTCTTATGCCTCCTGGGAGGCGGGCACACAGATCATAATTGTCGCACGCGGCGCGCGGCGTGCATGTGATGGCCCCTACAGTGAGTTTGTGGTGAAAAAGATCGCGGCACCGGGCCACGGGTCGCGGGGAGAATGCCTTGACACTTCGCCTTTGAGTGTCGGAGGTGTAGGGGTCCTTCGACTACGCAGCTGCTTCGCTTCGCGAAGCGGCTGCTCCGCTTCGCGAAGCGGCTGCTCCGCTCAGGATGACAGTGTTGTGGTGACCTGCTCAGTTGGTTCCACCGCTGGTTCCACCGCGCGCGGTCTCGTCAGGGAAAAATCAAAGGCAACGTCAAGGGCAAGGGCAACGTCAACGTCAACGTCAAAGGCAGCGGGCGAGGGCGCCCGCTCCACACGGAATATTGGGGGCGAGTTTGGGCTCGCCCCCGGTTGCGGGTTAGGCTGCTGATTCTTTGTCTTTGGATTTGCGGGACTTCACGGATGCGGCTGCGTGTATGCCAGCCGATCCGGCAGGTTTTCCGGTCAGCGCTGCTTCTAACGGGGCTCCATCGGGGACGCCGAGTCCGGTGCATGGATCCCATCCCTGAGCTGCGCTGAAGGCGCCGTTGTTGCCCTGGGTTACGTCGTGGAATCCGGAGGCTTCAACGGCTTGCGCGTAGATTAGCGGGTTGAGGAAACCGATCGATTTCCCCATCTGTTGATTGATGCGCGCCACCAGTCCGGCCCATAAAGGCGCGACCGCACTGGTGCCGCCGATGACCGCACTCTCGCCATCGACCAGAATGTTATAGCCGGTGTTGGGGTCGGCATCGCCGGAGACGTCGGGCACGCCTCGGCCGCCACCTTGAACTGATGGCGACGGCACTCCGAAGCCTTCCTGCCAGGTGGGAAGCGGGAAAACATTGCTGACCCCGCCACCAGTGGCTCCTCCACTCGGTTGGTCGTTCCAGACGGTTTCGCTGACGATCTGTTCGTTCGAAGCTTGCAGAGTAGTGCCGCCGCAGCCCAGCGCGAACGAACTCGACGCCGGGAAATCGACGTGGTTGTTGCCGTCGTTGACGCCGTCGGAAGAACCGTTGTCACCCGAGGCGACGCAGACGGTTACGCCCATGGCCGCGGCCGCTTGGAAGGCCTCGTCCATGTTGGTCATGGCCTGGGATGTCCAGCCCGACTCGGCGGAGCCCCAGCTGATGGAAATGGCCGAGGGCTGATTGGCGCTGTCGTGCACGGCGGTGGTGATCGCGTCCAGGAAGCCCTGATCGGTGTTCGGGGCAAAGTAGACGACGATCTTGGCGGCGGGCGCGATTGCACCCACCACTTCGATGTCGAGCATCACTTCGCCGTCGGCGCTGTCGGGAGTGCTTGGGCTGTTGGTGCCGCCATCGACGGAAACGGAGATGACCTGCGGCGTGGCGATATTGAGCTGGCCGAAATAGGTGCTCAGGTCGTCGAACTGAAAACCGCCGCCTAACTCGATGAGCCCGACACACTGGCCGGTTCCGTTTGCGGCCGGATAGTCGTAGAGTTGCGCGACTTCATTCGGGTCGTGTGAGGCGGTGGAGGTGGGCGTCTTGTGTTTATGCCTCTCGGGCTGTGCCAAGCGTCGGAAATGCGGTTCTGCCTGGGGCCGGTTGTCGAGGCCAAACACTCCGGTGATGATGTCCGCATAGTCGGACGGCACGCTGATGGCGCCGACACGGCCGCGGAAGTTGCCCTTGGGGTGGCTGTACTCCTTGAGTTCCACGTTGAAAGCTCTCTGGAGATTGCTGGCGGTCCCTGACAGCATTACGGTCCGGCGCGCGAGTTCGGTGCCGGTTTCGTGGACCTTCAAGTTGTATTCCTGGGCAAACTTCTTGACTTGGTTGAGATCAGCAGGATCGGCGCCATGGGCATTTTCATACTCGGTGCGCGACATGTGCTTGAAACCGGGCTTTTCGAGGGCACTCCTTAACTCTCGGTACTTGACCCCTGACTTTGGTCGAAGTCGTAGGGAGACTTCGATGGTTTGGTCCGGATGCGTGGCGTGGATCAGGCGGGCACCACGGACGGGCTGACGTTCACTGCCTGAAATTGCGTTGAATTTTCGAGGGGATGTCACAGATGCTCCTTCGTTTTCGGGGGAACAGAGCGGCCAGGAACTAGTCGCGACTGGGAGTCGCACAGGTAGGGAAGTCCGGGTTCGTCCCGCCGTTCAGATGGGTCCCGAAACGTGTTGAGCATATCAAAAAACGGAGAATTATCAATAGAAATTAGGTCAACAAATAGGGAGGGGTAGGCGCGATGTTTTCCCATTTTGGGACATGCCGGGACTGCGTCTCGGTGGAGGGGCGGGCGTCTCGCCCGTCAGCAGTCTGGCGGCCGGGCGAGGACGCCCGGCTCTCCACCGGCTACATCTGCCCGTCGTTCTGTAACTTGTGGGGACGAACCAGGAAGTAGAGGAGGGTTAGGGCGAACAGGAAGGTGAGGCCGACGATCAGGTTGATGCGGGAATCCCACCAGGTTTTGGCGGTGGATGCGAGGACTACGGCTAGGCCGATGATGGATCCCCATTTGCCTAGAGGCGAGCGGGCGGGGATTTCGGCGGATTGCGCTTCGGTGAGACGGCGGCGGAAGGAGATGTGGGCGGCTAGCGAAATGATCCAGGAGAGCATCATGCCGAAGAAGGCGCCGCGGAGAATGTATTCGAAGGCTTTGGCGGGGGCCCAGCGTTCGAGGACCAGGGCAACGACAATTCCGTAAGAAGAGGCGAGCAGGGCCAGGGTTGGAATGCCATTTGGGCTGAGGCGGCCAAGCGCGCGAGGGGCCCATCCGGTGCGGGCTAGCGAGAAGAGCATGCGGGACGAGATATAGAGGGCCGCGTTGGCTCCGGAGAGAGCGGCGGTCAGGACCACGAAATTCATGAAGTGAGTGGCGCCCGGAAGTCTGACGGAGCGGAAGACGGTGACGAAGGGACTTTCGGTGACACCGGCGCGGTTCCAGGGCATGACACCGACCAGAATGATGATGGCTCCGAGATAAACGAGGGTGAGGGTAAGAAAAGTCATGCGCACGGCGCGAGCTACGGCGTTGGCGGAAGTGGACTCGCCGGAGGTTACGGCTATGAATTCCACGCCGCCGAAGGTGTAGACGGCGAAGGTGATGGCGAGGAGCGGGGCGGCCGCGCCGAGGGGGAAGAATCCGCCGTGGGCGGTGTATTGGGGCGCGGCACGTCCGGTGAGGAGCAGGCCGGCGCCGAGCACGATGAAGGCTGCGATGACGGCGACCTTGATCATGGCGAACCAGAATTCGAAGCGTCCGTAGCTGTGGACGCTGAGCAAGTTGATGGCGAGGAGGAAGGCGGGAAAAGCGAAGACCCAGAGGATGGCGGGTAGGCGTGGAAACCAGAGCTGCATGTAGGTGGCGGAGGCGACCATCTCGGCTCCGATGGAGACGGCGATGGAGATCCAGTAGCCGGCGCGGGAAATGAATCCGGCCCAGTGGTTGAGGTAGAGGTCTCCGTAGACGCCGAAGGAGCCGGCGGCGGGATGAGTGCTGGCGAGTTCGCCGATGGCGAGCGCGACGGTCCAACTGATGAAGGCGGCGAGGACAAAGCTGAGGATGACGGCGGGGCCGGCGAGCTCGATGGCTGCGGCGGTGCCGAGGAGGAGTCCGGTGCCGATGGAGCCGCCGACGGCCACCATGGTCATTTGTCCGGCGGTGAGTTGGTGGCGGAGGCCGGACTCGGGGTTAACCGGGACTTGTTCGCTGGAAGCCGGGTGCGAGGATGGAAGGGGCATGAGGGCTCGTATTCGTATACCAGAAGCGGGGGTTGAAGTGGCGGAGAAACGAGCGGTATGGGGTCAATGTGTCGTCCTCGAAATTCTATGGGCGCTATTCCAGGCTAGACGGTGGCGACAGGGTTTGTTTCGGCGAACTTTGATTCGTGTAGGGCGGATGCGGGGCGGGCAGCGACGACGCGGTCGCGACCAGCGCGCTTGGCCTCGTAAAGCGCATCGTCGGCGAACTTGAGGAGAAGATCTACGCGATCAGTAGTCTCATCGAAGGCCGCGACGCCGATCGAAAAAGTAAGGTCTGGGGCCCGGTGCTCCGGCTGAGAGCCGTATTCCTTGAGGCGTTTGCGGATTTCCTCAGCGCGCACGGTCGCCTGGAGGAGAGAGCACTCGGGGAGGATGAGGGTGAATTCTTCGCCACCGTAGCGACAGGCAATATCTTCGGCGCGCACCGAGCGCTGAAGCATCTCGCCGACAGCGTTTAATGCCTGGTCGCCGGCGGAGTGTCCGAATTTGTCGTTGTAGCGTTTGAAGCGGTCAAGATCGAGCATCATGACGGCGAGGGGACGATGCTTGCGGCGAGCGGAGTGGAGTTCACGCTCGAGGAATTCCTGCATGTAGCGACGGTTGTAAAGGCTGGTGAGCGGGTCGCGGACGGCCTGCAAACGGAGAGCTTCGCGCAGGTTGAGGTTAGCAACCGCGAGCGCGATTTGTTCGGCGACAGCAGCGGCGAGTTGGCGGCAACGCGCAAAGGCGTCAACGTCGGCGTCGGAAACGGGGGTTGACGTGTCGTTATTCTGAATGGAGAACGTTCCAATGGCATCGCCGTTGGCGATCAAAGGGATGCAGACAGAAGGGCCTTCCCCCCGCAGATGAGAGCAGCGCGGGGCAGAGGCTCCTCCAGATTGGGCGTGGGTGCATCCGCGGCGAAGAGCCCAACATTGTTCGGGCGAGAAGATCTGGTCGCCAGGGCAGAGTACCCCCCATTCAGCGACGGACTCGACGCGGTTTCGGGAGGCGCTAAGCAAGGAGATACAACCGGAGGCGCTGGGAAACAGGCGGCGGAGGCGTTCCGGCATGAGGCGAAAGACCTCTTCACCGGAGGCGCAGGCCTGGAGGAGGCTTCCGATTTCGCTGATCTGGGTAATTTCGGCAGTTTGGCGGCGGGCATTGTCGAGCAGGCGACCGACCTTCTGATTCGAGTCAGTCAGCTGTATTTGCGCGGCTTTGCGCTGGGCGATTTCCTGTTGCTGGCGAAATTGAGTGAGCGCCAACCGGAAGGTGAAGGCGACGAGCGATAGGGCGAGTGCCACATCGGCAAGGGCGCCTCCGGTCACCTGTTTCCACCAACTCATCAGCAGAGCGAGGCAGGAAAGCATTGCGACCAGAACCAGGTTGGTGCCGAGGAAGCTGAGGAAATTGGCCGGCTCCGGAGCCGCGACTTACGTCGGAATTAACTGCTGGAAGCATCAGCTGTCGAGAGACACGCAGCCTCAAGGTGAGATCGAGTGGAGTTGTGGAAGACTTCAGCCTTCGGGCTTCGTTAATCTGAGCCTACGCCTTTTAGTGTCTGGAAGGGTGAGGAGCGAGCCGGTTGCATGACTTTCGTAATCACGGGGTGGGGGAAGCGCGTTGCTGGTGCGGGGTGTGAATCCTAGAATCAAGGTGGAACTTCTCTGTCCGAAGACCGCCCATGCCGGAAAATCCTAATCGTGCCGAAGTAGCCCGCCGCGTAGAAAAGGCGGAAAAACTATTGCAGAAGGGGAAGACGGCCGACGCGCTGGCGGAATACCTGCAAATCCTGGACGGCGATCCGGAAAACGACAATGTGCGGCAGATGGCGGCCGAACTGAGCCTCTCTTTGAATAAAGGGCCGCAGGCGGTGCGGCTGCTGGGAGAGTTGTTTGAGCGGCAGGTGGCGGCTGCGGATGCTACGCGAGCGAGCCTGACCTACAAGAAGCTGGCGCGGTATACCAACCCGACGTGGGAACAGAAAGTGCGCTTTGGGCAACTGCTGGAGCATTCGAACAAGAAGCTGGCGGTCGGGACGTATGAAAATGCGCTGGAAGACTTACTGAAACAGGGAAAGAAAGAAGAGGGTTTGCTGGTTCTGCGGCGGATTGTGAGTCTGGAGTCTACGCAGACCAACCATTTGCGAGTGGCGGAATTGTCGGCAGATCTGGGCGAGCACGTGATGGCGTCGCAGTCGTTCTTGCAGGTGGCGGAACTGGCGGAAGCCGCGGGGGGAAACGCCGGCCAGTGGTTCGAGCGGGCATACACGGAGAATCCGGTGGATTCGAAGACCGCGGTGGCCTATGGCAAGAGCCTGCTATCGCGCGGCGAGGCGGGGGCAGCGATTTTTATTTTCGAGCCCCTGGTGCAGGCCGGAGATGCAGCGCTGGAGCTACGCGATCTGTATGCGCAGGCTCTGTTGTCGGTGGGTCGGTGCCTGGATAGCGAGCCGTTGATCTGGCAAATGTTCGAGCAGAACCCGGCGCGCATGCACCAGGTGGTGAGCCTGATCGGAAAGATGATCGACTCCGAGTTGGATGCGGAGGCGGTGGCGCTGGCGCGAAAGCTGGAAGCTTTCCAGCGGCGGCGCGGGGAGCGACGATCGTTCATCACCACCATGCAGGAACTGCTGGCATCGCACCGTCCGTCGGCGGAAATGCTGGAATTTCTGGCCGAGTTGTTCAACGCTTCGAACCGTGAAAGCGACTACGCCCAGGCGCTGGTGAAGCTGTTTGATCTGTATTGCACGAAGCACGATTACCAGAAGGCGGGGGAGTGCCTGGACCGGGCCGCTGAAGTGGATCCGTACGAGCCGGGACATCACAAACGGCTGGAGGCGCTGCGGGGCAAGATCGACGACCAGCGCTTCAACGTAATCGCCTCGCGGTTCACGACGGTGAAGAAAGAGGAGCAGACGGTCAAGGCTCCGGAACCGACGCTGGGAGCCGCCGCGCTTCAGGATCTGATGCTGCAGGCTGAGATCCTGGTGCAGTACGGGATGCGCTCGAAAGCGATTGAGCGTTTACAGCGCATTCAGGAATTGTTTCCGCGCGAAGAAGAGCGCAACCAGGATTTGCAGAAGTTATACATTGCTGCCGGTATCGAACCGCAGTATGCGAAGTCAGCGGCGGCGGCCCCACCGGCGGCACCGGCAGCGGCGACTAGTGATCAGGCGTCGACGCCGGCGGCGACCGCGGCGGCAGCGGCGGCGAGCGACGTGGCCGACGTCAGCAGTCTGGCGCGAGTGGCGGAAATCACGCGCAAGCTCTATCACCAGGGGAATGCGGAAGGGGTTCTAAAAACGGCGGCGAACGAGATCGGCGCGAACTGGAAGACCGCGCGTTGCGTGGTGGCCTTGCGTAAGCCGGGTCTGCCTCCCTCGAGCGTGCAGGAATATCACATGGACGGGCTGATTCCGGCAAGTTCGGCAGCGCTGGTTAGCCTGGTGGAAGCGCTGCAGGATCTGGTGGTGGCGCGAGGCACGGTGACCTTCGGCGACGCGGGAAACGCCCCGGAGTTGATGGGCATCCGCAAAGCCATTGAAGAGTTGCAGGTGGAGTCGCTGCTGGCTTTGCCGTTAACCGAAGGCGACGACCAGATCGGAGTGCTGATCCTGACCCAGAACACGGGGCGGATCTGGCAGGCGACAGAGGTGCTGGTGATCCGGACGTTGAGCGACCAGGTGTTGATCGCGCTCAACAACGCCGGGCTGCGGCGGCTGGTGAAAAATCTTTCGGTGACGGACGAAAAATCGGGGCTGCTGAAGCGGGCTTCGTATCTGGATCTTCTGCAGGCGGAAACCCGGCGCGGGTTGCAGCAGGGGACAACGGTGACGGTGTTGCTGATGCAGTTTGGACGGCGCAGCGCGCTGATCAAGGAATATGGCGAGCAGGCGGTAGCGACGGTGATGGAGCAGATCGGGCAGTTGTTTTCGGCGAACATCCGGACCAACGATCTGGCGTTTCGCTACGAGACGACGACGGTCGCGCTGGTGCTGGGCGACACGGGAGAAAAAGAAGCGGTGCTGGCGGTGGAGAAATTAAAGCGTCTGCTATCGGAAGTACGCTTCCCGGGCAAAGACAAGGCAGTCGAGTTCAGCGCCGGACTGGCGCAGGCGGTGATGCGGCAGCATTTCGATCCGGTGGATATTGTGACCGAAGTGGCCAACCGCGCCGATCACGCGCTCGAGTTGGCGGTGGCGCAGGGTGTGGGGCACATTGTGAGTCAGGCGCCGCAGTTCGCCGCATCGGCGGCGGTGGCGTAAAACTTTTTACCGCCGAGACGCTGAGTGCGCCGAGGAAACCTTGAAGCGTCAAAACCTTAAACATTGAAACTCTGAAACCTTGCAACTTTGAAACCTTGCTTCTGATCTTCTTTTCCTGCTGTTAAACTCACTGGTTGGCTTCTGGCCAGCCATCTCTTCTTCATAAGCAGGACTCATGTTGAAACCTGGAGACATTGCCATTGTCAGCGGGGCGCGCACGCCCTTTGGACGCTATTGCGGGAAGATCAAAGACTATACGGCGCAGGAACTGGGCGCGGTGGCGGCGAAGGCTGCGATGGAGCGGGCAGGGGTCGGTGCGGAACACTTCGATCACGCCGTGTTCGGAAACGCGCAGCAGACTTCGGGCGACGCGCTGTATGGAGCGCGGCATGTGGCGTTGCGGGCGGGCTTGCCGATTGAGGCTCCGGCACTGACGGTGAACCGGCTGTGCGGGTCGGGGATGCAGGCGATTGTCAGCGCGGCGCAGATGATCCAGACGGAGGAAGCGAAAGTGGTGGTGGCGGGCGGGATGGAATCGATGTCGCAGGCGCCATTTTCGATTCGGGGACGCGATGGGTTCACGCTGGCTCCGGGCGGGAAGCTGGAAGATTCGCTGATGGTGGCGCTGCTCGACTCTTATTGCGGGCTCTACATGGCGAATACGGCGGAATTGTATGGCGAGCAGCAGGGAATCACGCGGCGAGCGCAGGATGAGTTCGCGCTGCGCTCGCAGCAAAAGGCCGATGAGGCGTATAAGGCGGGGCGCGTGCAGGAGGAGTTGACACCGGTTCCGTTGCGAAATTCGAAGGGCGAGGCGACGGGAGAAATGCTGACGGAAGACGATCACCGGCGTCCGCAGACGACGCTGGACGGCCTGGCAAAGCTGCGCGCGGCGTTTGGGAAAAATGGGACGGTGACAGCGGGCAACGCCAGCGGAATTGTCGACGGCGCGGCGGCGGTGGTGGTGATGTCGCTCGATCAGGCGCAGAGAAGGAATCTGAGTCCGCTGGGACGGATTATCAATTGGGGAATTGCGGGCGTTGATCCGAAGCTGATGGGGCGGGGTCCGGTGCCGGCGACGAAGATTGCGCTGCAGCGCGCGGGGCTCACTTTGGATTACATCGACTTGATCGAAGTGAATGAGGCGTTCTCGGCGCAGTATCTGGCGGTGGAGAAAGAATTGGGGCTTGATCGCGAGAAAGTGAATGTGAACGGGGGAGCGATTGCTTTGGGACATCCGCTGGGAGCTACCGGGACGCGGCTCGTGATCACGCTGCTCTATGAGTTGCGGCGGCGGAAGAAGAAGTATGGGCTGGCTACGGCGTGTATTGGCGGGGGACAGGGGATTGCTATGGTGGTGGAGAGCTTTCAGTAGGCTTCCTCGCCGCAGACAAAAAGCTTAACCACGGGGAGCACAGAGGAACACAGGGCAAGGCTAGGCTTTCCTTGTGAAGCTCTGCGCTCCCGGTTGTGAAAGGTCTCGTATGGATCTCAAGAAAGTTGGCGTTCTCGGGTGTGGCTTGATGGGTTCCGGCATCGCGCAAGTCTGCGCGACTGCTGGGTTCGACGTTACTGTGCTCGAAGTCGAGCAGAAGTATCTCGACAAGGGTTTTGCCGGGATTGAGAAGTCGCTCGGTAAGTTTGCTGAGCGGCCGGTGGAGAAGGGTGGGATCACTCCGCAGCAGAAGGACGCGATTCGGGCTCGGCTTAAGGGGACTACTAACAAATCTGATCTCGCCGATTGCGACATCATCATCGAGGCCATCATCGAGAACGTTGAGGAAAAGAAGAAGATGTATGCGTTGATCGACTCCATAGTCAAAAAGGACGCGATCTTTGCTTCGAATACTTCTTCCATCTCGGTGACCGAGCTTTTGACTTCGGTGAAGCGGCCGGAAAGATTTATCGGGATGCACTTTTTTAATCCCGTGCCGCTGATGAAGCTGGTGGAGGTGGTGAAGACGATTGCTACTTCTCCCGCGGTGTACGAGGCGGCTTATGAGTTTGCTCAGCGGCTGGGGAAGGTTCCGGTGCGCACTTCGGATAAGACGGGATTTATTGTCAACCGGCTGCTGGTGCCTTATTTGCTGGATGCGATCCGGGCTTATGAAGAGGGCGTGGGGTCGATCGAGGATATCGATAATGCTATGAAGCTGGGGTGCGGGTATCCGATGGGGCCGTTTACTTTGCTAGATTTTGTCGGGCTCGACACTACTTACTACATTACGCATGTGATGTATGACGAGTTCAAGGAGCGGCGGTTTGCTTCGCCTCCGCTGCTCAAGCGGCTGGTGATGGCGGGGTGGTATGGGAGGAAGTCGGGGCGCGGGTTTTATGATTACGCGGACCCCGCGAAGCCGGTGGCGGGGACGTTCTAAGAGCTCACCACAGAGGCAGGGAGACACAGAGAAAAGCTAAGAAAATGTCTTTGGGTTTCTCTGTGACTCTGTGTCTCTGTGGTGGTGTTGGTCTTTGCAGTGCGCTGAGGAAATCATGAGCTTCGAGAACATTCTCGTCGAAAAGAAAAACTCCATCGCTTACGTCAACCGGCCCAAGGTGCTGAATGCGCTGAACATGGCCACCGTGGAAGAGTTGCGGGCAGCGTTCACCGACATTCAATCCGACACCTTGATTCGCGTGGCCATTCTGACTGGAGCGGGCGAGAAGGCTTTTGTGGCGGGCGCGGATATTGGGGAGCTGGCTAAGCAAGACGCGGTCTCGGGCAAGGAGTATGCGCATCGCGGGCAGGCGGTGCTCGACCTGATCGAAAACCTGGGCAAGCCGGTGATCGCATGCATTAATGGATTTGCGCTTGGTGGCGGATGCGAACTGGCTATGGCTTGCACTCTGCGTCTTGCTAGCGACAACGCTAAGCTGGGGCAGCCGGAGGTGAAGCTGGGGATTATTCCGGGATATGGCGGGACGCAGCGGCTGCCTCGGCTGGTGGGTAAGGGGCTGGCTATGCAGATGGTGCTGGCGGGAGAGACGATCACGGCGCAGGAGGCGCATCGCATCGGGCTGGTGAATGAAGTGACTTCGGCGGCGGAGCTGATTCTTCGGGCGGAAGCTCTTGCGGCTAAGATCATCGCTAATGCTCCGCTGGCGGTGAAGTACGCTATGGAGGCGGTCAACAGAGGGATGGAGATGACTTTGGCCGAGGGACTTTACCTGGAGGCTACTTTGTTTGGGGTTTGCTGCGCTACCTCGGATAAGGCGGAAGGGACTTCGGCATTTTTGGAGAAGCGTCCGGCTTCGTTTCGGGGCAAGTGACGTCAAGGGCTTTACCACAGGGAACACAGAGGTTCACAGGGAAAATCTACGAAGGAAAGAATAAAACTCGAACGTCTTCCTGAGCCGGCGGTCCCGGCTATGGAAGGTGGCCTCAACGCTTCCGGCGGGCGCTTTGCCATCGTGGTCTCGCGCTTCAATGCCTTCATCACGGAAAGACTTTTTCAGAGCGCTTACGATGGGTTGTTGCGCTCCGGTGCTAAGAAGAAGGACATTGTGCTGGTTCGTGTTCCGGGGGCCTTTGAAATTCCTATAGCCGCTCGGACTTTGGCCGAAACAAAGAAGTACGATGCGATTATTTGCATTGGCTGTCTGCTGCGCGGCGACACGGCGCATTACGACGTGATCGTCAACGAGGTTACGCGCGGCATCGGGCAGTCGGCGCAGGAAACGGGAGTCCCACATGCGTTTGGTGTGCTGACTTGCGAGACGCTGGAGCAGGCGATTGATCGCGCCGGGTTGAAGATGGGCAACAAGGGATTGGAGGCGGCGCTGGCGGCCGTGGAGATGGCGAATCTGAAGTCAGGTCTCAGGTCTCAGGTGTCGGGTGTCAGGAAAGGCAAGGCAAAACCGACTTCACTTTCCGGGAAACGTAAACCTCGCTTCTAGAGGTCCTGAACTTCCCCAATGCGCTGTCCTGTAAACTGCTCTCAGGCTCACCCATGGTTTTGGTTTTTCTGAGACCTGACGCCTGAGACCTGACACCTGAAATGGGTACTCGCCGCAAATCCCGCGAACTGGTTCTGCAGATGCTGTTTCAGGCGGATATGGGGAAGCAGACGCCGGAGCTTGTCCGGACAACATTCTGGGCGGAACGAAGTAACGTCGAGGACGAAGTGCGTGGGTTTGCTGACGATCTGTTTCGCGTGGCTAGCGACCGAATGACGGAGATCGACGGACTGATCGGGAAGCACACGCAACACTGGCGGATGGAACGCATGGCGACGGTGGATCGGAATGTGCTGCGCGGAGCGGTGGCGGAATTCCTGGGGTATCCGGCGACGCCGCGGGCGGTGGTGATTAATGAGGCGCTGGAAATTGCGCGGAAGTTTTCTTCGCCGGAGTCGGTGCAGTTTATCAATGGAGTGCTGGACAGCGTGGGGAAAGATGTTGGCCCGTAGGGAACCAGGTGTCAGGTCTTAGGTGTCAGGTCCCAGGAAGAGCAGGGCGTTTTTCAATTCGCGGGCACTACTTCTGGTGCACACAGTACGTCAGAATCCATCAACAAATAGTTAGAGGCACGAGCCCTCGCGCGTCGGCGGTTGTTGAACAGCGTCGGCGGGGGTGAGGGCCGAGCTGCGCTCGGCTTGGACGGGCGAGGCGCCCGTCCCCACACGAGCCCGTCCCCACACGAGCCGGTCAAGAGCGTTCTCGATCACTGCGGGCGGAGAGCTAACAGGTTGGGGAGGCACTGTGGCACGGGGTTGCCCCCGTTGCTGCACATGTTGCGGTTGTTGTTGTCGCTGACGTTGACGTAAGGGACCTGCTGGAAGTCGCCTTGACTGATGGTGTTGATGATGTGCACGGACCCGACGGCGCAAGTGGTTCCGTCATATTGATCGCAAGCGGCGACGAAGACCTGGGTTCCGTCGGTGGAGGCGGAAGCGGAGAGCGGGGCTGCGTTGTTGGCGAGCGGGATGGAGGCGGTGGTGCCATTGCTCACGTTGAAGAGGAGCACGGCGGGAATGTTCTGGGCGACGACTATGACCTGGGAGCCGTCGGCAACGAGCTGCGCGTAGATCGGGGTGAAATTGCCCTGGCCCAGGTTGTAGGACTGCACGGTTTGGGGGAAATTCACCGTCGGAGCAATGTTCACGATGGGAGCTTGACCGTCGCAGACGAATTGTCCATCGGGCAGAGGTATCTGATTATCTACAGTGGAGAAAATGTCGACGTTCGGCGGATCGAGCGCGAGCACGGTCTGAGCGTCCGGCGAAGGGAAGATCTGAAGCGGGATGCCGGGGGTGGTTACGAAGTTGAAGTCCGGAGAGATGAAAGGGTCGGCAATTGTGGCTTGAGCGTTGCAGGTGGCGAAACCGGAAATCGAGGTTGCGGTCGGGGCCCCTGCCAGGTAGGCGAAGCTGCTATCCGCCGAGAATTTTACGTCAGTGATCGAGGTCGAGATCGGAACGGAGGTGAAGGCGTCGACGGTGGAGTAGATGTACATGTTGCCCAGGTTGGTGAGGATGAAGATTTTCGACTGATCGGGAGAGAAGGCGGCGGTGGCGGTTTCGCCGGCGTTGGACAGAACGAGGTCCACCGGGGCGGTGGTGGTGCTGCTGCCGTTATAGATGTAGACCTGACTGGGGGTGGAAACGGTGTCAGAAACGAGCACGAGTTTGCCATCGTTCGAGATGGTGAGTAGTTTGCCGCACAGGGCAACATTGCAGGTCGTGGAGGAAGAAACTGGGGTTGCGGACGGATTGGTGGCGGTGACATCCACGTACATCAGTCCCTGATCGCTGCCGATGTAGACGCGCGCCGCCGCCACATGGTTGAACATCATGGAATTAGGAGTGCGAGGCAAGCTCACGATCGCGCCGATGGGGGTGGTTCCAGGCGTAACTGCGAACAGCGCACTGCTGCAGCCAGGGGCGTTGCCGCAGCCGGTGGTCGCGGCCCAGACGGTGTAGGTCAGCGGCTTGGCGTTAGGGGTAGGAACGACATCAACGGAGATTGTGCCAAAACCCTTTGTCAGGTTCGGTGGCTGGCATTTTGTGGGAGGCGATGCTGGCGGAGGAGTTGGCGGGTAGTCGCTCGAGTAGATAGGGAGACCGGGTAGAACCCCGACATTACAAGTTGGGGGAGTGCAAGAGGCAGTGAGGGTGGCACCGCCGGAATTGTTGCGGGCGGCAGCGCTGTTGCTGACCGAGGTGCTGGTGGTGTTGCTGAAGGCTATGACCTCGGGGTTGGTCGTGCTCCAGGTGAGGGGCAAGCTGGCTAAGGGGGTGTTATTGGCGGTGCCGCACAAAGTATCGACCGCGACAGCTGTGACAGGCACGCCGCCACCGTTGTTTACGGTGATCGTGTTCCCTTGCTGGCCCTGGCCCCCGATCTGGAGCCAGATGGCCTGGACCAGGCAGGTGGTATAGGGAAAGGGGCTGCTGGTGACACCGGAGACGGTGGCGAACAGCTCGGTGATACCGGGGGTCTTGGCAGTGACCTGAACCTGGTTGGGCTGGAGTCCGGACAGGGTGGTACTGGTGGTGACTACGCCGTTGTTTTTCGACAACCAAACCACGGGGCCGACGGTACCGGTGATGTCCACACTATTTCCGCCAATTTCGGTGTAGGCGGTCGCCTGGTAGTTCCAGGTTTGATTCTGCGAGAAGCAGTCGTACAGGGGCGGGCCTTGAGGGTCGAGGCGGCTAACCTGCAGGCTATCGATGTGCTGGTGGACGTAGACGGTAGTTTGCGGGCTGCTGACGCCGTTGATGACGGCAGCTACCAGGGCGATTCCGGGAGTGCCGGGACTGCACATGGTGACGGTGGGGTCCCAGGTGCCGGCGCAGGCGTTGCCGTTGCTGGCGATGGAGAGTGGTGCGGCGGCGTTCGGGCTGCCGCTGGTGACCACAAATTGAATATTGACGCCGAGGACGGCGCGGCCGTTGGCATCCTTGCCGCTGGCGGTAAAGACCTGACTGGCACCAACGTCGATGGAGATTGTGCTGCCGGGACTCAGAGAAACGCTCGTTACGCCCCCGTTGCTGGGGTTGCTGCTGCTCTTGCCGAGGCAGCCGGTGAAGCCGACGACGAAGATGATGGCCAACGTAAGAAGAAAACCGAAACCACAACGATGCATGAACCCTCCTCGCGTCCGTTTGCCAGGCGCGAGCATAAAGCTGTTGGGCGGAAAACTGTCAGTGTAGAAGGTAAAGCGCATCAAGTGCAAGGTTTCAGGGTTTCAAAGTAGCAGGGATAAGGGCCAGGATCGAATGCTCGCAGGCGACTTGTGACCCTGCAACCAGGAAACTATGAAACCTTGAAACTTTGAAACCTGGCACTTTCCTTTCTTCGATGCGCCGAAGAGTGGTTGACGATGTGCAATGTAGTTGTTATTATCAAACAGTTCCGCGAGTTAAGTCTGGCTTGCCTGTGTACGGCAGTCCTGTCGGATCAGCAACCTGCGTTGCGCGACAGGCTCCGGGAGAGTTTTGGCTGAGCTTTGAAGAAATACGTATCCGGTTGGAAGTGGAGCTGGAGACGCCCTCGCTGAAACGTCCTGCGAAAACCTTTGCGCCCTGGGTGTGAAGTAGAAGCCTGGGGATCACGCGGGGCTATGCGGGAGAGAGCAGACGAAACGGAACGCCTCCGAACCTGGTCAGAGTGAATCTGGTTGGGGTAAGGCGTGGCGTCACCGTCGTCGGCGATTTAGTCTGAGCGGGAAACTGAACGAATTCTCACCGGCATCGTAATGCTGCGCGGGAGAGTATGGCTGGGCGCGACAAGCCTGTGCCAGAACTGAGACGGGGTGAAGCCTTGTCTTGGTGGGAATGTGGGCCGGCGAGACGCCGGCGCTACATGAGACGCGGCTTGCCGCGTCTGGGAGTGGCGAGAGTGCCTACTTTTAATCAGCTGGTGAAATTCGGCCGCGAGCGGACCCGCTACAAGACGGCGAGTCCGGCGCTGCAATCGTGTCCGCAGAAGCGCGGCGTGTGCACGCGCGTGTATACCCAGACGCCGAAGAAGCCGAACTCGGCGCTGCGAAAAGTGGCGCGCGTTCGCCTGACCAATGGAATCGAAGTGACGACGTACATCCCGGGCGTCGGCCATAACCTGCAGGAGCACTCGATTGTGCTGATCCGCGGGGGCCGCGTGAAGGATCTGCCGGGCGTGCGTTATCACGTGGTGCGCGGAACGCTCGACGCGACCGGAGTCGCGGGCCGCAACCAGGGGCGCTCGAAGTACGGTACGAAGCGCGCGAAGAAAGCTTAGAAACAGTTGCCAGTGGTCAGTGGCCAGTTGCCAGTGAAGCGCTGCGAAATTTGAGCTGAGAGCCGATAAGCATGCCTAGAAAAGGACATACTCCGAAGCGGACGGTCGATGCGGATCCGATATATGGATCGGATCTGGTGACGAAGTTCATCAACTCGATGATGTGGCAGGGAAAGAAATCGACTGCCGAGGGCATTTTCTATAAATCGCTGGCGAAGTTGCAGGAAAAAGGCGGCGACGAGGCCCTGAAGCTGTTTACCAAGGCGGTGGAGAACGCGAAGCCTCTGCTGGAAGTGAAGACACGGCGCGTCGGCGGCGCGAACTATCAGGTGCCGATTGAAGTCGCTCCCGACCGCAGGACTTCGCTGGCGATCCGCTGGATCGTGAGCTATGCGCGGGGCCGCGGTGAAAAAGGAATGATCGAAAAGTTGACCAACGAGTTGCTCGACGCCTCGAACGGCAAAGGCGCCGCCATCAAGAAGAAAGAAGACGTGCATCGCATGGCGGAAGCGAACAAAGCGTTCGCGCATTACCGGTGGTAAAAGAGCTACGAGCTTCGAGCCGCGAGCTTGGAGCTCAAACAAACGACTAACGACCAGCGACTAACGACAGAATTCAGAGCCCAGGAAGATTAGAGAAATACAGTGCCTAGAACAGTCCCATTAGAACGTTGCAGGAACATCGGCATCATGGCCCACATCGATGCCGGTAAGACCACGACGACGGAGCGCATCCTGTTTTATACGGGAAAGACGCACCGTATCGGCGAGGTGCATGAAGGCACGGCCATCATGGACTGGATGGAGCAGGAGCAGGAGCGCGGCATTACGATTACGTCGGCGGCGACGACCTGCACCTGGCGCGATATCCGCATCAACATTATCGATACCCCCGGCCACGTCGACTTTACCGCCGAAGTGGAACGCTCGCTGCGCGTACTCGACGGCGCGGTGGCGGTGTTTGACGCGGTGCATGGGGTGCAGCCGCAGTCCGAAAAAGTCTGGCGGCAAGCCGATAAATACGGCGTCCCGCGAATTTGTTTCATTAACAAGATCGACAAGATGGGTGCTGATTTCGAGCATGCCGTCGATACCCTCCGCAAGCGCCTCAACGCCAAGCCCGTAGCGATTCAGATTCCCATCGGACAAGAAGACAAGTTTCGCGGCGTGGTGGACTTGGTGGAGATGAAATCCATTATTTGGCCAGACGAGACCATAGGCGCGGAGTTTCAGACTGGCGAGATTCCCGCTGAGCTGCAGAAAAAGGCGGAAGCGTTCCATACGCAGTTAGTGGAAACCGTCGCCGAAAATGACGACGACATTCTGCACAAGTTTCTGGAAGGCGAAGCGATTTCGGCGGACGAACTCAAAGCGTCGCTGCGCAAATCCACCATCGCACTGAAGTTGTTTCCGGTGGTGGTGGGAACGGCGTTCAAGAATAAAGGTGTGCAGCCGCTGCTCGATGCGGTGGTCGATTATCTGCCTTCGCCGCTCGATACGAAAGAGACACGCGGCCTCGACCCCGACAATGGTAAAGAGATTACACGCAAAGCCGACGATAAGGATCCCTTTTCGGCGCTGGCCTTCAAGATCATGGCCGATCCGTTTGTCGGGCAGTTGACGTTTATCCGCGTGTACTCGGGTCAGTTGAAGTCGGGCGAGTCGGTGATGAACTCGCGTACGCAGAAGCATGAGCGGATCGGGCGCCTGCTCAAGATGCACGCCAATAAGCGCGAAGACATCCAGGAAATTCTGGCGGGCGACATCTGCGCCGTGGTCGGACTGAGAAACGTCAGCACGGGCGACACCATCTGCGAAGAACGGCATCCGATTACGCTGGAGTCGATTGTGTTTGCGGTGCCGGTGATTTCGGTGGCCGTCGAGCCGAAGACCAAGGCTGATCAGGAAAAGATGGGCATGGCACTGGCTAGACTGGCGCAGGAAGATCCGACCTTTAAGGTTCACACCGATCCGGACAGCGGGCAGACGATCATCAGCGGCATGGGCGAGTTGCATCTGGAAATCATCGTTGACCGCATGATGCGCGAGTACAAGGTCGAAGCGAACGTCGGCAAGCCGCAGGTGGCGTATCGCGAGACGATTCGCAAGCACGCGGAAGCGGAAGGCAAGTACATTCGCCAGACCGGCGGCCGCGGGCAGTACGGACACGCGAAGATTTATCTCGATCCGAACGAGCCGGGCAAGGGCTACGAATTCATCAACGAAATCGTGGGCGGCACGGTGCCGAAGGAATTCATCAAGCCGATCGACCAGGGCATGCAGGAAGCCATGGAAGGCGGCGTTCTCGCCGGCTATCCGATGGTTGATATCAAGGCGACGCTCTACGACGGCAGCTATCACGATGTCGATTCGAACGAAATGGCGTTCAAGATTGCCGGATCGATGGCATTCAAGGAAGCGGCGCGCAAAGCAAGTCCGGTGATTCTGGAGCCGGTGATGGCGGTCGAGGTGGTGACGCCGGAAGATTACGCGGGAACCATCATGGGCGACCTGAGTTCGCGTCGCGGACGCATTGAGGGCATGGAGCATCGCGCTGGCTCGCAGGTGATCAAGGCCATCGTGCCTTTGGCGGAAATGTTTGGGTATGCGACGCATATGCGGTCATCGACCCAGGGTCGCGCCGAGTACTCGATGCATTTTGCGCGGTATGAAGAAGCCCCGCGTCATGTGGCGGACGAGATTATCGCCAAGACGCAGGGGAAAACGGCGTCTCGGTAGCCGCGAGAGTTGGGCATATTCAGACGCGGGCGAGGGCGCCCGCGCTACACGGAGCTAGCAAATGGCGAAAGAAAAGTTTGAACGGACAAAGCCGCACTGCAACGTAGGGACGATTGGCCACATTGACCATGGCAAGACGACGTTGACGGCGGCCATCACCAAGGTTTTGCAGAAACACAATCCGAAGATTGTATTCCGGTCGTTTGATTCGATCGACAACGCTCCGGAAGAAAAAGCGCGTGGCATCACCATTGCCACAGCGCACGTCGAGTACGAGACGCCGAATCGACACTATGCGCACGTCGATTGCCCCGGACACGCCGATTACATCAAGAACATGATCACGGGTGCGGCGCAGATGGATGGCGCGATCTTGGTTGTCGCGGCGACGGACGGTCCGATGCCGCAGACGCGCGAGCACGTCCTGCTGGCGCGGCAAGTCGGCGTCCCTTACATTGTCGTGGCGCTGAACAAGTGCGATGCGGTGGACGATCCAGAACTGCTGGATCTGGTCGAACTGGAAGTCCGCGAGCTGTTGAAGAGCTATCAGTTTCCGGGCGACGACGTGCCGGTGGTACGACTCTCGGCGCTGGGCGCGTTGAATGGCGAAGAGAAGTGGGAAAAGCAGATTGACGCGTTGATGGAAGCGGTGGACAAGAGCGTGCCGCAGCCAGCGCGCGAGTTGGACAAGCCGTTCCTGATGCCGATCGAAGATATTTTTTCGATTCAGGGACGCGGCACGGTAGTGACGGGCCGGATCGAGCGCGGCAAGGTGAAAGTGGGCGAGGAAGCGGAGATTGTCGGGTTCCGCGAAACGCGCAAGACGGTCGTCACGGGCGTCGAAATGTTCAAGAAGCAGTTGGACGAAGGCATGGCGGGCGACAACGCCGGTCTGTTGCTGCGCGGTATTGCGAAAGAAGACGTGGAGCGCGGGATGGTGCTGGCGAAGCCGGGATCAATTACTCCGCACACCAAGTTCAAGGCTGAGGTTTACATCCTGACGAAAGAAGAAGGCGGGCGGCACACGCCGTTTTTCAAGGGATATCGTCCACAGTTTTATTTGCGGACGACGGATGTGACCGGGATTGCGGAGTTGCCGGCGGGGACAGAGATGGTGATGCCGGGCGACAACGTGAGCCTGGTGATCGAGTTGATCACGCCGGTGGCGATGGAAAAAGGATTGCGGTTCGCGATCCGCGAAGGCGGGCATACGGTGGGAGCGGGCACGATCGCGGAGATTATTACGTAGTCAGCTGTGTGGTAGCTGCGGAGCTTTGCTCCGCTTGGACGGGCGAGTCGCCCGTCCCCACACGAGCA
>CAVZDM010000028.1:0-8104 GCA_963773955.1 uncultured Acidobacteriaceae bacterium | reverse complement strand
ACAATATCGAAACCCTATCGAAATGCGAAGTCAGCTAGAGGCGATGCTAAAGCACTGGAACGTCAAGTTGGCTCGCACACGGCGGGGACAACCAGCGCGACTGTTGGAGGACCTGCCATCAGAGATCAGGGGGAACGCCGCCCTACGCTCCCCTTTTTAACAAGAAAGCCATAAAGGAAGGACGTCCATGAAGCCGATTGTGATTTTGATTCTCCTTGCGTTTGCGTCAGGAGTTCAGGCCCAGGAAAAGATGGCCCAAGAAGATCCTGCCCACGGCCACTGCGAAATGATGAAACGAGGCGAAAAGGGCATGGGATTTTCGCAAGAGGCGACGACTCACCATTTCCGATTGCTGGCAGACGGTGGTGCGATAGAAATAGGAACAAATGACCCGAAAGACACGGGTACGCGGGATCAGATCCGCCAGCATCTCTCGCACGTTGCCAAAATGTTTTCCGATGGCAATTTCGAAATTCCAATGTTCATTCATGACAAAACCCCGCCGGGAGTGCCAACGATGACGGAACTGCGCGATCAAATTCACTATGACTTTGAACCGACAGATTCGGGAGGCAGGGTTCGAATTCATACGAGCAATACGCGGGCCGTGCAGGCTGTGCACCAATTCCTGCGATTCCGCAAATGATTCAGAAAACGGAGCTGAAGTTGGCCGGGAGCGGGCCTGCGGACGCAGATCGACCGATCGACCAAGAGCCGCGGGCTCGACAACTACTTCGCTAGCATTCCCGGAGTGCGAGGGGCGCATAGGTAACGACTGTCGACTTCTCGCCAACAATCGGTCGGCCACTGCTTGAGCGTTTGTCGGTACAAATCTGACGGTCGAACCGATAACTTCCGGATTTCCCGTGCTCCGGGAATAGATCGCCAGGTGCCTGGAATCGCCAAAAGTCCAGTTTGCCGACATATCAGCACTCATCTGCTTGGCGCCAAGTTTGCCAAGTTCGGATCTTCCCATTAAGGCTGCGGAGGCGAGCTTGGCGTTGCAAGAGAATCGCGGGTCTGATTCATGGTTTCAGTGAGCGATTCGCGGGGAAAGCTGGTAATGTAGGGTTCGATCAACCAGCGGAGCGCAACGGGAATGCTCCGCGTAAGGGTGATCGCTTCGCACTGGAGGTAAACACCACCGTTTCTGTTCTCAAACCGCCAGTAGGTATTCATACTCCACATGAATCCGTTCTGATCGTCGGGTGACCGTTCGTGCTCCTTCGGCGTGCCGGCGTCCTCCACCTCTCGTACCTTTGTTGAGTAGGAGCGACAGTGTGCGTGATCGGCATCGACGATTACGTAGTGAACGTCGTGATAGGTGTTCAACACCACAGTTATGATCTTTTTCTTTCGGTAGCGCAGATAAATTTGGAAATCATCTCCGTTCCGGCTGATGAGCTGTGAACGTTCGACTTCGGGCTTGTAGGTCTTGTAATGATGGTTGTAATCCTGGACGAGTGCGACGGCCTGTTGCATCGTCGCTCCCGGAATGTAGGCCGTGCCAATCCAGTGATGGACCAGCGCCCCACGGATCTTAATGGGGGATCCGTCAGGGTCGGTCGTAGTCAGCCGTTCGATTACAACTTGGCCTTTGCCGAGTTGCGCTTCTACGCGCTCTTTCTGCTGCTCCGGTATTGTGTCGATCCATAAGAAGTGCGAAAGGTCGGCCTGCTCGCGATCGATGCGTGCCTCGGTCAGTGCCACATAGCGGTTCCATCCTGCCTCGGCTTCGGGCTTGAGCTGGTCGGCACGCAGTCTACTCGCCGCGAGGGTCACGAGTAACAGAAGTCGTAAAGCTCGGTTACGCCACATGAAACAAATCGGTTTCCGACTGGGCAGTTCAAAACCAGGCGAATCAGGCATACGACTCCAGTAGCGCATCGGCCGGCAGTCGCGCGCTGCGTGCTGTCTTGGGGGATTTGCCAAGCCGAAACAGGTTGATGTGCGTCTCTTCTGCCGCCACGGCAAAAAGCGCAAGCACCCGACTACGCGATCTGGCGTCATCCACGGCAGCACTCAAAGGGTGCGTCACCAGGCCGTGGGCCGCCGCCGTCAGCCACACCCGTTGCAAGCTGCGCCCCGCTTGCACGCGCCCGGCAAAACTGGAGTCTCGAGTCGTAAGAAGATACAACGCTGGCGCAAATGGCGCCTGCTTGTCGATATCGGTATACAACCATCTGGTCAACCACGATTTTGCCAATACACCAACAACGCTGGGTCTAAGCAACTTCCGTGCCAGCGCTGCTTCGATACGGTTCCATCCCATACATTCGGCATTGAGTCCATCCTTGTACCAGCCAGGATCGCGCCGAGAGAAACGCATCCAGCGATACAGTTCAGAGGCATAACGTTCGTTCTGAAGAGCTTGCGCGCCAGCTGCTGCAGTCAGGAAACGAATCTCGTTCTTGGCTGCCGAATCCGTCAGAACATAGATCTTGGCCGGGCGTGCTGCTTCCTCGATATCCTTAAGGACCCCGGACGGGATCGGCTCATCGAGATAAGGGACGCGTGATGTGCGGCGGATTGGAATCATGCGGTACAGGGGAGAGTCCACCTTGGACCCGCGAGAGCGCCAGCGAAGTACAATAGTCGGCTCGCTGAATTGCCATTTTTCGGCGACGACGTATTCGCCCTCGAATCCGATCTGGTGCAACGTCAGCATCAGATTTTCCATCATCGCGCCTAGGGCATAGAGAGTGTCGGCACCTTCGGGATCAGCGGCAGGCAGCATGCGATGTTCCGGGACACACACTTGCAACTCATTTTCCCGCCAAGTCAGTTTCCATGGCTGCGTATTGTGCGCTGAGGGCGCACGTCCCGCCGCTTCCAGCAGATGCGCCAGCAAGACATTCATTCGACGCCTCGCTCATACATCGCCACCATGTGGCGGAGCGTCATTCCAAACGCGTCGCTCGATGAGAGGCTGGGCGCGTTCTCCCCGCCAATCCAAGTTGTAGATAACGACTCATAGCCGCCTTTACGCATGCTGCGCAGAAGCTCGGCATTCAGGAGGCGGGCGACACCAAGGCCCTGGTACTGTTTTCGGACCGCACACAGGATTACGACCACCTCTTTCAACTTCGATCTTCCAAATAAGGCCAAGGCAGCAGGGTGAAACAGCCGCCCGGCAGTCTTGCGGAACACCCGATTGAAGTCGGGCACCGCGAGGGTCACGCCGACCGCGATATCCTGCACGGTCGCGAGAATCACGAGGGATGGATCGAGAATGGGAAGTAGCGCCCCGATTTGAAGTTCCCACTCCGGACGCGTGATCGGAACAAATCCCCAATTACCAAGAAAGGAAGCATTCACTACATCGCGAACCATCTCCATCTCCGCATTGCGACGGCGCGAGGACAAGCAACGCAGCTGAATGCCGTCGGCCGTCGCGCGGTTTCCATTGCGCGCTGCTGCCGCATCCGGATCGAGAGACGTCAGGTTGTCCCTGCTCCGAGTCTGCATTTCCAGGCACTTTCGAAAACCGCTCTGTTCAAGAAGCGCCGGATACCACGGCGCTGTGTAAACCATGTCGACTGCCGGAGCCCTGTCAAAACCGGCGGTGACAATACCGGCTTCTTGCGCGTCGGTCATGTTGAACGGCCCACGCAGCACATTGCAGTTGTTGTCGCGCGCGAAGTCCGCGGCGGTTTGAAGGAGGAGGGCGGCGGCTTCACAATCGTTCTCGCATTCGAAGAAGCCGAAGTATCCGACGCGTTCGCCGTGTAAACGGTGATGCCTCCTCCACACGTGGGCCATGATTCTCCCCACGGCTTTTTCGTGACGCCTCACCAGAAATGCCTCGCCAACACCCTCCTGGAAAAAAGGATTCTTCCGGTCCAGATAGCCGTTCACGACCATGTTTGGAGGCCGCACCCACGGCGAGTCTTGGGGATAAATGGATCCTGGCAGCCTGACGAATTCAGCGCGCTCGCGACGATTCCCGACTTGGTGGATTGAGAGCATCGCCTGATCCCTAGAGAGTCTTCAGGTATTCCAACAGCGCCGCGGCGTCCGATGCGGAAAGCTTGTTGGAGAATTCATGGCCGCCATTGCCGTTCGATGGATCGCGAGTGTCAAACTCAAATTGTTTGGCTGAAGCGCGAACACCACGGCGGCTTCCGTCTGACGCGAGCTCTTCCGAATACGTCACGCCCACGCGTTGCAGGTCGTAGGCAGTATCTCCGCCAACAAAGAAACTGACTGGGCGCTGTGCCGCCGGAAGCAGCAAGTCGGCAAGTGTGGGAACTGACCCGTTGTGCAAGTAAGGACCGCGGCACCAGATTCCATCCAGCGGCGGAGCGACATAGCCACCAGTGTTCTCCAGTCGCACGTACTCGCCGAGCACCGGGTCGTTGGTTACCGTGATCAGTTCCGGTGTGATGGAGTCAATCCGATCCGGGTCAGTTTGAACAGCTAACAACGGAATTATTTTTTCCTGGTACCGTGGGCTACCGGGCGAATAGGTCCCATGGCAGCGTGCGCACATGCCGTCGAAAATTTGCTCGCCCACGCCGGCCAGGGAAGAGTCAATGGGGCCTGGGAACGCAGGCGCTTTGACGGTTTTCACGTATTCATAGAGGCTTGCCCATTGACTCCGGTGATGGACGATGTACTTAGCCGGCATTCCCTTATTGAACTCAACGGCAGCAAGGGCGCTACCCAAATCACCTTTCATCAGTCCATCCGCTCCGAACGACTCGCGCTTCGTGTAGGTCCACACTGGGTGGATACGGATGAAACCGTAGGGCGGCTGCACCGGTAGTTTGCGAATTGCCTTGGTAAATTCCAGCACTCCGCTTCGGCCTGGCCCGGCGTCGATTTCAACATAGGAACGCGACAGGACCTTAAGCTTGTCGATTGCTTTTTTCGTGACGTAGCGACTTCGCCATCCCCACGGAATCTTGTTGCGTTGCGCAGCCGCAGCGGCCAGCGGAAGCATCTCTTTGGCATTGAAATCGTCTCCCTTCGCAATCGACATGATCGCGGTGTTGAAGGCATGGATGCGAATCGTCGGGCTGCCGAGGCCGGTAATCACCTGCCCATTGACTTCTCCGGAGTGGCAGAGAGAGCAGTTCGTCATCAGAAAACGGGTCGCTGTTAGTTTGGTGTCGTACAACACGAAACCAACCGGCAGGCCTGCTGGCCGAGACGGATCTTCCAACAAGCCATAGTTTTCTCGAAACTCACTCCAATTTGCTCCCAACTGCTGCGGGTACCGCTCCATCATCGCCAGGAACAGGGCATAAGGAATACCGGTTTCATACGGTGCACCCAAGGAGCGCGTGTGGAAGAACTGACCACCGGCCTCGGCGGAAACCGCTGTTTCAGCGGCGTGGGAATTTACTGCAATCAACCACGTGAGCATCCCGAGTAGCCATCGTGCCGCATCGCCCTTTTTCATTGTGCCCTCGCAATGTAGCGGTTCTTGATCCTGCGTTCCTTATCGGCAAAGGGACCGGTTCCCGATGGATAGATCGCGAGTTCAACCCTCATGTTCATCGCGGATTCCCTGCGCGCGTTGCGAAAATCGGAATTGATTTCCGCGAGGCGATCTTCGATCCGTCGAGCCAGTGGTTCGAGAGGCAGTTTCGGCGTTTCTGACGTGCCCCACTCGATGCAGAGTTTCGGATGTATGCAATGTGCGCCCGTCCCGCCCACGGTGATCATGAAGGAAGATAAGCCGATGGCGAGCTGCTCTTGAGAATAGAGAGCACGTTCGACGTCGGCCGAGTATATGTTCGCGCCCATGATGCTGATGGTCTGGTCACGGCGGCCGAACAGGAATAGATACGGCAGCGGCAAGGGGACCGCTCCTGGACGCGCCACTGTAATCTGGCCGAGATCGCTCACCCGTTGCAGCAGTTCGCTTCTGGTGAAAAGCCTGGCTTCGTCGCCGATGTTGTACCGAATCCGTGGCGAGAGCGTTCTTGAATAAGTAAGAGTGGCAATCAGGTCGCCCTCCGTAGTCGTCTCCAGGTAATGGCACATGGGGTTGTACTGAAACACCATGGGCACACGTTTCCCGCAACCCAGAAGCTCTTCCCGAAAACGATCGTTGTCGTTGAGCAACTGACGTATCTGCACGGCCTCATGGGTTTCTACCGCGACGCCAATCTCCAGGTCGGAAGCCCCATAGCCACTGTGGCAGGTCTGGAAATAGCGCAGCAGGTAGCGGCGGAGTTCTTCGCTGATTGCTTCGCCACCGACCAGACCATGCAGCTCGTATTCCGCCATCGGAAAATCGCGCTTCAGCATCTCATCGACCACGGTCTTCAAGAACGGCGGATAGCCGGCAACGAAATATCCGAAACGCGGACCGAAAAACTCCAAGGTGTGCAGGACCTTCTCGACATCGGGCCCGGTGGACTTGACGGTGCTGTGTTTCTCCAGCGCTTGCGCCATATTTTGCCCGGTCGACCACGCGCCCATGCTGAAGGCATTGATGGCGAGCCGGGGCTTGTTATCCACCATCTGTTCCAAGATCCGCACCAATGTCTGCTGGGTTCGCGACCGTTCCGCTTCGCCTCGTACCCAGTCGTAAGGTGTCCCGCTGGATCCGGAGGATTCGTCGATCGCCACTCCACGCTGCAAGAACTTCCCTCCGAGACAACGTTCTTCAATGGGATAAGCCTTGACGTAGTTCTCTTTATTCATAATGGGAAGCCGGCCAAAATTGCCTCCGGGCCGTTTGACGCCGTTGATCGCAAGAAAATGCTGGTAGGCCGGAACCTCCCACCAGGCTCTATCCGCCGCCAGCTTTGCCCGCCATGCTCCTTGCCGTAGAGCGAACTGCTCGGGCAGGAACTGCATGGTCGTCCGGAAACGACGCTCCGTCTTGAGGAGGTAATCTTCGACGTGCTCCGTCCCCGCCAGCAGCCAATCGCGACAAATCGCACCGAGATGTTGAGTGTTCATAGGGAACCTGGAGTGTGTGTGCGCAGAGCGGGAGTGCACAGGAACTTGGCACGCCTTGGCCCGGTTTTCTGTCATCTCCAGAATTGAGTGAGCCGCATGTGCCTTATTCTTCATGGTGTTTCCCTTCCCCTGCACCAATCGAACATTGCGTCCCAAGTGGTAGCATGCAGCTCGACCGCCATTTACCCTGAGAGATATCCAGCGTTCACTCTGCACATAGCAGTTGCAGAATCGCCCTATCACTCATTGACGGGTTTTTGACGAGTCCACGCAATTCTGCTATAGCCGCATTAGAAAACTACACATTCCTAACACCATGTGTGGAAATCAGGTAAGGCCAATCTTTACGGGGCTTCCACTGGAGCATTGCGAATTGCTTCTCAGAGGTGGGATTCCCGACTACGAGAAAGAAGGATCCAGATACCTTCATCGACTTGTAGCGGCCAAGAGAGAGGGACAAGGTGGGTCATCGGGGGAGGAAAGAGAGGAGTCTACGTCTTTTCTTCTTTTTTCGCTTCCCCGAGGCAGAAATGGAA
This sequence comes from uncultured Acidobacteriaceae bacterium, assembly GCA_963773955.1. Classification (GTDB taxonomy): domain Bacteria; phylum Acidobacteriota; class Terriglobia; order Terriglobales; family Acidobacteriaceae; genus Acidiflorens. Next base: position 647 of record CAVZDM010000028.1, on the reverse strand, counting down.
CTCAGCTGCTTACCACGGTTCCCTCAGGGTTGCATGCGCCGGTTGTTGCTATTTGGTGCGACCGAGCTCCTGGATGAATCGTTCAGCGTCAAAAGCCTCAACGCCGCGAGCGATTGCTGTGGTCGTCAATCGTGAGCGGGACTTGCGGTGGACGACGATCAACCGCACGGAACGTTTGGCCAAGGCTCGACGCAGTGAGAGTAGAGGAGAGGCCATGGACGGCCGAACCGTCTTCCCAGCTTTGGCTTCAATCAACCACAGGTTTGAGTTGCGCCGGGGCACGAGGAAGTCTACCTCCAAGCCCTGCTGATCGCGGAAATAGTACAGTTCCTTCCGCTGTCCTCGATTGACCTGGCTCTTGAGTATCTCTGACGCGACAAAGCCTTCGAATAGGGCTCCCAGAAAGGGGGACCGTTCAAGCTCAGCCGACGAAGTCACTCCTAGCAGATAGGAGGCGTAATCACAAGACGCTGCATCGGCAGAGGATGATATCCGTAGCAAGATCGAGGCAGCACGGTCCGTTGCATTGCCCTCTAGCGCGCTAAGCAAAGCATGCCAAGGTTTGCCGACAGACGCGGATCCAGATGAAACGACAATTGTGGGATTCTGCGACGTCCAGGCACTAGGGACGAGTTCCGGGAGGCGCC
>CAVZDM010000027.1:0-102173 GCA_963773955.1 uncultured Acidobacteriaceae bacterium | reverse complement strand
AACGCTAGTGCTGTATCGGATGCGCCCATAGTAAGTGGGTGGGCCGGTAGGTTTGGGATGTCGGGGGGGGCGCGTACCGATACAGCACTAGCGTTTGTCAGGACTGATCGACAATATTTGAATAAGGCTGTGGGCCGTCCGCATTGGAGAGGAATGCGGGTAACTATCGCGTTGCGAACATTAATTAAGAGACGAGCTTAATCTGCGTTCGCGGGGAAAATGGACTCGGGGCTACCGGGGTAAACGATCTGACTGCTCGCCCAGCCAGTCCAAGGTTTGGGTCGCTAGGGTCGCCATTCTCAAGGGTGGTTCGGCACCATCCCAACCTTGGTTCTTGTAGGGGCCATGCATCAGGTAGCGGTCATCTGTGAATATCGTCAACGGCGGCATCATTTCGGTCATCCGAATCTTTGCTGCTGGTGCCGCGCTACGCCCGGGATGCATAACGAGTTGCAGAAATGCCTCAGGGTCAGTCTCGTTCTCGACGACATCAAAATACCCACCAAACAGTGCATGGAGTGGATGGTCGCGAACACCTGGCACTTTGGCACGAATCGATCGTGACGCCTTTTCCGGATCCGTCCTGAACGCGACGCAAATCTCGCATGCTGACATCTTGGTCAGAGGGCTCACATCCACGTCGCTTAATTCCATGAGCCATCTCGTGAAAGTCACGCCGGGTTCTTTCGTCTGGAGAGCGAGCCAACAAAGCTTGGGCACGACCTCAAAGGTGAAGGTAAAGCCGTACGCCCCTAACAACCGTCCGATCAAGTCCGCGTAGTCAGATTCCGGTCCATGTGCGATCGCTATGACATTCGCCAGGCCATTTTCCTGTATTTCGAGCACGCGCCACGAAATCCTTCGATGACCGCCTGTGCTTCAATAACGTTCAAGGCTGAGAATCCAGCGTCGTGATGTTCCATTCGGTAGGTTGCGGTGCGATAATCTCGCACAACGCCCGGGATCCACTCCCCGACCGAGGTGCTGGCCTTGCGGCGCTTATTCGTCAGTGCGCAAAGGTTAGCAAATTCAAATGCCATCTCGAGAGCAAAGTGGGTAGAGACCAATTGAAGCATGTGCACGGCTTCGTGCGACAAGCCGTACGCGCAACGGATGAACCGGTCGTCGATATCGGCGCCCATCGAAATTACCGTACTTGCATAGCTATACGATTCGTTCATGATTACAACGCCGGAAGAGCCCACGATCAAGGCGTCGCCATTCAACGGCAATCGCTCCAGAAGACTTTCGCGGCACGCTCGCAGCTCTGCTGTGCTTCGTTTGAGCGAATTGGCTGCTGCGCCAATTCGCGTCGGAGTCTCTCGAACAAACCCTAATTAGCGATCAGGCACCCCCGGCTGCGAAATCACCGGCCCAAAGCTGTGCGGATCCGCGCCAAGTGGTGCCAACTGTGCCGTAGCGCGTGGTCCTCAATGACGAACTGCGCGGTGACAGGCGCGCCGAAACTCAGCGAAAAGGGAGCTGCACGATCCAATTCTTCATCCGTGAACGCGCGTACTGCATCGGCCGCCTCACGACTGTTCCGGCGCAAGAGTTCGAGCGCAGCGGCCTTCGTTATCCTCGGCATGCTCGTGGGCATGCTTGGCATTCAACTCGGCGACCACTTCCCACGTGACGTCCGTAACGGCCTTCCCGCTGGCGATTGCTCGTGCGACATCAATTTCGATCGGGTAGACGCTGGCAACATGGTGCACGATTACGCCAACCGAACGGCGGTCCGGTCGCCGACACCGGTGCGCGCCATTCCTCTTCCGAGAGTCCTTCAGCAAAGGCTGCCAAGACGGCAGCGCCTTCCTCGATGCGATCGGCCAGTAATTCAGCGCGACCAGTCGCCCGTGTTGTCTTCGGTTGCAGTCTTCGAGTTGCTCAAAGTCTTTGCTCGTCGGTATCTGTGTTGCAATCGTATTCATTCTCGTAGTCCCCTTTTCATTCCTTGTCTTTGGATTCGTACTCCTTGCGATCCATTCCTACTCGGTCGTCAAGATTTGAGAGGCTAAATGAGCAGCGTGACCACGCTGGTGACCACGAGCGCTGCAGCCCAAATCAGGTTGAGATTGATCCAGGTCTTGCGAAGAATCGCGAGGCCGAACCTGCTATAGACCACCCAGGCGATGAGCCCTGTAACTGCAAGGTAGGCGAACGTATGGATCGCTGTGGCGAGCAACGCTGCGAGCGGGCTGGCGGCCGCAGATGCGTGATGGTGGCCTGCCATGTGCTCAGCCGCTTCAACTGTGCGGCTACCCAGCAGCACCGGCAGCAACATCAAACCAGCACCGTGCGCCGATGCCATCAGAAACGACCAGACCGTCAAGTCGCGAAAACCCACTTGCATGCGGACCCATCGCGGATGGTAATGGCGCACTAGGGAAAAGATTCCAAGGCCGAACAGAAGCGCGGCCACGGGATAGCGTATCGCCTCCGGTGGCAACTCCATGGCTTCGGCTCGGGTCATGCCGGGCGTTTGGGGCGTGTTGGTGTCCAGCTCGCCGCAGCGAATGATGCGCAAGCCGTTGGTTTTCCAGTTGGGCGTTTCGTTTGAGCGCGTATCGTTCATGGCCTGTCGGACGGGGCTAAGACCCGTCACCACATGAGCTACCAAATCTACCCGGTCACCGGAATATGCTTCCCATCTTCCGTCAGCAGGCCTACGCGATCGACGCCGGCTATGCGGGCGATGGCGATTACGTCGGCCACGTCCTGGAAATCGATGTCGTCATCGGCTTCGACGTAGGGATCCGCTCCACGCGAATGGCGAAAATATCGCGCAGCCGCTCGCGCAAGTGATCCCATTCTACCGCTTCTTCATTCACCATCACCTGCGGATGCTCTGGGTGTAACTGCACTGCTCCCGGCTTCGCGTGGCGAATCTGAATCACAATCGTCGCCTGAGGGGGTGGGATGGTATGGCCTTTTGGGTCGGGCTGCTGTGGAATCTCTGCCTTCAACCCGACTGGCTTCTGCTCGATCACAACCAGCATGAAAACAATAAGGAGCACCAGCAGAACGTCGATCAAAGGCGTGACGTTCATCTTGGGGCCTGTAGAAAACGAACCACCGCCTGCCGTGGAGAATCCCATTGAAATGTTTCCTCTCAGGCACGCGCGTGTCTTGAAACATTGGACACCTGCGCGGTGAAGAGAGTTCCACGGCGGGCGGAAGGAGTGGAGCTTCGGGCGACTTGCCCGTCCAATTGGGTGGTGGCCGGGCGGGGACGCCCGGCGCTCCATTAGCACGCTAGCCTATGGGCTCGGCTGACGGCGGTAGCGGAGGCGCTTCGAAGGGCGGCGGGGATTCCGGGAGTGGAGGCGCTGCGGGCGCCGGAGGAGTAGTGACCGGATGCAGCAGCGCGTCGAGATTCGGATATCGAGCGGCGAAAAAATGGATCGCATACGCCGGGAAAAAGACAGTGGCCGGCACGCTCACCAGAGCGATCAGGTAAATCAGCAAAAGCAGAAGCATCGCTCCCAGGATGATCGCCAGGCTGATGGTGGTGACATTCCATCCCAGCCCCGCGGCGTGGCCCGCAATTACGGCAACGACGGCGGGGACGAAGATGAATACTGCCGGGATAATCGCGATGATGCCAAACAGGATGGCCGCCGCGATGGAGAGCACCAGCTTGAGCAGGAGGTAGACGGCGTATCGTCCCTTCTCTGGCCGGATGATCTCCAGCAAGCGATGCCAGCCGTCGGCAAAATCGAGATCTTCGAGAGCCATAATCGGTACCAGAAAATCTTTAGCCAGCACTTGAACCACAACGGTGGTCAGCACGAACACCAAGATCAAACCCAGGAGCAGAATCACTCCGACGATCATCCGCCCGACGTGTTGCCGCAGATCTGTCGTCCAACCCGCAGCCAAGGCAAGAGCCAGCGGCACGCCAACCAGCACCAGGAGAAATATCCAGACCGCAATCTGGAACACAATCTGCCACAGAAAGAATCGGCCGCCGGCGCGATGCCATTTTTTCCATCCCTCACTTATCGAACAATGCCGCCGCACAACCGAGTCGAAGAGAATGAACCGGAACACGCTGCTGATGTAGAGGAAGACAAACGCCAGCACGATAAAAGCGAACATTGCCACCAGGATCAATCCGACGAATTGCGCGAGGTGCTCGGAGATTTGCGGGGGAATGTGGGCCGGATTGAAAGGCAGCCGACCAGAGGGCGCGCCCGACGTCAGGAACCCGTTATCGGTCTTGTGTGGGATGCGAGGCCAACTGCCGCCACCAAGGTTTCCGACGTTGCATCCGCCGACATGCAGTTCCGCCGCTAGAATCCCGACCAGCGCCAGCCGAGACCATTGCCCCCAGATGAAACGTTTGAAGAGTTGTTCTCGCACGTGCTGCAGGGCGGGTTGTACACAATCGACGGCCGAGATAGGCACCGCATCACCTCGTACTGACGCCGTCAAGGTATCGCGTTGAGAGTTGCGGCGTCAAATTCAAGGGAGTTGCGCCGGAGCCAGACCTCAAACTCCTGCAAGGCAAGTTCACATTGCAGTCGATGGCGCTCTTTGCGGTCGCGGACCTTGCGGTCGAGCGCGGGCAAGAGGTCGAAGGTGATGTTGGCGGGCTGAAAATTCTTGCTCTCTGCCTGGGTGATGTAGTGGACAAGTGAGCCAAACGCGGTCGCTCGCGGTGGCGGCGTCAGTTCGCCGCCGCTGGCCAACACGGCTGCGTTCACTCCGGCGATCAATCCGGTCGCGATTGATTCGACGTAGCCTTCGACGCCGCAGATTTGTCCGGCGAACAGAACGTGGGGATGCGCTTTCATCTGCAGTGTGGGGTGCAGCAGCGCCGGCGAGTTGATATATGTGTTGCGATGAATCTGTCCGTAGCGCAGGAAGCGCGCGTTTTCGAGGCCGGGGACCAAACTCAGCACGCGCGCCTGCTCGCCAAATTTCAGGTGATTCTGGAATCCGACGAGGTTGTAAGAATCGGCGCGCAGATTTTCCTGCCGCAGTTGCACCACGGCGTACGGCATTCGGCCGGTGCGCGGGTCTTTGAGCCCGACCGGCTTCATCGGCCCGAAGCGCAGCGTGTCGCGTCCGCGGCGCGCGATCTCTTCGATGGGCAGGCAGCTTTCGAAGTAGTTGAGCTTTTCCCAGTCTTTCTGTTCCACCGATTGTGCCGCGAGCAGCGCATCGTAGAAACGGTCGTACTCTTCTTTCGACATTGGACAATTGATATAGTCGGCCGATCCTTTGTCGTAGCGGGCCGCCAGATACACCTTTGTCATGTCGATGGAATCGGCCTCGACGATGGGGCTGATCGAATCGTAAAAATACAGATTGTGCGGCGCGGGCACCCCCGCCCGCGCGGGATCGAGGCTCAGCCGCACAATTTCCAGCGAAAGCGCGTCCGACGTCAGCGGGCCGGTTGCGACAATCGTGATTTGTCTGTCTTCTATCTGAGTGCCGATCTGCGTGACTTCTTCACGCCGAATCGTAATGAGCGGCTCGCGGAAAATGGTCTCCGTCACCTTTCGCGAGAACTCGGCTCGGTCCACGGCCAGGGCGTGCCCGGCGGGGACTGCGGTCTCGCGCGCGACCTCGAGCAGTCGAGACCCGGCGCGTCGCATTTCTTCCTTCAGCAGCCAGGGAGCGGTGTTCTCGCTATCAGACTTCAGAGAGTTGGAGCAAACCAGTTCCGCAAAGTCTTCCGTCTGGTGGGCGGGAGTTGTGCGGACCGGCCGCATTTCGAATAATTCAACGGCGACGCCACGCCGCGCACACTGCCACGCCGCTTCCGATCCCGCCAAGCCGGCACCGATAATGTGAACTTTTTTCATGAGCACAACTTCATGACCCAGCTTCATGACCCCAGCTTCATGCGACTCCAGCGCACGATCTCGAATCTGTTTATTATAGGGCGCACGCCCCAGGAGAAAAGTTCATGGCTCGGATTAGTCTGATTGAAGCTGCGCAAGCGACTCCGGAAGTTAAGCAAATCTATGATGGCAAGCTGAAAGGCAAGCCCGGCAACATCCAGAAGGCGCTGGCCCACCGCCCCGGCATGCTCGACAACTTTCTCGGATTCTATCCGAGCGTGGGACGTTCGCTCGACCGCAAGCTGTACGAGGCGGTGTATCTGCGCGTGTCGCTGATCAACGGTTGCCATTACTGCACGCAGCACCACATCCAGGGGGCGAAGCGCGCCGGGCTTACAGCGGAGCAGATGAAGGCTCTGAAAGAGGGGAACTACTCGGGATTTGGCGCGTCGGAGCAAGTCGCGCTGCGCTATGCGGAAAAGCTGACACGCACGCCCGACGGCGCCAGAGACACCGACTTCACCGAGCTCAAGGAACACTTTTCTGACGAACAGATCGTCGATCTGCATATGCTGGTTGGATTGGCGAATTTGACCAACCGCGTCACCGGGCCGCTGGCGTTGGAAGTGGAATTTCCGGAGGAAAAGATCTAGCGAACTCGGATTCGGCGAGGAGGCCGAGCTGCGCTCGGCTCGGACGGCCGAGGGCGGCCCTCCCCACACGACCCATTCACAGACGCTCTCAACTCACAGAATCAAGCGCTCGTCTCCTACGCGACGGGTTACTCGCTCGCGATCCAGGTATTCGAGCAGCGGGATTGCGTACTTGCGGCTGACTCCGGTCATATCCTTGAAGCGGGCTACATCGATTTTCGGCGCGCTGCTCTTGAGCGCGGCGATTTTGTGGCGAAGATCCGTGAGCGCACTCTGGTGGAAGACGAGCTCCTCTGAAATCTTGATCAGAACTTTGTCGCGCAGCAGCAGAGTCACAATCTTCTGGGCCCGCACTTTATCAACCTTCAGACCCGCCAACACGTCTTTCAAGGACGGAACTTTCAGCCCCGCGGAGGCGAACGCTTGCTCGATGATCTTCTTGGACTCGGCCTCTTCGTCTTTCATGACCACGCCGCTGCCGGACAGGTGAACGAGTTCGGCTGCGACTGCGAGTTTCTTTTCTTCCGTCAATTTCGCAAGCACGCTGTAGAAGACCTCGGGGCCGAGGTTGAGTCGATCGCGCAGCTCTTCTTTGCTCATCCCTGCTACAAGCGGATTGGCAGCGTGAAACTTCTTGAGTGCCTGAAGCACGTTTGCTTTGGCTTCCGCGAATGCCTCTGGCGCAACCAGAACCTGGTTGCACCACACTAGCCCGGCCGCGTCGGCCAGTTTCGCCGCCTGTTCCTGGCGGATGTTCATTTCTCCGGGGATGTGGTCGAGGCGCAGGCCGATTGCGCCTCGCCGCGCCACGCGCGCTGCCAGCACTTGTGCCGGAGAACCATCGCGCATGATCTTGAGAAATGCGATCGTGTCGTCTACTCGCTGCTTGCGACTCACCGGCGAAGCATCCAGTACAACGCCTCCGCCGATAGTCACGACCGGGGAAAACTGGCGCACGATGAAGCGATCTCCGGGCAGAAGCAGCATGGGCTCGGTGAATCTTAGTTGCACATACGTTTCGCCTCCTGGCTTCAGCTGTTTTGCTCCATAGAGCCGCGTTTCCGCGATCGTTTCTGAGGTGTAGGCGTGAAAGTGGACGCGGGCGCCGTCTTTGAACGGCTTGGCTGAAGGAAGCAGGGAAACCAGCGCATCGACTCGCGATGTGGAACGAAAAGTATCCGGAGTTGCGAGAGTCATCCCGCGAGCCAGGTCTCCGGTGGAGAATCCGGCAAGATTAAGGTTGAGCGCGGTGCGCTGGCCGGCGATGGCGGATTCGGCGGGCGAGCCATGCACCTGCACGCCTCGGACTCGCACACGCTTGCCTGCGGGAAACACTTCGAGCTCTTCTTCCTTGCGGATCGTGCCGGCAACGAGAGTGCCTGTGACGACCGTGCCGAAGCCTTTCATGGTGAAAACGCGATCGACGGGTAGGCGAGCCAGCGCGGCCGAGTCTTTCGGTGCAACCTCGGATGCGACCCGGGCGAGCGCGGATTTCAACTCGTCCAGACCTGCGCCGGTCAACGAACTCACCGCGACCATGGGCGATTGCGCCGCATCCAGAAATGATCCGCGTACATAATCCGCCACTTCCAGCCGTACTACTTCTAACGTTTCCGCATCCACGGCGTCGGACTTTGTGAGCACTGTGATGCCGCGGCGAATTGCCAGCAGGCGGCAGATGTCGAAATGTTCGCGAGTCTGCGGCTTGATTCCTTCATCGGCGGCGATTACCAGCAGCACCAGGTCGATGCCTCCAACGCCCGCCAGCATGTTGCGCACAAAGCGTTCGTGGCCGGGGACATCGACGAAACCAAGGCGAATTATGCTGCCGTCGGGAGCGGGGAGTTCGAGGTGGGCGAACCCTATGTCGATGGTGATGCCGCGCCGTTTTTCTTCTTCCAGGCGGTCGGCATCAATGCCGGTCAGCGCTTTTACCAGCGCCGTCTTGCCGTGATCGATATGTCCGGCGGTGCCGACGATGACGGACTTCATCTGCGACAGTATAGACGGCTCAGCGAACAATTCTTATCGACGCCATTCACGAATTCGACATGCGAAAACGGTGTGGAGATGCGACAATAAAGATTCCCTGATGACCACCTCTGCGATGAGTCTTATTGCCGTTACGCCGGAGATGATCCGGGAGCACGGCCTGACTCCGGAAGAATTCGAAAAAATTAAGCACCTGCTCGGCGGACGCGAACCCACGCGCACCGAACTTGGCATCTTCAGCGTGATGTGGAGCGAGCACTGCTCGTATAAGTCGTCGCGCGTGCACCTGAAACGTTTGCCCACGCGCAGCAAACTGGTGGTGCAGGGGCCGGGGGAAAATGCCGGCATCGTTGACATTGGCGACGGCTGGGCTTGCGCGTTCAAAATCGAGTCGCACAATCATCCGTCGTTTATCGAACCATTTCAGGGAGCGGCTACGGGCGTCGGCGGAATTCTGCGCGACATTTTCACGATGGGGGCACGGCCGGTTGCGGCCATGGATTCGTTGCGGTTTGGGCCAATTCAGGCTGCCGGGAACGCGAGCGAGGGCGCCCGCGCAACACAGGCTGAAATTCATAAGAACCACTCTGTTATGGAGGGCGTCGTCTCGGGCGTTGCTTCTTACGGTAACTGTTTTGGCGTTCCCAACCTGGGTGGCGAGGTTAAGTTTGAGGCTTGCTACTCTGGCAATCCTCTGGTGAACGCGTTCGCTCTTGGGCTGGTTCGGCGCGACCAGATTTTTTACGGACGTGCATCGGGCACGGGGAATCCGGTAATTTATGTCGGTTCCAAGACGGGACGCGACGGTATCCACGGCGCCACCATGGCCAGCGAAGAGTTCAGCGAAGGCTCGGAAGCGAAGCGGCCCAACGTTCAGGTCGGAGATCCATTTCTCGAGAAACTGCTGCTGGAAGCTTGTCTCGAAGCCATGGAAACCGGCGCCATCGTTGGAATACAGGATATGGGCGCTGCCGGGCTGACTTGCTCAACCTGCGAGATGGGCGCGCGGGGCGGCACTGGAGTCGAAATCGAACTTGATCTTGTGCCGCAGCGCGAGACTGGTATGACGCCTTACGAGATCATGCTCAGCGAGTCGCAGGAGCGCATGCTACTGGTCGCGCAGAAAGGCCGTGAGGAAGAAGTTTTTCGCGTCTTCCAGAAGTGGGGACTGGATGCAGTCGAGATCGGCCGGGTCACCTCCGATGCCAAGATGCGCGTGCTGGAACACGGCGTGGTAGTGGCTGAGATTCCGAATGCCGCGCTTACCGATGACGCGCCGGTGTATAAGCGTCCGCTGGCGCGCTGGGAGCCGCCGGTCGATCGGGAAATGCCGGAGCGCTTACGCATACGGCTCGGCGAAAGCGCAGACTTCTCATCCCAGCTCAAGCGTTTGCTGGCGAGCCCCAACATTTGCTCGAAGCGCTGGGTGTGGCAGCAGTACGACCACATGGTGCAGACCAACACGGTCGAAGCGCCGGGAGCGGGCGATGCGGGCGTCATCCGCATCAAGGGCTCCAAGCGTGGGCTTGCGATGGCGCTCGACGGCAACAGCCGGTGGTGTTATCTCGATCCTCGTCTTGGAGCCATGCACGCGGTTGCGGAAGCTTCACGCAAAGTGGCTTGTGCTGGAGCGACTCCGATTGGCGCCACCAACTGCCTCAACTTCGGCAACCCTGAAAAGCCGCATATCATGTGGCAGTTTTCGCAGGTGATCGACGGCATCACCAAAGCCTGCGAAGAACTTGACACGCCGATTACCGGCGGCAATGTAAGTTTCTATAACGAAACTCTGGGCGAGGGAATTTATCCGACTCCGGTGATTGGAGTGGTGGGGATTCTCGAAGACGTGCACAAAGCGGCGAAGATGCACTTCGCCCAAGCCGGGAGAAAAATTGTCCTGCTGCGCGCGAATGAAGCTGGCGACGCCGTCGACGCCGAGTTGGAGTTTGGATCGTCCGAGTATGCAAAAGAAATTCTCGGAGCGGTGTGGGGCTATCCACCGGAGCTGGATATCGAGAAGGAAGCCACGCTGCAACGCGCTCTCGTGGCCATAATCCAAGCAGGACTGGTCGAGTCTGCTCACGACTGCGCGGATGGCGGGTTGGCTGTGGCGCTGGTGGAGTCGGCACTGCCAGCTGAGTTCGGACTGAACGTCAAGTTGCCCAAATCGCAAACCGCGCTCGAATTTCTGCTGTTCGCAGAAGACGCCAGCCGCGTCGTACTAAGCTGCGACCCAAGCCAATTGCCGCGAATCCAACAGTTAGCGGAGGAGTATGAAATCTCCGCGGATGTGCTGGGCGAGACGGGATCGGATCGGGTTGAGATTTCGGTGGGCAACGATTCCGTGATTTCTGCGAGCGTGCAGGAGTTGCGGGAAGCGTATGAAGGCGCGCTGGAGAAGGCACTGTCCATAAACTGAGCAATCCAAAGGGCGTGATTATCAGGAACAGAGGTCGCTGATGGACTTCTCGATAACCAGGAAGTGGCTCCGTTTTGCTTATGGGTTGTCGGCAGCTCACTTTGTTTTTCTGTGTTTTATTTGTTTTAAGGATCTCGATGGCATTGTGGAGAGAATCGGGATGCTTGATTTTCCTCTAACGCTAGTAGCTTCTCCAGTACTGATGAATATTGATCTGTCTATAGTCTGGATCGTTCTTTATTACGCAGTTGGCGGCACGCTCTGGTGGTATGTGGTGGGCAGATTCTTGGACCGGCTTATAAGCTAAATGGTGACTTCTGACAAATTTCGTGACGAGTGCGGCGTGGTCGCCATCCACGCCCATCCTGAGGCGGAGAAGCTTGCTTATCTTGGACTGCATGCCCTGCAACATCGCGGACAGGAATCGGCGGGCATCGTCACCTCCGACGGTGAACGGCTGCGCCAGCACAAGGCCATGGGGCTGGTTGCCGATATTTTCGGGCACGAAGTCCTGAGTTCGCTGCGCGGTGTTCTGGCCATCGGCCACACCCGCTATTCGACTGCCGGCGATTCCGCCTTGCTGAACGCGCAGCCCATCATGGTGCAGTCCAACAAGGGCACGATCGCGATTGCTCACAATGGCAACCTGGTGAATGCGCAGTCGATTCGCGGGAAGCTGGAGGGCCAGGGCTCGATCTTCCAAACCAACAGCGACACGGAAGTGCTGGTTCACTTGATTGCGCTGTCGCGCGAGCAGACCCTGCCTGATGCCATCGCCGACGCGCTGCGCCGAGTGGAAGGAGCCTTTTCGCTGGTCATGATCAGCCGCGACCGTATTTTCGCCGCCCGCGATCCGCGCGGATTCCGCCCCCTGGCCATGGGCCGCATTCCGGCACTAACCACAGAGAAAAAAGACACGGTCGTTTTTGCTTCGGAAACGTGCGCTTTTGATTTGCTCGGCGCCACTTACGAACGCGACGTCAAACCCGGCGAACTGGTTATCGTGGGGCCGGAAGGAATCAGTTCGCGTTTTTACTCTCCGTCTCCGGCGCAATCGAGCTGTATTTTTGAACACGTTTATTTTTCGCGTCCTGACAGCCTGGTCTTTGGGCGCTCGGTCGACCAGAGCCGCGATGCCATGGGACGGCAGCTCGCGCGCGAAGCTCCGGTGGACGCCGATATCGTCGTTCCGGTACCTGATTCCGGCAATACCGCGGCCATCGGATACGCTGCCGAAAGTGGCATCCCCTTTCGGCTGGCGCTGATTCGCAACCACTACATCGGACGTACCTTCATCGAGCCGCAACAATCGGTGCGCGACTTTGGCGTGAAGCTGAAACTGAATGCCGTGCACAGCCTGATCGAGGGTAAGCGAGTGATTCTGGTGGACGACTCCATTGTGCGCGGCACCACCAGCAAGAAGATCGTGCGCATGATTCGTAACGCGGGCGCGAAGGAAGTCCACATGCGGATTTCCTGCCCGCCGACCATCTCGCCCTGTTTCTACGGAGTGGATACACCTTCAAAGAAAGAACTCATCGCCGCGAATAAGACGATCGAATCGATTCGCGATTTCATCGTTGCCGACTCGCTTGCCTATCTCTCGCTGAGTGGTCTTAAGAGAGCTTGCGCGGACGGCGAGAAGACCACTTACTGCTCCGCATGCTATACGGGAAATTACCCCACCAAGATCGATGTGGAAGAGATTCTGCCGGTGGTCGCGTCGCGATAGTGCAAGGCACGCCGCCCGGATGGTATTCTTTTTCCGCAAAACACGTTGTGTCGGTCGCGCTCGGTGTCTGCATATTCGAATGAAGAAAGCGTTTTCAATTTTCGCGTCGAGGTCTCAACTGGGGCCCTTTGAGCAGCAGGTGCTGCAAAAGCTTTGGGCGCAGGGCAGCGCCACGGTTCGCGAACTGCTCGAAGACGGCAAAATCCATCAGGCCTATACCACGGTGATGACGACCATGGACCGTCTCTACAAGAAGGGCCTGCTCGACCGTGTCGCCGAAGGCCGGGCGTTCCGCTACACTCCGCGCCACACGCACGAAGAGCTGCAACGGGTCACGGCGCTCGAGAGCATCCGGCAATTGCTGGGATCGGGCGATACGTCATCGCTGCCTCTCTCGTATCTGGTGGAGGCGCTCAGCGCCCATGACACGCAACTGCTCGATGAGCTGCAACTCCTGGTCGAACGCAAGCGCCGCGAACTCAAGAGCAGTGATAGCAAGGGCAGTGATCGCAAAGAGCGGGGGCAACGCTGATGTTCGCGCTGCGCGGAATCGCCGTCTCGCTCACCTTCTTCGTGCTGCTCTACTGTCTGCTATCGGCGCTGGTGGCGGTTGCATGGCGCTCATTGCGGTGGCTGCGGGTGACGGAACAGGGCCTGGCCGCTTTGCTCTTCGCGTTTCGCGTTCTTCCGCTGGCGGCTTCAGTGGTTATGACCTTCGCGTTTGTCGTGCCTTCGTTCCAGTTGCTGGAACCACGTTCGATGGATATTGACGAGGGCATGGGCGCCGTGCCGGTCGCGCTGGGCGTTTGCGCTCTCTCGCTGATTGCCTGCGGCTCGTTCCGCGTATTCACGGCTCAGATCCGGACGTCTCGCGTGGTGGCGCGCTGGCTGGAAGGCGCGCATCCTCTGAAGGTGGATGGCGCAGCCCAGGCCGATGCGCAGACCTACACGCAGACCGATGCCCGGACTGTGACCTTCCCGTCCCGATACGAGGCTCCGCCGCTTACGCTGGTCGGTATCCGCAGACCGAGAGTGCTGGTCTCAGAATCCACGGTTGCGTTGCTTAGTCATGACGAGCTGCGAGTCGCTCTCAAACACGAGCATGCGCACATGCGTTCTCGGGATAACCTGAAGAAACTTGTCCTCCGCTTTTGTCCCTTCCCCGGCATGGCCGGGCTGGAGAGTGCCTGGTCCCAGGCCGCGGAACTGGCCGCCGATGATGCGGCGGTCTCGAGGCTGGACGACGCCGTTGACCTGGCCGCAGCCCTGGTCAAGCTGTCCCGCCTGGTTCCTGTCGAAGCCGCTCTTTTGTGCACCGTGGGCTTCGTGACTGGATCCATCAGCGCACGGGTGCAGCGCTTGCTTTCGTGGGATGAAACCGACAAAGCTCGAGCGATGCGAATTCGCACGTGGTACGTCATTCCATCAGTTGCTGCGCTGTTGTTGTGCATCTTCGCCACTTATGGTCCCGCGCTCTCGCTGACGCATGAAGTCACGGAATGGCTGGTTCGCTAAGCCCCCTCCGCTCCGCCGAGCGCTTGCGTTTCAACGCTCACCGCCGATACACACTACCGACGCACATTGCGGCACCACTATCGCTGGTAGTAACTGGCGCGTCCCGATAGTCTCAGTGAACTAGTCTGCTTCGCCGCGCAGGCCGTCATCTCTCAGCAATTTTGAACCGCGGCAACGCTTTGTTCACTGGATGGTTTTTTCATGGTCGCCAGGTTTTCGCGTTATGAAATGCGCAGATCGAGTTTCGTCGTTTGCGCGGTTTTTCTCCTGATATATGTCTCTGTTCCTGTACTGCTGCGCGGCCAGAATCCGAACGGCTCGCTGCGGGGAGAGGTTCAGGACGCGAGTGCCGCGCGAGTGGCGGAGGCTCGGGTGGTGGTGCGGTCAAACGGATCTTCCATCACCCGCGAGGCGACGGCGAATGAGCGAGGAGAATTCCGCATTGACGGCTTGTTGCCCGGCTCGTATCGCGTCACCGTGACCGCCAAAGGTTTTGCCCAGGCCACGGCCGATGTCGACGTTGCTGTCAGTGTGGTACGCGATATCGCGGTCACGCTCAAACCCGCAAGCGGAAGCGAAACGGTGAATGTGCAGGGGAGTCCTTCCTCGATCACGACCGAAACCATTGACACGGCTAGCGCGGTGCATGGCGGTGTAGTCGGCAGTCAGGACCTTGAAACTCTTCCGCTCCCGGCACGGAGCTTCGCCAACATCGCTCACCTCGTGCCCGGAACTGAGCCCGTGGAGCCTTCCGATCCAACAAAGGCGCGCATCACCGCCGTCTCCACCGGAGGGAGCTCCGGCTTGAACAACGAACTGTCGGTGGATGGCGCCGACAATTCCGACGACTGGATCGGTGGCTTCCTGCAAAATTTCTCGCCCGATGGTATTCAGGAATTTGCTGTACGCACCTCGAATGAAGACGCCGATACGGGCTGGACGACTGCTGGGTCGGTGGTGATAACCACCAAGCACGGCACCAACGAGTGGCACGGTGACGGAGCTTTCTACGAGCGCACGGCGGCGCTCAACGCCCGTTTCCCGATTGAGAATCCGGCGCCCAATCCCAAGCAGCCGTTCTCGCGGCAGAACTATGTCGGCACGCTGGGCGGTCCGATCGCTAAAAATAGAGTGTGGTTCTTTACCTCTTTCGAGCATGTGCACGAGAATGCCAGCATCGCCTACAGCCCGGCCAGCACCGCGCAATTCAATGCGCTGAGCGCGATCGCTTCTTCGGGATTGATTCCCGGCGTCCCTTCCATCGCCGTTCCCGCTAACGTTCCGATCCCTTTCCGCGACTATATCGGCTCGATGCGTTTTGACTGGGCGCAATCCGCGAAGTCGCAGTGGTTCCTGCGAACATCTGAAGACAGCTACCTCACGCACAACGCGCTGGTGCAGCAGGCCACGCTGCCCTCGACCGGACTGATCACGCACAACAACTACTGGAACACTGCGCTCAGCAATACTTATACTTTCAGTCCGACGTGGCTCGGCAGTCTGGTGCTTGACGCCAGCCTGTTGCACCTCACCCAGACGCGCAACTCGGATCTGGGCTTCGCCCTGCAATTTCCTTTCAGCGTGACGGCGCTGACCGTCTCCGGCTTCGAGACTTTCGGCGACAACCAGTTCGCCACTCCCATCACTCTTTTTCCCGACCTGCGTAATCAGGACAAGTACCAGGTCCGCTATGACCTGAGCCATGTTGCGGGCAGTCACGCGCTAAAGTTCGGAGTCGATTTTATTCATGAGCCGGTGCTCGGCGGCGCGTTCGCGGCTACGGCGGAGCAGTTCACCACCTATCCGTTCAACCCCGATTGCTATGTCAATCCGGTCGGCTCCGACTGCGGAGGAGCGACCAGTGCGCTGCCGTTTTATTACACGCCGCCAGCCTCGCAGTGCAATCCACCGCCGCCTACGCCACCGCCTGGGATGTCGCCCATCACTTGCACCTTTACTCCCGCCGGCGACGGCAGTTTTTCGCAGAACGTTCAGCGACTTGGGCTCTACGCCCAGGACTCGTGGCGCGTTTCGCACCATCTCACGGTCAACTACGGCCTGCGCTATCAAACTACCTTCGGACTCTTTGAGGGATCGGGACGAACTCAGGCTGAGAACAATGCATACATAACCCTGCAGGCGTTGCAGATTCCGATTGTGCCGAGCGTGCCAAGCGATTACCGCAAGCAAATCGCGCCTCGCTTGGGAATTGCGTATTCCCCCGGCGGCAGCGAGAAGACGGTGTTTCGCGCCGGTTTCGGCATGTTCTATAACGATCTGGCGCAGAACGGATGGGCCACTGCATTTCAAGGCGTCAACAACACGAACGCAACCACCGGACCGTGCAGCCTGACCGGTGGCTCGGGCACTTACGCGCTCACTGGCACGGGCTGCCTTACTGGCGGCGCCGCGAGCGCCGGCAACCTTCTCGGCTCCAACTACAAGACGCCTTATGCCATCCACATTACGGGCGGCGCGCAGCACGCCTTCAACGAACATTGGTTGATGAGCGCCGATTACACGCACGAGCAGGGTAATCACGGATACCGCGCCTACAGCTATGGCGGCGCTGCCGACATCTTCACGCCGCTTATCCCCGCATCAGACCCGGACTATGCCACCGATCAGGCGAACGTAGTTCCCAGTGTGAATGTGTTCCGGTCCGACAACCGTTCCAGTTACAACTCCCTGATGCTGCACTTTCAAGGCAACATGCGCCGCTTCAATCTAGTGGCGAACTACACGCTCTCCAAGGCACAGACCTGGGGGTGCCTGCTGGGCGAACTCTTTGACTATGTGAATGGCGTGTGCAATCCGCTGAATGCTTTTGGACCCGGCGACTACGGTCCGTCGGGCGAAGATGTGCGCCATCGCTTTGTGCTCGCCGGTACGGTGCACCTCCCCGGCGGATTCGAACTGAGCAGCATCTCCCAGTTTGAGAGCGCACGCCCCATCACCATCACCGACCTAAACAACACGGGCCGAATTTATGTGAACGGCCAGCCCACCAGCCTCGACCAATTCCGTGGCACGCCCTACATTCAGGTGGACATGCGGGTCACGCGCCCGTTCAAGATCGGCGAGCGCTGGGGGATTAGTCCGTTCGCGGAGTTCTTCAATATCTTCAACCGCAACAACCCGGGAGCTAACTTTGCCGTCAATGTGGCGCAGTTGCCGGTCCCCTCAGCCCAGATGCAGCCAGATCCCGTCACCGGTATCACCAATGTCACCAGTGTTTGTACGGTGGCGGACTGCTCGCAGACCGTGCCCATCACCAGCTTGAAGCAGCTCGAGATCCCCGAGGGCGCTTTGGGAGATTTCTTTGGCCCTGGTACCACGGTGGGAATTCCATTCGCGGCGCAGCTGGGCGTGCGCGTGACGTTCTAGGAGTCGGTGGCGAAACTCCAATCGCTTCCGCCAGCGCATGAAGCCGCGTTCATAAAGCACCGCTTAAGGCACGCCTGAACAAATTGCGGAAAAACCGCTGTAGAGACGGGGCTTGCCCCGTCTGGAATCACCCGGGAACTCTGGTTCGGGCAGGTCTCGGGAAGGGACTTCAGTAGTAATAACCATGACTTGACCGTGCACATCACGCGATCGCACGGGGTCGCTACCATCAGACCGTAGGGGTTTTGAGCCTGATGGCTAAAGGGCGAACAAACGGCGCAAAGTTGTGCTAACGCCTGATAGCGTCAGTTGAACCTCATCGCCAGAATTTGTCACAAGTAGGCGCCTCTAGGGTGCCGCGAACGAAGCCGAAGTCCGGCTACCTCGCCGGCGCAGGAAGGTCCACCGTCGTCCCCAAACCCGCATATAAATAGTTCTCCCCGTACACCTTCTTCAAACGCGCAAACGCCGGCTCCCCTGTGCAATGTCCCGGCGCAATCCTCTGAACCTTCCACTTCGTCTTCAAATTCTCCACCACCGAATCAATCTCCTCCACTGGCGTGGTCACGAGGTGCAACCCCCCAAACAAAATCTCCGTCCTCGGATCCACCGCGCCGGCCGCTTCCAGAATCGCGTCAATCCCCGCGTGCGAACAACCATCCACCAGCAGCAATCCGTTCGGCCTCTTGATCGCCAGCGTCAATTCCGGCAGCCCAATCGTCCCTTTCTTCTGGGAAACGGTCCGCACCAGGAAAATCCCCGGCGATACTTCCGTCAATTGATTCACGAACACAAAATTTCCCGTGTCATACAGCTTGCCGAATGTAAGCTGCTCCGGCTCCGTTCCCCCGAAATACCGCATCTTCGACGGCAAGCTCTCATCCGGCCGGAAAAACGTCTTGGGAATCGGCACTCCCCCAAATCCATCCGCCATGAAATCCGCAGGTACATACACCGTAACGTTCGGATTCACACTGAGCACATATTTCAACCCCGACGTGTGGTCGGTGTGCCGATGCGAGAGAACCACAAAATCGAGTTTCGCCAGGTCTACGCCCAGCGCCTTCACGTTATGCTCAAATTTCGCGGCGTCATTCCCTGTATCGAACAGAATCCGCTTTCCGTTGTGCTCCACCAAAGCAGAGAATCCCCAATCCTTGGTTAGCTCTTTCGACTCCCCAAAAGCATCGTAGAGAATCGTTATCTTATCCTGTGCCCGACAAGGAGCTGCCGCCACACACGCCAGCACAAATACCAAAACCCGCAAAACGTGGATTCGCAAGGAACACCTCCGGTCCGTTGACGCGCAAAAGTTTACACCCGTGGCGCGGGCGTTGCAGCAAGATCTTTCTAACGTCTGTTTTGTCAGCCAGATCGGATGGTTGTTGATAAATCGCGATAACGCTCATTGAGGGGTTTTGAGTTCTAAGGCCTCGATCACACTCAAAATCCCCCCAAATTGGATACCAGGCTGTGCTCGATTACGTGGGGTCTTGCCAGCCCGGTCCGCAAGGTCGAGTTCAAACCAATACAACTTCAGTCGTGCCCCACGTCCGTGTTTTTTTCATCACCAATTTTAAGTACGCCCGTCACAGACACCCGTCCGCAAGCCTGCGATGATCCTCCGAAAGTGCACCATCCAGAACTCCGCCCGTCTCCAGAGACGGTTCCGCAAACTGCCGCAAGTCATTTTCCGGCATTCTTTGAAAACCCGAGGCGTCAACGGCCGTAAGCAGCCCGGACCGCGCGAAAAAGTGGACCAATAAGCCAATTTTCACGCCTAAGTCCCATCTTTTGAAATCTTTACCTATAAGTCCTTTATTCCGAATTCTTTACAGCCCATCCCTGCCAACCAAAAGATTCTAATAGGCTTAAAAGGGGGGGTAGGGGGGGTACTCCCGGCCAGCCGAGAGCTGATACCTGAAGGCGTGCCCCGATACGAAGCGCACTTACATCGCGGGCTGCCAGAATCTAACAAGCAAGTCCGAACAAACAAGTCCGAAACAACCAGTCCGAAACAACCAATCCGAACCAACTCGAACCGCTACGAACCCGCGTGCGTCATCGGAGTGGCGTCGGTGGCGATGCAGATCCAGGAACCGTTTCGGTTGATCCAGGTATCGATGAAGCGTTCGCGATGAACTATAGTCTTGCCTCCGTGGGTTTCCTTGACTGCAATTACTCCGATCGCGATGGCAGTATTTCCAAAGACGCGCACGGTGAGCGATTCGGGCGCGACCTGCTCCTGGTTGCCACTAGCCGATTTGACGCTGGCGAGGAACTCGGATTTGGTTTTGAGGGAGCCGTCATCTTCGACCAGGACTAAAGAATTATCCAGGATGGCGGCCAGGGCTTTGGTGTCGCCGGCCTTATAGGCCTGGTTCCAGGCTTTCTCCAGGCCCAGAACCTGCGCGCGGGCGGTGGCATCGTCATCTTGCGCGGAGATGAGCACGGCGGTGGCGCACGCCAAAACCAGTATGCAACAGGCAATCCACTTCATTTGCGAGCCTCCGGAGCGCGGGTAAGCGGCGATCCGTCCTCTTGACCGAAAGGGCCGGTTGCGTCGCGTGATCCGGAATATAGCAGACAAGAGCGGGTGAGATTAGTTCCGGGGTTGGTGCGCGCCGGGGGCGAGCAACCCTTCGAGGTCAGTTATAATCTGGTTACAGAGTAGCCGTCCGTGGCGAGCCGGCGAAAGCGCCTCGGATCCCGCCTTCCGGGGAACCGTCGTAGGAGTTGGCTAGGGGGTAATTTGGAGCCAGAGATGGAATTCCCGGGGAAAAGACTGTTGAAACTCCTGGTGGAACATGATCCCGCGAGCCCGGAATTCCGGAGCGGAGTTCAGGCAGCACTTCGCCCCGCACTTGGCCCGACACTCGGCTCGGCGGAGTCGTCCAGCGACGGCGAATTCGATCTGTGGCGGGACGTTTTCGTCCAGCAAAGGCTGCCCTGGGGACGCTTCGTGCAATCCGCGCTGTTGCACGGGGCGGCAGTTGTCCTCATCTACACGATCTCGATCGCGTGGATTAGACAGCAAAAAATTCTGGATCACGCCGCATTTGACCGGTCGTCACTGGTGACGTATTCGCCGGACGAATATCTGCCACCGCTCGACACGGGCGCATCCAAGGCGCTGAAGGCGGCAAAGGGAGACCCCGTCTACGCCAAGCAGCCGATCCTTTCGGTTCCGCCGGAGGCGGACAACCGGTCGCAGACCATCGTCGTGCCGCCCGATCTCAAGCTCGACCGTGACGTCGCTTTGCCCAACATCGTGGCTACCGGAGCCATCGTTCCGGCAGTTCCGCTGGATGCAACGCAAGCGCCGATGGCGCACCTGGTCGCGCCGGAGATGCAGGTCGTGGCGCCTGCGCCGGACGTGGAGTTTGCGCCGGACCGTGTGGTTAGATCGGCGATGAAATCGGATGTGATTGCGCCACCTCCGGAAGTGGCGGCTCATCACACGCGCGGACTGGCGGGGCCGGAGACGGCGGTGGTCGAACCGCCTCCGGAATTGACCCGATCTTTGACGCGATCAACCAAGGGACGCGTCGGGGTCATGAACATTGGTTCGAGTGATGTGGTCGCGCCGGCTCCGCAGATCACGCTGACGGAACAGCATTCGCTGGCGGCGCGCGGACGCGGACGCCCATCGGGCGGTGGCGTACAACCGGTGGGCCCTCCGCCGAGCGTGGCTGCGGCGGGCAGCGCCAGCGCGGGAGGACGGCTGATCGCGTTGGGGATTCATCCAGTGGCTCCCACCGGACCAGTGAAGGTTCCCGAAGGCAATCGCCGGGCGGCATTTTCGGCAAATCCGCAAGGCAAACCGGGCGCTTCGGGAACTCCGGATGTGGCGGCGACGAAGTCGGAAGCGAATGGATCCGGCAGTCGAGGAACACGCAACAACATCCGTGGCTCTCTACCGGCTGGCTTGCATGTGGGTGCGGCGGACGACCCGCGCGAGATGGCTAGCGTTTCGTCGTCATCGTCATCATCATCGGGAGCGGCGCCGGGCGCGCGTCCAGGCGCGCGCGCAGCGTCTCCGGTTTCCGACGATAAAATCACCGACATGGACCGCAAGGTTTTTGGCGGCAAGCGCGTTTATGGGCGGACGCTGAACATGCCGAATCTGAATTCCTCGACTGGCAGCTGGGTAATAAAGTTTGCGGAGCTCGACGGGGGGCGGAAAGAAGGGGAGCTGTTGGAGCCGGTCGCCATGGAAAAATCGGACCCCGGGTATCCGCTGGAGTTGATTCGAGCCAACGTGCACGGCATGGTCACGCTCTATGCGGTCATTCAAGCGGATGGAAAAGTGGGCGACATTCGCGTGCTCAACAGCCCGGACGAGCGTCTGGATTCCTATGCGGCGAAAGCCCTGGCCCGCTGGAAATTCGCGCCCGCGGAAAGAGCGGGGAAAGCAGTGGCGCTCGAAGCGGTGGTGGAGATTCCGTTTCGAGTGCGACGGAATTTTTGAGGCGGATTTCGCGATGGTGCTAAGGGCGTCTCCTCAGCGGCTAAAGCCGGATCCAAGTAATGCAGTTACCGCAGCGCTGAAGCGCTGCGCCACCCAAAATCAAATGCAACGGCGAGTTTTTCCGCATCCTGTAAAGCCTGTTTGTCGGGTTCTACCGGCATGGCTGAAGCCATGCCCCTTCAAAGCCCGGCCGGACCCAGGTTAATCGGAGTTTCCTAGCGTGAGGCTTTTGCGGATTTTTCGCCCTGCAGAACGGCGTACACTGCGGGATTTGCGCAGACTTCGTAATAGTAGCGGTCGGTCCAGCGCAAGATGGATAGATCGCGGACATCGACCTGGGCGATGCGGTTCTTGCGGATGGCAATCTTGCGGAATATTCCGTTGGCGATGGGAACGGTGCCGACGAAGAACTCACGCTCGTCGTCGATCCATGGGCTGTTAAACCCGGACTCGCTCCGATCCGGCGCCCACGCAGACAGCGAGATTTCCTGCTGCAGTTTGCGGAAGGCTGCTTCACTCAGACAGATTCCACCGACGTTGTAGTTAAGGCGCATTTCCTCGGTGCCGGCTTCGGCACTCGCGCTGCCAGCGTCTCCGATCTGAACCGAGTAGACCTGGAAGACTCCGGCGTCGGGCGCGAGTTTCTTGCGAACGCGCTTGTTGCAGGAGGAGAGACGGTCGCTGTCGTTGATGGCGTCGGAAATCATGATGCGGTGCTCGCCATCCATCAGGTAGAGCGGAGCCGAATCCTGGTAAGCGATGCCCAAGCCGACTTCCATCGGGGGCAGACCGGAGCGTCGCAGGAGTTCGTTGTACTCGCGCAGCAGGCTCACAATCTCCCACGCCAGGACGCAGGTGCGGCCGACGCCGAGCATGGCTTCACCTTCGCGTTCGAGCAGCGCCACGATAATGGCATCGCCTTCGAGGAAGACTTTGGTGGCGCCGTATTTCGCGAGCAGCTTGTTGACCGGATCATAGAAATTAAGACTGAAGTATGAGGCGGCGTTCATGCCTTTTTCCATCAGCGAGCGAGTGAGGCGCGAAGAGTCGCGCACGTCGGCCTTCAGGATCACGTGGTGCAGGACGCGATCCTCGGCGGGCTTCTGGTCTTCCGGAGGCAGGAACTCGTAGAGCATGCCGTTGAGCGTGGAGAGCTGGCGGACTTTGTCGTCGCTGACCAGGTTGATGCTGTCAAAGCCGACGGTGAGGGCTTCCAGGCCGCGCAGGTCACGGTGATAGCAAAAGAGGTCGTGCAGAAGGCGCGCGGCAAAGTGGCTGCGCTCGGAACTGCGGCAGGAGGCGACGCGTCCGATGGCGGCAAAGAGCCGCTCGGAATTGAGGCGGCTTTCGGCAATGATGGTCTCGACGCGCACGGCTTCTTCGCGGGAGATGAGCGCGTTCTTGATTTGCTGCGGATTCACCCGCGGCGCATATTCGGCGAGCAGGGGGACGGCTTCATAGGAAGCAATGACGTGCTGAAGAACGCCTTCGCGCTGCAGCAGACGCGTCCAGATGTCGAGGCGGTCGGTTCGATTGCGATCTTCTGGTGTCGCGTCTTCGCCGTTGCCGGCGCCCACCAGCGTGACGGCGTTTTCGGGAACGTTCAGCGCCTGCTCCAGATGCTCATCGTCAATCGCTTCCCCGTATCCGAGTTCACGCAGAAAATTCAGCGCGAACTGGCGGAGATTCGGGAAACGGTCGGGATCTTTCTCGAAGTTGCCGAACATGTAATAGTGCTCGGCCCAGAGATAATCGTCGCGTCCGTCATCGGTAAGAATCAGCGGATTGAGGAACAGGCGATAGCAGTCGGCGGGCAATTCGCCGAGCAGGGAGCGGCGAGTGCGGGCCAGCGTTTCTTTTTCGATTTCGCAAAGCAGACGAAACATCTCTTGCCCGGCGCGGCGGAGGATGATCTTCTTGCGCACCTGGAAAGAGGAGACGAGCCCCTGCGTCTGCATCATCTTCGCTTGCCGAACGCCCTCGAGCGCCTTCGACTTCATGCGGCACTGTTCGAGAATCCTGGCAAACTGCGTTTGCAGTTCGGTGCGTATGAACTTGAGCACGGCGAGGCGGCCGAGCAAATCGACCGAGGGATTGCCTTCCGCCTTGGCGCGATTCAGGATCGCGAGATGAATCGAAACCAGCAGAGTTTTCAGGTCAGCGGGGCCGGGCTTGCCCAGCTTGGCGGGGCCTTCGGCGGCGCGTATGAACTTGTTTGGGGTCGCGGAGGGAACGTCCATTTCGAACAGCGATTCCACTTCGCCGAAGCGGCAGATGTAACGCGCCAGATGGAAACTCAAATCCGCAGTGATGCGCGGGCTGAGAAAAACGTCGTAGCGGAGATTGTCGACGCCCAGCTGCAAATCGCTGAACGCGAGTTTGAGCCCGTAGTATTGCAGGTCGGGCCGGCTGGGCGGTTCGAAATTGCGCAACCTGAAAATCGGGAGCTTGGGCATCGGCGACGGTGCGTTCCTCGTCTCTTAAGCTGTTTGCAAACTGCTGAAACTGCAATACTAAGCAGCAGACTAGCACGATCGCCGGGAGGGGTCGAAAGTTACGCTGGTGTAAGCGCGGAATTATTGCGGTAACAGCTGCGGCTAAGGGAAAAGGCCAGCGCTGAGCCTATTGAGGCTGAGTCTATTGAGATTGACTGGCGCGTCGCGCGGCCTCGAATTCATCGCCTTTCTTCCAGTCGACGAGCCGCGGCTGGTTGGCGGCGTTCCAGCCGAGCGCGAAACCGAAGCGCGCCATGGCGGCGTCGGAGGTGTAATCCATGCCGGGGTGATACTCGTCGCTCGGCTGGTGGTAATGATGCGCTGTGTAGTCGGCATCCTTTTCCAGGCCCCAGGCTTCGTCGTGGCCTTTGAACTTCATTCCTTCATTTATCGAAAATGCCGGAATGCCCACGCGCGCGAGGCTGAAGTGATCGGAGCGGTAGTAATGTCCGGCTTCGGGGCGTGCGTCGGGACGAATCTTAAAGCGGAAATCCTGCGCAGCAGCCTGCACGGCGGGATAAAAGTTGGTTCGTTCGGCTCCGGAAACCTCGACTTCTTCGGGCGCGCCGAGCGGCATCACGTTGTCGAAGTTGAGGTCGAGCGAAATCTTGCCCGCCGGAATCGGGGGATGCTTGCCCAGGTATTCCGACCCCAGTAAGCCTTGCTCTTCGGCGGTAACCGAGACGAAATAGATGGAGCGGCGCGGCCTCTGCTTGGCTTCCGAATAGGCCCGCGCGATTTCCATCAGGATGCCGCAACCGGTGGCGTTGTCCATGGCGCCGTTGAAGATGTTGTCGCCCGTCATATCGGGGCGGATGCCGAAGTGATCGTAGTGGGCAGTGTAGATGACGCCCTCGTCATTCAGCTTCTTGTCGGAGCCGGGCAGCACGGCGATTACGTTGTTCGACGCAAGAGGACGAATGTTGCTGGTCATGTGCGCGGACAAGCGGAAGTTCAGCGGCACGGGCTTGAAGGCGCGTGAGGTCGCGTCGGCCATCATCTTGTCGAGATCCATGCCAGCCGAGGAGGCGAGTCTGTGCGCGACATCGAGATGAATCCAGGCGGCGGCTTTCAGCTTGGGGGTGCCGTCGAGCCTAAGATACGATTTCTCGCCGGAAAAGGAATTCCGCACCACGTCCCAGCCATAGCTGGCCATGTCGGTTTTGTGGATGAGAATGGCTCCGACGGCTCCTTTGCGCGCCGCTTCTTCGTATTTGTAAACCCAGCGGCCGTAGTAGGTGAGCGCCTTGCCGGCAAAAAATTTGGGATCGTCCGAGGGCGGTTCGTTGACCAGCATGAGCAGGACTTTGTCTTTGACGTCCACGCCCTTGTAATCGTCCCAGTTGTATTCGGGAGCTTCGATGCCGTAGCCGACGTAGACGATTTCGGCTTCAATATTGGATTCGGGTTGTTGCGTCTGATCGTAGGCGACATACTCGTCGAGGGGTTTGAGGTCGAGCTTTGGTCCCTTCGCAGGTACGAGACTGAAACGCGTGTCGGCGCCGGGCGTGATACCGACCATGGGAACTTTTTGCAAGTAGGAACCGCTGTCGCCCGCGGGTTTCAGCCCATAGAGCGCAAACTGGGTGGCGATGTATTCGGCGGCAATGTCGCCGCCGCGCTGGCCGGTCCCTCGTCCCTCAAGCAGATCGTGGGAAAGGAAGCGGACATGGGCCTCGATGCTGTCAGGACGAATGCCCTGCAAGGCGGCGATGGCGGCCGGGGGAAGGTGCGAGCCGAAGCGCGATTCAGCGCGGGGCTTCGGTGGCTTTTGTTGCGCCGGGAGGGTGGCGACCAGCAGCAGCCCAACCGCGAATATAGTTCTGCCCATCAACATGCAGAGCACCTCATTCAGAACACCTCGATCACACAAATAGGGAAAGATGTGCACCGATTGTAATGGAAAAAGCGTGCCTCGCGAGGTTACTTGCGCAGTAGCGCGGAGGTTTCCGGGGGAGGTCGGAAGCTGCCGTGCCATCCTTGAAATGTGCGGTAGTGGTGCTTCCAGCGCGAGGGTTCGAGGATCCTTTCCCGCGACCGCGGGGTCAGTTCTTCGAGCTTCAACCGGGGCGGGCGTCGCGGACATCTTCTCCAGACTGAAAGATCGGAGCGGGCGGCGTTTGCCGCGCGGCGGCAAGTTTGCGGTTGATGTCTTCCACGTCCTTCTTGACCCATCCGACGCTGCTGATCTCGATCTGGCCGTCTTGTCCGATCAGGAATAGAGTGGGGACATTGGTCAGGCCATAAGCATTCGAGACGGCGTAGCCGTTCGGATCGTCGAGCAGCGTGCGGAAGGTGACGCCGTACTCCTTCAGAAAGGCGGCGGTGTCACGCTGGTTGTCCTGCGAGATGCCCACGATCGTCACTTTCTTGTCGCCGTGCGCTTTATGAAGGCGTTCGAGGATGGGGAACGTATATTGGCAGACGGGACAGGACACCTTGAAAAAGGCGGCGAGTACTGGTCCTTGTTGGAGCGCGGCTTGCAGTGAGAAATTGCCGTCTTTACCGCCGTCTTTGAAATTAACGACGGCGGGCAACGAGAAGTCAGGCGCTTTGGTTCCGGCGGGCAATGCAGCCATATCTTTCGGACCTCCGAACAGGCGATCGAGCCACTTCATGGAAGAAATGCCTCAACAGGTTAGATGATGCCGCCGGCCTTCAGGATTTTCCGCGTCAACCCGGTGATGGGGATCTGCGGAATGCGATCCGTTGCGATCCACTTGCCTTTCGCGGCGGGTGAAGCATGTGGCAACGCCGTAGTTTTCAATACATGAACAGTGTAATTGGTGATGGTGATGGAATGACGAAAGGTGCGCCAGTGGGCTGAGGCCAGCAACTGGAACGGAGGCTCGGGCGATTGGGGCAGTTCCCACATGCCGGCCATGAGCGACGCTTTTTTCGGGCGCTGGACGAGGCGGATCCTACTGTTGCGCTGGTTTAGCACGCACCAGATGGTCTTCTTGACCTGACGGGTCGGGGGTGTGCCGGGCGGGGACGCCCGGCGCTCCATTGTTATCGTGCGTGTTGGCGCGCGATTCGCGCCGGGGGCGGATTGCTGCACTACACACCACTTCCGCACCGGACACATCGTGCAGCGGGGCTCGCGCGGCACGCATACGGTAGCTCCGAGTTCCATCATGGCCTGATTGAAATCCCCGGGGCGGGAGCGTGCGAGAAGCGCTTGCGCATGTTTCCAGATTTGCGGCGTGGTGAGATTCATGCCGGTAAATCTTTGCAACACGCGCTCGACATTGCCATCGACCACGGCTGCGGGCTCGGCAAACGCGATGCTGGCGATGGCGGCAGCGGTATAGCGTCCAATGCCGGGCAGGGCGAGCAAGGCCTCGGAGTTGCGCGGGAAGCGGCCGCCGTGTTGTTCAGCGATCTGTTGCGCGCACCGATGCAGCATACGCGCTCGCCGGTAGTAGCCCAGACCGCTCCAGGCCGCGAGCACGTCGTCTTCGGTTGCCGCGGCTAGCGCTTGGACATCCGGGTAACGTTCGAGGAAGGCCCGGTAATGGTCAAGCACGGCGGCCACGCGTGTCTGCTGCAGCATGATTTCGCTGAGCCAGATGCGGTAGGGATCGCGAGTTTCGCGCCAGGGAAGGTCGCGGCGATGCTGATCGTACCAGCGGAGAAGAGCACGCCGGAAACTCGCGAGATCCTTGGCGGAAACAGAGGAGGTGGCCTTTGCCGGAGCCGTGGCGCTCCTAGACGCGGCGAGCCGCGTCTCTACTCTGATGTTGGATCGCGCGCGCGCCATTATTGGGTGACGCTGTGCGCTATGGCTACCCATCCGGCTTTTTGCTGCTGCCACACGGTCATCATGTGCTGCGGCGCCGTGGGGAGCGGTTGCGAGCCGGCAGTCCCGTTCCCGGCCGTTCCACTCGAGGCGCCATTCAGCGTGATGGTGTAGGTCACGACGATGGTGGTTCCGTTCAACTCGGTTTTCAAATCGCCGAGCGTGAAATCCTTTAGCTGCCATCCGCGATACTGCTCAAGCGTGGCGGAGCGATCGAGCGGTCCGCCGGGGGTTACGCCGGCGTAATTCGATGCGAGAGCGCGCTCCACCTCGACCCAGTTCGCCGCTTGCACATCTTTCCAGAAGACGCGCTCCAGGCCCTCGCCTCCGGTCGCTTCGGACAAGGCGCGCGCCGGGTGATCGGCGTACATAGTACAGGCCGATGCGGACATCAGGACCAACATCAGCGCACAAGTGAGCATCACAATCACAGAAACCGGTGGAGATTCGACGGCTATGTTCGGACGCATGGCGTGATTGTACCGTGACCCGGCTCGTGTGGGGACTGGGCCCTGCCCCGCTACCACACAAAGCCAATTGACCGCCGCGAGAGAGCCCATGATAATGATGAAGCTTGGTAACCGCGACACACGCGTGAACATTAACCCGAACCGGCAGGATGGGTATGACCGAATTCGACCGCAAGGTGGAAGAGGCTTCCGCGCGCATCAATCGCTCGGTGGCGAATATCGCCGAGACTCTGGAAAAAGAGACGGCGGAACTGGTGACGTATCTGAACGACGAAGTTGTGCCGGCGGTGCGAACGCATTCCTCCAAGGCGCTGCGAACGGCGGCGGGAAAGCTCTCCGAGTTCGCGGAGTTTCTGGAGACTCAGCGCAAGAGTTCTTGAACCATATCCCTTACATCTATCTGTTCACGAGCTCAAGGCGGGCTTTGCCGCGTTTTCTGCGACGGCCGGCGTCATGGCCGCTTCCATGTTTCCTCTTACTTCTATTGCTGGGCAGCGCGCTTCTGAGCGGCTGTGGTGGGCATAAGCCCGCGCAGGCGCAGGTTCCCGCTCCACCGTCACAACCGCAGGAAAAGCCAGTCCCGGCTCCGCCGCAAACAGCAACAGCGACGACAGGCGCAAACGAGAAGATCGACGTCCCCGCCGACGCGAAGCCCATCTTTGAGGAAACCGGGATGGCAAGTTGGTACGGCGCTCCGTATCACAACCGGCGCGGATCGAATGGCGAGATTTACGATATGAACGCGATGACGGCGGCACATCTTACGTTGCCGCTGGGCTCGATCGTCCGCATCACGAATGTGAAGAGTGGAAATTCCGCGGTGGTGCGAATCACCGATCGCGGTCCGTTCGTGCCCGGACGCATCGTCGATCTTTCATTGGCCGCCGCGAAAGCGTTGGATGTGTACTTACCGGGCGTCGCGAAAGTTCGGCTGGAGGTGTTACAGGCGCCTTTGTCTCTCGATTCGGGCGGCCGCTGGGCAGTGCAGATAGGCTCCTTCGCCGAGAAGAAAGAGGCCGCTCAATTAGCGGAGCATTTGCAGAGACGTTACCAGACAGCCAATGTGCTGAAGTTTGTGAGTCCCGCTGGAGGCTGGTGGGTGCGAGTGCGAGTACTGGACGACGACCGTCAGCGCGCAACCGCTTTGGCGCACGAGACGGAGACGGCGGAGGGTTCGGTGTTCCTGGTGCGGCTCGACTGAAAACATTTATTGCGAAGCACTGTTAAGTTGGTGTTATTGTTTCTGCCAGAGATAGAGAAGCTATCTCCCCTATTACTTGCCGGATGATCGTAACCTGATGATCGTAAGACCGAATGATCACAGAACCAGGCAAGAGGAGACTAACTCATGGCGGATTGTCTATTCTGCCGTATCATCAGCGGCGAAGTGCCATCCAAGAAAGTCTATGAAGACGAGCACACATATGCCTTTGAAGATTTGAATCCACAAGGCCCGACCCATGTGCTGGTCATCCCGAAAAAACACATCTCTGGCTTGAAGGACGCCGTGGCGGAAGATGCGGAACTGGTGGGACGCTGTCACCTGGCGGCCGCGCATATCGCGCGGCAGCGCTCGATTGAAGATGGCTACCGCACGGTGGTGAATGTGGGCCCGCGCTCGGGACAGTCGGTTTTCCATCTGCATGTGCATCTGATCGGTGGGCGCACGCTGCAGTGGCCGCCGGGATAGAAAGTTCTCGGTTCCCAGTTCTCAGTTCTCAGAAAAATCTCCGGGTGCACTGGGACTGCGAACCGAGAACTCAGGCCTCCGGTTACTTCTTCTGACGCACAGTCCCTGCCGACATTCTCTGGCTTACAATCGTGGGATGGCAAACCTGACATTGGTGTATGGTCTGCGCCTGCTGCCTTCCGATGAGGTCGAGGAAGTGGGCGCGGCTACGATCAAACTGAAAAATGGGCGGAATGCGCAAATCGCCATGCACATTTTGGAGGGCGGCAAAGACGAAATCGAAAAGCAGCTCAAGACGAGTCTCGCGGCCTTTTTCGACATCTATCCAGAGATATAACGGCAGGCGCGACGTCCTATAATCAGGCGGCGAATCGGGCAACGGGATGAGACTGATCTCTCTGGAAGTCGAGAGTAAGCTGCGCGAGAAAGGGCTCTGGCCGCAGAGCTGGATCGCGTGGGCGGCGCTCTACGTGGTGGCGCTCGAACTGCTTCTGTTCGCGGTACAACTGCTGACCCATGGTGTGAGTCCAGCAACCTCGGAGGGCATGGCGGGCTGGGTAGATTTTCTCAGTGTGCTGGCGCTGGTGCTGTTTGTCATTGCCGGGTTCCGCCGGCTGCGCTCGAAGCTACTCTGGCGGCTGCGGAACCGGTTGGTCGTCACCTATGTTTTTATCGGCGTGATTCCGGTTTTTCTGCTGGTGATGATTTCGCTGATCACGCTCTATCTTCTTGCCGGGCAGTTCGCCAGCTTTGTCGTAACTTCCGACATCGCCACTCACCTGCGCAGCATGGAGGCAGCCAACCGAGCCGTCGCCCATCACCTGGCGATGCACATCTCGGACGGTGGAAAACTGAACGCGGAAGTCGTCGGCCGGGCCAGGCCGCATCGTCCGGAGTGGTCGCGGCGGCAGGTGTGCGCGTGGCACGGGAACCAGCCGCAACCTTTCTGCTCAGGGCCGGAGGGCGCGGCTGGCTTTGACTCTCCTTCGTCCATCAGCGGCGATTTCCGCGACGTTGTCAGCGACCACGGCAAACTGTATCTGCGCTCGGCGACGGTGCTCGCGGCGGGGCAGGGGTCTTCATCGTTATCCTTATCCTTGCGCGTGATTTTAAGTGAGCCGTTCGACAAGGAGTTTGTCGAGAAGATCGCGGCCGGCCTCGGTCGGATTACGGTCTATGGAACCGAGGGCCCGATGACTGCTAGTTCGACCACGCCGGCGCAGCGGGGCGCGCCGCAACCCTCACCGTCCTTGGTATTCGATGACGGGGGAACGCGGGAGGAGACTTTCTCCGCGGGGACGATTCCGCCGGCGGGCAGCACGTTCGATCACGAGATCACGTTAAGGATTCCGCTGCAATTGGTGGATTGGGCCACAGGAAAACCACAGCGCGTGGGAGCGCTGGCGGAGGTCGAGACTCGGTCCTCGGTGCTCTATGGCAGGCTCTTTGCCGCGCGCGGGGATTACGCCAAGGGCGTGGAATATATTTTGTTGTCGATTGCGATTGTGTTCGCGATCATCGAATTGCTGGCGCTGTTCATTGGAACCAAACTGACACGCAGCATTACCTCGGCGGTCGGCCAACTCTACGAAGCGACCAAGCACATCAATCGGGCGGACTTCAGCCACCGGATCGCGGTGCAGTCGAGCGACCAGCTGGCGACCCTGGCGAACTCCTTCAATTCGATGACCACTTCGATCGAGAAACTGGTGCAGGAGCAGAAGGAGAAGCAACGCCTGGAAGGCGAACTGGCGATCGCGCAGGAAGTACAGGAGCAGCTCTATCCCAAGTTGATCACGCAACTGGAGACGCTCGAAGTGCACGGGTTCTGCCGTCCGGCGCGAACCGTGAGCGGAGACTATTACGATTTTCTCGCGCTGAATTCCGACAAGCTGATGCTGGCAGTCGGCGACATCAGCGGCAAAGGAATTTCGGCGGCGCTGCTGATGGCAACGATCCACTCGGCGGTGCGCGCTTACACCATCGAAGATGTACCGGCATTGCTTGAACTGACCACGCTCGAACTAACAGCGCGCGAGTCGGTTGCGGTGGCTGCGGGAGGCTCGGGGCTGATGCTCGTCGCCGAGTCGAGGCGGGCGGGCCCGTCTCCGGCAACGCTGCTGACCCTTTTGAACCATCAGCTCTACGAAAGCACTCCGGCGGCAAAGTACGCGACTTTGTTCTTGGGCGTCTATGACGGAGCGACGCGCCGGCTTACGTACACGAACGGCGGTCACCTGCCTCCAATCCTTATTTCACAAGATGGATCGTCCCAGCTGCTGAGCTGCGGCGGAACCGTGGTCGGTCTATTCGACAACTTGAGTTTTCCGGAAGCGGTTGTGCAGCTCCGCCGCGGCGATTTGCTGGTGGCTTACAGCGATGGAGTGACCGAGCCGGAAAACGAGTTTGACGAGTTCGGCGAAGAGCGACTGGTCCAGCTGGTGCGTGAGAATCGCCATCTGCCGCTCGAGCGCATCACCGAAATTGTCATCGCCGCCGTGGCCGACTGGATCGGCGAGAACGAACAGCCGGATGATATTACGCTGGTGCTGGCGCGGGCGCGGTGAGAGGAGCGCTTCCCGTGATGACCACTCCGCGGCTGGTGTGCGAACCCCGTTGAGGCGAGGAGAACGGCGAGGCCGCGCCTCCTGGATTGGGCTGAGGGCGATTGACCTGCCCGGCTCCCCACCGGCTGCGAGCTGAAAAGCAGAGTGTTGGTGATTGACCTTCCCGCCTGCCCGACCTAACATCTCGCCAATGGCAACTTCGTCCCATCTCATTGGCCAGACCATCTCGCACTACCGCATCATTGAGAAACTTGGCGGCGGAGGGATGGGTGTTGTCTACAAGGCTGAGGACATCGACCTTAATCGCTTTGTTGCTCTCAAGTTCCTGCCCGACGATCTAGCGCAAGACCCGCAG
This sequence comes from uncultured Acidobacteriaceae bacterium, assembly GCA_963773955.1. Lineage (GTDB taxonomy): Bacteria > Acidobacteriota > Terriglobia > Terriglobales > Acidobacteriaceae > Acidiflorens. Next base: position 68,830 of record CAVZDM010000027.1, on the reverse strand, counting down.
GCGCTGGAACGCTTCAGGCGTGAAGCTCGTGCCGCGTCCTCTCTCAACCATCCCAACATCTGCACGATCCATGAAATCGGCAAGCACGATGGCCGGTCGTTCATCGTCATGGAGTTTCTGGATGGACTCACGTTGAAGCACCGCATCGGCGGCAAGCCGATGGAGACCGAGACGATGCTCTCGCTGGGCGTCGAAATCGCTGACGCACTCGATGCGGCTCATGCCGCTGGCATAGTCCACCGGGACATCAAGCCTGCCAACATCTTCGTCACGAAGCGAGGGCACGCCAAAATTCTCGATTTTGGATTGGCGAAATTCTCGCTGAAATCGCAACCTGTATGCGACACGGCCCCAACGTTGGAAGTCACCGAGGAACATCTCACCAGCCCCGGTGCGACGCTCGGCACGGTCGCCTACATGTCGCCGGAGCAGGTCAGGGGGCAGGAACTCGATTCAAGAACAGACCTTTTCTCGTTGGGCGCGGTGCTGTACGAAATGGCGACCGGGGCGTTGCCGTTTCGGGGCGAGACGTCTGGTTTGGTGTTCGACGCAATTCTGAACCGCGATCCTGCCCCACCCGTGCGACTGAATCCCGACCTTCCTTCGAAACTCGGCGAAATCATCGGCAAGGCGCTGGAGAAAGACCGCAATCTTCGATACCAGCACGCCTCGGAAATACGAACCGACCTGCAACGGCTGAAGCGGGATGCTGCGTCGGCGCGAGTGCCATTGCCGCAGCCAGCAACGCCGTCGAAAAAGTGGTCGCGTTGGCTTGCCGTCGCCTCCGGGATCGCCGTCGTCGCCATTCTTCTCACGATCGGTGCCAGATGGAAGGGTCCCAGTCCCGCAATGCATACAACGCTCTCACAGGTGACTTTTGCCGAGGGAGTCGAGGAGTATCCGGCATGGTCTCCAAACGGCAAGGCGCTCCTCTACACAGGCGAGGCTGGGAAGATCAGAAAGATTTTCCGCAAGGACTTGGCTTCCGGTGAGGACTCGCAACTGACGCACGGCGATTTTGACGAACTCCAGCCCGCGTGGTCGCCGGACGGAAAACAAACTGCGTTCGTGCGTGCCCGCCAACCCGGCGTAAAGCTACAGCCCGGCGACGTTTTTGGACAGTTCCAAGATGGGGATGTATGGGTGCTCGACCTCGCTTCCGGCGAGGAGAGCAAGCTGGTCGAGAACGCCTTCAACCCTGCGTACTCACCCGATGGACAGCGGATCGCCGTGGACGCGTCGTGGGCGGGTCCGCGCCGCGTCTGGCTGCTCGACCGCCAAGGTCACAACCCCCAGCAGGTCACGACCGACACGAGCGAGGAGGTCGCCCACCTCGCGCCCACTTGGTCTCCCGATGGCAAGAAGATCGTGTTCCAGAATCTTGCGCGAACGAAGTTTGATATTCGGGTGGTGAATCTTGACTCGAAGCAGATGAATTGGATCACGAACGACTTCCGCATCAACATACGTCCATCGTGGTCGCCATCGGGCAGGTTCATCTACTTTTCATCGGACAGAAGCGGAGGCATAAACATTTGGCGAGCGCCAGTGAAAGCGGATGGAACCCTCAACGGACCATTGCAGCAGGTGACCACCGGAGCCGGACAGGACGTTGAAGTGGCTGTCTCGCCTGACAGCAAACGCCTCTCCTATGCCACGCTGCGCCAGAACGCCGACATCTGGAGGCTTCCGGTCTCGCCGCAAACCGGACTCACAAGTGGGACACCAGAGGCAGTAATCAGCACGACACGAGAAGACAGCAGAGGCGCATGGTCGCCTGACGGTAATATGGTCGCTTTCAACTCCGACCGCGCCGGGGACATGAATGTCTGGCTGTTCACGCTCGCCGACTCAAACACGCGGCAGCTTACCACGGGACAGGGAGGCGATTTCCAGCCCAATTGGTCGCCAGACAAGAAGAGGATCGCTTTTTTCTCCTCCCGTTCGGGCAGCCCGAACATCTGGGAGGTGGACATCGGTAGCGGACTTTTGGAGCGTCTGACGTCGAACTCAGGCGTGAACGTCAACCCCTTCTACTCGCCGGACGGAAAGCTTATCGCCTACCAGTCCGACCAGAGCGGTCGGCTTGAGGTCTGGGTCATGAATGCTGATGGCAGCAACCCGCGTCGGTTGACGAACGTGGGCGTGACGGGGCACTTCATGCGCTGGTCTGGTGATGGCACAGGTGTCGTTTTCCGCTGCACGTGCAGCGGAAAACCCGCAACGATGAAGGTGTCCGTCAGCGGGGGCGATCCGCAACCGTTTGCTGAAACGATGATGGGCGGCTCGCACATGTCGTTCTCCCCTGATCGCACGCGCATCATGGATGTCGTGGGTCACAAGTTGCTCTGGGTCTCGCCAGTTAACGGCGGAAAGCCAGAAAAAGTCTACGAATTCCCCGACTCTAACGCTAGGATCGACTACCCTGTCTGGTCGCCGGACGGAAGATGGGTGATGTTCGACCGTTTCCGGCCGCAGGGAGGCGATATCTGGGCTATCAACGGCGTGGAGTGACAAGGACCACCCCGGCCTCCCACGATATCTTCTCGAACTTGCGCGACGAGGCAGAGCCCCGTCACCACACGAGCTTTGCACGCGAGCTTTGCACCACGAAGAACGCGGAAGGGATTGCTCCCCTCCGCGTCTTTTTTCCCTGAACTGGTTGCCGGGCTTCGCCCGGGGACAGCCGAGGGCGGCCGTCCCTACGTGATTTCTTTATACCAGGCCCTGATCCAGCATTGAGTTTGCGACCTTCAGGAAGCCGCCGATATTGGCTCCGTTCACCAGGTTGCCGGGCGTGCCGTACTTCTCGGCCGTTTCGTAGCAGTTCTGGTGGATGGCGATCATGATCTTGTGCAAACGATCATCGACTTCTTCGCGGGTCCAGGAGATGCGCATGCTGTTCTGTGCCATTTCCAGTCCAGAGGTGGCAACGCCGCCGGCATTGGCGGCCTTGGCCGGTCCGTAGAGGACTTTGGCTTCGAGGAACAGACGAGTGGCTTCGAGGGTGCTTGGCATGTTCGCTCCCTCGCTGACTACCTTTACGCCGTTCTTGATGAGATTCGCCGCGTCTTTTGCGTTGATCTCGTTCTGAGTGGCGCTCGGGAACGCGCAGTCGGCCTTGATGGCCCACAGCCAGTTGTGGTCGAGCTTCTTGTCGGTGGCGCTGTAGATGGCCTTCTTGAATTTTTCCGTGTACTCCTTGATGCGGCCACGGCGGTTGTTCTTCAGCTCCATGATATAGGCGAGCTTTTCGCGGTCAATGCCGTCGGCATCGTAGATGGCGCCGTCGGAATCGGACACGCTAACCGGCTTTGCGCCCAGATCCAGCAGCTTCTCGATGGTGTATTGCGAGACGTTGCCGCTGCCGGAGACGAGACACACTTTGCCTTCGAGTGAGTCTTTGCGGGTCTTCAGCATTTCCTTGGCGAAGTACACGCAGCCATAGCCCGTAGCTTCGGGACGAATCAGCGAACCGCCCCAAGCCAGGCCCTTGCCTGTTAGGACGCCGGTGAATTCATTGCGCAGCCGTTTGTATTGGCCGAACAGGAATCCGATTTCGCGGCCGCCCACGCCGATGTCGCCGGCGGGAACGTCCGTGTCGGGGCCGATGTGGCGGCTGAGTTCGGTCATGAAGCTCTGGCAGAAACGCATTACTTCGTCGTCACTCTTGCCTTTGGGATCAAAATCCGAACCGCCCTTGCCGCCGCCCATGGGCAGCGTGGTGAGCGAATTCTTGAACACCTGCTCGAACGCCAGGAATTTCAGGATGCCGAGATTCACCGAGGGATGGAAGCGCAGTCCGCCCTTGTAGGGGCCGATGGCGCTGTTCATCTCAATGCGGAACCCGCGATTGACTTGTACTTTGCCCTTGTCATCGAACCAGGGCACGCGGAACATAAGAACCCGTTCGGGCTCGGTGATACGTTCAAGAATCTTGGCTTCGTGATACTCGGGGTGGCGCGCCAGCACGGGTCGCAAGGACTCTAGTACTTCAAGTACGGCCTGGTGGAATTCCGGTTCGGCTGGGTTTTTGGCTTTGACGAGATTGAGGGTTTGATTGATGTAGTCCGCCGCTGCATTAACCTTGGGCGGTTCCATGACAGTCATAGGCTTGCCTCCGAATTTTTAAGTGAACGGATTATCAAAAAAAACAGGACGCCGCAGGAATTGCGGCTGTATTGATTAGATGCCTGGCGGGGATGCCCTGCCGTGATGGGCGTCACCTGATTTCGTGATGATTTGGCGCAAGGCTCTGTGCGTAAGGCACCATGCGTCGGACACTGAAAATCCCCTGGAATGTGTCCATTGGCGCGGTAATGCTGATTAGGGACCGTGGTGGCCGGGCGAGGACGCCCGGCGCTCCACAAACTACTGCTCAGGTTACTTCCAGCGGTCGGGTTTTACAACCGTGACTTTGGAGGTTACCTGCTGGCCTTTTTCCATGCCCCCGACGATGACCAGGCCGGTGCGCGTAACCAGCAGGCCGCGATGGTCCATGGTAGGAGGGGTGGGGTCGGGATTGTCATCGCTGACGGTTTCCCAATCGCCGGTGTAGTCATTGAAAGCGAAGGTCACCGGGGAAGGTTCGGCAGGCTTGCCGTTATACCCGATTCCGTCGTAGTTGTAGGGAGTGTCGGTGCCGCCGGAGAAATAGATTCTGCCGCCTTTTTTTTCCATCGGCCCCGCACCCGCCGCGATGCGATAGCGCGCGTTGCCGGGATGGGCTGGAAGTCTGGTCCATTGGATCTTGGTGATGTCGCCCTTCTTCGTATTGGGAAGATCGCCCACCCAGCATTCGCTGGACGTCAGGTACTTGGGACCGATGCCACTCCGGTTCTTGTAGGCGCCGTCCACGTAAACGATGGTGTTGCCGATGATGGCGCCCGCATGGCCGAACACGGGCGTACCGGGAATCGGCGTGGCCTGCATCCAGGTATCTTTATCGGTGTCGTAGACCTGGACGTTGCGGACGGCGTCGTTCTTTGCGGTCGACCATCCGCCAACGACATAAATGTAACGGTCGCGATAGAGGCCGACGACTGCGTCGTCGACCGGGACAGGCATGTCATGGCCGCGGTAATAGCGGTTTTCAACCGGGACAAAGACATTCAGGTCCGACACGGTGGTCTCTCCACCCTGCGCGTCGACGACGTAGCCTCCGAAGATGAAGACTTGATCATGGAGTGCCACCGCTGAAGCCGCGAGGCGCCCGGCCGGGCCGGGCACGGGGCGTTTTTCCGTCCATTTGCCGGTGGTCGGATCCATTTCGTAGGCGCTAGTGCTGATCGCGTCCCAGGTTTTTTTTGGACCGATGCCCATGAAAGAGAAAATTTTGGGTCCGCCTTCGTCATGCGAAATGGCCACCGCATTGTTTGAAACCGGCGCCGGGAGCGGGCTGAATTCGGGTTCGTCGGCGGCCTGAAGGCCGGTCAGGAGAAAGAAACAGAATAATCCCGGGAGCAGTTTGGCCGATGCTGATTTCATTGCTGAAATGATAGCAGCGAGAGGAAGGTCTCAGGTGTCAGGTCTGACAGGGTTGTCTTTCCTGAGACCTAACACCTGAGACCTGACACCTGAAACGTCAGAACCATGTCCGCTTGCGGTATTCGCGATAGGCGTCGCCGAACTTCGCTTCCAGAACGGCGGCTTCGCGGCGGGCGCGAACGATCTGCATGGGAATGACCACCAGGAAAATCGCCAGCAGTTCGGGTCGCCCCGCCAAGAGAACCATGCCCAGCACGCAAATCATTCCCGAAATATAAATCGGATTGCGGATTCGCGAGTAAATGCCGGTGGTGACCAGGGCGGTCGCTCTAGGAACCACAGAGAATGATCGTCCCAGCGTGTAGCGGGCGAGAACCACGCCGCCGAGGCCGATCAGACCCAGCAACAGACCGATCCACCGCGCCGGTCCATGTCCATGCGGCCCCGATCGGGAGTGAAATACGACGAAGAAAGCCCACAGGCCCGCGATCAAGGGCAACCAGACGCGCCATATCGTTCCACGATCCATCTTTAACTACTCCACAAACCCCTGACGCACGGCGTGAATAAAATCGGTGTAAGCGGGCTCAATGCCGGCGGCGCGCATCTGCAAAGCGATTTGCCCACGATGATACGCGGAATGAAAAAGCACGTGCGTCAGGATATCTTCCGCGCGGCTCGACCAGGGTTCGCCCTTGCTGTTGCGGTATTCTACCTTGCCGTCGAGCGAGCCGGGCGGGAGCTGCGCGAGATAGTTGCGCCACGCCGACGACATCTCGTCGGCCAGCGCCGTGCAATCCTCAATCGTCGCACTGGGCCATACAGGCATACTTTGGCGTTGCTTCAGAATCCGTTCGAGCCAGAGCTTCTGCGCTGAGAAAATGTGAGCCATGCGTCCGATGGTATTCATGGAAGCGTCGGCGGAAACGGAAGGAGCGGTGCGCGCCGCGGCCAGGCATTCGCGATTCGCCCATGAATCGTAGGCAAACATCCGCAAGAAATCTTTGGTGTCCATAAGACCTCGCTGCGATTCAGACTCGTAAGCGCGTTGCGACTGTTTGCGCAAAGACGATACGATGACAGACGATACGATGATAAACGGTGCCATGACGGGCACGGTCGGACGACTGCGGCTGAACAGCACACTGGTCGAGTATTTTCTGCGCAACAGTTCGACCTCAGCGGCTAAAGCCGCTCCTCAATCCAGGCCCGTAATCGCAGCGCTGAAGCGCTGCGCCACCCAAAGTCTCGCTCCCGTCTTTATTGTTATTGTTATTCTTGTTGCGATTTGCCTATTGAGTGTGCCCGCGTCCGCGCAAACGCAGAATCTCACCCGATCCCAAACGCGCCAGCAGTTGCTGCAAGACCTGGAGTCAGGCCAATTGCAGGATGCAGTCCTGCTCGGTCAGCGGGCGGTTTCGCGTTGGCCGCTTGATGCGCAATTCCGCCACTATCTGGGTGTGGCCTACTTCAAGACCGGCGATGCGAAGCAGGCGCAGGAGCAGCTCACGCGAGCACGGGAGTTGAACCCGGCGGATTCCGCGACGCATTTTGACCTGGCGCTGGTGTTGTTGAGCCATCAGGACGACGCGGGGGCTGCGACGGAACTCGAAGCGGCGATCAAGCTCAATCCTTCAAACGCGCTGGCGCGTGAGCTGCTGGGACGAGCGTATCTGAATTCGAATCGCAGCCTGCCGGCGGTTGATGAGTTCAAAGTCGCTCTGAAACTCGACCCGGCGATCAAGCACGGCCACTACAATCTGGGATTCGCCTACTTCAGCTTGGGTCGCAACGACGAAGCCATCAGCGAATATAAGGAGGAGTTGCGGCGGTCGGGGGAAAGTCCGGCGGTGGTGTACGAATTGGGGCGTTCGCTGGTCGCGAGCGGAAAATACGAGGCGGCTGTGACCTATCTGCAGCGTGGCACGGAACTGGACGCGCCGAATCCGGAAGTCTGGTACAACCTGGGCAAGGCGCAGGCGCTCGCGGGGCAGGCGGCTCAGGCTGAGTCTTCTTTGCGCAAGGCGGCGGAACTGAACCCAAAGGATCCTAGCCCGCATTATCAACTGGCGCGCGTGCTGGAAAAACTCGGCAGGGGCGAAGAAGCGCGAAGTGAACTAGAACGTTTCGCCGAACTGAAAAAAGCGCAACCGGCATCGGCGGGAATGGCCACTGGACGCGATCAGTGATAGTGATGTTGATTCAGCGCATGAAAAACCTCCGTGTCATGGTTGCGCTGTCCGTCCTACTGATGGCGTTGGGCGGCAGTTGGATTTCGCGGTTAGCAGGGCAGACTGCAGCTCCGGGCAACGTCGCTCCGAAGAATACTGTTCCCGCGAAACCTGCGGTTGCCGGGCAGAAGCCCGGCGCCGAGACTCCCGCCACCAATCCACCGTTGTTTGTTGACGTGACGCGCGCCGCGGGCATTGATTTTCACCTGACTTGCGGCAGCCTGGAGAAGCTCTACATTGTCGAAACCCAGTGCGGCGGCGCGGCCGCGTTCGACTACGACAATGACGGATGGATGGACATTCTGCTCGTTGATGGCTCGACGATCGAGGACTACAAGGCCGGCAAGTGTCATCCGCCGCGCCTTTATCACAACAACCATGACGGCACGTTTACGGATGTGTCGGCGAAGTCGGGGCTGAATTTTTGCGGCTGGGGCTACGGCGTCGCCATCGGCGACTACGACAACGACGGCTGGGAAGACGTGTACATCACCGGCTTCCACGGTTCCGCTCTTTACCATAACAACCACGACGGCACCTTCACCGACGTCACCGCCAAAGCCGGAGTCGCCAACGCCGATCGCTGGGGAACCAGCGCGGCATTCGGCGACTATGACAACGATGGGAACCTCGATCTCTACGTCGCCAACTACGTGGACGTCGATATGAACCACCTGCCGCAGTTCGGCAGCAGCCAGTTCTGCCAGTATCGGGGCATCCCGGTAAATTGCGGGCCGCGTGGATTGAAGGGCGCGCGCGACCGTCTTTACCACAACAACGGCGACGGCACCTTCACCGATGTTACGGAGAAACTCGGCATCGACACCGAAAGTTACTACGGGCTCGGCGTGTTGTGGCTCGATTACGACAAAGACGGATGCCTCGACCTTTACGTAGCCAACGACTCTTCGCCGAGCCTGCTCTATCACAACAACTGCAAGGGTGGATTCACCGAAGTCGGCGCCGAGGCGGGCGTGGCCTATAGTTCCGACGGGCACGAACAGGCCGGTATGGGCATTGACGCGGCGGACTATGATCGCGACGGCTGGCCCGACATTGTGAAGACCAATTTTTCCGACGATACGAAAAACCTCTACCACAACGACCACAACGGCGAGTTCACCGACGTGGCTGGCCCGGCGGGCATCGGCGCCATTGGTTATCCGTACCTAGGCTTCGGGGTGAAATTTCTCGACTACGATAACGACGGCTGGCTCGACATCTTCATGGCCAACGGACACGTGGACGCGCAGGTCGAAGGGCAATCTTTTGGAGTGGGCTACGCCGAGCAGCCGTTTCTGTTTCACAACCTCGGTTACCAATCCGACAAATCAAAGATCGGCAAGTTCGAGGAAGTTGGCCAGAAGTCCGGGGGCGCGCTGGCGAAAAAATATGTGGGTCGCGCCGCCTTGACTGCTGACTTCTGGAATCGCGGCCGTCAGGATTTGCTCATGACCACCGTCGATTCGTCTCCAGTTCTGCTGCGCAACGAAGTCCCCTCGCCCGGCCACTGGCTGCGGATCAAGACTATCGGCAGCAAGTCGAACCGCGATGGCTATGGAGCGAAGATCGAGATCACCGTCGAGGGATCAACTCGCTACACCGAAGTGCGCGCCGGAAGCAGCTTTGAGAGCTCGAGCGACCCGCGCGCTTATTTCGGCCTGGGCGCGTCGACAAGAGTTGACGCCATCGTCATTCGCTGGCCGAGCGGACAAGTCGACAAACTGGGACCGGTGGCGGCGGATCAGGAACTCGTGGTGCGAGAGGGAACTGGCCGATAGGGAATGGGCCGGGAATCGGCGTCGTCGAAAGGCCGGATCAGGGGCGGTGAGTGCCACCAAAGGCACCATACAAGGCACTCTAAATAAACGTGCAATGAAACTACGGAATTTGGTAGCCCGGCGCATTTCGATCTTCAGTTACTCATAGGAACAGGCGCTGTTTCAGCCGTAAGTATTTGAAACATAGGGCATTGTCGTTTGGAGCAAGAGATGCAGTGCTACTGCAAACGCACTATGCGTTGGTGTTTCCGGGGCAAGGAAGGCTTGTTTTCAAGACTTACCACCGGTTACAGCCAACGGAATCAGTAAGATGGATTGACAAATGGGAGTCGGAGGCGCAGAATTCTGCGCACTCGGTAGTTCGGTGATCCGGCCCATGGCTTACTGAGGTGATTTTGCAAGAGATGTCATTTTGCCGCCACAACGATTGGCAGCAACGGTTCGCAATTAAAACTTTCGCGCGCACCCTAAAAAGTCGCGCGCTATAGCTTCCAGGGGGTAGGTAAATGAAAAGACTGCAGTTTTGCCTTGTAGTGTTTGCCGTGCTGGCACTGACCTTCAGCGCATTTGCACAAGTCGAGAACGGTCAGTTTACCGGCACCGTGCTTGATCCAACCGGCGCCGCCATTGCGAACGCCAAGGTTGTGGTTACCAATGCGGCGACCGATTTGCGCCTTACCGCCGCCACCAACTCCAGTGGCAATTACACGGTTAGAGAAGTGCCGGCCGGCGTCTACAAGATGACGGTCGAGGCTGCCGGCTTCAAGACGGTCTCCAACAACGCGGTGACCGTGAACGCCGGCACCATCGCGCACGTGGACTTCAAGCTGCAAATCGGCAAAGCTTCGGAAGTGGTCGAAGTCACCGGCGAAGCTACCGCCGTCAACACCGAAGATTCCAAGCTGTCATCGACGGTCACGGCGACCCAAATCCAAAACCTGCCCTTGAACGGCCGCAACGTCTATGACCTCATCCAGATGGTGCCTGGCGCCGTGAACGTGACCGGCGTTGACATGGAAAACGGCCACAACACCGTCGTCAATGGCGTTCGCGAAGATTTCAACGGCTTCCTGATCAATGGCGTGTCGAACAAGGACCTCAGCGGCGGCGTAGTTAACGTCCCGATCGAGGATACGGTCGAAGAATTCCAACAGTTGCAGTTGAACGTGTCTGCCCAGTACGGCAGCAGCGCCGGCAGCATCAACAACCTGATCACCAAGTCCGGGTCGAACGCCATTCACGGCACCGCCTGGGATTACGTGCGCAACGACATGTTCGATGCCAATAATTACTTCCTCAACCAGCAGGGCGTGGCGAAGCTGCCCGTCCGATTTAATCAATTTGGATTCACCGTGGGCGGTCCGATCATCAAGGATAAGCTGTTCTTCTTCGGTTCCTTCCAGAAAGATCACTTTCAATCAGCCGGTACGCCGGAAACTTTGACGGTCGAGTCACCGGCGTGGGAGCAGGCTGTGATTACCGGACAGCCCAATTCCGTGGCCGCTCTGATTTACAACAACTTCCCGCCGAAAATTCCGGGAACACCCGCCGTGTCGATAGCTCAGAAATTCGGTGATGGCTCGGTACTTAATGGGAGCACGGTGCTTGGCGCTACGAATGCGGCACCTACTCTCTGCGATCAAAACTACCCGGCACCGTATGACGGTTCTGCTGGAAATGGACCGGGCATCGGTGACAAGCTGCAAGCCATCTTGGGAGTTACACCTGCTGAGCTTAATTCATTGGAAACGAATGCAGGTCCTGCAGCGCCTGGGTTTCCTAACGGGACGCCTTGTAACAATATTCCTGCCGGGGGAGCCTTCATCGGATCGATAGGGGACCGCACTGCTTTGGGAGCAGGTGCCAACGCTGCCGCCTTCCAGAACAGTACCGTCGCGGTTTTCGGTACTCAGACGCAGTCCCTGGGCAACCTGTTTAACGGCATCGAGGGGTCGGGCCGCATTGATTACACGCCGAACTCCAACAACCGCTTCTTTGCCCAGTTCAACTGGCTGCATGAAACCGATCAGTATGGTCCCTGCTACTCGTACTGCACGCGTGGGTTTACTAATCCCTCCAACAATTACTTCCCGAACGGGCAGTTGAGTTGGGTCCACACTTTCTCTCCCAAAGTGCTGAACGAGTTCCGGGCTGGATACACCCAGGACAATACCGGAACCTCTGTCGCATTGCCGGGCGTGCCTTCGATCGCCTTTTCGGACGGTACTGCGGCCATCGGTTCATACAACGGCTACCCCCAGTTCTTCAAGGACCACGAGTACATCTATTCTGACATGGTCTCGATCAGCCATGGCAACCACAGCTTCAAGGTTGGATTCGATCTCCGCCGCAATCTCGAGAATAGCCAGTTCAACGTGGCCCGGGCTTCTTACTACTTCATCGACCCTGCGTACTTTGCGGCGGATGCGCCCGGCTATGAAATCGCGGGCGTCAATCCGGGCTTTGTGGGGTCGACCACCGGACAAGGGGGTTCGCTTGATACCAACGTCCGACACTGGCGTAACTGGGAGATCGGTTCGTTCTTCCAGGACGACTGGAAGGTGAGCAAGCGCCTGACCCTGAACCTGGGGCTGCGCTGGGATCTTTACACCCGGCACACCGAAGAAGCCGGCTTGGCAACGACTTTCCTGCTGGGACCGCCGAATCCTGCGATACCTGGAATTGCTGGAGAGATCGCGAATGCCAACGTTCCTTTCAGCAGCACGCTGGGTCCGGGGGGGTCCGACGGCTACACGACGACGTGTAACCCGGACACAGTTATCATCCCGAGTTCGCAAATCTTGGCCGGGGTTTGCGGTCCGGGTGGATTTGCGCCCGCGGATCGCTTGGGACCGAATAGGTACAAAGATTTTGGACCTCGCGTCGGCTTTGCCTGGGATGTGTTCGGCGACGGGAAAACCTCACTGCGCGGTGGATTCGGTGTCTCGTATGAGGGCACCTTATACAACCCGCTCTCGAACTCGCGCTGGAACCCGCCTTACTACTCTTTCAACGAGATCTTCAACCCGATTTTCGGAGGGACCGGAACCACTGTCTATGGCCCGGAAACCTGCGCCGCCTCTAACGGTGGAAACCCCGGCGGAGGCTGCACCTCAACGGGAGCGGCTCCCACCTACCTGTTACATCCCGGGAACGTGGGGCAGAGCGGCTTCCCTGCGGGCGGCGCGGAGAACACCGGAAATATAACCGGCTACGCCCCGTTCAATCAGGATAAAGCCTATCTGACGGGGATCGTCTTGCCGCAAGGTATCGCCGATCCTTACGTCTATAACTTCTTCTTCAGCGTGCAGCGTGAAGTCATGCCGAAACTGATCGTGGAAGCGGATTACGTGGGTACGGCTGGCCACAAGCTATTCCGAGCAGAGGATACTGACCGGGTTGCGGGAGGAGTCCTGCCCGTGGGATCCTCGATCGTGGATAACCTGGGCCGAACCCTTACCGGTCTGGGAGGCACTCCGAACCAGAACTATGGCATCATGCGTACCTGGGAAAACTCGGTGAACTCCAACTACAGCGCGCTGCAAATGTCGGCTAAAAAGCAGATGAGCCACGGAATTCTGTTCAACGCCAATTACACCTGGAGCCACTCCATTGACGACGGGTCAACCTGGCACAGCGGTGCAACTACCGCCAATGGCGGAGCCGCTGGCGAGGGATATACGACTGATCAAACGTTGCCGGGGCTGGATCGAGGAAACTCGATCTATGATATTCGGCACCGCGTGGTGCTCAACTACGTCATTCAGCTGCCCGGCCAGAGCCTGAAAGGCGCTCTCGGCGCTATCGCCGGCGGCTGGTCTTACAACGGGATTTGGGCGTTCCAATCGGGCGCTCACTGGATGCCGTACGCTGGTAACGGCGATCCCGCCAATCTGCAGGAGATCGTCGGCGGGCAGGGCTGCACAGCGGCGGACGTGAATAGCGGAAACTGCACGAACTTAGGTGGAGATTTCAACCTGGACACCGGCAACAATGATCGTCCAAACAGCACCATCCAGCACGCGACGTTTTCTCGCAACACCTGGGAAAATGGATGGTGCAACGGCGCCGGATACACCCCCCCAGCCGGTAGCGGCCTCAGCGGCGGTTGCGCTGGTACCGCAACCGCGGGGAATCTGCCGACGCTGTCGGCACCGTGTCTCGGTTGCACCGGCAACCTGGGCCGCAACAACTTCGTTGGCCCGGGCCAGTGGTACGCCGATATGACCCTCGCCAAGACGTTCAACCTCACCGAGCGCTTCCACCTGAAGTTCGAGGCGCAGGGCTTCAACGTATTCAACCGCGCCAATTTCCTGATCGCGGTGAACGGCGGTGGCGCCCACAACACGATAACGAGCGGGTCTTTGGGGCAGGCCGCCGGAACGCTGAATTCGCGCAACGTGCAATTTGGCCTGAAGCTGTTGTTCTAGACGACTGGTTTTCGCGGGGCTTGTCCTCTTCGTGAGGACAGGCCCCTTTTCTCTTTGCAGTGGAATTCAGCACTGAAGCGCAGCAGTGAAACTCATGTTCCGCGGACTCCATCCGTCGATCAGACTGTCGAGCACAATGTGGACCCGATCTTGGATCCTCCTCTGTCTGACCTGCTTCCTGTCCGGGTTTGCCCTTTCCCAGGATGCGGGCAGAATTATCGGCCAGATCCGCGTGACCAAAGGAGACTCTCCAGCCCACCCCATCCTGGTGGAGTTGCAACTCCGCGGCGCGACCATCAACAGTGCGTATAGCGATGCTGAAGGCCGCTTTGGTTTTTACCAGCTCGAATCCAATCCTTATCACATCGTGGTGAATGATGACGATTATTACCCGGTAGACGAATTGACGAACCTGAACCTGGAACAATCGCAATTCGCGATGGTGCAGATCCAGCTTCGACCGCGCGAGAAGAAGAATGCGGATCCTTTGACCAAGCAAGCGGCGGGAAGCAACCCGTATATCGTGGACCCCGGCGATTACAACAAGCGCTTCCCCAAGAAAGCCGTGAAGGAATATGAAAAGGGATTGGATGCCGAGAAAAAGGGCGAGAAAGACAAAGCAATCGAGCACTATGAAACGGCAGTGAAGATCGCCCCGGAGTACTACCCGGCCCACAACAATCTCGGCACACTTTATCTGGGCAAGTCAGACTTCAAGTCAGCGGAAGAACAGTTTCGGGATGCGGTCCGCATAGACCAGAATGAGGCGCAGTCCTACTTCAATTTGAGCAACGTGCTCATGCTGACGGGGCGCGTCCCCGAAGCTGAAACCACGCTGGCGGCGGGCCTGCAACGTCGCCCGGATTCAGCTTTCGGCTACTTTCTACAAGGATGCTTGTACGGGCGCACCGGCAAGCTTCACGAAGCCGAGAGCAGTCTTCAAAACGCCCTGCGCCTGGATTCAAAGATGTCGCAGGCTTACTTGCAACTGGTCAATGTGTATCTCCGGGAGAACCGGCGTGAGGACGCCATCACGCAGCTGCAGGCTTTCCTGAAAGGCTTTCCCAATGCCCCCGCCGCGCCCAAAGCCCAGGAAATGTTGACCAAACTGCAGAAGGAAGAGGGCGCTGCGAAGCCCTAGGCTACGTTATTTGGGAATCAGGCTGCAGAACTTCGCTTCAAGCTGGCAGGCAGTTGCATACTCGGCGCGCGCCTGGCTGATCTTCCCGACGTGCTGGTAGGCGTATCCCAGGTTGAGGTGCGCTTCCGCCAGCTTTGGGTCGAGTGCTATGGCTCGCTGATGCTCGCTGACGGCTCTCGACATTCGATTGGTCTGGCTGTAACAGATTCCGAGGAAGTTATGCAGGCGTGCGTCCTCCAGCCCGAGTGCCAGCGCCTTCTCCAGATGGGTCGCGGCGGCGGCATAATCTTTCTGCTGAAAAAGAGCCATGCCCAACTCCCGCTGCCCCGGCGAAAAGTTGGGCTGGATGGCAATCGCTTTCTGATAAGAAGATAGCGCGAGGGCGGGATCGGGCTTTGTCTGCGTCTGTGTCTGTTCATCCAGCAAACCCACCTGATACCACGCCCGGTAGTTCTCCGGGTTGCTTTGTATCGCTTTCTGCAACCAGCTTCTTGCCTCGTCGACCCGGCCGAGTTTCGCCAGGGCTCGAGCCAGTCCGGTCATGGCGCTGTCGAAGTTCGGGTTTAATTCCAGACAGCGCTGCAGTAACTCGGCAGCACCCTCCCAGTTCTGCCGCCGCAGCGCCGACTCGCCGAGCATAAAAGGGATCACGTAGATTTTCGGATCCTTCTGCTGAACCTCATTTAGAAGAGCCTCCGCGCGATCGTCTTCTCCGCGCTGAAGAGCGTCGGTGGCCTTCAGGATGGAATTAAATTCCCACAGCTTGTCCTTGGGATCGGCGAGCCCTTGCTTGAGCGCCTCGGGAGAAACTGCAGCACGAAATCCAAAATAGCCCAGAGCGCGCAGTTTCTCCTGCGCGTCGGGACTCAGATTTCCAGGACCGGCATCCTGCCGTGTGAACGGGTTGTGAGCCAACAATGCCTGCATCTTTTCCCGGAACACAGCCACGGTGGCGGGCTGCTGGGCGGCAACATTTTTGGTTTCTCCCGGGTCGGCGTCAAGATCGTACAACTCCGGCTGGGGCGACTCGATGAAGTGGAAACGCTCACTTTCGAGCGCGTGCAACGGGCTCCAACCGAAAGAACTGAAGGGATAGAAAGTCTCGCTGTAGGCGGGATCTTGTGCTCGCGGATTCGCTGCCTCATCCTCGGCTAACCCTGTATAGCTCGTGCCTAACAGAGCATGCGACTGGAACTGCGCATAAATCGGATCGACCGAATCCTTCAAACCGGCCAGTTGAAGAAGCGTCGGGGCCACGGCCGTGGTCTCCACCGGCTCGTGTCGCCGGCCGGCCGCAATGCCGCTCCCGGCGGGCGGTTTCACGATCAGCGGCACATGCACGGTGGCGTTATAGACGAAAAACCCATGCTCGTCTTCGCTGTGCTCTCCGAGAGATTCGCCGTGATCGCTGAGGGCGACGATCAGCGAAGAATCATAAAGGTGATTCAGTTTGAGCCATGACATCAGCTTTCCGAGTTCGTGGTCCGCGTAAGCGATCTCGCCATCGTAAAGGTGGCTGCGATACTCGGAGAGGTAGGGTTCCGGAGGATCGTAGGGGCTGTGCGGGTCGTAAAGATGCAGCCAGAGAAAAAACGGGCGGCGCGGAGTTTTCTGCAACCAAGCGATGGCATGAGGCACGCTTTCCCCGGCGCGACGGTCGACCAGTCCGATATCCTTCTTGGCGAAGGTCTCCGCCGAAAACGCATCGTCGTAGAAGTCGAAGCCGCGCGCCAGTCCCCAACTCCGGTCGAGAACAAAGGCGCTGACCACGGCCCCGGTGGCGTAACCCGCCTGCTGAAAAGCCTGGGACACGGTGCGGAATTGCTGCGCCAGCGGCTGCCCGGTGAAATCCTGCACGCCGTTCTGAAAGGGGTAAGTGCCGGTCAGGATCACCGCGTGCGAAGGCCAGGTAAGAGGAACCTGCGAGATTGCCCGCTCAAACACAACTCCGTCGTGTGCCAGCGCATCGAGGGTTGGAGTCTTGACCATCTGCGCTCCATAGCATCCCACGTGGTCGGCGCGGAGCGTATCGATGGTGATCAATATAACGCTGGGTTTGGTAGCCGGTTTCGTGACCTTAGACCGCGTCAAGTCAGATCGCGCGGATCCCGGCCGCGTTGCGCCGGACGCTGCCTGCGGTTTCGTTTGCACTGCCTTGGTCGGAGCGGCCTGCGCGAACGCGGTGGATCCGGCAGTCAGAGTGATCACAACCGCAAACGAGAAAGCTGAGAACCAGAGGGCTGAGAACCAGCGATCGGACGAAAGCGGGGAGAGAAAAGTTGAGAGGCGCCCAAACATGCGTCTATTGTGGCGCCGGCTGCTGCTGCTGCGCGCGCCGCGTCTCCTCGTCTGCTTCGGCCGTGAGTCCCTTGGCGGCCAGAGCCTTGGCTAGCGACTCGTGCATGATGCTCTCTTGCGGCGCCAACTCCACGGCGCGACGCAACTCCGAAATGGCCTCGTCGAGCTTGTTCTGGTAGATCAGCGTTTCACCCAGGGCGCGATGTCCACGCGCGAACTCCGGATTAATCGTAATCGATTGCCGGAACGCTTCGGCCGCCGGCTCCAGTTGCCTTTTCTGTATGAAGGCCACTCCCAGATTGAAGGCAGCTTCGAAATTGGTGGCATCCAGTTGCAGAGTCCGTTGCAACGTCGCGATGGCGGCGTCTATCAGTCCGGCGTGGGCCTGCGCCATGCCCAGGTTAAAAAAGGCGAGCGCGTAATCAGGACTGAGCTGAACCGTTTTCTGCAGCTCGTCCACCGCCTCGGTAAACATCTTGAGATGGTAGTAATTCAGCCCCTGCAGATAATGAGCCGGAACTGAGTTAGGCTCAGTCTTCATCGCACTCTTTAGTTTTTCGATCGACTCCTGATAGCGGCCGTGCTGGCTGTCGGCGATGGCATCGGAGATCAGCTCATACGCTGCGATGCGGTCCTTCGGATCCGGCAGACTGCGGCTGCTGATGGCCGGATCATTGCTGCTCGGATCGCTGCCCCCGGAAAACCCCGCATACCCCAGAGACTTTAATCGCTCCATCAACGCCGGATCGAGGCCGGTCTTTTCGGCCAGCTCTTTTCCCGCGCTGTATTCGCGGATCATGCCCACAAGCTTGGAGCGCATCTCCTCGGCGACCGCCTTCTTTTCCGCGAACAGATTGTTAACTTCGCCCGGATCCTTCGCCAGATCGTACAGCTCGGGTCGAGGCGCGTCGATGAAGTGATACTTAGTATTCTCCGAAGCCCGCAACTCGCTCCAGTTGAAATGAATTCGCGGCAGAAACGTTTCTCCGTAGAGCGTGCGCTCACGGTTCGCCTGAACCTCGGGGGCGGAGGGATCGGGACGAATCTCAGGAAGCAAACTGCGCCCTTGCACCTGCGACGGAACCTGCAGTCCGATCGCACTTAGCACCGTCGGCATGAGATCCACGAGCGAAACCGGATCGGCAAGTGTGCGCGCTACGGTTTTCTCCGGCAACTGCCCCGGCAGTTGCTCCGGCAAACGAATGATCAGCGGCACATGCATGGTGGCGTTGTAGATGAAAAATCCGTGCGTCTTTTCGCCATGCTCTCCCAGGCTTTCGCCGTGGTCGCCGCAGAGCACGATCACCGTGTTCTGATAAATCCCTTTCTCTTTCAAAAAGCGGAGAAGCCGCCCCACTTGTTCATCCGCAAAAGCGATCTCGCCATCGTAGGGCTGCGCCGCATATTCGCGGCTGTATGGCTCGGGCGGATGATAAGGAAAATGCGGGTCGTACAAATGCATCCAGAGAAAAAACTTCTTTTGAGGATTCTTCGCCAGGGCGTTCTTCGCGAGCCAATCTTTTTCCAGCCAGTTCAGCGCGACATCGGCCACAACATTGCCGGGACGCTCCATCTCATCGAGATTCGCTTCATCCAGGCGGCTGAATTCGAAGTGGTCGTAATAAAAATCGAATCCCTGATTCAGTCCAAACCGCGAGTCCAGCACGGCTGCACCGATCACCGCTCCGGTCTGGTATCCAGCCTGTTTCAGAACCGTGGCCAGCGTAGGCTGAAGCGGGCTGAGTTTGTTGCCGCTAAAATCATGCATGCCGCTCAACATGGGATACGTTCCCGTAAGCATCGAGCTATGCGAGGGCAGGGTTACGGGGACGACCGCGAAGGCGCGCTCGAAGCGCACTCCATCCGCGGCCAGGGCGTCGATATTGGGCGTCTTGATCTGCTTGTATCCGTAGCAGCCGAGATGATCGGCACGCAGCGTATCGATCGTGATCAGAACCACATTCGGTGCGGGCTTTGCCGGCGTTTGCGCCGCTGCATGAAGCGCGGTGAAGGCCGTCAGGATGAGAAGCAATCGACGAAAAGTAGGCACCATCGGTGAGTTCAGTTTATCGCATGTTCTCGCGTATGAAGATGCGAACGCGGGCGCCGGCAGCGACTGAACTCGAAGGAAGCTCTGTGATAGGCTGGGCGTTCATGCGACGGCGGGCTATTTTTCTCGGGATCATTCTGCTCGGAGCTGCGGCTTGGGGCCATGCGTCCGCCCAAACCTCCGCCCAAACTTCCGCCCCGGCAAACGCTCCTCCCGACGTGTACCTCATCACCATTGATACGCTGCGCGCCGATCATGTCGGCTGCTATGGATACAAGCAGGTCGAAACTCCCGCGCTCGACGCGCTCGCCGCCGACGGCATCCGCTTCACCGAGGCATTCACCCACAGCCCGATTACGAATACTTCGCACATTACGATCCTCACCGGCCTTTTGCCCAGCGTGCACGGCGTTACCGATTTTGGTGTCCCGCTCTCGCCTGCGCATGTCACTGCGGCGGAGTTGCTGAAGAAGCGCGGCTACCAGACTGCAGCTTTTATTGGAGCCGTGATTCTCGACAGCAACACGCTCGCTCCCGGCCTCGATCGCGGGTTTGATTTCTACGATAACTTTCCGAAGACCGACAGCAAAGATGCGGATGGTGCAAGTAATAATAAGGAGCGCTGGGGCCGCGTCGAGCGGCGCGGAATGGAAGTCGTTGAGCACGCCGAAGCCTGGTTCGACAAACACCGCGCCGGACGTCACTTCGTGTGGGTGCACCTGTACGATCCGCACGACCCCTACGAGCCGCCGCCGCCGTTTTCAGAAAAATACAAAGATCACCTATACGACGGCGAAATCGCCTATGCCGATTTCGCTCTTGCGAACTGGATTGCATTTCTGAAAAAAGCCGGAGTCTACGACAATGCCATCATCGTGGTCACCGGCGATCACGGCGAGGGACTGGGCGAGCACGGAGAAGAAACTCACGGCCTGTTTCTTTACGACTCGACGCTGCACGTCCCGCTCCTGCTGAAAATGCCGACCGCCGCGCATCGCGGCACCGTAATTGACGCCCAGGTACGCACCACCGACATCCTGCC
This sequence comes from uncultured Acidobacteriaceae bacterium, assembly GCA_963773955.1. Taxonomy (GTDB): domain Bacteria; phylum Acidobacteriota; class Terriglobia; order Terriglobales; family Acidobacteriaceae; genus Acidiflorens. The sequence goes on along the minus strand of CAVZDM010000027.1, from coordinate 48,370 downwards.
AACCATTCTTTCCGCGACCGGCGGGAGCATCCCGGCGGAATTGAATGGCGAATCACTGCTTCCTCTGGTGTTTTCACGAAGAAGCAGTGACCAAATGGAGCGCGCGCTTTACGGCGAGACCGACTATCCCCTGCGCTGGGGATGGGCTCCGCTGCGCGCTTTGCGTGCCGATAACACGAAACTGATCGAGGCTCCCCGGCCTGAACTCTACGACCTGCAAGCCGATCCGAAGGAGCTGAAGAATCTCTATGCTCCCGATGGCTCTAAGACACAGAGCATGCAAGCCGAGATGGCGAAGTGGAAGGCCAAGCTTCCGCCGCAGCGCGCTTCGGCCAAGCTCGAAGGCGTTTTGCCGGATCCAAAAGACAAGATCGAAGTGCAGAACCTGCTGCATCGCGCCATGCTCGCCGGCAGCGACCATCGATCGAGTGACGAACGCCAGTTTCTGGAGAAGGCGTTGCAGATCGACCCGAGCTCGTCGACTGCGCTTCGCCAACTGGGCGAGCTTGAACTCGCTGCCGGAGATTTCGTCAAAGCGGCTGGCCACCTGAAGCGGGCGTGTGAACTGCGTCCGGATGAGTCCACGGCCGCGTTCGAATTGGGCGAGGCGCTGGAGAGATCCGGCGATTGGGCCGGGGCGCGGGACGCGCTCGAAGCGGGCCTGAGGCTCGCGCCCAGCCTGATGCCGGCGCGGCTGCGGCTGGGTCGCGTTTACCTGCAACTCAAAGACGCGAAGAACGCGGAAGACCAGTTCGAGGCAGCCCTGCTGGTGGATTCGAATAACAGCGACGGCCGCCTGGGGCTGGCGGAAGCGCAAATTCAGCAATCTGATTTTGCCGGGGCATTGCCTGATCTGGAAGCGTTCACCAAGGCTGATCCGCGAAGCGCCAGGGCTCTGCGCTTGCTTGCGCGCGCCTATCGCGGACTTGGCCGGGAGCAGGACGCCAAGCGAGCTGAGGAACGAGCTGCGGCGCTGGAAAAGAAGTGAGACTCCGCGGCAACGCGGGTCATTTACATTCCTTTCACATTCCGGTTTTATGCTAGCTTCTTCACAGGTATCGGCTGATCCCGATTGTCGCGAGTTTCTCAAGGCTCGAAAATGGCCCGAAAACAGTCATCCCCTGCACGACCGAAGCGGCGCTCGGCGGCGACGCGATCCCGAACGGCGGAAGCTCACCCGCGCCCAGCTCAGCCCCGCAGTAATAACGGCAATGTCGCCGAAGAGGAGCTGTCGTCCCTGGTCGTGCGCGGCTGCTTGATCGCCCGCGACGCGGTCTTCAATGTCAGGGACTTTCTGGCGGACGGTTCGCGGCTGGCTTTTCTCGCCATTAAGGATTGCGAAAAAGAACTTGACCAGATCGAACGCAAAATCGATGAGCAACTGCCGGAAGCCATCACCCGCGTAGGTGAAGCTGAGGCGCGTGAGTTGCTGGCGTGTCTGAAGTTCATCACCGACCTGGAACGCATCGGAGATCTCGCCTACAGTGCGGTAATGCAATTGCAAACGCGCCACGAGAAATTACCGGCGGCGGATTCCCGTCAACTGGTGGAAATGGCGACTCTGCTCTGCGCCATGCTGGAGCAGGTTCATCAGGGCTTCCTCAAGCGCGACGTGTCGTACGCGCAGAGCGTTTTGCAATCCGATCCGGAAGTGGACCGCTTGTGTCATTCCTTGTTTCACCGGCATCTGGCGGAGCCGAACAGTCCAACCGGGCAGAAGAATTTCGACATACTTCTCGCCGCGCAGGCTCTGGAGCGCATCGGCGATCATGCTAAAAATCTGGCGGAAGAACTCTACGGTTTGTCGGAGGGCCGGTCGCTGCGGCACAATGCCAGGAAGCTCTCAAGCGCCTAGGAAGGTTTGATCCGCCTCGCGTCAGTGAAAATCATGCGACGTCGTTTCCGCCCGCGTGACGCTGAGCGGCGAAACTTTTTCTGCCCGAATGTGAATCACGTTGTCCTGATTCTGTAGAATTCCTTCGATCATCAGGAAGCGCTCGGAAATCAGCAGCACGCGATTTTTCTGCAGCAGATCGGGAGCGAAGATCGCATTGGCGATTCCGGTTTCATCTTCCAGGCTCATAAACATCATTCCCTTGGCCGTCCCCGGACGCTGGCGGGCAATCACGCATCCGCCAATGCGCAAGCGCCGTCCATTCGGTAGACGGGCCAGATCGGAAGCGCGATAAATCCCCATCCGCTTCATTTCTTCGCGCCGGTACTGCATGGGATGAGGGCCAATCGTCAGCCCGGTGGAGTGAAAATCCGCCACCACCCGCTCTTCGTCCGTCATGGCCGCCAGCGGAGATTGCGCATCAATTTCTGGAAGCTCATCCAGCAAAGGGCCCGACCAGCGGACTGCTCGCTCCACCTGCCACAGCGCATCGCGGCGATGAAAGGAGCCAGTGCCCACTGCATTCAGCGCGCCAATTTCCGCCAGCGTCGTCAACTCATCCTTGCGCAACTCGGGCACGCGCCTGGCCAGGTCTTGAACCGAAGCAAACGGCGCTAAACTGCGCTCGCGAACCAAAGCCTGCGCCGCCGGTTCGCGCAAGCCGCGTGCGTAATTCAGGCCCAGCCGAACTGACGGCTGAGAGCTGACAGCTGAAGGCTCCAGCGTGCACTTCCAATCCGACCGCGTCACATCCATGGGCAGAACTTTCAATCCGTGGCGCTGCGCATCTTTTACAATCGTCGCGGGATGATAAAAACCCATCGGCTGATTGTTCAACAGCGCCGCCGTGAACGCGGCCAGGTAATGGCATTTCAAATAAGCGCTGGCATAGGCAATCAAGGCAAAGCTGGCGGCATGCGATTCCGGGAATCCATAAAGAGCGAATGAAGTAATCGACTGGATGATCTGCTCCTGCGTTTCACCGAGGATTCCGTTGCGCGTCATGCCGGCGCGCAGCTTTTCTTCGATCACTTTCATTCGCGCCTCCGACCGTTTGAAGCCCATGGCGCGGCGTAACTCCTCCGCTTCGCCGCCCGTGAAGTTGGCGGTGATCATGGCCATGCGCAGCAACTGCTCCTGAAACAGCGGTACGCCCAGCGTGCGCCCCAGCACGGTTTCAAGCGATGGATGAGGATACGTGACCGGCTCGCGACCCTGCCGCCGCTTGAGAAATGGATTGACCATATTTCCCACGATTGGCCCGGGCCGTATGATCGCCACCTGCACCACGATGTCGTAAAAGTTCGCCGGCTTCAGGCGCGGCAGGCAAGACATCTGCGCCCAGCTCTCAACCTGGAACATCCCCACTGTATCGGCCTTTTGCAGCGCGGAATATACGGCGGGATCGTCCGGCGGAAGATGCGCCAGACCCACTTTTTCGTTTTTGTCAGGATCGTGATAGTGATCATGCTTGTAGTGAACATGGATCAGTTCGAGAGAATCTTTCAGCGCCGCCATCATGCCGAGGCCAAGCAGGTCGACTTTGATGATGCCCATGTCCGCGCAGTCTTCTTTATCCCACTGCACTACCACGCGGCCGGGCATGGAAGCGGGCTCCAGCGGGACGACGGAATCGAGACGGCCTTCACAAATGACCATGCCTCCGGAGTGCTGCCCTAAATGACGCGGAAGATCTTGTGCGGCGAGGCATAATTCGAAATATTTGCGAATCCTCGGATGCTTTAGATCGAGCCCGGCGTCGCGCAGACGGCGGTCGAGCGCATCATTCTCGTCCCTGAACTCCCAAGTCGCCACCGCCGCGGAAATTCGTTTCAGCGTGTCCGGATCGAATCCAAGCGCCTTGCCCATTTCGCGCGCGGCCATGCGATTGCGATACGTGATTACGTTGGCGGTCATGGCCGCTCCACGTTGTCCATAGCGCTGATAAACGTATTGGATCACGCGCTCGCGCTCGTCTCCGCTGGGCAAATCGAGATCGATATCGGGCCACTCGCCTCGTTCCTCGGAGAGAAACCGCTCAAACAACAATTCCATGCCGATCGGATCCACCGCCGTGATGCCGAGCGAATAGCAAACCGCGCTGTTGGCGGCCGATCCGCGGCCCTGCGCCAGAATTTTCTGTTCGCGGCAGTAGCGCACCAGGTCCCAGACAATCAGAAAGTATCCGGCGAGTTTCAGATGTTCAATCAAGTTCAATTCGCGTTCGATCTGCCGGCGCGCCCGCTTCTTCAGTTCCACATCCGCCCGTCCATACCGGTTCTGCATTCCTTCGCGCGTGCGCTCGCGCAGAAATGACATCATGCTTTCTCCCTCGGGCACGGGATAACGCGGAAACTCATATCCCAGATCGTTCAGCGTGAATTCAAGCCGTGAGGAAAGTTCAACTGTGTTGGCGATGGCCTTCGGAAAATCCGCAAAGAGGGCTCGCATGGCTGCGGGAGATTTGAGATAGCGTTCTGCATTGCGCGCCAGCAGGCGTCCGGCGGTGGCCAGCGTGCGATGATGCTGCAGCGCGGTGAACGCATCCGCCAGCTCGCGTTCGCGAGGCGTGGCATAGTTTACGTCATTGGTGGCGAGCAGCGGCAAGTGCAAAGCTTCCGCGATTTCGATTGCAACCCGGTTTCTGTATTCTTCGTCGCGATGAAAATGCCGTTGCACTTCGACGTAAACATTCGACTGGCCGAAAATCTCTGTCAGGTGCTTCACTGTTTCGAATGCCGCTTGCGGACCGCCTTGCCTGAGTGCCGCAGCCAGTGGTCCTTCTTCTCCACCGGTCAGGCAAATCAAACCGTCGGCATGCTCGACGAAATCCTGATGCGACGCGCAGGCTCCTGCGTCATTTTTGCGCCCAACGCGCAATTTTATTTTCGTAATCAGGCGGCAGAGATTTTGATAGCCAAGGCGCGAAGCAGCCAGCAGTGGAAGTCTGAATCCACCACGGAGACACGGAGGCACGGAGGAAAGCACGTTGCAGGTCACTTCCGCCCCAATATGCGCCTTGAGCTTCGCTTTCTTTGCGGCGAGATGGAAGCGCGGGGAGCCGTACACTCCATCGCGATCAAGCAGTGCCATTGCCGGCATTCCCAGGTTCGCGCACACGGCAATTAATTCCTCGGGAGTAGAAGCTCCTTCGAGAAAGCTGAACGCGGAGCGGGAATGGAGTTCGATGTACATCAGTTGCCTGAGGGCAGTTCTCAGTTCTCAGTTAGTTCTTACAGACTGAGAACTGGGAACTGAGAACTTTCTTAGTCATACGTTCCTTCTACAAACCAGTTTCCACTTAGCTTGTCCTGCACCAAGCGATACAACACGAGCCCGGTGTCGGCGTATACAGCGATGTCCCACTCTTCGCGCGACCAGCCTCCCTGGTCTGACCAGTCGCCGGAAAACCGCCAGGGGCCGGCAGTCCAGACGATTTCGCCGGCGATATCCTCGCGCTCGAGGCATCGCATACGCACCGGCTTCGCCTCGCGCACAGTAACGTTCGCGCCGAGCGGCGGACGGAACAGCCGAAGAGCGATCACGGCACTCATTTTTTCCTGGGCGTTTTCCTCGAGCTCTTCTTCGGCTTGGCTTGCATTTTCATTTTCTGGCATAGACATATCCTTCTTTTTTCCAGACTGCTTCGCTTCGGGCTCTGCAGCCTCGAAGTGGCGGACTACAAACGCGCCTTCACGATGCGTGTCCAGCAATTCCACCGACCCCACTCTTCCCTCGCCGACAATGCCTGCGATGCGCGCCAGCGTGAGTTCCAGTTTTTCGGGCTCGGGAAAAACCGGCTGAAACAATCCACTCTGCAGGGCACGCGGGCGGGCCGGCTCCGCCGACAAATGAATCTTCACGATGGGCGCTCCTGGCGGATGCGCCTGCAAATCAAGCTGCAACAACTTGAGAAATAGTTTTGCGTCGAGCATGGGCGTGGGCAGTCGCAGAGTACGAGTAAAGGTGCGGGTAAATGATGCGCAACCGTTCTGCGACGCTGCGAGTTCCAGATTCAAGCGCAGCTCCTGGATCGCCAGCGACCGCTCTCGCAAGCGCGCGCACACTTGCTCCAACATGCGGTTCAGCAAGAACGCCAGCGGTTCCAGCAGCACGATGGGATATTCCAGCTCCACGCTTTCGGCAAAAATCAGCCGCGGTTCGAGTACACGCAAGTTGCGCCTGGCCGCGCCCCGCGCCAGCTTTTGCAGATGGAGACCGGGCTGCCCCAGGCGCTCGATGAGCGGAACTTCGGGAAGAGACGCCAGCGCCCGCAGTTTGCGGATGCCCCAGCGATCAAATGTTTCCACCCAGCGTGTGGCCTCCGCTGCATCGGAAGAAAAACTGGAAGAAAAACTTTCCAGCAACACATCCACCGGCAGGTCTCCCAAGCGCTCGGCCTCGCGGCCTTCGGGAATCAAGGTCACGCCGGAAAACCCGCGGGCCGCGAGCAATGCAGCATCCGGATTCGCAGCCGCGGCGAGGTTCGCTTCCAGTCCCAACTGCGAGACGCGCTGCGCTAAATCACGGGCAATCTTCGGCAGCGGGCCCAACAAAGGCCCGAGGCCAGCCAGATTCAGAAGCGCGGTGCCGGGCGAAGTATCTTCCACTTCCGGAGAAAACGATTGCGCACAGTCGAGCAGGGCAGCGTGTGCTGACGCCTCGTGCGACTCCGAGCGCGCACGCAGCGCCAGGTTCTCCCATGCTTCGAGTTGCGATCTGGTTGCGCCTACCTCCACGCCCTCTTGCCGCGCTCTTTCGTTGAGCGCCACGACTTTCTCCAGTGGAGGCCGTCCGGTGAACACCGCGACCGGGCGGGTGCTCAACTCTGGCTCAACGCGAAGGAGCGCTTGCACGGGGAAATCGGGGATGTAGATGCAGGCAAACATAAAAACCAGGTGTCAGGTCGCAGGTGTCAGGTCTCAGGAAAATCATTTCCAAGGACTCGAGTCAGACCTGAGACCTGAATTACTATCCCGCCCAGGCGGCTCGACTGTTGAAACTTGTCGTCGATTGCACTGGCTTGCGTTCCAGGCGCGTGCACAACAACTCGGCGGTGATCTCGAATTGGTCTAATAATTCGGAATGCGACAATTCCGGATGCATCGGCGGATTTCCTGAGAGCTGAGAGCTGACAGCTGACAGCTTTTTTCCTGACACCTTCACCAGCACCGACGAGCAACTGCCTGCAATCGGCTGTTGTTCCAAAACCAGCAGCGCCGTCGGGGTGTGCTCAATCGCGCGGCGGAAGCGGAACCACGATGCCAAGGGAATTCGTCGCACGCTTGACACGGGAATGTCACCGAGATCGAGCGCAATCATTCCGAAACCATTACTCTGCAGCAGCAGATCGGTAACTTTGAGCAATTGGGCCAGCGGCGGTTCCCAGCGGCTGAAGCCGAACCTTTTTTCAGCGGCTTGCGGTATGCCTGAAGGCATACCCTGATACGAAACACCTGTTTTTGCGCAGCCTGCCTGGCGCGCATTCGCCAGATCTTTATCAGCATTATCTTTAAGTGATCGATCTTTAAGTGATCGATCTTTAAGTGGTCGATATTTTTCTCCGCATCGCACCCACAGCAAACGGCTCATCACCATCCCGGCAGCCACCGCTGACGCCGGATCGAAGGCATCGCTCGAATCCACCAGCGCGCAAACTTCTCCGCGTTGGGTAGCGCGGGCCAGCGCGAAAAGCAAAACGCTGGTCCTTCCCGATGAGGCCGTGCCGCAGATTTCCGTGAGGCAACCGCGAGCGAGGCCGCCGGTCAGCAAGTCCAGTTGAGGGATTCCGCTCGAAACCATTTCCGGCGCCGGGCGCACCTCGAGGCGCGAAGCAGGAACGACCGCGGCCAGTTTGGGGATGGCGGCAACGTGAGCCAAAATCTCCGCGGTCGAGCGCGGAGAAGGCGGCGGAGAAAAAATAAAAGGGCGGCTCCTGGCCGCCGATGAAAAAACCGGAGAGGCAGACATACTTTCTCGCAATTGTCAGGGAACACCAAGGGCCGGATCAGCCCGGGCGAAGCCTTTGCAATATTCGCTTTTTGTTCGCCTACAAGAGTATCGCTCCCCGACGGGTCGTTGTCAAGGTAGTTCGGGCGAAATCATGGCCAGAAGTGTAGCGTGAAGGCGTACAACGCTTTGCGGTTGCTCCGACGTTTCGAACACCACCAGACCCGGATACCCACACCCAGTCGGGCAGAATGAGCTTTTGTTATAATCGAACTTCGTCGCAATCCACCCGAGTGGCGCTATCGTCTAGGGGTTAGGACGGAAGATTCTCAATCTTCAAACCCGGGTTCGATTCCCGGTAGCGCTACCAACCTTCCTTAAGCTGTTGAATTCAGCAAGGTTTCAGCCCCGCCAAAAAGTATGCCCACTCTCTCTTTCTGCACTTGCCTATTGTAATTAACTATGGTTAACTAAACAGAATAATCGCTGGTTAATAGATCAAATCAGGGAAACATTGCCGCTTCAGGGCAGTTCGTGGGGAAATCATGGCGCGGGCAACTCGCTTGGCTTTTCTTATGTTGACCGTGGCGTGTCTTCTTCCAGCGGAAGCACGGGGACAAGGCGAAACCACCAGTGCCATCGTTGGCGAAGTAAGGGACGCCACCAACGCCGTTGTGCCGGGCGCCACTGTGACCATCACCAATCACGAGACTGGTCTGAAGCGTAGTGCCAGGACCGATGACGCAGGCCGGTTCAACTTCCCGCAGTTAAAACCGGGCGCCTATTCGGTCAGAGCGGAAGCGCGAGGTTTCGATCCGGGGCAAAATGACAGCGTCGTTGCGGGCTTGGGCCAGAAGCAAACCGTGGAATTTACGCTTAAGGTGGCCCGGTCCAATGAGGCGGTTGAGGTCAGCAGCGAGGCTCCACTGATCAACCTGGAAAGCGCAAACACAGCTACAACTTTGAATGCGCCGGCTTTGGAGGACTTGCCGAATCCGGGCGGCGACCTGACCTACCCGCTGCAGTTTGCAGCTGGAGCGCTCATCAACACGGCGGGCAGCGGCAACGATTTCGTGGGCGGCACAAACGGGTACGGCAACGTGGAATTCAACGGCCTGCCCGCCCTCTCCAATGGCTACATCGTGGACGGGCTGGAAACCAACGACCCGCTCACTAATCTCAACAGCGGTCTTTCCACCAACCTCGTGCTGGGATTGAATTCGATTTCAGAAGTGACCGTCAACACTCTTTCCTATTCCGTGGATCAAGGACGGTATGGAGCATCCCAGGTTAACTACGTCACCAAGTCCGGCACGAATCAATTTCACGGGAATCTCTATGAACTGTGGAATGGATCGCTGCTGAATGCGGCCGACTACTTCACCAATGCGACAGCCGGGAACCACAAGCCTCGGGCGACCGTGAATCACTTCGGGGGCAGTGTGGGCGGGCCGATTGTGAGCAACAAGCTGTTTTTCTTTTTCGACAGCGAATGGGTGCGGATCGCACTGCCCATCGTCACGCCGACCATCGTTCCCAGTCCCGGCAATAACGATCTGTTCCAAACCTACGTCCTGGGGCAACTGAACTCAGGTCAAACCACCGGCTGCGTGTCTAGCGGGCCAAATAAGAATTGCTATCCCGCCGCGCCGCAGGAGATTGCGTTTTATCAGCAGATTTTCAAGCTCTATGGAAATTCGAGCGGCACACCCACCCAGGTACTCTGGTGTCCTTTCAATGCGGACGGCACTGCGGCGCCGGGCAATCCGCCGAGTGGAAACGGTTGCGCCAACCGGCAGAGCGTCTCGCACTCCAGCGACGACCATGAGCAGGTGCAGACGGCCCGGGTCGACTACAACATCAACCAGAAAGATACCGCCTGGTTTCGTTTCCAGTCGGATACCGGGCTGCAAGCCGCGTACACGGACCCCATCAACCCGGTGTTCAACGCACTTTCGCCGCAGCCTCTTTATTCGTTCGCCGCCGGACACACGCACGTCTTCTCACAGAACCTGGTGAACTACTTCAATCCGGCGTTCTCGTGGTATGAAAGTTTGTTTGGGCCCAACAATCTTCAGCAGACACTTTCGGCGTTCCCGATCGTACTGCAGGGCAGCGGCGCGAACTCTTTTGCGCCGATAGGAGGGTTGGACAACACCTGGGTTCAAGGCCGGCGCGCGTTGCGGTTTTTCATCAACGACAATCTTGCCTGGAGCCATGGCGCTCACGAACTGCGGTTTGGAACCAATACCCGGATTTTCCGTTTGAATGACTTTGACTTCGGGGAAGGCACGGTTCCCACCTTGACCTACGCGAACTTGCAGCAATTTATTTATGGAGTAGCGAACACCGCGTCGCAGAGTTTCCCTACGAACGCCAACGAGCCGTTCAACTTTCTTAATCTCGACGTCTACGCCCAAGATACCTGGAAAGTGAGTCGCAACCTGACCTGGACGTTCGGTCTGCGCGACACGTTCAACTCCAATCCGCTGAACCCTCATGATCAGGTTGCCCGTCTTCGCGGCTCTTTCAGTTCTATCTCGCACGTTGCCGATCAACCGCTGAATGCGGCGATTCAAACTCACCTGGGCAATCTGTTCTCGTCAACACCGGTGGCGATTCTGCAACCGAGAACCGCGATTGCGTGGCAACTCGAGCCGAAATCGGTGGTGCATGCCGGCTTCGGAATTTTCAGCGATATTTTGCCGGGCACTGTGGCCGACATGATCGGCACCAATCCTCCATACGATAAGACGTTTCAAGGAGGACTGCTTGGCACCGTGGGCAGCAAGGGATCCCCTGGCTGCGACCCGGTAGTCGGCTGCGCAGGCATCGCGCCGGGAGTGATAAACAGCGCCGTCGGCGCGATCGTTGCCGCGAATCAAACATTTACTTCGGGATTTCCCCAGAGCCAGCCCTCGCTTCCGCCGGTTGCGATCACGGCGATCCCCGATGGCAAACTCCACGCGCCGTACTTCATGGAGTGGAGCCTGGGAGTGGAACATCAATTCGGAACCACGGCCAGCCTGCAAGCGCAATATGTGGGCACGCGGGCCGTGAATCAGCCGTACTCAAGTCAAGTCAACGGCTACCAAACCGTGTGCCAGGGCTGTTTCGTTCCATTCCCCACTCAGCCTACGGATCCGCGATTCGGCGCGGTGACGCAGTTCGCCACCGGCGCGAACAGTCACTACAACGGTCTTCAACTGACCGCGATGAAGCGCCTCGGCCACGGCTTGCAAGGGCAACTCAACTACACCTGGAGCCGTTGCATGGATACGGTCTCGAACGGAGGATTCCTTTCGTTCTCCGCGGGCGGGATTCTTTCGCCTCTGCCCGGAGACCTGGCCCGCGACTATGGTCCTTGCGACTACGACATCCGGCACAATCTCAACGCGCAGTATGTGTATCAGTTGCCGGTTCGAGTGCGCAGCCATTCTCTGGGCTACGCGCTCAATGGCTGGCAAATTTCTGGAACAGCGTTCTGGCACAGCGGAGTTCCGTTCTCGGTGCTGAGCACGCCTTATTCGGCAAACGGAAACGGCGTCGTGCAGGGTAGCGGGCCGCAGTTCGCGAGCGTCGTTCCCGGCGTTCCTCTGTATGACCATCATCCGATTCCGGGCGTAACGCAAGCGGGCACGATCCAGTGGCTCAATCCGGACGCATTTGTATCGGCGGTCGATCCGAGTACAGGGCAGTGCTCTGGGGGCGACAGCCCGCAGAATTGCCAATTCGGAAACCTTGGCCGCAATGCCCTGCGCGGTCCCGATTTCCTCTGGAGCGACTTCTACCTGACAAAATGGTTTTCCTTCACCGAGCATGTGAAGCTGCGGTTTGAGGGTCAGTTCTTTAATGTCTTCAACCACCCAAATTTCGGGCTTCCCAGCGTGGTGCAGGCCGGCATTCCCGGAAATCCTTCCACGCAGGCTGGCTTTGGGGCGCTTGCTTACGCCACTTCTCCACCGACCGGCTTGCTCGGCGTCGGTTTAGGCGGAGATAGCAGTCCCCGCATGATCGCCTTTCAGGCGCGGCTGGAGTTCTGAGCAATGTATCCAGGCTCCCTCCATGTAACGCTTGGGTGCTGAAACGCACTACCAGATGTGAGGTGTTGTGCAAGCTGGGTTCGTCGCGTCCAGAAAAGCCAGCCCAACACCGGGGAGGTTGACATTGGTTGCTCGCAAAGTTGCTGCCCGTTTGAAACCGAACTCGATTACGGAATTTACGAATCTCATGGAGGGGGAGATCCTCCCCTGGCTGCGAACGCAAGAAGGCTTTCTAGACTTGATCATCCTTGCCGTCCCCACGGCCAGAGAGATCACCACCATCAGTTTCTGGGATCACAAAGGAAATGCACAGGCCTACAACTCAAGCGGCTATCCAGAAGCGGTGAGGATTCTCGAGAAACTCCTGGACGGTACTCCTTACGTGAAGACGTTTGATGTTGTCAGCTCGACATTTCAAAGGGTTGCCCTCGCGCAGCCGCCGGAAGCAGAAGATTTGGTCCAAGAAAGCGGTTCGGCGCCACTTCGCTATCCCTCATACGAGACGAGCATCTGACCGAACTTGGCCATGCGAGCTGGGTGCATCGCTGCGCCGCTATAAACCGCCGCAAAGCAGAGAACGAAAGAACTTCTTAGCACTCACAATGATGAGTGACTTCAATCACAGACTCAAGATGCTGGTCCGGGCGATAAGCAATATGGTTACATCTCCGGCTGCTGCCGGTCGGAAGCTGAAACCACAGGGATAAAGGCGGAGCGAGAGACATCGGATATTGCGCCCTTTAGGTATTAATTCTTAAGTCGGACATTGATTCTTAAGCGTTACCGGTTGGCCGTGCGCAACCCCCGGCTTCGTTCTCAGCTCTTCCTGTCTTCCCTGCAATTCCACGGATAGAACACAACTCCGTTGATAAGAGTATCTCCGGCTCGCGGAGACCGGGTAATGCCGTGCTCAGGAAGGCGCTAAATGTCCAAGCATCCAACCATTGCAGAACACCTGGAGGCTAGCGGAGTCTCCCGGAGAAGCTTCCTTCAGTTATGCAGCGTGCTGATGGTCACCGCGCCGGCGGGATTGGCGCTTACCGGCAAGAAATCAGTCCTGCAGGTGGCGGAGGCGATCGGCAAAACGAAGCGGCCGTCGGTAATCTGGCTGCATTTCCAGGACTGCACCGGATGCACCGAGACTCTGCTGCGCACCTCGGCTCCCGATGTTGCGCACCTGATACTCGACGTCATCTCCCTCGATTACCACGAGACCTTGATGGCAGCTTCGGGCGCGCAGGCGGAAGCGGCATTGCGCGCCGCCATCGCGGACAACGCCGGCAAATATGTGTTGGTGGTGGAAGGCGCGATCCCGACCCGGGACAACGGCGTCTACATGGAACTGGGCGGCCGGCCGGGAGTTCAGGTGGTAAGGGAAGTTGCAGCCCAAGCCGGCGCGGTGATCGCCATCGGCTCCTGCGCCTCATGGGGCGGCGTGCCGTCGGCTGACCCAAATCCCACGGGCGCGGTAGGCGTCGATTACGTCGTGTCGGGCAAACCGATCGTGAATCTGCCCGGTTGCCCGCCCAATCCTTACAACCTGCTGGCTCTAGTTCTGGAATACGTCACCATGGGCAGGCTGCCGGAGTTGGATGAGTTCAATCGCCCGAAGTTCGCCTACGAGCGCGTGATCCACGAAAATTGCCCGCGGCGAGCGCACTTTGATGCCGGCCGGTTTGCGGCCGCCTTCGGCGACGAAGGGCACCGCAAGGGCTGGTGCCTCTACAAGCTCGGCTGCAAGGGGCCGATCACTCATGCCGCCTGTTCCACGCGCCATTTCAATGAGATTCCCGGGGTGTGGCCGATCGGCATCGGAGCTCCCTGCGTGGGCTGCACGGAGAAGGGCGTGGTGTGGCGAATGGGTACTTTCGAAACCGTCCCGATTCATCTGGCGACTCCACCCGATACCTACCCGCCCATTTACAGCGCCGCTGGAGGAATCAAAGTCGGTGCGGCAGCATTGGTGGGCGCGGTGGCCGGAGCAGTCGGCGGCGCTACCTGGGTCGCGTCGCAGCGTTTCCAGAGCAGCGCCGAGGCCGGCGTGGCGCGAGTCAATGTCGATCGCGAACACGCGGAAAAACTCAAAGCGTCCGCGGCGAAGCCGGTCTTTAAACCGAACGATAAGAAAGAGGACTGATGTGGCCATCACTCGGCGAGAACTGATCTCTACCATCGCCAAGGCCGGAGTGCCGGCTGCCGTGGCCATCACCGTCGGCGCCGAAAGCCTGCACGCGGAGACCGAGAACATACCCGTTCCCAGCGCCGCCGTCGGATTGCTCTATGACGCCAGCATCTGCATCGGTTGCAAAGCCTGCGTGTCAGCCTGCTCCGAGGCGAACGATACGCCTGCCGATACCCGCGGCGATGCCCTGCACCAGGCGCCCTCCGACCTCAACGATCTCACCCGCAACATTATCAAGCTGTATAAACCAGAGGACGGCTCGCCTTCCTCCTTCGTGAAGCGCCAGTGCATGCACTGTCTCGATCCCGCGTGCGCTGCCGGCTGTCCCTTCCAGGCTCTGCACAAAGATCCGGAAACCGGCATCGTGAGTTGGACGGCCGAGGAATGTATCGGCTGCCGCTATTGCACCATCACCTGTCCCTACCACGTGCCGCGCTTTCAGTGGAAGGGGTTCAACCCGCGCGTGACCAAGTGCGAGTTGTGCAGCCAGCGGCTGGAGAAAGGCCTGGAACCGGGATGCAGCAGCGTGTGTCCCACCGGCGCCGTGATTTTTGGTCCGCGGACCGTCTTGTTGTCGGAGGCCAAACGGCGCATTAAGGAGAATCCCGGCCGCTACTATCAGGAGCGCGTGTACGGGGAAACCGATAACGGCGGGACACAATGTCTGTACCTCTCTCGCGTCTCCTTCGAAAAACTTGGCCTGCCTGAACTGGGAGCGGAGTCAGTACCCGCCCGAACCCTGCGGTGGCAGAGACGCCTTTATCAATACTTTGCGCTGCCGGCGCTGATGTATGTCGGCTTGGTGCAGGTAATTCGCAAGCGGTTGATAGGTCATGAGCAGGAAGCGCACGAACGCGAAAAGGAAACCGGCTTGAGGGCGCAGCTGTGAGGGCGCGGCTTTGAGGCGACAAGCATGAGGCAACCAGCATGAGCACTGCAACCATCGGTAACGCGCCAGTCACTATTCGTGAGGCTCGCTGGGAGCGGGCCGTGCCGGTTTACGGCTTCCCAGTGGTGAATGGCTTCTTTCTCGCGCTGGTCGCCATGACTCTGCTCGCGTTTGCGCTGACCGCTTACCGCGAACTCGCGGGTCTTGGTCCGGTCAGCGGCATGAATGACGCCTATGGGTGGGGGATCTGGAAGACGTTCAACGTGATGGTGCTGACGGGGCTGGGTTCGGGCGCATTCGCGGTGGGGATTGCCGCGTGGCTGTTCAAACGCAAGCGACTGCATGCGCTAATGCGGATGGCCCTGCTGACCAGTTTCCTGGCGTACGCCTGCGGCCTCCTCTTGCTGGGCATCGATGCCGGCCGCCCGTGGAACTTCTACTGGATCGTTTTCCCATGGAAATGGAATATGCACTCGCCGCTGGCCGAGGTGGCGATCTGCATGTCGATTTATGCCATGATCCCGCTGGCGCTGGAAAATATTCCGGTTGTGCTGGAGCGGCTCTGGTACTTTGATTCCCGTCTGCGGCCAGGGGTCGAGCGCATGGAACGCGGGCTGCACAAGTTTTTCCCCTGGATCATTGCGGCAGCCTACCTGTTGCCGGGTATGCACCAATCGTCGTTGGGCGCATTGATGCTGCTGGCGGGAGAACGAGTCCATCCCTTGTGGCAGACGCCGTGGCTGCCCTTGCTCTACCTGGGCGCGGCGACTTTCATGTCGTTCGGGTGTGTCGCCGGAACCACCATGTTGTGTTGCGTGGTTTGGAAGCGCGCCATGGACATGGAGGTTCTTGATGAAGCCGCCCGCATCACCGCGTGGCTGATCTTCGGGTGGCTCGGACTGCGCCTGCTCGACATCCTGTTCCGCGGCGCGCTCGGTACCGCCTTCCACGCCGATCGCTTTGCGGGCGTGTTCTGGCTCGAGACTGTGCTGATTTCCGTGGGCGGCTGGATGCTTTACCGCTCACTGCGCAAGCACGACACGCGCATGATGTTCCTGGGCTACGTCCTCAGTTCGGCGGGTGGCATGATCTACCGCTTCAGCCCTACGACCTTGGCTTTTCGGCCGAACCCCGAGTCGCTGTATTTTCCCTCCACCATCGAAGTTCTGGTCGCGCTCGGTTTCATTTGCATGGGCGTCGCGGCATTTCTGCTGGTGGTAAAGCGCTTTGGGATTCTTCCGGCGCCTATCCAGGAATGGCATGACATGGCGAGCTACTTCCGGTTCCGCAGACCGTACATTCGCTGGACCGGATATTTCAAGTATGGATTTTTCGGCGAAAACGAACCAACAGACTCCGACTAACAGCAGGCACTATGGCAAAACGAATCACGATTGACCCCATCACCAGAATTGAAGGCCACCTCCGCATCGACGTCGAGGTGGATAACAATGCCGTCAGCAACGCATGGGCTTCTTGCACCATGTGGCGCGGCATCGAGAACATTCTTCGCGGCCGCGATCCACGCGACGCCTGGCTCTTCACCCAGCGCTTCTGCGGCGTGTGCACCACGGTGCATGCCATGGCCAGCGTGCGCGCGGTGGAAGATGCCTTGAAGCTCGAAGTGCCGCTCAACGCCCAGTACATCCGCAATCTCATCCTGATTGCCCACGCCTTGCACGATCACATCGTCCACTTCTATCAATTGTCGGCGCTCGATTGGGTGGACATTCTGCAGATTCCCAAGGCCGATCCGGCAGCGACGGCAAAATTGGCGGAAAGCCTTTCGCCCTGGACGCGCAATTCCCGCAATGAGTTCAAAGCCGCGCAGGACCGGGTGAACGCCGTTGCCAGCAGCGGCCAGCTCGGAATTTTCATGAACGGTTACTGGGGCCATCCGGCGATGAGGCTCTCTCCTGAAGTGAACCTGCTGGCCTTCTCGCACTACGTGCAGGCACTGGAGTATCAGCGCAAAGCTCTGCAGGTGGTGGGAATCCTGGGAGGGAAGACGCCGCACATTCAGAACCTGACCGTCGGGGGCGTAGCCAACGCCATCGATCTGGATAGCACCAGCGCTCTTGGCATGGCTGGCCTGGAGATGATCCGCGTGCTGCTGGACGAGGTTGTGCAGTTCATCAACCAGGTCTACTTCGTCGATGTCTGCGCTCTTGCCGCCATGTACCCTGACTGGTTCAAGATTGGCAAGGGTGTAACCAACTACCTTGCCGTCCCGGATCTTCCGCTGGATAGCGCGGGCACATCTTACGATCTTCCCGGCGGCACCATCATGAATGGAAACATCGCCGGCGTGCATCCGTTCAAGACCGCATCGGACAAGGAATTTCGCGATGCGGTCAGCGAAGATGTAACTCACGCCTACTATCAGGGTGCAAAGCCTCTGCACCCGTGGGTTGGGGAGACCGAGCCCGCCTTCACTGGCTGGGACGGCGAGCAGAAATATTCCTGGGTCAAGTCGCCGCGCTTCAATGGTCAACCGATGCAAGTCGGCCCGCTGGCGCAGGTGCTGATCGGTTACGCCCAAGGCCATCCGCTGACGCGCAAGTATACGGATCTCGCGATCGGCAAGATCGGAGCCGTCGGCGGATTGCGTGTGACTCCCGACATGTTGCACTCGACGCTCGGCCGCCATGCCGCGCGCGCGATTCGCGCCAGCATGCTGGCGGAACTGGCGCAGAAGCACTTGCAATTGCTGATCGACAACATCGCCAAGGGCGACTACACGGTCCACAACCAGCCTGTATTTTCCGGACACGAAGTGGAAGGCGTCGGAACTCACGAGGCGCCGCGCGGCACGTTGTCGCACTGGATTGTGATCAAGGATGAAAAAATCAAGAACTATCAGGCGGTTGTGCCCTCCACCTGGAATGCCAGCCCGCGCGACCGCTCCGGCGCTCATGGTCCCTACGAAGCCTCACTGCTGCACACGCCGCTTGCCCGGCCCGAGGAACCGTTAGAAGTCTTGCGCACCGTTCACTCTTTCGATCCCTGCATGGCCTGTGCCTGCCACACGTTCGATCCGTCGGGTCGCCAGATTGCCAAAGTGAAGGTGCTGTAATGAAGAAGGTGCAATGAAGAAGATACTGATCGGCGGGATCGGAAACATTCTGCTGGGCGATGACGGCGTTGGGCCGTACGTGGCGCGGCTTCTGGCCGCTCACTTCGAGTTCGAAGAGGGCGTCGAAGTTGCCGACCTGGGGACTCCGGCGCTCGACCTGATCGATCAGCTCACGGAAAAAGATGCTGTCATCCTGATCGATTCCGTCACTGCCGACGGCACCGAAGCCGGAGCGGTCGTCCTCTACCGCAAAGCAGAGATCATGTGTCACCGTCCCGCCGTGCGCATGGATCCTCATTCGCCTGCGCTGGTCGACGCGCTGCTCAGTGCCGAGTTGTTCGGCGTCGCGCCCGCCGAGGTGCTGCTCATCGGAATTGCCGGCGCGTCATACGAGGCGGGCTGCAGCTTGAGCAAGCCTGTGAAAGTGTCGTTGGAGGAAGCGATCGCAGAAGTCTTAAATGAACTGGATCGTCTGGGTGTCGAGTACGAATGGCGGAAACATCCCGCCGAACTCGGCATCTGGTGGACGACCGACGAAATGACGGAGTCTGCACTGGCCACGTAGTCGGCGCAAGGTTACCAAAGTCGCTGCACCCGGCCGGCTTCGCCTCCTCACCATCTGACATCTGGAGCCGCCACCCATCTCTCGCTAGACTTTACCGGTCAGACAAACATGGGCACGGGAATTGGTCACGCGCCTCCCGGAATCCCTCCCCCTTATTTTGCTACCAGAAGTCGCGCCTCGTCGCGCAGCTAAGAAACGAGGCGCAGCGAGGAACCGAGCCAGTATGCCCGCGCAGTGGATTAACTCCTTCCGCCTTTGGTTTGCCGCTCTCATCGGTATCGTTCCGGTCATCGCGACCTTGGTGACCTGCATTTTCAGCGTGATTCTGGCCCGCGCAACCCTGCGCTATGTGGAGGCGACCGACAAAGGCTTGAACCTCGCACGCGAAGAGTTCGAGCGCGAGTGGTCGCCTGATCTGCACATCAAACTCGAGCGCGTGTCGTCCACCGAAGTCAAGATCATCGTCACCAACCTAGCCAAGAGTTCTGTCCTCTTGCAGCTATTGCAGTTGCGCAAGATTTCGCATGCCGTGCCCTTCGAGCGCCACCGCCTGAACGATCCGCTGGTCGGCGGCATGACCTGGACCCAGGAGATGGGCAAGCGCATCCTGGCCTGCACCGGAAAAGAATTCGAAGGTCCGATCGCGGCTTCAATGACCTTTTATTCCTCGGGACGAATGTTCCGGACGGATTGGTTTCGGTCGCACATCCAGGTGCGCGACGGCCGCATCGTCACCCTCGAACCCAGCAACATGCCTGCCCGCCGCGTGCGCGTCGTGGAACGCAAAGGGGGCCAGGAACGCCGCCGCGATTTCGTGCAGGACGTCACCGCCGACGTGGCCCCCACCAAAATCGACCGAAAGCCGGACGAGAAGTCTTTCGTGACTGGGGCGGGAATCTAAGTACGAGGAGAGACTCGATTCCGTAACGCCAGCGCTGCCCAGCCCTGCTAAGCTCATTCCTGCGGGAGCAGTGTCGCGTAAAACAGGGCTGAGTGAATCGGAAATACGACGTCATCATTCTCGGAGCCGGTGCTGCCGGCCTGATGTGTGCTATCGAAGCCGGCAAGCGGGGCCGGCGTGTCCTGGTCCTCGAACGCGCGGATCGCATCGGCAAGAAAATCCTGATCTCCGGCGGCGGCCGCTGCAATTTCACCAACCTGCACACTGGACCTGAGAACTTTCTTTCCGCCAATCCACACTTCGCCAAGTCGGCGCTGGCCCGCTATACTCCGGCCGACTTCGTGCGCCTCGTCGAAAAACATGGCATTCGATACCACGAGAAAAAACTCGGCCAATTATTCTGCGATCGAGCGGCAAGCGACATCACGGCGATGCTGGAGCAGGAATGCCGCGACGCCGGAGTGGAAATCCGGTGCAACACGAAAGTCAATGAAGTAAATAAAAACGACGTGCTGAAGAACGAGGTGCACAAGAACGAGGCGCACAAAAACGCCGAGTTCACCGTGCAAGCCGAGGACGCCAGTTTCAGCGCACCCCGTCTGGTGGTCGCGACCGGAGGCCTGTCGATTGCGAAAATCGGCGCCACCTCATTTGGTTACGATCTGGCCCGGCAATTCGGCCTGAAGATCGAGCCTCCACGCGCCGCCCTGGTTCCACTGGTATTCAACGAACGCGACCGCAAGCGCTGGTGCGATCTCGCGGGAGTCTCCACCGAAGTGATTGCTTCCATCGGCGGCACCAAACAGGCTTCAGCATTACCGACCTTCAGGGAAAACATGCTTTTCACGCATCGCGGCATCAGTGGGCCCGCGATTCTCCAGATCTCTTCTTACTGGGACGGCAAGGAGCCGATTGATCTCGACCTTGCGCCCGGCCGCGACCTCGCTGCCGATCTCGGAACGCGGGGCCATCGCGACCAGTCGAGCTGGAAAGCGCTGCTGAGGGAAGTCCTGCCCCGCCGCTTCGCCGATCGCTGGCTCGAAGTTTATCCGTTAGCCGGCAACTCCGATCGCGCCTTCGCCGACGCCGAACAGCAACTGCATGCGTGGGAAATCAAGCCGGAAGGTACCGAGGGTTACGGAAAAGCGGAAGTCACCGCGGGCGGCGTCGATACCGGCGAACTTTCTGCCAAGACCATGGAATCCCGGAAAGTACCCGGCCTTTTTTTCATTGGAGAAGTGGTCGACGTCACCGGGCAGCTTGGCGGCTTTAACTTCCAGTGGGCCTGGGCGTCGGGATTTTGCGCCGGACAAGTGATGTGAAGACAAGCGATGTGAAGCCAGGCGATGTGAGGACGGGCGCTCGCTGCGGTCGTTACTGAATCTCCGCGCCTTCCTGCATAAACGGCATGCGGGCGAGAATTTCGGCGGCCTGCTCCAGTTGCTTGAGATCTTCGGCGGTGAAGTCTGCGCCCGAGAGCGAAGCATCCAGCCCTTTGCGCGAAACCTGCACCACCCCCATCACTTTCCCTCCGGAGGGCGCCACGGGAACGGACATGATTTTCTGGATCGGCATTTGGTCCTGGCTTCGATCTTCTTCCACGGCTCCGAGCTTCACTGCTTCAAACAGGCTGACGTGTTTCACGCGCATGAAGGCATTCGACAGAAGCGGAGTACGAGTCGCCGCTGTCCGCGCTGCCACCGCCGATCCGCTAAGCGGTAGTACGCCCGCGGATCGCAGCTCCGGCGGATAGATAAATCGCAGACTACCCTTGTCTAACCTCAGAAGCGCCACTTCGCTGCGGCGCACATTCAGCACCTGTGCCAGCTTCAGGCAGACTCGATCCGAACTCGGAGATTCCGGAATCATGCTCTCCAATTCGCTGAGGCCGGCCTTGGCGGCCTTGGCTGCGGAACCCTGATTGCCTGTCGATGGCATAGTTGTGGGCATTATCCTTACCCGCCTATCCTGCGGGCATTCGCAACTTTTGCACAAGTTACGAGAGTACTTTTGCCGCCTTCCGGCAACGCGAGCTGAGCCCTTTCCCAAATAGTGACTTTTCTTATACGGGTGAGCGATTTTTTCGATCTCTTCCCGGCACACTTCCACAGGCGTTCGCGCTATATTGAGTACATGAGTCGCTGCAAATAGTCGAAGCGGCTATTCGGGTAGAGCGTATGTCACTGATTCATTACGCCAGGCCATTCTTGGAGTTGGGTATCTGTAAGGAGTACTGTATGGCACGCAAGACAACTGGAAACACGACCACCAATCGCAGCAAGAAAACCGCAGCTTCAGTTCAGCCTGCCGGTGTGCAGACTGTGTCCGAGGTTCCCAGGAACGGGCAGTCGGCCAGCGTCGTTCCTACCAATCTGGAGGAAGAGATTCGCTGCCGCGCCTACGAACTCTACCTGCAGCGCAGGGCGACTGCCGGTGACCAGAACGGCAACGGCAACGAAAACCAGGATTGGCTGGTTGCGGAGCGCGAGATTCTTTCGCGCCACGGCGGTGACGAACACCACTCGGCATAGGCCCCAGCGGCGTTCGCGCGCTGGAGTTCCATCGGGTGCTGGAGATTGCCTGCGCCCGACGCGCTTGCCGTCCACGCCATGGCGTTACTGCTGCACGGCCTGAACCAGCGCCGGCCTCACCTGTTCGTGCTGAATTTCCGAGGCGTCCCACGCGCCCCCCAGAGCCTTCACCAGGTAAACGGAAGTGACCATCTGCTGGCCTAGCAACTGCGTTGCCAGGCGTTCGTTGCTCAGCAGCGTGGATTGCGCGGTAATCACATCGAGGTACGTGGTGAGGCCGCCGACATAGCGGTTGTTGGCAAGTTCAAGCGCGCGGCGCGAGTCGGCAACCGCCGCCTGCTGCGTCTTCGCGGCCTGATCCAGCAATGCCAGACCGGAGAGCCCATCTTCCACCTGTTGAAACGCCACCAGCACAGATTCGCGATAGTTGGCCACAGATTCGTCATAGGCCGCACGGCTGGCCGCCAGATTGGCGCGATTGCGCCCGCCATTGAAGATCGGCTCCAGCAGATTTCCGCCCAGCGACCACAACGCGCTCGGAGCGCTGATCAGGGTGGAGATGTCGCGGCTTTCATATCCGCCAGCCCCGGCCAGCGTGATATGCGGATAAAACGCAGTCATCGCCAAGCCGACTTGCGCATTTTCGAACGCCATCTGACGCTCGCTGGTGGCAACGTCAGGCCGACGTTCGAGAATCTCCGAGGGAACTCCGGTGGGAATCGCGGGCGGTGCGACGTTGAACGGCGCCTCGGCCAGGCTAAACGCCGAGGCGGATTTGCCCGCCAGCACGGCGATGGCATGTTCGTATTGCGCCCGCTGCTGCACCACCAGTGAAAGCTGGGTCGCAGTCGCATCCAGCAACGCGGCCTGCTGCGCAACTTCCAGCCCATTCGCGACTCCGCCTTCGTGGCGATGGTTGACCAGGTCCAATCCTTTTTGCTGGATTTCGACCGACTGCCGTACCACTCCCGCTTCACGGTCAAGTTCGCGCAAATTGAAATAGTCGGCGGCGAGTTCGGCGGTCAACACCAGGCGCACATTTTCGAGGTCAGCCGCGCTGCCCTGCAGCGAAGCGTTGGCCGCTTCCAGATTGCGGCGCACGCGTCCGAATAAATCAAGCTCGTAGCTAACGGAGAACGGGACGACAAAATCATTCTGGGTAAAGGGCGGCAGTTCGCCGCCCGAAAACGCACGCTTGCTGGAGAGTTCCTCGCGCTGCCCGCTGGGATTGGCACCGACCGTGGGAAAGTACGCCGAGGATGCGATGCGAGCCTGTGCCCGAGCCTGCGACAGCCGATCGCGCGCCGCCTCCAGCGATTGGTTCGCCTGCAGCAGTTCTTGCTCCAGCCGGTCGAGTTCCGCGTCATGAAACAGCTGCCACCACGCGCCCTTGGGAATTGCATCCTTCGGAGCCGCCGTTTGCCACGGTCCTTCGCCCTTCCACGTGTCGGGAACCTGCGCGGTGGGAGGCTTATATCCCGGTCCGACGGTGCAGCCCAGCATGCAGACTGACGCACATAGCGCGAGCGCCCACCCAATGTATTTCCGGTAGAGACGCGGCTTGCCGCGTCTGGCCGCTTCCCCGAAGACGGGGCAAGCCCCGTCTCTACAGGCTGAAGGCAATCGCTTCACGAGCGGCCATCTCCTGCGGCCGGCTTGGCGATGCGTACTTGCTGCCCTTCCTCGAGTGAGTCTGACGGATTGATGATGATCTGATCGCTCACCTCGAGCCCGCCCAGAATTTCAAGCGTGGCGCCGAAGTCGCGTCCAATGCTGATCGGCCGCAGATGCACCTTGCCGTCCTTGTCAACGACCGCAACCCGCGGACCCTCGGAGCGGAACAGCATGGCGTTTACAGGAATCGTAATCCGAGGAACGGAAGTCCCAGTGGCAAAATGCACCTGGCCGAACGAACCCGGCAACAGCGTGCCGTTTTTGTTGGGAACATCCACTTCCGTGTTCAGGGTGCGCGTCGCGGGATCGATGGCATCGGCGGTGCGAGCTACCGTCCCCAGGAATTTCTGGCCGGGAAATTCCTGCAGCGTGACGTTTGCCTTCATCCCCACTTTCATGTTCGGCGCATACGCCTGCGGAACGCTCACGTAAACGCGAAGTGGGTCGACGCGCGCGATGTCGAACAGCTCTTTGCCCGCGGCCCCCGCTCCGGAATTGATGAGTGCGCCCGGATCGACATTGCGCCGGGTTAGCACACCGGAAAAAGGAGCGTACACGCTCTTGAAAGACTCGAGTTCCTCGAGGCGGCGGACATTCGCGTCCGCTGCCGCCAGGTTGGCCAGTGCCTGCTGATAGCCGCTGGTTTGCTGGTCGGCTTCCTGCTGCGAAACCGAGTCGGACTTGCGCAGATTCGTCCAGCGGTCAGCCGATATCTTCGCCAACTCCAGCGCGGCTTTGATCTGCTCGCGGCTGGCTCGGGACTGTGACAACTCCTGGTCGATTTCCGGAGTATCGATCGACGCCAGCAGTTCCCCCTTATCAACCTTGCTTCCAATGTCCTTGTACCAGCGTAGGAGATAGCCGTTGGTGCGGGCAAAAATGGGCGACTCTATAAAGGCCTGCAAATTTCCCGGCAAGACCAGTTCGTCGTTTCCGGGTTCGGTTTGGGGTTGCACTACCGCGACGGTTGGAACCGAAACCACTTCGGTTTCCTTGGCCAGGGCATCAGATTCGCTCTTACGGTTCAGAAATGTAACCGCGCCCGCGGTGATCAGGACGAGCAGAGCAGCGCCCACCAGCATCTTTGCCAGGCCTACCGGAGCGGGCGCCAGATCGGGAGGCCGATCGATCTCTGGATGGACGTGCTGCGCTTGCACGGGATACGTCTCGTTCTGTTCCGTCGTTACTGGCGGTTGCCCTGGCATGATGGCGATCTCCAACAAATTCTCGAGCTTGTGCTCTTCTCTACTTTTCTTCTCTACTCTTGCTCCGACTGCAGCCGTGCCTGGCGGCGGCCATGAATAATGGTAAATACACTGGGCACAAAAAATAAGGTGGCTACGGTTGCAAACAGCAGGCCGCCCACCACGGCGCGGCCCAGCGGCGCGTTCTGCTCGCCGCCTTCTCCGAGGCCCAACGCCATCGGGAGCATGCCGATAATCATGGCAAGAGCGGTCATAATCACCGGCCGCATGCGCGTATAACCCGCTTCAATCGCGGCTTGCAGCGCCGGGACACCCATATCCATGCGATCGCGTGCAAACGATACCATCAGAATCGAATTCGCGGTTGCCACCCCCATGCACATGACCGCGCCCGTCAACGACGGAACATTGAGCGTAGTGCGCGTAATCAGCAGGAACCAGCAGATTCCCGCCAGCGCCCCCGGCAACGCTGTAATGATGATAAAGGGATCGAGCCACGACTGAAAGTTGACCACAATCAGCAAGTAGACCAGCACGATCGCGCCCAGAAGGCCAACGCCCAGTCCGAAGAACGATGATTGCATGGTCTCAATCTGCCCGCGAACGATGATGCGCGTTCCACGCGGCAGGTGCTCCTGGAATGGCTTCAGCGCCTTCATGATGTCCGACGCCACCCCACCCAGATCTCGTCCCTGAGTGCTGGCATACACATCGATGACCGGTTGCACGTTGTAATGGTTGACCACGGCAGGACGCGCCACCGGAGTGAGTTGCACCAGATTGCTGAGCACCTGCGGAGCCTGCCCACTCCCGCCCGTCACCGGCGTGTTCATCAAGTCCTGCAACGATGTCATATGATACTGCGGCGTCTGAATGGCGATGGGATAGGTGACCCCGTTCTTCGGATTAATCCAGTAATCGGGCGTCGTCTGGGAACTCCCACTCAAACTGATCAACACATTCTGCGCGACATTTTGCGCACTCAGCCCCACCCCGCCCAGGCGCGTCCGATCCATGTCAAGATGAAGAGTGGGCAGACTCAGCATTTGCTGTACATGCACGTCCGCTGCTCCGGGAATCTGGCGCAGCCGATTCGCGATCCTCTGTCCGATGTCGTAGCTGCTGCGCATATCCGCGCCCACGATCTGGATGTCGACCGGCGCGGGCAATCCAAAATTGAGAATTTGCGACACGATATCGGCGGGCTGGAAGAAGAATTCCACGCCCGGGAAACGCACCGGCAACTCGCGGCGCAAAGTGCGGATGTACTGCGCCGTGGGATGATGGTGCTCCGGATTCAGCGCAATCAGAATCTCCGCATCGTTGGTCCCAATCACACCCGAACTGGCGTAAGAGAGATTAATGCCCGAGTAGGGGACGCCGATGTTGTCGAGCATGGTCTGCAACTCTTCCTTCGGAATCTCGCTGCGCAGCACTTGCTCCACTCCATCGCAGAGGCGCGCGGTCTCTTCCACGCGCAAGCCGGGCCGGGCGCGAAAATGCAGGCGAATCAGGCCCGCATCCACTTGCGGGAAAAAATCCTCCCCCAGAAAAAACACCAGCCCCAGCGACAACACGCAGAAAATCACAAAGCAAATGGCGAAGACTCCACGGTGCTCCAGGGTGGTTCCCAGCAGTTGCTGGTAGCCGCCACGGAACTTTTCGAACCCGCGCTCGAATTTCCGTTGGAATTGCACGAAGGGGTTCTTCGTCTCCGCGCCGCGGTGCTCGTGTCCGCGCATGATAAACATCACCATGGTTGGGATCAGGGTTCGCGACAGCAGATACGACGCCAGCATGGCAAAGCTGACCGCTTCCGCCAGCGGCACGAAAAGAAAGCGCGCCACTCCGGTCAGGAAGAACATGGGCACAAACACGATGCAGATACACAGCGTCGATACGAACGCGGGCACGGCAATCTGCTGCGCCCCGTCGAGGATGGCCTGCTTCATCTCCTTGCCCATGGCCAGATTGCGCTCGATATTTTCGATCTCCACTGTCGCATCATCCACCAGAATTCCGACCGCCAGCGCCAGTCCTCCCAGGGTCATGATGTTGATGGTTTCGCCGAGCGCGCTCAACATGAGCACGGAAACGAAGATGGACAACGGGATGGAGACGGCGATGATCACCGTCGGCCGCCAATCGCCTAAAAAGAGAAGAATCATGGCGGCGGTGAGGCAGGCGGCGATCAGGCCTTCGCGGATAACTCCCTGAATCGACGCGCGCACGAAAAGCGACTGATCGAAAAGCGCTTTGATGGTGAGGTCGGGCGGTAGCTGTTGCGCTGCCAGCGGCACTATATCCTTTATGGCCTTGACTACCGTCAAGGTGGAAGAGCCGCCCAGCTTATAGATCGACATCAACACGCCGCGCACGCCGTCCTGACGCACGATGTTGGTTTGCGGCACAAATCCATCGCGCACATGCGCCACATCGCGCATGTAAAGTGTCGACGTACTCGTAGTCCTCACCGGCAGATCGTTGAGTTCGGCGATGGTGCGCGGACTGCCATTCAGCTCCACGTTGTACTCGGTCGGCCCAATCTTGGCCGTGCCTGCCGGCAGAATCAGGTTCTGCGCCGACACCGCGTTCACAATATCGGCGGGCGACAAGCCATACGCCTGCAGCTTGGCGGAATCGAGGTCCACCTGGATCTGGCGCGGCTTGCCGCCGTAAGGATACGGCGTGCCCGCTCCCTGAACCGTGGTCAACTGCGTGCGCAGAAAATTCTGCGCCAGATCGAACACCTGCTGCTCCGGAAGCGTCTTACTGCTCACGCCGAGTTGCACCACCGGCGTCGACGACGCAGTGTAGGTGATGACTAGCGGCGGCGTCGTGCCCGGGGGCAATGACCGCACCGCGGTCTGGCAGATCGCCGTCACTTGCGTTACTGCCATCGCGATGTTGACGCCCGGCCGGAAGAAGATCTTGATCACGGCGATGCCGTTCAGTGATTGCGACTCCTGGTGTTCGATGTCGTTGACCGTCACCGTGAAGCCGCGCTCGGAGTTGGTCACGATCCGGTCCGCCATCTCACTCGGCGACAGACCCGTATAGTTCCACACCACGCTGACCACGGGAATGTTGATGTCGGGGAAAATATCAACCGGAGTGCGCGGGATGGTGACGCAAGTAAGAATGATGATGAGCAGGGCCATCACCACAAACGTATAAGGACGGCGAAGCGCTAATGCGACTATCCACATAAGACTGGCGAAAACTGGTAACGCTGAGACCCGATCCAAATTTGCCGGTGGAGCGCCGGGCGTCCCCGCCCGGCTGGACGGGCGAGACGCCCGTCCCTCCACTCGCGAACTTCTAAAATAGATTCAAAACAGTACGTTTCGGATTTAAATTATAATAGACTTTGACCATGGCTCAAAATCATACGCGGCGCGCCGAGGCTCGGAACGACGGGGCTCGCAACGGGAACAAAGGAACGAACGGGAAGCGCCCGCCCGGCCGGCCCCGCAGTGAGGAATCGCGCCAGTCCATCCTGCGCAGCACCCTGAAACTGCTGAAACAGGATGGCGGGTTCCCGGAATTGAGCATTGAGGCCATTGCCGCCGACGCCAGTGTTGGCAAGACAACTGTTTACCGTTGGTGGCCGACCAAGGCCGCGCTGGTCGCCGACGCTTTCTTCGCCAGCGCCGAGGAGGAACTTCAGTTCCCGAATACCGGCTCCGTTCAACGCGACATGAGCCTGCAGATGCGCGGGGTGATTCGCATCTTTCGCTCCCAGCGCGGCAAGGTCGTAGCGGCGCTGCTCGCCGGCGGTCAATCCGACCCGGAATTGCTCGAAGCCTTTCGGGAGAGATTCTTGTGGCCGAAACGCAGACAGGCCTACCAAACTCTGCAGCGCGGCATCGATCGCGGCGAACTGCCCGTTGGCAGCGACCTCGACCTCATCCTCGACTCACTCTACGGCCCCATCTACATGCGCTTTCTCATCCGGCACGACAAACTCGATGAAGGCTTCGCCGACGAAATCTGTGGCCTGGTGTTGCAGGGGCTGAAACCACCGCGCGCTTCAGAAATCAGGGAACGCTGATAGCTGCCGGCAATCTGGATGACCACCGGGCGAGCGGCCCCTACCACCTAACCCATTTGCCTGCTAAAATTTACCGTTTAACCAAAAAATCCTCCCACTGCCTGATCGGCCTTGCGCGAACTGGCCGCTGCGGTTAAAATCAAAATGCGACCTAAACAGTCGGAATTGAATCCGACTATAAAGGTCGGCATTCGGCGTTATGCTGAAGACATGCTGAAACTGACCAAAAAAGCGGACTACGGCCTGATGGCCATGAAGCATCTGGCCGAGCACGCCGACCAGGGCGCTTGCAGCGCCAAGGATGTGGCCGATGCCTACGGCATCCCGCAAGAAGCCTTGGCAAAGATTCTGCAACGCTTGGCGAAGGTAGGGTTGATACGGTCCCAGCACGGCATGAATGGGGGTTACACGCTGACGCGGGATCCGAAGACGATTTCCGCCTTCGAAGTGATCAAGGCCATTGACGGCCCGTTGTTCATTACTTCGTGCGTCACCGTTCGCGGCGAATGCGGCCAGAGCGATCGCTGCACCATTCGCGAGCCGCTGCGAAAAGTGAATGAAAGCATCGAGCAGGTGTTGAAGAACATCAAGATTTCACAGATGAAGGAAGAGCCGGAAGTTCTCCAGGTCGACAAGCCGGAGGTCAATAAGGCGGAAGCCAGGAAGCCGGTGGAGTTGGTAACGATTTCGCAGCACTTTTAAGGAGAAACGTAATTATGAGTACGGATGTGAAGACGGCGACCCCAACCAGCAAAAATAAGGATAGCGATATCGGACAGCGCACGACCCCCAACGGGATCAAGCTGCCCATTTACATGGATAATCACGCGACCACGCCCATGGATCCGCGGGTGCTCGAAGAAATGCTGCCCTACTTCATGGAGAAGTTCGGCAACGCCGCCAGCCGCAATCATCCCTTTGGATGGGTGGCGGAAGAGGCGGTCGAATTGTCGCGTGATCGTATTGCCAAGCTGATCGGCGCGACCGCGAAAGAAATCATCTTCACCTCGGGCGCCACCGAAAGCGACAACCTCGCCATCAAAGGTGTTGCCGAGATGTACCGCGAGAAGGGCAACCACATCATCACTGCGGTCACCGAACACAAGGCGGTGCTCGACACCTGCAAGCATCTGGAAAAGTTCGGCTTCCGCGTGACCTATCTGCCGGTGCAGAAAGACGGACTGGTTGACCTCGACGACCTGAAACGCGCCATCGACGACAAGACGATTCTGGTCACGATCATGGCCGCCAACAACGAAATCGGCGTACTGCAGCCGATCGCGGAGATCGGCAAGATGTGCCGCGAGCGCGGTGTCATCTTCCACACCGACGCGGTGCAGGCGATCGGCAAAGTTCCGATCGACGTGAACAAGATGAACATCGATGTCGCCTCCATCACCGGACACAAGCTCTACGGGCCGAAGGGCGCGGGCGCGCTCTATGTGCGCCGCAAGAATCCGCGGGTGCAAATCGTACCGCTGATTGACGGTGGCGGCCACGAGCGCGGCATGCGCTCCGGAACCCTCAATGTTCCCGGCATCGCCGGTCTCGGCAAGGCGTGTGCTATCGCTCAGGAAGAGATGCCACAGGAATCCTGCAAAATGGCGGGCCTGCGCAATCGCCTGAAAGACAGCATCATGAGCCGGCTCGACGAGGTCTATATCAATGGCTCCATGGAGCATCGTCTGCCGGGCAATCTGAATATCAGTTTTGCGTACGTGGAAGGCGAGTCGCTGCTGATGGGCATCAACGATATCGCGGTTTCCAGCGGATCGGCATGCACCTCGGCGACGCTTGAGCCATCTTATGTATTGAAGGCTCTAGGCACGGGCGACGATCTGGCGCACAGCTCGATCCGGTTCGGCATCGGACGCTTCAACACCGAGGCCGAGATCGATTACGTAGCCGACCGCGTGGTCGAGACCGTACTGCGTCTGCGCGAACTTTCGCCTCTCTACGAAATGGCGAAAGAGGGCGTGGACTTGAAGAGTGTCAAATGGGCCGCGGAAGCGCACTAGAAGCAAGGTTTCAAAGTTTCAGGGTTTCAAGGTTTCAAGGTGCCTTGAGTCCAACCTGGAATTCTGACGACCTAGTGGGGACAGTCGTTGAAACCTTGAAACTTTGAAACCTAAGGGGTGACAGATGTCATACAGCGATAAAGTAATCGATCATTACAACAATCCGCGCAACGTGGGCTCAATGGACAAGAAGGATGCCGATGTGGGCACCGGCTTGGTCGGCGCGCCCGAGTGCGGCGACGTGATGAAGCTGCAGATCAAGGTGAATCCGCAGACCAACATCATCGAAGACGCCAAGTTCAAGACCTTTGGCTGCGGCTCGGCGATTGCGTCTTCGTCGCTCGCGACCGAGTGGGTCAAGGGCAAAACGGTTGACGAGGCTCTCGCCATCAAGAACACCGAGATCGTGAAGGAACTGGCTTTGCCGCCGGTGAAAATTCACTGCTCGGTTCTGGCCGAGGATGCCATTCGAGCCGCGATCGGCGACTGGAAGAAGAAGCAGGAAGCCACGAAACCGGTGGCCGTACAGGCGGTACAGTAACTCACTTGCCCTGGAGTCCGGGGCGGGTGGCACTGCGCGATACCTTATTATGAATTGTCATCCCGAGCGAAGCGAGGGATCTGCAGTTCGCGGCAAGATGCAGATCCCTCGCTCCGCTCGGGATGACAAAGTCTGACGAATTTGGAGTCATGGATCAAGCAATCAAAGACGAAGCCGTTAAGCCTGCGGCCGCGGCCAAGGGCATCCAGGTAACCGACAACGCGCTCAAGAAGATTCGCTCCGCCATGGTGAAAGAAAACGTTTCGCCGGAGCAGGGTGGCCTTCGTTTGGGCGTGCAAGGCGGCGGTTGTTCGGGCCTGAGCTACAACGTACGGTTCGATACCCAACCGCGCGAGCGCGATCGAGTGTTTCAGTTCGGAGATGTGCGCGTTTTTGTGGACCCGAAGTCGTTCATCTATCTGCACGGGATGACTCTCGATTACCAGGAAACTTTGATGCAGCAGGGATTCGTGTTCGTGAATCCGAACTCGACCAAGTCCTGCGGCTGCGGCAGCTCGTTCTCGTAGCGGAGTGTAGCGCGGGCGCCCTCGCCCGCGAAGAAGTCTATTGAGAATCTGACTGGATGGTGAGAGGGCGGGCCGCGCGCTCGCCCTGAATTTTGTTATGGCAAACTCAGAATCCAAATCGTCATTAATCATTCCCGGACAGGCGCCCGGCGAAGCGACCCCAAGTTGCTGGTCATGCGGCACCATGCGCGCGGTGCATTTCTGCAACTCGTGCGGCAAGGTGCAGCCCGCAATCCCGGTCGACTATTTCACCTTTTTTGGATTTCCGCGCAAGCTCAACCTGGACACGGCCGCACTGGAGAAAGAGTTCTACGCACTCAGCCGCAAGCTTCATCCTGATGTGTTTGGACAAGCGGACACCCGGGAACGTACCTGGAGCCTGGAACAGAGTTCCATGCTCAACGACGCCTACCGCGCGCTGAAAGATCCGATCAAGCGCACCGAATATTTGTTGCGCCTCGAAGGCATCGAACTGGAAGAACAATCGAAACAGGCAACAGAAAAGGCGCGCGCCACCGGAGAATTGAAGAAGCAAGTCGTGCCTCCCGATCTGTTGGAAGAAGTCTTCGAACTCAACATGCATCTGGAAGAACTGCGAATGCAGAAAAAAATGGGCGAGGACGATCCCGTTCTACTCGAAGAAATCGGCAAGGCCAAGATTTCGCTGGAAGGAAAATACGACGCCCTATTTAGCGAACTCAAGACCGAGTGGAACAAGTGGGACAAGGCTGTAGACAGCGCACCCGAGGAAGACAGGCGAAGGATTCTCGACAAGATGCTGGATGTGCTGAACCGCAGAAACTACGTCCGGAACCTGGTACGAGATGTGAATGAAGCTTTAGAAAATTGAAAGATTGAATCCATTGAGTCATTGACTCAATGGCTCAATGAATAAATGATTCAATGTCTTCTGACTACATCGTCGGCATCGATCTCGGCACCACGAACTCGCTCGTGGCCTACATGCAGGGGGATTCCCCGGTCGTCATCCCCGGAGAAGACGGGTTGAACCTCGTGCCCTCGGTGGTGGCGCTAGACGAGAAAAACCAGATCATAGTGGGCAATGCCGCGCGCAAGTATCTGATCGAAACGCCGGAGCGGGCAGTTTACTCGATCAAGCGCCTGATGGGCCGCGGCGTCGAGGATATTCAGGATGAGCTGAAGCTTTTCCCGTTCAAGCTAGCGGAAGATCTTCACGCGGAAGAGGTCCTGCGCATCAAAATCGGTGAGCGCACCTACACACCACCTGAAATTTCGGCGCTGGTGCTGCGCCAGTTGAAGCGCAACGCCGAGCGCTTCTTCGGAGCGCCCGTAACCCAGGCCGTCATCACCGTCCCCGCCTACTTCAACGACGCGCAGCGGCAGGCGACAAAAGATGCCGGCCGCATCGCCGGACTGAATGTTTTGCGCCTGGTGAACGAACCGACCGCAGCCTCGCTCGCCTACGGCCTGGACAAGAAGAAGCACGGCATCGTAGTGGTTTACGATCTGGGCGGCGGCACGTTCGACATTTCGATTCTCAAGCTGCACGACGGCATTTTCGAGGTAATTTCGACCAACGGCGATACGCATCTCGGCGGCGATGACATCGACAATCTGCTGATCGCCGTCGCGCTCGACGACATTCGCGGCGAGCACGGACTCGAATTTGGGATCGACATCCGGCGCAACGGCGAAGCGGTGGCGCGCATTCGCAAGGCCGTAATTGAAGCCAAGATTGCCCTCTCGTCGCAGCCCACGGCGAAGCTCGATGTCGACTTGCCCGGCGGAAAAAAGTATCAGCGGGAGATTTCGCGCAATCTCTTCGAACAGATGATCCAACCAATCGTTGATCGCACCGTCGGCCCCTGCAAGCAGGCCCTCAAAGACGCAGGCCTGAAGCCCGAACAAATCGACGAGGTCGTCCTGGTCGGGGGCTCGACGCGCATCCCCAAGGTGCGGCAGTTGGTGCAGGATCTGTTTCAACGCGTACCGCACACGGATTTGAATCCCGACGAAGTGGTTGCGCTCGGCGCGGCCGTGCAGGCAAACATTCTCGGCGGCGGCTCCGATATCACGAAAGAGATGCTGTTGCTCGACGTCACCCCGCTCTCTCTGGGAATCGAGGTGGCGGGCGGCGTGACCGATAAGATCATTCTGCGCAACTCCACGGTGCCGGCCTCGGCAACGCAGTACTACACAACCCAGGTGGATGGCCAAACCAACGTCGCGATTCACGTGCTGCAAGGCGAACGCGAACTGGCGCGGGATTGCCGGTCGCTGGCGCGATTCGATCTGAAGGGTATTCCACCCATGGTCGCCGGCATGCCGCGCATTGAAGTGAAGTTTCTGATCGACGCCAACGGCATCTTGCGCGTTTCGGCGCGCGAACAGCGCAGCGGGAAAGAAGCGGAGATCGACGTCCAGCCCACCTACGGCCTCACCGACGAGCAGGTCGAGAACATGCTGCTCGAGTCGTTCGACTACGCCGAAGAAGATTTCCGCCAGCGCCAGGTGATTGAAGCGCGACGCGAAGCCGAGACGATCCTCACCGCGCTCGCGAAAGGAAAGAAGAATCAAGCCTGGCACGAGCTTGCCAGCGAAGAACAAAGTAAAGTCGACACGCTGGAGAAGACTCTTATCGCGGTAAAAGATGGCGACGGCGATGATTATCACGCGATCCGCGCGGGCATCGACGCACTGAACCAGGCCACCATGCATTTGGCGGAACTAATGATGGATACGGCCGTCTCGACCGCGCTCAAGGGAAAGGCCATGGACGAAGCCGATCTGGAGGAAGGCCCGCAGGCCGGCCATCCAGTGGCAAAAGCAGATTTTGAATAAAAGTAAGGTTTCAAGGTTGCAGAGTTTCAAGGCTTCAAAGCGAAACCCTGGCCTGCAACCTTGAAACTCTGAAACCTTGAAACTTTGAAACCTGGGGTTCTTAATATGTCTGAAGAAAAAACGCAGGACGCCGGAACAACCACCATGGATGCTCCCCCCGCCGAAAATAATGAAAACACGGTTGAGGTCACTTTTCTTCCTGAAGGCAAGACGGTGACCTTCGAACACGGCAAGCTGCCTTACAAAGACCATGGCAAGGAAGAGTCGCTGCTCGATGTGGCGTTGAACTTTGGCATCGATCTCGATCACGCCTGCGGAGGAAACTGCGCCTGCACCACCTGCCACATCTGGGTGAAAGAAGGCGCCGACCTGATCTCGGAGATGGAAGACGACGAAGCCGACAAGCTCGACATGGCCGCCGATCTTCAGTTAAACTCGCGCCTCGGATGCCAGACCGTGATCAAGAAGCCGGGTAAACTGGTCGTGGAAATCCCGGCGTGGAACCGGAATTACGTTTCCGAAGAACATTAAGGAGCGGCTGTTCGCTATTCGCGATTGGTCGTTCGCTGTTTGGCTTTTGCCCCGCGGACGAACGATAGCGAAGTTGACCAAGCGAACAGCGAAAGACGAAAAGCGGGGTTTACTATGCCAAGACAACTTACCTGGACCGATTCTGACGACATCGGGATTCTGCTTTCTGAAACCTACCCGGAACTCGACCCGCTCGCCGTCCGCTTCACCGACCTGCACAAATATGTGATCGGGCTCCCCGGCTTCCGAGACGATCCCGCGCAGTCGAACGAAGCCAAGCTGGAAGCAATTCAGATGGCGTGGCACGCCGAAGTTCTCGACCGCACCCAGGGATAGCACCATCGTCCAGCGGCCGACTGCCTACGTCCCACGCGTTACTGTCAATGAGCGAAATCGCCTGTTTTCGCCAATTAGCCAATGGTCATCGCGTAAAATGTTGAGGTTCAATCGGTAATCCAATCAGCATGGAAGAAATCTACAGGCTTGAGACTCGGGACAGGCCCCGCCTGCTAGTTGCGATGATGCGGACACTCGCCGCCTCAGAGGGCAGGATAAGTTTTGAGGGGAAGCTGGCGCAATCTGAGTTGACGAAGATGGCAGGCGTCGCATACGAAGAGGCTGGCGTACTGAAAAGAGCCACGCTCCAACCCAAACTGGATTTCTTGATTTTGCCGCTCACTCCCAAGAGCGTTTCGGCATTAGAAAAGGCTGTCATCTCCAAGATTGCGTTCGGCCACGGCGGCATCATCCACGTGCAGATTGAGAGAAACGGGAAGATAGCATTTGCTGCGTATGACAATTTCGACCCAGAGTGTGTCGTCGCCTATTCCGATGTCTCCCCTGAGTTGCTTGATGAACTGACCAAGGCGCGGGTTTTACGTAGCTATCAGCGGGTGCCCCAAAGAACCGGTTGATTGTCGTAATATCCCCATTACACTCATTGAGCCCGCCGGAAGGGGGTTCTGAGTGTAATCGCCTGTTCTCGTCAGTTGACACCCTCAGCAGCTATCATGCTGCTTGGGTCAGACAGCATGACAAGTGCTCAACCACGATTCCGGCTGCACACCAAACACAAGCCAGAGCTGCTGTTCGCGGTAATGCGAACGCTTGCGCATGAGGACGCCAGAATCTCATTCGAGGGACGACTGTCGCGTACAGAACTGGTCAAAATTGATGGCGCATCCTTAAATGAAACCGAAGTCCTCAAGCGGAATACAACATCGCCTAAGATGGATTTTGTTGTGCTGCCTCTGACTCCGCGAACAGTTCCCGAAATCGAGAAAGCAATCGTCTCAAAAGTTGCGTTTAAGGACTATGCGGGTATCGTTCACGTGCAGATTGATAGACAGGGGCGGTTGGCGTTCGTCGCATGCGACCACTTTCACGAAGATTGCGTCTGGGTGTCGGAAGCTGTACCGGCCACGTTTCTGGCCGAGTTGGTGAAAAACCGGGTTCTCTATTCCTACGCACCTGTATAGTTGGCGAAAAATCGCAATTACACTCACGACGGGGGTTCTGAGTGTAATCGCCTGATTTCGCCAGCTATGCGCTAAAATCCAGCGTCGGCACTATGAGTACCTCTCGAATCTCTTTCGGAGACAAAGTCCGCACTCGGTCTGCAACCGCAACTGACGCTATTGGCGCCGCGGGCCAAACTGGTATTGTCTATGGCCACACTACTCCATCAGTGACGGGAGTCGAGGTAATCGGAGATGCCCCAGACGACTATGCGATTGCCGTCATGATTGAAGGACGAGCAGAGTCCCTGTGGTTTGCCGAGGCCCTTCTAGAGTTGGCGGATCACCAACCGGGCACGACTATTGAAATTGCGGGTCGCCGCCTGATTCGGGATGAGCGTGGCGAATGGCACGACCCTGACGCTAAGCCACGTCAATGAGCGCTAACGCCTGATTTCGCCAACCACCAAACTTCCTTGTCCTAGCATCGCCGGTTCGTTGGGCGTAAAGTGCTCAACATGAACTTCCGTTTTCAAGCACTCCTACTTTGTTTGGTCGCATCTCTGGCGGTTGCGACGGATTACGTCGAATTCTCGGTCGTTGAGCGGATCAGGTTTTCCGTGCCCGGCAACTGGCCAGTTATATCGAGCAAGTCAACCCCAGAGAAAACGACATTCGCATTTCAAATTCCCAATCGCGCCGACAAAAAGACTTCTGATTCTTCAAATCTCGTAATTGTGTCTTCATACCTGAGCAATGCTCAGGAGAAGGAAGATTTCGAGAAGAAGGCATCCACCATAGAGAACAATGCGAGGGAGCAGAAGCTCGTTGATGGATGGCGCTGTCAGACTTTTACTGGCACGCAGAAGTCAACGCAGTATGTGGTTTGGGACTGCTATCGTGTGGTTGCCGATTGCGGCGTCAAAGTCCGAATTGCGTGGCCGCACCTCCCAAAGAATCCTCCTGATTATGACAAACAGATGGAGGCAGTCCTCTCCGATTTTCTAACTAGCGTCGCACCCTCCAAACCAGTGGACCCAACATCGAAAGGCGTATTGAGGAGGAATGAAGAACCCCACTGACCGGTGGTTGGTGTAACATCCCCATTACACTCATTGACCCCTGGGAGTGTTCAGGACCAAGGGGCCTTGTCCCGAGCGGCCTGCGTAGAACGCAGCCCTCTGTGTTCGCGCGCAAGATCATCCATCAGCGGCAACCCAGCCCACGCTATTATTCTGAAATGTGACTGCAATGCCGGACACAACTCCGCTTCGGACGGGCCTCCTCCGGTCCTTCATTCGACAGCTTGTCATCGGCGTGGTGCTTGTTTGGTCGCTGGCCGCGCTGATCCTTCTGTCCGCCCGGTGGATCGACCCACCGACAACCGCGGTGCACATCCAGCGCCGCTTGCAGGCCTGGATTCACCAAACGCCGTATCGTGAACGCTACAAATTTATTCCGCTCAGCCAAATCTCGCCTGATCTCCAGCACGCCGTAATCGCCGCAGAGGACGCGCACTTCTATCAGCACCATGGATTCGATTGGCACGAGATCCAAATCGCTGCCGAAGAGGATTTGGAAGGCGATCGCACTCGTGGAGCTTCCACCATTACGCAGCAACTTGTGAAGAACCTGTTTTTCGGAACGGGCCGCTCTATCCTCCGCAAGGGCGCAGAGGTCACGCTGGTACCGGTCGCCGAATTCGTCCTCGGCAAGCGGCGCATTCTAGAGATCTATCTCAACGTGGTCGAATGGGGCCCTGGCATTTATGGTGCAGAGTCGGCGTGTCGTTACTACGGCGAAACCGCAGCCCGGAATATCGGCCGGCAACAGGCGGCACGGCTCGCTGCAATTCTGCCGGCTCCCCTGAAGCGACGACCCGAGCGCATGAATAACTACAGCGCGATTATCCTTAAGCGGATGGGCCAAATGGGTTGGTAGCCGGGCAACAGCCTACCGCGCGCCCACCGTACTGGGCGCCGCATCTTCCACGCTCGCCTCGCGCAGAAACTTCGCCGCCTCTTCGGGCGGTGTGGGGTTGATGTAGAAGCCCGTTCCCCATTCAAATCCCGCCGTCTTGGTCAGCTTCGGCATGAATTCGATGTGCCAGTGGTAATACTCGTTAGATGGATCCTGCGCCGGTGACGTGTGCACCACTAGGTTGTACGGCGGATTGTCGAGCACGCGGTCCGCTTTCATCAGCAGCAGCTTGATCGCTTTCGCAAGATTCTCGAACATCTGCGATGACGAGTTCTCGAAAGCAGATTCGTGGCGCTTGGGCAGGATCCAGGTTTCAAAGGGAAACCGCGGAGCATACGGGGCGAGAGTCAGAAAATCTTCGTTCTCAGCTACCACGCGAATGCCGTTCTCGATTTCCTGCCGGATGGCGTCGCAAAAAACGCAGCGCTCTTTGTAGATGTAATACTGCTTCGCTCCCTGCAGTTCCTCAACCACGTAGATGGGCACGATCGGCAGCGCAATCAGCTGCGAGTGCGAATGCTCGAGCGAAGCGCCGGCTGCCTCTCCGTGGTTCTTGAAGATCAGAATGTACTTGAAGCGCCGGTCTTTTTTCAGATCGAGAATGCGATCGCGGAAGGCCCACAGAACGTCTTCGATTCTTTTCGAGGGAAGCGACGCCAGGCTGGCGCTATGATCAGGCGTTTCAATGATGACTTCGTGAGCGCCGATCCCATTCATCTTGTCAAACATGCCCTCGGCCTGCTTATTCAAATTCCCTTCGATGCCCAGTGCCGGGAACTTGTTCGGAACCACGCGGATCGTCCAACCCGGGCTATCTTTTGCCGGAGTATTGCCGTTGGCGCTGGGGCGATACGCCAGGATCTCGGGCGGTGTCTTGCTTTCATTGCCGTAGCAGAAGGGACAGAATCCGCCCTTGATCTTCACGGCTTCGCGCACAAAGTCGGTAGGCCGCTTGGCGCGATCGGTGGAAATAATCACCCACCGGCCCACGATGGGGTCTTTTCTTAATTCAGGCACCTACAGAATCCTTTCAGTTGGAGTCCGCAAACCCACGATTGTACGACACGGGGAAGGCATTTTGAAACAGCTCGAATGAAGGTCGGCTGTAGCCGCGATTGTCGTGTCCGCGGTCGCCGTTTTCAAGATCATAGTATACGGCGAGTACGTCGAACCGCCACCGACACAAAGGCGGCATCTGGCGGAGGAAGTCGCGGGCGACCAGCGATAACTCTCTTTGTTTATTGCGATCCACGGCGGCTTCGGCGGGCTTGAAGTCACGCTTCGTCCGAGTCTTCACTTCGATAAAACACAGGACGTCCTGGTCCCAGCCGACAAGATCGAGTTCGCCGCGATGATTCGGGGAGCGGAAGTTGCGGGCGATGATGGTGTAGCCCCGCCGGCGAAGGTAAAAATAAGCGTCCTCCTCGCCGCGTCGGCCGGTACGCTGGTGCGCGGGAATGTCCTCCGGCGAAAGCGTTCTTGCCGCCAGCCAGTCCAGCGCGCGTAGTGTGGCTTGCGTCAGGCGTCCGGCGAACATGGAATCAAGAAACCCCAACTTTACTCTAACGTCGCGTCATCGCGCGGAATGTGACCGTTATCACCGCCTCTTTGTTCAATTCCGCGGTGCCCCACAGGCCCGGGGGCAGTTGACC
This sequence comes from uncultured Acidobacteriaceae bacterium, assembly GCA_963773955.1. Lineage (GTDB taxonomy): Bacteria > Acidobacteriota > Terriglobia > Terriglobales > Acidobacteriaceae > Acidiflorens. The sequence goes on along the minus strand of CAVZDM010000027.1, from coordinate 7,878 downwards.
TCGGGCGCAAAGTCACTTAACTTGGCGCATACCGAAGCGCAAGGCGACGGTCGCGATACTGAACTGATCGAAGACTGAGCGGGGGAAAGTCATCGACTCCAACAAAGCAACGCGCTACGAAAAGTTTCTCGTCCTGATCCTGTTTTTCACCTGGGGCACGGTCTTTCTTGATCGCATGTCCCAGATGTATCTGGCGCCGTTTTTCGCACCCGAATTTCACCTCAGCAGCGAACAGATTGGGATTCTCGCCTCGGTCGTCGCGATTGCATGGGCGGTTTCGGCATTCTTTTTTGGCGCGCTATCGGACCGGATCGGCCGTCGGCGGATTCTGGTGCCCGCCGTTTTCCTGTTCTCCGTGCTGTCATGGCTCTCGGGAATGGTGCACAGCTTTAGCGAACTTCTGCTGGTGCGTGCGCTGCTTGGAGTGGCCGAAGGTCCGTGCTGGTCGGTCATCACGGCGATTATCGAAGAGACGTCCCCGCCCTCCCGGCGCGGACGCAATGTGGGCGTTGTGGTAAGCGCGGCGGCCCTGGTTGGACTCGCGGCGGCGCCCGTCCTCACCACCCAAGTGGCCGCCCGGTTCGGATGGCGGTGGGCCTTTTTCATAGCCGGCATTCCAGGTTTGGTGATGGGCGCCTTTCTATGGAAATTCGTGAAGGAGCCAGGCCGCGCGGAGTCGGGCGCGGGCCATCGCAGCGTTGCCCGTCTTTCGGATTACTTGTCGCTCCTGCGGTTTCGAAATATGTGGCTGAGCTGCATCGGAGCGGCGGGGTTTATGTGCTGGCTGTTTCTCATGAATGTTTTTGCCCCGCTCTATATCACAGAGGTCATGCACGAAGCGCCGACGACGGCCGGCTTTCTGCTAGGGGCTAGCGGACTGGGCGGATTTTTTCTCGGCTTTGTGTTCCCCGCTATTTCAGATCGCCTGGGGCGGAAACCAGTCCTCTTAACCATGGCGGTGTTGTCCGCGATCGTTCCGTTATCCCTGCAAGTAAGCGGACTGTACCGCTTCCCGTGGTTGCTGGCGGCAATTCTGTTCCTGTGCAATGCCGGGCAAGGCATCGCGGCGCTGATCATCGTGCTAGTGCCGGCGGAAACCGTGCCACCGCAATTTTCCGCCACCGCGATCGGCCTCGCAACCTTGGCCGGGGAAGTCATGGGAGCCACGGTTGCACCAACTCTCGGTGGCGCGATGGCAGAGAAATTCGGGTTTCGGATGCCTCTGCTCATGTCGGCCGGTGGAATGGCGGTGCTGTTCGCGGTGGCGCTGTGCCTCAAGGAGACTCGCGGCAAGAATTCTTTGGGATAGCCGACCCGTTCAAAACACGCTAACCATCTTCCGAAATCAGTCATGAAGGTGCTTCGACCAGCTCGCCTTCGGCCGGTTTCCGCTTCCCCACCGTGTTCACCATCACCACCCCGCCGAGCGCAATTGCACCGCCAACCAGAGAGATCAATTTCGGCACCTCGCCCAGCCAAATCCATGCAATGCCAATGGCCACGATCGGAATCACGTAGAGCAGCGTTGACGTGCGTCCTGCCGCGCCGTGCGATAGCACATAGGCCCATGCCACATAGGCCAGTGCTCCCGGAAAGATGCCCAGATAAATAACCGCCAGCGTCGCCGAGGCGGGAGCAGCACGCAGGGTGTGCATCAGACCGTGACCAAACGGCAGCATGAGCGCGGTCCCGAACCAGATCGAGTAAGCCGTAAATTCCAGCGCGCTGTACCTGCCGAGATAGTGCTTCTGCAGAATCATGTAGAGTGCCGAGGTAACCGCCGCGGCAAGAACGACCAGCGCTTGTGGTGAGAGTCGGATGCCCTCGCCCTCTCCGCTGGCAATCAGCGCGACTCCCGCGAAGCTCACGAACACTCCAAACCATCCGATCGCCGTAAGTTTCTCGTGTAGCCAGAATCGAGCGGCCAGCGCGGTCCAGATCGGTGTGGAGGCAATCAGCAGGCTGGCTGCGCCCGCGGTCACGCGAGTCTCTCCGTAGTTGAGCGCCAAGTTGTAAAAGGTGATCCCGATGGCGCCGGTCAGCACCAGCCCGGGAACATCGCGCAATTCCGGACGGCGAAAATGTGCGCTCCCGGCATAGATAGCGAGCACAAGAGAAGCGACCAGAAAACGCAGGATGGCAAGATTAGCGGGCGAATAAGCGTGCAGGCCGGCGCGAATGCCGGCAAAGGCAGAGGCCCAGACAATCAAGGTGAACGCCAGTGCGATCAGCGTGCGAGAAGTAAAGCGTGGCATCGAGAGGCCTCCTTCCAATAGGAATTTCTACTTTCCACTGATAAATTTCGGATTATGAGTAGAGACGGGGGCTTGCCCCGTCTCAGGCAGCGAAGATGCGGCAAACCGCGGGGCTCACCAAGTATCGCCACCTCGTTCAGGAGGCCAGGCGCCAAATTGCCGCCGGAGCAAGGCAATCTGGCCGGCGTGATAACTGTTATGCGCCGTGATTTGCCACAGCATGGCATGCACGGTCGAATCGCGCGGAGACTGTGGTGAGCCCACGTTCTGAACTTTTCGCGCCAGTTCCGAAGCATCGGATTCCGCGAGCCGGGCAAGCCGCGCCAGCAAACCGGTAAAGCGGCGAGTCGTGGCTCGCCACCGTTCATCGGCTGCGCGACCCTCAGTCGCTGGATTCGGATGCACCGGCCAGCTTTCGATCGCTTTCTCCGGGTACGGCCGATTCTCACCCGCGATTTTGCCGAGATCGTAGTCCATCCAGTAGTTCATATGCTCCACGATCTGCCAGATGGAGTGCGGATAGCCCGCCACGGTCCGCGCCGCCAGTTCCGCCGAAATATCTTCGACGCAAGCGACCGGATCCACGTGAGCGCCTTTGCCATACACCAGTTCGCGCAGTGTAGCGTCGCCCATATGCCATCCCTATTTTCGGTTTGTCATCCTGAGCGAAGCGAAGGACCTGTTTTTCGCTCGCACACAGAAGACAGCGCCTATGCGTTCTTCTCAACCATCGCGATCGACTCTTCCAGCGCATCGATGGCCACGTCGGCTTCGTCCTTGGTAACAATGAGCGGCGGCGCAATGCGAATCGTGCTCGGACCGCAGCCCAGGAACAGAACGCCGCGCTCGAACGCCAACTCCACGATGCGATCGCGCTCGCTGGCGCCGTACTCGCGTGTCGTCTGGTCTTTGACGATCTCGACGCCGATCATCAGTCCGCGTCCGCGGACGTCGCCGACGATCTTGTGCTTCTTCGGCCAGTCGGCCATGCGCTTCCGCATGTGGTCGCCGACTTCCTGCGAATTCCGCAGCAGCCCCTCTTTCTCGATCACATCAAGCGTGGCCAGCGCGGCGGCGATGCAGACAGGATTCCCGCCGAACGTCGACGCGTGCGACCCGGGCACCCAATCCATGATGTCGGCCTTGCTCATGGTGACGCCGAGCGGCATCCCCGAGGCAATGCCCTTCGCCATGCAAACAATATCGGGATGCACGCCCGTGTGTTCGACGGCAAACCATTTGCCCGTGCGGCCGATGCCGCTCTGCACTTCGTCCACCACCAGCAGGATGCCGTGCTTGTCGCAAATCCGGCGCAGTTCCTGCATGAAGATGGTCGGAGCGATGACGTATCCGCCCTCACCCTGGATCGGCTCGATAAAAATGGCCGCGACTTCTTCCGGCGCGAGGATGGTCTTAAACAGTTTGTCTTCGATGTAGCGCGCGCAGCCAAGCGCGAATTTCTCCGCATCCTGCGGACCGCCCTCACAGCCCCGATACACATCGGGATAGCGCACGTGCGTAACTCCCGGCACGAGCGGCGAGAAGCGCCGCTTCTGCTGTGGCTTCGACGCCGTCAGTGAAAGCGCGCCCATGGTGCGTCCATGGAAAGCTCCGAAGAATGCGATCACCTGCTGCCGCTTGGTGTGATAGCGCGCCAGCTTCAAAGCGCACTCGATCGCTTCGGCGCCGGAGTTTCCGTAATAAATCTTGTGCGGCCCCGGCATAGGCGCGATCTTCGACAAGCGCTCGGCGAGAGTCACCATGCCTTCGTAATAAAAGTCCGTGCCCGACATGTGGATCAGTTCGCCCGCCTGCTTCTGAATCGCCGCAACCACCTCCGGATGGCAGTGGCCGGTCGAGGTCACGGCAATGCCAGCCGAAAAGTCGAAGAACTCATTGCCATCAACGTCTTCGACCACAATGCCGCGTCCGCGCTTGGCAACCATCGGATAAGAGCGAGTGTAAGAAGGAGAAATATATTTTTCATCGCCCGCGAGAATGCGCTTGGCATTAGGGCCAGGCAGCGCAGTCTTGAGCTTGGGGCCGGCAATCAAAGTCTTGGTGGTCATAAGTTCCTCCAGATCGGGTATTAGTTCTCAGTGGTTATTAAGCCGGGGTTCGAGCAGCGTAGCTGCTTGGGCCAGGAGCTAAATGCGATTAGCTGAGCAAGAAGAGAAGAGAATTATTAGTCGCTGCCAAAGAGATTGGCGCGCACGTGCGAAGGCAGAACGGAAAGGTACCGGCGGGGACAAGCGCGTCCGTCGATCCAGCATGTTCCCAGAGGCGAAATGTGACCGTTCAAGCGCATAGCAACTACCAACATTATATCCCGTGTCAGCTCGCGCCGTAACCCCCAAAGAAACACTCCAAAGTCACGTCCAAAAGCTTAGTGTGGGGACGGGCGCCTCGCCCGTCCAGCCGAGCGCAGCTCGGGCCGCTAGGTAGAGATCGCCGCCCGGCTCTCCTCCGCTTCAAACACAAAGCGGTCGCCGAGCAGGAAATTCACGAGAGAGCGCAAGACGATCGCAATAAGGTTAGACGCTACATAGTCGAGCCGTAGTTCACCGACCAGCACCCGCATCAGCACCAGGTTCCCGAGAATAGAAACCGCCCCGTTGCTGGCATTGAACTTCGCCAGCCGCACCAGCGATTGCACCGGCCGCCGAGCCGGCCGGTCCGCCCAGGTGAAGCGCGCGTGCCACAAAAAATTGTGGATCACCGCGATCTCAACCGCCAGCCCCGTGGCCAGCAGATAGTCCAGTTTCAGACAGGAACGGAAAAAGCCCAATGCCGCCAATTGCACAACGATTCCGATTCCGCCAACAGCGTTGAACTTCATCCAGCGAAGAAAAGTCCGAGCGCGCTTTTTCTGAGAACTGAGAACCGGGAACTGAGAACTGTTCATAAAATTCTCTCTTCCCGATAAAGCCGCACCGTATTCTTCAGGCTCACCACCACCAGCATCAGCAGCATCCCCGCCAATCCGATCGCGCCGCCAATATCAAACAGCCGACAGCGCCCGTGAATCACCCACGCCCAACGCAACGCCGCCAGGTTGCCAACCGCCAGCAAAACCCGCAACTCGGTTGGCCCGAAGCGCCACAAAGAAAGATGAAATTCGCCAAGCGCATAAGTCGCCAGATACGACTGGATGGAAAGCAGCAGAAACGCAATCAGCAATCCAATTGCTATCACTGGATGCATATATCCGGACAACGCCAGCCCGCCCATCATGGCCACGGCGCCGATGGAATCGATGATGTGGTCGACGTAAAAGCCATAACGTGGTCTCTGCCGCTGCCGCACGCGAGCCAAAGTTCCGTCAAGGCTGTCGCCGAACCAGTTCACCGCGAGACACACAATCGCGGCAAGCAACATACGGCGATCATGGACGGCGAGAGCGTAGCAAACGCCGGTCGCGATCTGGGCGGCGAATCCGACGACGGTCAGGTGGTCGGAATTCACCCACGCCGGCATGCGTTCGGCCATCCAGACGAGAGCCCGTCTTTCGGACGCGGCCAGGAAACTTCCGTGCACGCGCGTGGCCTGCCGGAAGTTGGCCCGGCGGACTTCGGCCAGGGTCTTAGGGTTGATCTGTTCCGCAAAATCGGCAAATGAGGTAGCCATCGTGCCTCCGTTTCTGGAGGCACTATCGCGGGGGCCGAGCGGGATGACAATACACAGCGGGTAAAACGTGGGTCAAGAGATATGTCTAGTGTTAACAATAGGATAGGTGTTAACCTCAATCAGCCCACTCACTCAGACTAGGCCGCCCCTGCCTACAGACGCGGGGAACCTGACCCATGCGAACGGTGTCCTTATTGCTAGTGTAGCCGCAGACTTAGTACGTTTCTCTAATGCTCGAAGTGTGCACTAGCTCGTGGCAGATGTACGACTGTGAGTGGAGTCTGCGCAATCTGTGGTGCTGGACTAACTGGGTAGGGAGGCTTGATCTCATCGTCTTTGCGCTGGCCCTCTCCTATGTCATTGCCATAGCCTTCCGAGTTTTCTCCCAATATCGCAAAACTCCACTTCGCGGTAGGGCTGACGCCACCAGCCTGAAGGAACTCGCTGCCGACCTAAGCGTTGACTTGGGCATCCTTAAAGGGATCTCCTCGGCGGCGCCCTACCTTGGATTGGTGGGTGCGTGCGTCAGCATTCTCAGCGCAAGCGGATTCAGTGGAAGCGTCGCCATGGAGTGGCATGCTTTTCAGGTAATGATCGCGTCGAGTATAGCCGTCGCGCTTGTTACAACGGCTGCCGGAATACTTGTGGCGATTCCAGCAACTTTCTTGGGCTACTACTTCAGGACACGAATTGAGTTGCTCGATAACGAAGTGTCCACCGCAGCGCTCGAACAAGGAGGCGGACACTTTCAACTAGCCGGGAAATTCCCGTTGAAAAAACAGTTCTCGCAGCTTCCGGCATTCGCACTGATCGCAGCGCCCGGCGTATCCAAGGTCTACGGCCGGGGCGCCGCGGAGGTGCAGGCGCTCCGCGATGTCTCCCTCATCGTCGCTGCCGGCGAGATGGTCGCCATCATGGGCCCGTCCGGGTCCGGCAAGTCCTCGCTGCTGACGATCGCCGGCACCCTGGAGGAGCCGACCTCCGGCGCCGTCCTGGTCAACGGCAAAGACACGCTGCGCATGTCCGGCGGCGCGAAGTCCCAGCTGCGCCGCCGCACGATCGGCTACGTCTTCCAGGACTTCAACCTGCTGCCTGGCCTCACCGCGGCGGAGAACGTGTCGCTGCCCCTGGAACTCGACGGCACCTCGATGGGCAAGGCGCGCCTGGCCGCGCTGAAGGCCCTGGAGGAGCTCGGTCTCAGCGACCAGGCCGACCGCTTCCCCGACCAGTTGGCGGGTGGCGAGCGGCAACGGGTCGCGATCGCCCGCGCGGTCGTGGGGGAGCGGACGCTCCTGCTCGCCGACGAGCCGTCCGGGGCGCTCGACTCGGTGAACGGCGAGGCCGTCATGAAGCTCATCCACAATTACTGCAAGCGCGGCACGGCCGGGCCATTGTCGTCACCCACGACGCGCAGCTCGCCTCCTGGGCGGACCGGGTCGTGTTCCTGCGCGACGGCCGCGTCGTCGACCAGACCGGGTCCCCCGTCGGCCCGGATACGCTGCTGGAGCAGTCGTCATGAGCATGACCGGATACGCCCGTGACGACCGGCCGGTCCGCCAGCCGGAGGACCCGCGCCGTGCCGCGATGGCCCGCCGCTCGTTGTCCCGCTGGGCGGTGCGCCTGGCACTGCGCGAGTGGAAGCAGCGGATCCTGATCGTGCTGCTGGTCGCGGTCGCGTCCGGCGCGACGCTGCTCGGCATCGCGGTCGCCTCCGCGGCGCCGGGCACCCCGAACGCCGCCACCTTCGGCACTGCGCAAACCCTCGTCCAGCTGTCAGGCACCACCGATAACCTCACCGGCGTCATCGCCAGGATCGAGAAGGCCTACGGCCGGGCGAGCGTGATCTACGACGAGCCGATCACGACCGGCCAGGCCGGCGGCGCCGACCTGCGCGCCCAGGACCCGTCGGCGCCGTATACCCGGGTGCTGCTTGCTCTCGACTCCGGTTATTACCCGTCAGGGCCGGGCCAGGTGGCGGTCACATCCGGACTCGCCC
>CAVZDM010000026.1:0-120160 GCA_963773955.1 uncultured Acidobacteriaceae bacterium | reverse complement strand
GTGCGTTGCTGCGGCTTCACTATGGTGCGCTGGCTGCGGATCCCGATTTGCGCGCGATCATGGACGAGGTCATCGAGGAAGCATTCACGTCGCTTCGGCCCTCGACGTTCCGCTTCCATACGAAAGCGCCGAGGCATATCGCGCAGTCTTCTATTCGAAGCTGGTGCCCGCAACCTTCAACCATCGGCCGACGATGCTCCATGACCTCGAGCAGCGCGGCCGCACGGATATCATGGAAATGAATGGCAAGGTGGTCGAACTCGCTGGGCGCGTGGGACTTCGCGCCGACACCAACCGCCTTCTAACCCGCCTTATCCGCGCTCGCGAACGGATGTGGCATCGGGAGGGAACGTAACGTCGCCGAAAATCAGCGGCTCAAACATGGACCTAATCATCGCGCAGGCCGAGCGCGAGTTCCCCTACGAATGCTGCGGCTTCATCATTGGAGATGGTTCGGTTGAAGAGGTGCGGCCGATCGCTAATATCCAGAACGCGCAGCATGCGAAGGACCCCGGCGCTTTTCCGCGGGACGCGCGCACCGCATTCCTGATGGATCCAAAACAGCATCTGGCGGTGATGCGCGAGATCGACGATCGGAAGCTCGCGCTCAAGATCGTTTATCATTCGCATCCTGATCACGAGGCGTATTTTTCCCCGACCGATCGCCGTCAGGCTTGCTCATTCGATCGGGACTACCCGGATTATCCGGAGACCGCCTATGTGGTGATGTCGATCATGGGTGGCAAGTTCAACCGCGCAGCCGCGTTCGTATGGGACCCGGACAAGAAAGAGTTCGTCGAAACCAAATTGACTATCGATTAGCTAATCAAGCTAGTTACTATCGAATAGTCAATCGATTAGTCATTCAATTATTCAGTCGAATACTCAGACCCGTTCCGGGTTAACTCAAACACCGGCATCGTCTTCGCACATTCGGCGAATGCGCTGAGCGGCGCACCCTTCTTAACCGGGTAATAGCGCTGCACGCTGGTCGCGAAGCGCTCGAGAAATTCCTTGAGCAACTCGGGGCGATCAGCGACCGGCAATTCGCGCACCCGATACTCCTGGTGCTTCGATCCTTTAACCAACGTGACATGCCCGGCCACCCTCGCGTTGCGAACCCACTGCGTCTCGCCGCGACTCGCGCACAGGTAGGTCCTGCCCTTGTAAACGAGCAGATTAACCGGAGTTGAGAAGACGCGTCCGCTCTTGCGCCCGCGAACTACCAGGATGAAGTTGTGCTTAAATCCGATGCCGAATCGCACCAGCGCAGTAAAGATTCGGCTAAAGGCGCGGTCAATCGCGGTAGGTTTGAGAAAGTGGGGTTTGTCCGCTTCATTCGTCACTGAACTACCTGTTTCGGACCCTACCTCGATTGAGAAATCCTCGCAAATTGCTCGTCTTTTTGGGTTTGTTTTTGCAATTTTAATGGCGAGTGCTCGAGCGGTCACCTCGATAGAACCGAAGGATCCTCGATTTGCCGTAAACGCCGCCCATCCCTGGGCTCGTAGGCGCGAAATCGATCATTAATTGATGCACGTCGTCGAACAGAATGCCCGTATTTCCTCGATCATTTGGCTTCGTTTGGTAATTTTCCAACTCGTACCTTGATGGGCTTCTCGTGGAACGTGAGGACCCGGTACTATGGATCGTTATTTCAGCCCGATGCTCAATCCGCAAATGAAATTGCCTTGACTAATGAATGAACGTTCATTAAATGTTGCCGTGGGTGCGCGACGCCTCGCACCCAGCATTGTTACATATCGCGATGCCCGAAGCTGTCAGGACACAACCCCAAGATGACGCGCTGGTAAAGACCCGGCGCCGGCAGATTTTCCTCGCCGCATGCAGGGTGCTTTCGCGCAAATCTTTTCACGAGGCGAGCGTCAAGGAACTCGCGCTCGAAGCCGGCCTCGCCGCCGGCTCCATTTACGTCTACCTGCAAGGCAAGGAAGACATCCTCATCCTGATTGCCGAATCGATGGTGGCCGAGCTGGTCGAGAGCCTGCCCTCGATTCGCGAGCGAACCGCGGGTGAACCGCGCCTCGAATTGCTGGAAATCATGCACACGATTCTCGACGTGATCGATCGCTATCGCGAGGCTTTCACGGTCATGAATCATGAGGTCCGGTACCTCGCGCGCCGCCCCGAGCATCGCCGCGCTCTTGGCAAGATCGTCGATGAATATCACTCGGCGGTTGCCGACGTACTAGAGCGCGGACGCGACGCGGACGTGATTCATTTCGATGATCTGCGCAGCGTGGTTCATGCGATTCACATGCTATGCGCAGGCTGGGCAACGGGCGCCAACTCGCTGAAAGACACCGGGAAGGAGACTTATTGGCGCGAGATCGCGGCGATGATCGAAGGCCGCTTTTTCGCTCCGATGGATCAAGCGTCGAGCGGGCAATCCGCTACATCCGCACGGGAGAACTGACGATGGCATTTTACGATCGGCGTACGATGGATGGCGTTTACAGCGTTCGCCAGGGCGCGATTTACATCAGCAATTATCGCTACGCCGAAGAGCGCATGATGCGGATGATGGCGGGATGGATCGCGCTCACGCCGCAAATCGAGGTCAAGCTCGAAATGGCGCGCCAGGTCTACGAAGACGCGCTGCATACCGACGCGCTCGGCAAGCGCCTGCCCGAATTGCGCGCGCAAATTGCGTCGAAGCCGCCCAATCCCGAGTTTGTCACCTTCATGAACGCGATCGAGGACAAAGAGGAATGGGAAGACACCATCGAGCGCCTGGTCGGAATCTATCGCGTGCTCAAGCCGCATCTGATTTCGCACTACAGCGCGCACGTCGCAACCACCAATCCGGTCTATGAGCCGCCGACCACGCGCATTCTCCAACGACTGGTCGAGGAAGAAAAATTGCACGTCGAGCGCGGGCTCGTGCTGCTCAACGATTTGCTCGATTCGCGCGAGAAGCATCATCGCGCAAGCGAATGGGAAGCGCATCTCGACGAATTGCTGGCGGCGGCCGGCGGAGTCACCGGCTTCGCGGAAGGCGAAGAGGATACTCAACGCCGCAGGGTCGGCCGGAGTTAAGGTCTTCATGAAAGGACACGCTGAGTTTCCAGAGTTGGATCGGGCCATCGAGGCGCACGCGCGGGCGATCGCAGCAGGCGACCTTCAGGCTGCGAAGGCTTTTCTGTCACGTAGTGCGAACGACTCGCTCAATCAATTCGTCTCGAAAATCGCGAGAGGCACTATCAAAGAATTCGTCAAACTCGGGCGCGCGCGTATTGGCATGCAACATATGTCGAAGATTCGATTCCTTACCGATGGCGAGCCGCTTCTGATGGTGAATCGATGGCGCGAGGAAAATGGCGCATGGCGCATCGCCGACAGCGAGGACCTCAGCGGCAAGCGCTCGCCGTGGAGCGACATCGAAGTTCCGACGGCCCTGCGCTCGGCGAACAGCGCTGGACGCGCGAACTAGGGACCGAAGGGGAGTCGAGGGAAATATAAATGCCAGATATGGGATACCGCGATAACGTGATGGGGCCGCAACCCATCGCGAGGCGCAAGCCGATTCCTGAGAGTCTCATGGAAACGGTCCGGCGCATCCTCGATTTGCTCGCGGACGGAAAACGCACCGAACTCACCGCGATGGCGGTCGACAGCGCCAAAGACGAAACCGGGCGGCTCGCTTCCGCCGTGAAAGCGGGTACTTATAATGATAAGAGCGTACTCGCGACGGCGCGGACCAACGAACATTACTGGGTCAAGGCGAAGCTGACAGGATCCGATGCGAAGCCGTTCACCTTGCAGTTGCGGCTGGGTCCCGACGGCGACCGATGGGTCATCTGGCAAGCGACCAATCTGTCGGACTCTCGTTCCGCGTGGACTCGATAGGAAAACACCTTATGGAGAAATGCATACCAGTCGATAAACTCGCGAGGCCCGAGAATCACATCCTTGTGTCGATGGACAAGATGCGGCAGGCGCGCACCGACCAAGGCCTCACGCCATTCAATGCGATGCCTTTCGAGGAAGATTTCCTGCGCGCGAGGCTGCATGGAATCTGCGCTGGAGAGTTGCAGGCGATGGAAGCCGCGGGCCGCACGCTGTTCGATTTCCCCGATGCGCCGTGGGAATTTCAACTCGACATGGCGCGCCAGGTGTGGGATGAATCGCGCCACGCCGAAATCTACATGAAGCTGCTGGAGTACGTCGGTTCGTATCTCGGCGAATTCCCCGAGACCGAAGTGCTGTGGTCATGCACGCAGGTCGACGATCCGGCGTGCCGCGTCGCGGGAATCAATCGCGGCCTCGAAGGTCTCGCGTGCGATGTCTTCGAGCAACTCATCCGGCTTGCGCAGAAGATGGGCGATCCGGTTATCGAACGCTCGGTTGATTACGTGCTCGCGGATGAAATCACGCATGTGCGGATGGGCTCGAAGTGGATGCGCAAGCTGACCGAGGGCGACCCTGAGCGCCTCAAGCGCGCGCAGATGTTCCAGGAGAACATCGACAATCTGTTCAACTTCCAGGGCGGCCGCACGACGCAGGAGGATGCGCGCCAGGTTCATCAGAAGCTGGGCGATAAGGAAGTCGAGTTCGACGCGACGCTGACGATCGCAAAGGATGCGCGCCTGCTCGCCGGCTTCACGGAAGAGGAGATCGATCGACTTATTAAAGGAATGGTTAAGAGCGCAGCATATTAAAGGTTTGGAATGTGGCACAGGCTTTAGCCTGTGTGCCTTCTTCCAGATAGCTAAGACACAGGCTAAGCCTGTAGCCACAAAGGACCAAGAGGATCCCATGGAGAAATTCATTCCAGTCGACAAGCTCGCGCGCCCCGATAACTTCGTCGTGATGCGTGGCAAACAGGTGCGCGAGATTCGCGAGGAACAGGGACTCGAAGGACGCCCCCTGCCCTTCGACGAGGAAACTTTGCGCTCGCGTCTGCACGGCATCATGACGGGCGAGTTCCAGGCCATGGAGGCCGCGGGCCGCACGCTGTTCGACTTCCCTGATGCGCCATGGGAATTCCAACTCGACATGGCGCGCCAGGTGTGGGACGAATCCCGCCACGTCGAAATTTTCAAGCGCCTGCTGGAATACATGGGTGGCGAGGCCGGCGATTACGTCGAGACAGAAATTCTGTGGCGATGCACCCAGGCCGAGGATCCCGCAGCGCGTGTCGCGGGAATCAATCGTGGGCTTGAGGGCCTCGCGTGCGACGTCTTCGATCAGCTCATTCGTATCGCGCAACGCAACGGCGACAAGGTTATCGAGCAGGCGGTCGACTATGTGCTCGCCGATGAGATCACGCACGTCCGGATGGGCTCGAAATGGATGCGCAAGCTGACCGAGGGCGACCCGGAGCGCCTCTCTCGCGCGCTCGCGTTTCAGGAGATGGTTGACGAGGTGTTCAACTTCCGCGGCGGACGGCGCGCAGCGGAGGACCTCAAGAATGATGACGGCATGTTGCTGACGATCGCGAAGGAAGCGCGAATGCTAGCTGGGTTCACCGAAGAGGAAATCCAGCGGCTGGTCGAGTCGGCGCGTAAGAGCGCAGCATACTGACGATTTCGAAGCTACGAAGATTCTGCGAGGCGGGCCGAGGAAATCTCGGCCGGCCTCCGTTATTTTCGATGAGCTGCGGCAACGCCTACGCCATCAAGTGGTACTTTAGATTCGGGACATGATGACGTCTTGTTGCGCTAGCGACCGGCGCGCATGCTTCGTCTCTCTCCTCGGGATGCGAAGAAGCCAGCCTTATACATCGATAATTTGGTTGCAGGATTATTAATTTTAATGTTACACTTTTCGGCAGTGATGCGGTAAGTTTGCGCCATGCCGATGGGGCCGGCTCGCGGACTTGTTGTCTTCGTGTGATTCTTCGTCCCCAAGGAAGCTGAAAGATGCCTCAGGAACTGAACGGTAATTCTCACACCAAAAGCCGCGCGCTGGAAAAATGGGTCGCCGAATGCGCGCAGCTCATGCAGCCGGACAACATCGTGTGGTGTGACGGTTCCGCAGCCGAGCGCAAGCGCTTCACCGAACAAGCCGTCCAGCAAGGCGTCCTGATTCCGCTTAACCAGGAAAAGCGTCCCAACTCGTATCTCCATCGTTCCAATCCCAATGACGTCGCGCGCACCGAGCAGCTCACTTTCATTTGTACACCGACCAAAGAGGAAGCCGGACCGACCAACAACTGGAGCGACCCCGCCGAGACCTACGCGAAGATGGGCAAGTGGTTCAGCGGCTCAATGCGCGGGCGCACCATGTACGTCATCCCATACATCATGGGTCCGGTTGGTTCGCCATTTTCGAAAGTCGGCGTCGAAATCACTGATAGCATCTACGTCGCGCTCAACATGCGCATCATGACGCGGATGGGAGCCGCTGCACTCGAGCAATTGGGCGCGTCCGACGAGTTCAACAAAGGTCTCCATTGCACCCTCGATTTGAGTCCCGAGCGCCGGCTGATTTGTCATTTCCCGCAGGACAACACGATCTGGTCGTCCGGCAGCGGATACGGCGGCAACGCGCTGCTCAGCAAGAAATGTTTCGCGCTGCGCATCGCGAGCTGGACGGGCAAAACCGAAGGATGGCTCGCCGAACACATGCTGATCCTCGGCGTGCAGGATCCCGAAGGCGCCACCACCTATATCGCGGCGGCGTTTCCGAGCGCATGCGGAAAAACTAACCTCGCGATGCTGCAACCGCCGCCCGCGCTCGCGAGGCAGGGATGGAAAGTTTTCACCCTCGGTGACGACATCGCGTGGCTGCGCGTTGGACCCGACGGGCGGCTGTGGGCGATTAATCCTGAGAACGGATACTTCGGCGTCGCACCCGGCACCAGCGCGAAATCGAACTACAACGCGATGAAGATGCTGGAGCACGATTCCATCTTCACCAATGTTGCGATGACGCCGGACCGCGACGTGTGGTGGGAAGGGATGGATGTGCCGGCGCCGAATGGACTCATCGATTGGCAGGGCAAGCCGTTTGATCCCAAATCGGGCGCCAAGGCGGCGCATCCCAACAGCCGCTTCACGACACCGATGGCGAATAATCTGGTGCTGTCGCCCAAGGCCGACGATCCGCAGGGCGTACCGATTTCGGCGATCGTTTTTGGCGGACGGCGCGCCACCACGATGCCGCTCGTACTGGAATCATCGGACTGGACGCACGGTGTCTTCATGGGCGCGACGATGGGATCGGAAACCACTGCGGCGGCTGCAGGCAGCGGTCGGCATAGTGCGCCGCGACCCGATGGCGATGCTGCCGTTCTGCGGCTACAACATGGGCGACTACTGGTCGCACTGGCTGCGTATGCGCGAGATCATCAAGAATCCGCCCAAGATTTTCATGGTCAATTGGTTCCGCAAGGGCGCCAACGGTAACTTCCTGTGGCCCGGCTACGGCGAGAATCTGCGCGTGCTCAAGTGGATGCTCGATAGGATCCACGATCGCATTCCGGCGCGCAAAACTGCGGTTGGCTCGGTCCCCGACGTCACCGACCTCGATCTCACGGGGCTCGAAATTGCGCCCGATGACCTGCGCGAAGCGCTCGCGGTGAGAGCCGACGAGTGGAAAATCGAGACGCAGTCGGCGAGCGAATTCTTCGACAAGATCGGTGCGACGGTTCCGCTCGAATTGCGCCGCCGCCTCGCCGCGATGAACGACGCGCTGAGTGGCGCGGGCGCACACAGCAGCGCGGCTCGCTGATTGTCGAATTAGTTCCCGCGCGCGTCTGCCGCGTTGCGAACTATCGGTACATCTTCTAGACTCATTGTTCCGCCGCATTCGTTCGCGCGCGCCTTTAGCTCAGCGGATTAGAGCATCAGACTACGGATCTGAGGGTCGGGGGTTCAAATCCCTCAAGGCGCGCCACGTCTCCGCCCGTTTTCGATGGACGATCAACACCCAAGAGAAGGCCCGGCTCCTCAAGGCGCACTGGTGATAGGCGCATATGGATCGTTGCCGATCGCGCGAAGCCTTGGCAGGCGTGGCATTCCGGTTTGGGTCGTGGCTGGCCAGGCCGGTCTCGCGGCGCACTCGCGCTATGCCCAGGTTTCTCTTCGATGGCCCGGCTCGATGTCCTTGCAGCAACAGGCCGAGTATCTCGTTGAGTTAGCCCATCGCAGTCGCCTCAACGGATGGGCGCTGCTCGCCGGGAATGAGACGTCGGTTGAATTGATTGCTCGTTACCACGCGGTTCTTGCTCCGATCTTCCGGGTCATTAGCTCTCAGTGGGAAGCAATCCGCGATGCTCTCGATAAGCGGCTGTCCTATGCCCTTGCCGACCGGGCCGGCGTCGACCATCCGCGCACACTCTATCCGCAAGACGCTGACGACCTAATGCGTCTTGATGTCGGCTTCCCGGCCATCCTGAAGCCGACCATCAAGACTAGATGGAATGCGTTCATTCGGGCGAAGGCTTGGAGGGTACACAACCCCGATGAGTTGCTCAGGCGTTATCGCGAGGCTGTTCTGATCTCGGAGCCGTCGTCGATAATGGTCCAGGACTATATTCCCGGTGGAAACGACAACCAGTTTTCATACGCGGCAATTTGCCGCGACGGAACGCCGCTGGGGAGTCTGGTAGCGCGCAGACTTCGCCAATATCCGGTTGATTTCGGCCGCGCCAGTTCCCTGGTGGAGACGATCGAGCTGCCGGAGGTGGAAAGAGTTGCGCGGCGGCTGCTGAGCGCGATGGGCTTCACCGGCATCGTCGAGGTGGAGTTCAAACGTGATCCGCGTGATGGGAAGCTGAAGCTGCTCGATATCAATCCCCGAGTGTGGCGATGGATTTCGTTGGGACAGCGCGCTGGTGTCGACTTTCCCTATCTGCTGTACCTGCTCTCTCGGGGAGAAGCGATTGATCCGGTCAAGGGTGTTGCCGGGGTGCGGTGGGTTAGAATGGCGACCGATCTGTTTGCCGCTGCGCACGAGATGTGGCGTGGCGCTCTAACTCTTCGCGGCTACCTCAACTCGCTGCGTCCCCCGCTAGAGTTCTCGATTCTTGCCGCCGACGATCTTCTTCCCGCCATAATGGAAGTGCCCCATTTCATCGCCTCGGATTTTCGCTCTCGCTTACCAAAGGGGTTCTGGCGCTTGCGTGGTATGCGCTCTCCAAGGTCGTGATCAAATGAGGAATAGCAGCTACCGCTTGATGCCTGAGGTGATGAAGAACGTCACTGCGTAGAAAAACCTCCCGGACGCTACCGTCGCGGCGTACATTTCTTCCCATCTCTCGACGTCAGCCGCATCGAGGAATCCATTGCGATGCGCTGTGTTGGCCCAGGTGCGCAGCCCCATAACATTGTCGACCGCGGTAGGATCGCGTACCACTAATGTCATCGGATCGACGCCGATGCGATCGAGCCTCGCCTCGCGAAACATCGCGGGCATCCGATGCGCAAGGGTCCCGTGCCGCAATGCGTTATCCGCGCGAAATTGCAGCACCCTGCGCGCAAGGTCATGATCGGGAAATTCCATCACTTGGGTGTCGTAGTCGGGATCGACGATGACCACACGGCCGGAGGACTTTGTAACCCGCACCATCTCGGTGAGCGCGCGATGCGGATCATTGAGATGCTGGAACACACGGTCCGCGCGGCATCCGTCAAAGGAGTTATCGTGAAACGGCAACGCCGATGCGTCGCCGACAATCGTGAGGATGCCGCCGCGCGCGCGACACTCCCGCGCCATCGTGAAAGAGCGATCCAGTGCGACCGCCCTCCCCTTGCGCTGCGCGACTAGTGATCGCGCATCGTCGCCGGTGCCGGCGCCTACATCGAGCAACCGCTCCCCGGCGCCAGGTTCCATCAACTCGACGACACGCCGTTTGTACGCCGCATAAAACGGCTCGTGATGCATCTTGTCGAGGCACGCGACCCATGCTCCGGGGTCGGCTTGCTGATCGACCGAGGTGAACCCATGCTCGAGGCGCCGCGAATCCATAGCCGGGCAAAAGTACCTCAGCGCGGGCGGGCTTGGAACCGGCGCGGCGGCGCGGACCCGAAAGCTGTTAGCATTTTTTCGAAGCTTATTGTTCATTTTTTCCAAAAGCGTATCCTTTGTAGGCACTCGCGATCACGTTGATAGCTGCTTATGCAGAACGCGAGTCGCCGACCGAGCCGGCTGCGCGAAAGGTGGCGCTATTTCGTCACGTCGCAGGGGCTCGAGCAAACCAGAGGTGGAGATGGCGGCCCATAAACGCAAACGCGGGCCTGTTATGCGTACTGAGACCAAGATGTCTGAAGATCGCCGGCAGAAGATGCTGCGCGAGATGCTCACTCGTCTGCGCGACGAAACCTTCGAGCGAGTCAGCGAGTTCCGCCGCGACCAGCGCAACGCGCAAACTCAGCAGGGCGACGAAATGGATGTCGCGCGCCTCGAGCACCGACACCGAGACCAAGGCCAATCTCATCGAACGCGCCGAGGAACGCCTGCGCTACATCGATCAGGCGCTGGGACGCCTCGAGCGCGGCAACTACGGAACCTGCGCCGAATGCGGCGAATCGATTCCGATCGAACGTCTGATGGCGGTTCCGTTCGCAATCTACTGCGTCGACTGTCAGCAGAAGCGCCACACCCCGCGCTTTCGTGGCGAGGCACGTATGCTTCCCGTCGACGAACAGCCGTGGGCGGCGGCCGATGAGTCCGCCGAGCCGGTTCGGCGTCCGAAAGCTGCCGATGACGACGAGAGCCCGCTTTCCGACCTGAGTCCGTTCGGTCCCGAAGAGGGCGAAGCGGTCGAGCCTCCGTCGGCGCCGCGTCGTCGCCGCGGCCGGCCTCGCAAGCAGTAGAGATCCGACGCCCTCAATCGATGCGCGGGATCGCCGCGCCACCGCGCGCGCTCGATTCGTAGCACGCCTCGACCAGCGCCATCGTTCTGCACGCATCCTCGATCGGGGAAATCAGCGCCGCATCCTCCCCTGCAATGAAGCGCTGAAGATTCGCCATCGGCCCCTCGAAGGCGTCGAGGAACCAGCGATCCGCGCAGCGGAATCGATTGCCATCCGTTGTCCTCGCGCGCGACTTCGAGCGTGTCGGGCTCGCCTTTCGGATAGTTCAGATTCACGCCCATCTTCGCGATCGCCGCGCCCTGCGTCCCCTCCGTCTTCAACTCCGAGACCGCGAAACGGGGACCGAATCGATGCGAGTGATTCATCGTGAGGCTCGCACGAATGGTGTCGCCGTAATCGAGAATGATGCTGGTGCGCACGTCTGGGATAATCCCGCAGGTTCGGATGCCGCACGCCGCGGCAGTAGACGCTTCGCGGCTCGCCGAACAGCGACCTGATCAGGTCAAGGTAGTGAATCGAATGCATCAGGATTTCGAGGCGCGGCACTCCTTTGAGAAACGCCCAATACTCCCACGGCGTATGCAGATTGATGCGCACCTCGATATCGAGAATTTCGCCGAGCAGGCCGCGCCTGAGCGCGTCGCTCAGCGCCAGCATGTTGGGTGCGAAGCGCAACTGAAAATTCATTGCCGCGACGAGTTGACGCTCGCGCGCAATCGCAAGAATCCTTCTAGCATCGGCAAGGTCGCGTCCCATCGGCTTTTGAATGAGTACCGGCGCGCCATGGGGAAGGCGCTCGAAGGACTGAAGCGATTCGATCGGGCGGGATAGCGACATCGAAAACCGCGCCGGGGTTTTGCGTGGCCTCTTCCAGCGAGGCGAACACGCGCGGGATCGAAAAAGCCTTCGCTCGCTCGCGCGCCGCGGCAGGGTTCACGTCGAAGATTCCGGCCACGAGAAAATTCAGGCGCCGATAAACTGGCAGATGAGCGTCGCGCACGATACTGCCGGCGCCGATCACGACGATTGGCCGTGGCGCCGAGGGCAGCGGCCATCGCTGCCGCAAATCATCCGGCCATTTTCCCGCTTCCGTCATCGACGCTTGCGAACGCGCGATGCTAGCATGCGTCGCGGGAGAGCCTCCAATGGCGCACACCATCAACACGGTCACAATTCGCGACATCCGAACGCCGACTTCTCGCACGCTCGCGGGCTCCGATGCGATGCACACCGACCCCGACTATTCGGCCACCTATGTCGTCATCGGCACCGACGATCGCGACAAGCTCGAAGGCCATGGACTAACCTTCACCATCGGGCGCGGCAACGAAGTGTGCGTCGCGGCGGCGGTCGCGCTCGCACCGCTGGTTAAGGGCTGGACGATCGAATCCATCGCGGAGGACATGCGCGGATTCTGGCGCAGGCTCACCGGCGAATCGCAACTGCGGTGGATCGGACCGGAGAAAGGCGCAATCCACCTCGCGACTGCCGCGATCGTCAACGCGGTGTGGGATCTATGGGCGAAGATCAATCGCAAGCCTATCTGGAAACTGGTCGCCGACATGACGCCCGAGGAGATCGTCGCGTGCGTCGACTTCCGATACATCACCGACGCGCTCACTCCCGACGAGGCGCTCGCGATTCTGCGCCGCAACGTACCGACGCGCGCGCAGCGCGAGGCCGAGATGATCGCGAACGGCTTTCCCGCCTACATCACTTCGGCGGGATGGATGGGTTACTCAGATGATCGCGTGCGCGCGCTATGCCGTGAAGCGCTCGCCGCGGGATGGGACCGCTTCAAGATTAAAGTCGGCCGCAACAGCGAAGAGAACGTCCATCGATGCGCCGTGATGCGCGAGGTCATCGGCCCCGGCGCCGTGCTGATGCTCGACGCGAATCAGACCTGGGACGTTGGCGAGGCGATCGAGTTCATGCAACCGCTGAAGCAGTTCAATCCGCTGTGGATCGAAGAGCCGACAAGCCCAGATGACATCCTCGGTCACGCTGCGATTCGTCGCGGCGTCTCGCCGGTGGGCATCGCGACGGGCGAGCATTGCCAGAATCGGGTGATCTTCAAACAGCTGATGCAGGCGGGCGCGATCGATTTCTGCCAGGTCGACGCATGCCGTCTCGGCGGCCTTAACGAGGTGCTAGCGGTTCTCCTGATGGCGGCGAAATTCGGCGTCCCGGTGTGCCCTCACGCGGGCGGCATTGGGCTATGCGAATACGTCCAGCACATCTCGCTCATCGATTACATCTGCATCGGGGCGAGCCTGGATAATCGCGCAATCGAATTTGCCGATCATCTACACGAACACTTCGTGAATCCCGTAGTGATGCGCAACGGACGCTACGTACCACCGACCGCGCCTGGATACAGCGTCGAGATGCTTCCGGCGTCGCTCGACAGATTCGAATTTCCCACTGGCGCGGAGTGGCGCGTCTAGCGTTCGAGGCGATACGCGAGATTCATCTCGGCCCATAGCTCGCCGGGTGCGGCCTCCGGCACCGGCTCCTGCATGGACGCCATCAGGTCCTGCCATTCTTTGACCCGCGGATGACTCACCTCGTAGCGCGGGAAGTCTCGGGTAGGATCGAAGCCATCATCGGTCTCCAGGAACATGAAGAGACGACGCCCGAGAATCCAAATGAGCATCCGATGGATTCCGATTCCGCGCAGGCCTGCCTCGACCTCAGGCCACACCGCGCGATGATACACAAGGTAGGTCTCTATGACCTTTGGATCATCCTTCAGATTGAGCGTGCGACCGTATTGTTTCATCGGGGCTACCTCAAAATGCCAATACCCCGCCGTCGATCGGATATGCTTGGCCAGTGATGAACGAAGCCTCGTCGGAACATAAATAAAGCGCGAGGGCCGCGACTTCCTCGGGCGTGCCCATCCTGCCGATTGGTTGATATTCGGAAAGCTGGCGAAACATTTCCTGCTCGCGACCGGGATAGCTGTTGTGCAAGTAGCCGTCGACGAATGGCGTATGAACGCGCGCTGGGCAAACGCAATTGCAGCGGATGTTGCGCTTCACGTAATCCACCGCGATCGATTTCGTCATCGTGAGCACCGCGCCTTTGCTCATCGAGTAGGCGAAGCGATCGGTGAGCCCGATCAATGACGCGATCGAGGCGAGGTTGAGAATCACGCCGCCGCCGTCGCGCAGCATCATCTTGACGCCCGCCTGTGAGCACAGGTACACGCCCTTCACATTGACGCTATAGATGCGATCGAAGTCGGCCTCCGGCGTGTTTTCGACCGTTCCGACATGCGCGATGCCGGCGTTGTTGATGAGGATATCGACGCGCTGCGCCGTGCGATCGACTTGCGCGAACGCTTCCGTCACCGAGGCTATCTTCGAAACGTCGCATGCGACCGCATCGGCCTTCCCGCCGGCCGCGCGGATCTTTTCGGCCGCGGCCTTGCCCGCGTCCATATTGGCTTCGAGGACGAACACACGCGCGCCGTTGCTCGCAAAGGTGTTGGCGATAGCGTTGCCGATTCCAGAACCCGCGCCGGTGACTACCGCGACTTTATTATCGAGACGAAACATGCTGGCACCCTCGCTCAGACGAGATGGTTCGGAACGCAACGATAGCTCAACGATAGATCACGGGCGTCGCTGCGCCAAAAGCTATTTTGCGATGAATGGCGGGCGCTTAGTGAAGGAAGCGGCGCGCGCGAAGAGATTCGTTCTTCTCCACCGCACGGTTCCCCTCGGGAGGATCGTTCAGCTCGCGATCTTCAAGTTGAGCGGCGGACAGTCCGTGGAACCTGGAAGAGTGTTGGTCCAGGAGGCGCCGCGACTGAAAATGCAACTCACGGCCGAACAGTTCGCATATCGGGCATTTCATGCGCGAGAAACTTGCACTATTGGTTTGCGCTTGGCAAGTCCGATAGTCATTTTTTCGGCGCCAAAAAATATATCTTTTCGCGCCACCTGATTGTCAGCTCTTCTTGCGGAAAGTCCTGTCGCGGTAAGCGCGGGCGGCGGCGCGTGATTCCTCCGTGGCCGAGGCGCCGAGCAGCGCGTCCCCATCAGCGAATGAGGTGATGCCGGCGGCCATCGCGCGAGTCACCGCGTTGACGTGTTCCTTGGTGATGGCGACCGGTACCGAAGGCTTGACGAGCAAGTCGCGCGCGAGTGCCTCTGCTTCGCTCTGCAAGTCTGCCAGCGGCACCACGCGATTGACGAAGCCCATCTCCTTCGCTTCTCTCGGACTGAAGCGGCGACACGTCATCACCAGTTCCTTGGTCATCGCAGGCCCGATCTCGCGCACCAGTTTGGGGATTCCGCCCCATGCGAGCGGAATTCCGAGATCGATTTCCGGGATGAAAAACCACGCGTCCTCGGCTGCGATGCGAAGATTGCACACCGCCATCAGCACGACACCTCCGCCGACTGCGTATCCATGCACAGCCGCGATGGTGACCGCGCGCATCTGCTCTATGGCGTCGGAGGCGCGGAGTCCGTATTGCCCAACCTCGCGACGATAGAGCCAACTGTTGTGCGCTTGCGAGTCCGCTGATGCCGCCGGCGAATCCTGCAGGTCTGCGCCCGCACAAAAGGCGCGTCCGGTGCCGCTCATGATGACGACGCGCAACTCGCGATGGCTGTCGAACCATCGCGCCGCCTCGGCGAGCTCCTGCAGCATCGTCGCGCCGATCGCATTGAGGCGCTCTGGACGATTGAGTGTCAGGCGCCCGAGGCCACCATCGACCTCAACCTTGATGGTTTCGAAATCGCGCGTGTCATTCATAGTTGGACCTTCTTGAGCGCCGGCTCGACTTCGATGACTTGATTCGCCGCGTCGGAGTTGCGTTTGAATGATCCGACGTTGCGACCGGCGACGGCATCAGCAGAAATCAAATGCGTCACTCGCGGCGTATTGCCAAGATCAAACGATTTCGCCCGGCTCTCATATACTACGTCCGACTCGATCATGCGGTCATGCTGGCGCAGATGCTCAACCCACGTTTCGGTAACGAAATGCTCGACGAAGCGATCTGCTTGGGCGGTATCGACGAATAGCCCCCAGAACACCGCGCCATCACGCAGGCGAATGACCCGCATCTGCCGCATTGCGGTGACGAATTCTTCGGTCTTCGCGGGGTTGATTCGATATTCGACGGTGATGAGTGCGGGACCGCTTTCGGGATTGATGTCGATCACGGTTCGAGGATGCGGGTAGAGCGTAATTGGATCGGTTTTAACTTCCTCAGCGTCTGTGAGCCGATAGCGCCAGGCAGCGAATCCCGCGAGCATCGAGGCGGCGCCGCAGATTAGCGCGACCCGCAAACCCCATCGCCCGCCGACCGCGCCCCATACTGCACTCGCACTCGCCATCCCACCCTGCACTGCGATTTGATAAACGGACAGCGCGCGTCCCTGCACCCATTGCGGGACCGAAAGCTGCGCGCTCACATTGAGCACTGAAAACGCGCAGACCCACGCGGCGCCTCCGAGCGCCATCAAAAAGCTCGCAAGGATGGTATCGTGAGTGAATGCGAGGCCGACGGTCATGGCAATGAACAGCGCCGTCGATGCGTGCACGATGCTGTCATGCGAGGCGAGCTGCTGGATGCGCGCCAGTAGCGCGCCGCCCATCACTGCGCCGATTCCGAACCATGCCAAAAGCAATCCGAATCCCGCGACGCCGAGCCCGAGTTGATAGCGCGCGATGAGCGGCAACACCGCCCACATCGCACTGGCGCCGAAAACAAACGCGACCGTGCGCACCAAAACTGCGCGCAGCGCCAGCGCGTAGCGGACGTAGCGCAGACCCACCCGAATCGCGCCGATAACGCGCTCGGCGGGGAGCACCCCGGGACGTGGCTGACGCCGCCATTCGTAGAGCACGATCATCACGCCAAGAAATGATGCGGCATTGAGGAGAAAATTCGCGCCCGCGCCGAATCCTGCAACGAAGAAGCCGCCCAGCGCAGGACCCACCGCGCGTGCAAGGTTGAAGTTGATGCTGTTGAGCGTGACCGCCGGAGCGAGCTCGTCGCGTGGCACCAGCTCGGGAATGATTGCTTGCCACGCGGGAGCATTGAGCGCGGCTCCGGTGCCAAGCATAAAGCTGAGGCCCAGCACTACTGCTTCGGTCGTCATGCCGAGGAGCGTCAAAACGCCGAGTGCGCCCGCCGCGAGCATCATCCACACCTGCGAAAAAATCAGCAGCCTGCGTCGATCGATGATATCGGCAAGCGCACCAGCCGGCAGCGCGAGAAAAAATATCGGCAGGCTCGAGGCGGTTTGGATCAGTGCAACCATGAGCGGCGATTTCGAGAGCGAGGTCATCAGCCACGCGGCACCGACATTTTGCATCCAGGTGCCGAGGTTGGAGACGAGCGCAGCGATCCATAGCGCGAGGAAAACACGGCTTCGCAACGGGGCCCACGCGGAGACTGGCGCGGTGGCGCCTTCCTTGTGACGTGAGGTGGTGTGCGCACCGCCAAAGGCAACAAAACCGGCCATGCTGAATTCGGTTCTCCCGGGTTAGATGTGGTCGTCGGCGCGCAGCGTGGATCGGTAAATCAAATCGAGCCTAATCAGTAGCTCTGGTAGCCGCAATCGGTGTTGCCATCGCGTCGGCGGGGTCTTGTGGTGGCGCGATTCGCATCAGCCTGCGACGAATCGAACCATCGGAGTAAGCCTCAGCGTCATCGCACTGCATTCCGTACGCAGTAGTTGCCCAGCGCAATTGGCAAAAGTGATGCAGCAACAAAAGCAGTCAGCTTTAACAAAACATCGCCGAACAACGGGGAAAGGAAGGAAATTTATATGTCACGTCTAGTCGAATGGAATCCGTTCCGAGAGTTGGAAAAACTGCGCGGCGACTTCGACCAAATCCTCGGGCGTTTCAACCATCCCGGATGGCTTTCGGCCGAATTGAATGGTGAAGAAGGACTGCGCCCACGTATCGAGTCCTTCGTTGAGGACGGAACACTCACCGTTCGCGCCGATATGCCCGGAATCGACACCAAGGACATCGAGGTTAACGTTACCGGCAATCGCCTCAATGTTCGCGCCAAGCGTGAGGACAAGAAGGAAACCAAGAAGCGCGACTTTATCCGGCGCGAAGTTCATTACGGCAGCTATGAGTATTCGACCTCGCTCCCCGAGGGAATCAAGGCCGACGATGTGAAGGCTTCGTACCGCGACGGCGTCCTCGAACTCACGGCGCCGATGCCGAAGGAACTCGTATCCAAGGACGTGAAAGTTAACGTCGAATCGGCGACACCGAGAAGGGTGGAGACCAAAAACGCGGCCTAGATTCAGTATGACCCCGGGACGGTGTGGGTCGAAACAAAACTTGGCCTGCGCCGTTTAAGACGTTGCCGGAGTGGTCCCCCCACCGCTCCGGCAGCGCAGATAATTGGAGAATCGTTTATGAGAATTGAAAACATCATGAAGCGTGACGTAACCGTCTGCGCCGAAAATGATAATCTCAATACCGCTGCCAGACTGATATGGGACAAAGACTGTGGATGCTTGCCGGTGATCAGCGCCGATGGCAACGGCGCCATCGTTGGCATGCTTAGCGATCGCGACATTTGTGTGGCGGCCTACACGCAAGGCAAAACCCTCGCGGAAATTCCGGTCACCGTCGCGATGGCGAATTCTGTTCTCTCCTGCAAAGCGAGCGACGACCTCGCGCTCGCGGAGGCGATGATGCGCGAGGCGCGGATCCATCGCATCCCGGTAGTGGACCGCGACGGAAAAGTGGTGGGAATCGTTTCGTTGAGTGATATCGCGCGCAACTCGCTCAGCATCGGCGATGGCAAGGTAGCGCTCGGAACCCAAGCCGAGGTGACGAGAACGCTGGCCGCTATCCGTGAGCCACGCGGGCAGGAACTAGAGGTGCTCCCGAAGGCCGCATGAGCGAGCCGGAAAGGCTTGGTTATCCAAGCCGCGAGCGGACGATTCCCGCGCCTTCAACCATCGCTTTAAGCTTGCCGAAAGCGACTTCGCGCGGCAGATATTTCATCCCGCAATCGGGCGCGATAACGAGGCGTTCAGCGGGAACGTGCTTCAGCGCGGCATGGATGCGCGCGGCGACAAGATCCGGAGTTTCTATCTGTTTGTCGCCGAGATCGATCACGCCGACGATCATGACTTTGCTGGGAAGATCGCGCAGTACTGCTAGATCGAGCCGAGGTTGCGCGGCCTCGATCGATACTTGGTTCACAACGCATCCTTCCAGCTCAGTGAGAAATGAGTACGTCGAGGGTTTGTTCGGGACCACCGCCGCATAGCCGAAGCAAATGTGAATCGCGGTGGTGCCGTTGATGCCGTCGAGCGCGCGATTCACCACCTTCACACCGTATTGCTTCGCGCGCTGCGGGAAGCGTTGCATCCACGGCTCATCGAGTTGCACGATATCGGCACCAGCCGCGAACAGATCCTTCACCTCGTCGTTAACCGCGGCGGCGAGCTCCATCGCCAGCGCTTCGCGATCGCGATGGTAACTGGTCTCAGATTGCTCCGACATGGTGAATGGCCCGGGCAACGTTATCTTGATTTGACGATCGGTATGCGCACGTAGGAATGCGACGTCGCGCACCTCGACCGGAGCGAGACGCCGCACAGGTCCCGAGAACAGCGGCACCGGCACGTTCACCGTGCGGCCCGCATTGGTCATAGTCAGCTTGCCTTCCTTCTCGCGATCGAGGCCCGCCAGCGCGTTAGAGAATTTGTTCGAATAGCTCTCGCGCCGAATCTCGCCATCGCTGATGATGTCGACACCCGCGCGTTCCATGTCTCGAATCGCCACTATCGTCGCGTCGTCCTGCGCCTGCTCCAGCCATCGCGCGGGGATTCGCCATAACTCGGGAACGCGGATGCGCGGAACGAAGGTGCTGAGCTTCTCGCGATCGATGAGCCAATCGGGCTGCGGGTGACTTCCCACCACCATCGTCGGCAGGATGTTATGCTTCACCATAGTTGACTCTGTACCATGATTATCAACTACAGCGGAGACAACGAGGCTGAGCGAAGCGGATTCGCCCAAAGTTCGCCGCCGTCCGTGCATGTTGCATCACCAGATGCGTGCGGATGACCGCCAAATCGCGGAAATACCGACCCAGTGTCGAATCGAGGCGCCCGCTGGTCGTGCCCCCCGTCGCGAATAGCAGGTCGACCGCTTTCCAGCACATCTCGACGCACTGCTGAAGCCTCATCGCCAACCCGCGGTCGGCCTCGTCGCTGAACGATGCCGCGCACAGCCCGAGGTAGTCCTCGCCAAATTTCAGCAGCGCGGCCTCGGCCGTGTCCACCAGCGCGTGCGCGCGGCCCACATACTCCTGATGCTCATGGTTCTGGCTGCGCGGCGCGAACGGCGGAAAGTTGGTCGGCTTCTTTACCTGAATCTGTTCGTAAACGTCGAGCGCGCCGCGCGCCGTCCCTACCGCAACCGCGGTCGCCTCGCCAATGAGGAAGCTCGCGATGCGCCCGTGATAAATCGGATTGTCGAGACCTTCGATGCGCCGGCTGTGCGCCGATAGATCTTCCAGCAGCCCTCCCATCACGCTCCGATAGCCGGGCACGAAGATCTCTTTTTCAACTGCGACGCGCTTTGACCCGGTGCCTTGCATTCCAAACATCTGCCAGTTGTCGATGATGACGTAGTCCTTCGGATCCAGCAGTAGCAAAAGCTGCCTGGGAGGCTCTCCGACTGCGCCGGGTGCGACCGCGACGCCGATGAAATGCGTCGCGACATCGCATCCCGAGGCATAGTCCCAGAACCCTTTCACTTTGTAGCCGTCGCGTTCGGAGGTCACGAACGCCGGCGCGCCCGAGGCTGGCGCGCGAAAGTCTCCGTCCTTGCCGTAAGCCTCGAGCTGCGCGCGCTCCTCGAACCGCGCCATGATCAGCGGATGCCCCGCGGTGAGGGCCAGCACCCATCCGCTCGAGGGGCATCCGTGCGCGATTCCGATCATCACGCGCAGAAAAGTTTGAACGTCGAATTCGTAACCGCCGAAGCGCCGCGGCTGCACGATGCGATAGAACCCCGCCTCGACAAACTGCTGATGCGTGGAGGGCAAAATCCGCCCTGCCCGCTCGCATTCGGCCTGCCGCTCGCGCAGCGCGGCGCGCATCTCGCGGGCGCGCGCAATCATCGCCTCGGGCGCGAGGTTCGGCTCGGGAATCTTGATGGACTTCGTACTCATTGTGCTTTCATTGGGAGTTCTCGGGGAGTTCTCGGGGAGTTCTCGGCCCTCATCCGGGGAAATTCTACAAGTGCAGAACGCGTTCAGCGTTCAGGTGACAAATCTTCTCCTTGTCTTGATCGGAGATCTGCAAATGGCTCAGCCAGTCGGCAGCGATCCGATTGGACTCATACGGCCAGTCAACCGAAAAGAGGACGTTATCGACGCCGAGCGCCAACAGAGTGCACAAGAAAGCGGGCGCGAAGAAGTTGCCGCTCGTCGTGACCACCAGATTCTCTCTCAGGTACTGCGCTGGCGTCTTTTTCAAACCCCGCCGTTTGGCAGCGAATTGGGTGTGGTCGTTCAGGCGATGAATCCAGAAGGGCAAGCCTTCGCCGAGATGACCCAGGATCATCTTGACATTGGGATAGGCGTCGAACAGCCCGGAGAAGACCAACCTGAGGAAATGCGTGCACGTATCCATCGCGAAACCCCAAGCCGGCATGGCGAGATCGACATAGCCGTCGAAGTAGGCCTTGAGCACGTCGGGATGCGGAACCGTCGGATGAAGGTAAATCGGCACGTTTAGCGCCTGGGCACACTCGAAGATTACCCAATACTTCCGGTTGTCGAGAAACTCGCCGCGAACGTGACCATTGATCAATGCGCCCTTGAAGCCGAGCTTGGTAACTGCTCGTTCCAGCTCTTTTGCTGCCGTTGCGGGGTTGGCGGTGGGCAGTGACGCGAATCCTGCAAGGCGAGTGGGATGCGCCCGTATCGCCTCGGCCAACCTGTCGTTGGCATCCGTTGCCATCGCGATCGCCGTTTCGCCGTCGAAACCTTCGCAGCCGGGCATCGTGAGCGATACCACCTGCAGGTCGATTCCCGCGGCGTCCATCGCGGCCAATCGGGTGTCGCCAAGGTTCAACAACTCGGCAGAGATATCGTATCCGAGATAGCGTCCACGGTCGGCGAGAAAGGGTCCGGGCACGTTCCCTTGCGGGAACTGTTCCTGAAACATGGGAGTGGCGAAATGATCTGCGAGCGTAATTATTCTCACGACGAATCCTCAATGATCGGCTACGGATGCCCGCTTAACCCCTTGGCCTGATGCGTCTACTGTCATTGATTGACCGATACCTGCAAGCGTCCGATCCTTGTGGACCTCGTGGGATTGACGCTGCCCTCCTCGTCGCTACTCGCATTGATTATCCAGGGACGACTGATGCATCCGTCGGTTTCAAAATTGCTATAGGCTATCGCTGCCGAAAGTGTAGATCTGGGCGACATGCTTCAGCTTACGAAACGGAACGCTTTTGATGAAAACGCGGAGGTACTCGATGGTAACGACCATGCCGGAATTGAAGTTTCGCTGGATTGCGGATCGGTTGTCCCCGTGGACCCTTTGGCCGCGGCGAAGTGAATTCAGTCCTCTCGGCTGGATGCTTCCTGGCGTTTACCTCCTCGCGCACCTCAATTCACTCCCTAGGAACGTTGATCCGACAGATGAAAGAATCGTCTACATTGGTGAAACTCACGCCGTCGACCAAAGTCTGAAGATACGCTGGCAGGCATTTCAGCAGGGCGCGTTCAAACACGGCAAGGGCCCCCACGCAGGCGGCAATACGTACTATCGCATGTTCGGAGTCTCACGCGAGCGGGAGTTATGCGTAAGCGGGCTCGCATTGAAACTTGAGCAGCCGTGGGGTTCCGCTTTCATCTTGGCTGCGGAGCGCCTACTGATTTGGGAATTCGTGCGCCGACATGGTCGATTGCCTCAGTGCAATAAGGAGTAGCGGATCCAAGATCGGAGCCGCCGGATTGGAATTGTCCGCGTGGCTTCGCTCGTTGGGGTTGGCTGAAGCAGGTAGAACTATCTAGCCGGCGACCCTAGCGGGTTTTGTTTTACGGATACGGCTCTTTTGAGCCAATCGACGGCGGATCTCAGTTCGCAAACGAGCTAGCAAATCCGGCCCTCGCGCCAGTGTATCCTTATCGGCGTTCGTCGCGAGCGTCTTGTATTTCTGGCTGACCCGTTCAACACAATCAATTAGCAAACCGGGGTCAGTAGGATTTATAGTCAGATTCAATATTTTTTCCGCAGAAGGCATTAATTCTCCAGTCCTCATGCAACAAAAATAGGCGAGAATATAGAATTTCAGATTCCGTTCGTCTCCTTTGTCTGCAATCAGCGTTTCTATAACATCTTCGATCCACTTCAATAGTTGAACGCACTTGAGATAAACGGGCAGTGGATATTTCTCTTCCCCAAATACCGACTCATATTTGCTGTCGTCTTTGAAGTAGTTACCCGGTCGAGCGCGTGCATCATCAGGCCTCTGGAGAAGGATCGAGATAACGGCTTGCACTAATTCCGTCACACTCACGATCTGATGAATTGGCCTGCCTTCATCCCGATAGAACCCTTTCCGCCGGTCATAGAATAGATCGTATTGCTTGAACAACTCCTCAATTTTCTGATGGATCGGATCGGTCGCACGCAACGAGGCTTGCGGCATTTTGTTCTGGCTATTCGTAGCTTTGATTACTGCATCCCGAACTACCGGATCGTCCGTCTCTATAACCCGCACCAAAATCGAGCGCTCTTCACTCGCTGGTTGGGCATCATGAAAATAGTTAAAAATCTCCCGCGATGTTTGGAGACCGTTCACTATTTGGGGGTCTGCCAAATTTAGCCGTCGCTGTCCCGCGTTTTGCGCTTTCGCGGCAATAATTGTGACGCCGTTGTTTAGTAACCAAAAGTTGGCCTTCGTTTTCGATTTGAGAGACTGCTCGATTTGCGCGTTGACCGGCGTACTTTGTTGGTATCCTCGCACGTTCGATTCAAAGATGCGGTCGGCTAAGTCCCCTTCCTCGTCCTGAATAAATTCGTAGTAATCGCGAAGTTTCACCAAGCCGACATAGCCTTCTTGCAACTGCATTGGTGCCTCAAACCATACAAGTGTCTTGTCGCGTGGCGGGCGAATGCTGACCTGTTGCAATAATCTTTGGGCATTTACGAAATGAAAATTGCAGTCTGCTTTGTTGAGATGCTCTTTAGCCTTTTGTATGACCTTGTTCGCAGAATTCTTAGCGTTCTGATCAGGAACGGACTCATCGCCTTTAGTGATGTAGAAATAATCTACAGATACAGCCGGGAAAGCACCCGACATTAGAAGGTACTTTTCCTTGAAGATACGCATAATTTCGATGATGCGCGGATTGTACTTAACTGCAAAAGAGGAAGCTGGTTTCGATAGGTCAAGAAAATCATCCGTGAAGAAAAACAGCTTGTCAATTTCAGTCATCGCAAAGCCATTGTTCGATTTGACCTGAATCACAAGCAGATGGACTTTCGACCACACTGCGAGCATCGATCTCTGTGTCTTCCTGAACTAACTGGCTCCGATTTATCAGGAAATAGAGCGCGTCAACGCCGCCATCACCATTGCCATCGGTTATTCCATAGAAAATGTCTTCATCCGAGAGGGCGAATGGCTTTACGAATTGCTCAACGCAGTAGTAAAGCCACGGTTGTACCTTTTTGAGGCCTTGCGCGCGGTTCTTCAACCAATTGTTGAAGTTGGAGTCCAGAACGATCAGGTCATTTTGGCTCATTTGCCGAACCCCCGATGCGATAACGCCACTCATGCTAGTTCACCTCGCGCTGTGGGGCCAGAATCGGGTAGTGTCCGGTTTTGGCGGGCTGTCGAGGCAGGGAGCGTCGTGATTTCGGAGAACCGGACAGCATGCTTCGAACGACCGGCCGTCCTCGCACCGTACGCATGTTGACTTAGTTTCGCAGGAGCATCGCGCGCTCACACGCTCGCGGCTCATGCGAATCGAAATGTCGGACGGAACTCGCAAGTGACGCTGGACCAAATCAGAGCCGCGCTGAAAAAGCTTGCGAAACGTCGAGCTGTCGAAACACTCCTGGAATTGAACCAAGTCAGGCGGGAGCCCGCGCTCGCCGCAGACCCCAACTACCAGCGGAAGTTTATCGGTTACTACAGGATGGGGCGAAAGAGCGCCGAGTTCTACCGGCACTTTTTCTCGATGCTGGAGGCGGCGGCTTCCGCTTCGTCTCTTCCTTCCTTAGCTGCCATCCTGCAGGACCTTTTTGATCGAACAAAGCAGAGACATCTGTCCTTCGGCTCAAAAATGCGAGCGACGGTCACGGACGACGCCGTTATTTTCGACAGAAACGTGGCGACCCATTTTCACGTGCCTTCGAGCCCGTTGCGGCAGAGCAAAGACTGGCTCGCCAAGGCGCTTCAGCGACACGACCGAGTCGCGCAAGGGATTCAAGCGTTCGTCCAAAGGCCCGATTGGCCCGAGATACGAGCTCTCTTCGATCAGGCGTTTCCGAA
The DNA here is from genome assembly GCA_963773955.1 of uncultured Acidobacteriaceae bacterium. GTDB lineage: Bacteria > Acidobacteriota > Terriglobia > Terriglobales > Acidobacteriaceae > Acidiflorens. The sequence goes on along the minus strand of CAVZDM010000026.1, from coordinate 94,841 downwards.
CGCTAAGCACCTGCCGGACATCAGAAAAGCCGATCTAATCATCTGGGCTGCATACGACCCGAGAGGCGCCACGACGATCTACCGAGGCTCAAAACTGGCGACAGAATGAACGACGACCGCTAAGGAGTTGATTGATGCTTTCCAATCGCGGCTTCAAAGAAATGGATGGCGACTGGTTCAACATTCAGGACAGGAAAGGGTTTTCGGTTGAGGTGGTAAGAGATATCAACAACCCGCTTGTTCGTGATTGGGTCCGCCGGATGATCAGTGAACCTCCGCCAGAAGATGAGTTTTGGTTCTTCGTCATGAAATTCGAATCGCACGTAGACGGACCAACGCGAGAGTTCCAGATGCTGGCACGGGCGATTCATCTCGGCGCTAAAGTGACCAGAGCAAGAATCCGCTCATTCGTTCAATGAGCTCAGGCGACGTTCTCGTCAGCTAGCCATGTAGCGTCGGCCCGCGCTCGGTCCCTCGACAGCTTCCCATGCGCCCGTCGTCGTGTCAGGGCGATATGCTCCCGAGGCCGCAGACCCGCGCCGGGCGGCAGGCTGTTCGAGGGTGGTCTTTCCGGATGATGTTGAGGTTTTCGAGACGACCGGTACAAGCGGCAGCTAAAGGTGCCACACCGATGGGTGCGCATTCGAATCGATGCGCCCGCGCTTGCCTTTTGATTACACGGGAGAGTATGGCCGAGGTGTGAATTGGTGGGCAACCCATCCTGGGGGAGGTATGCGATGACAAAAGGGCTCCCTATTTGTCTCATACTAGTGTTAAGCGTCGCGGTGGGCGGCTTGATCAGCCGCGCGGACGCGCAAAACGCACCGGCGCCAGCCGCGGGACCATCACCAATCGCAAGTACCGACGGTGAAGCGGCAGGTACGCAGTTGCAAGTCACAAAGCTTAAGCGAGCGGGCGATGCGGTAATGCTGCAGTTCGTGATCATCAACAATTCCGATACCCCTTGGAGCACCGCGGGAACTATTCTGCCGCCCGGTGACTGCTGCCGCACCGATGTGAGCGGCGTGTACCTGGTCGACACCGCCGGCAAGAAGAAGTACGAGGTCGTGCGCGATTCCGACAAGAATTGTCTGTGCAGCCGCGATTTCGGGAATGTCGCACCAAAGTCGAGCCTCAATCTGTGGGCTAAGTTCCCTGCGCCGCCCGACAACGTCCAGAAAGTCGGGATCGTCATTCCGCACTTTCTGCCGCTGGACGACGTTCCGATCTCATCCCAATAGCCGGTGCGCAGGCCGATGAGACTCGCGCGCTTCGCGGCGCAGTTGATAGCCGCATCGTCGCTGGCTTGTGCGGGCGTCACGCTGACCGCTACTTCGGCTGCAGCGCAGCCGAGCGCGCCGGCTCAGAACCTGGCCGGCCAAGCCAAGGACCTCGTCTTTCCGACTAAGGATCTGATCTTCACGATCGATGACCTCGCGGGTAAGACCAAAGATCTCGAGGTCAAGGAGACCAAGACCGAGATTCGCATCGATCTCGCTGCCGATGTGCTCTTCGACTTCGACAAGTCAACGCTGCGGCCGTCCGCACGCGACGCGCTCCATCAGGCCGCATCGATCATCGGGACCAACGCTAAGGGGTCGACGGTGCGCATCAATGGTTATACCGACTCGAAGGGGTCGGAGGCCTACAATCAGCGGCTCTCGGAGCGGCGCTGCCGATTCGGTGAAGAACTGGCTCATCACCAGGGAGGGCCTGAAGGACGTCGATTTCGAGACCCAAGGCTTCGGTGCGAAGGATCCGGTCGCGCCCAATACCAATCCCGACGGTTCCGACAATCCGGACGGCCGCCAGAAGAATCGGAGGGTGGTGATCATCGTCAAAAAGGGGTGAGTGAGAAGCTCATGGCCGCGCATCCTTGGTTCAAACCGGGTCGGCGAGGCTACGGTCCCGAGGGACCAATCGCGATTGCAGAACCACCGAGCGCAGTGAAAGGACCGCCAATTGTGCCGATTGGCGGAGTATCGCCGTCGCTGCCCGCCTTAAAGATCAGAATGGAACTGCTGCCGCCAAACTCGCCAAACTCGAAAAGACCAGGCACCTGCTCGATGGCGGAGCCCGCGGCTTCACAAAAAAAGCCCTCAAAGCCGGCAGCGTTCACGACATAGATATTTTCGGTGGAGTCGACGGCGATTGCTTCTGGGATCTCAAGTCGAGTGCGTGGTCCTTGAATCGTGGCAATGGGTTTGGCGCCGGCCTCGCTGCCGGAGACATAGACGGTGATGCTTCCCGCGTCGATTGGAAAACATCCACACTGGCAGTCGAGCGGACCCATATTAGCAACAAAAATATTGTTGCGCTTACTCACGGCGATGGCCGATGGCGACGCGATCCCGGCAGCGTAACCGCTGATCACGGCGCTGGGGCTCGCATCTCCTTTGGCGTGAGCCGGATAAATGTCGACGCTGCCCATGCTGGTTTGGTGGCAAGGGCCATTGTTGCACTTGACGGCCCCCTGATTAGCTACATACAGCTCGCCACCAATGCCTCTCGCGATTCCGCTGGGACCCAGGTTTCCACCCCTGATGTTTATCGTCTCGTTCGGCGTCACATTTCCCGCGCTACCCACAGGATAGACGGTTAGGACGTTGTTGAGATTGAGGACGGAGATATTACCTGTCGCATCGAGTGCAACTTTCTGCGGGAAATCGAGTCCCGTGTTGGCGCCGGCGATCACCGAGGCAGGCGCAGCGGTGGCATAGCTGCCTGCGGGGAATATTGCGAGACTCCCGCCAGGGAAACCGGAACCGCCGAATCCGTTGGTCACATAGATCTTCCCGGCGGAATCCATGGCGATACCGGAGGAGGAATTAATCCCGGTGAAACTGCTGGTGATGGTCTGTATCGGCGCCGCGTCGCCGCTGCTGCCGGATGAATATACCGTGATGCTGCCGTAGCCCGTTGGCCCGCCGGCGCTGTTAAGCGCGTAGAGGTTACCATCTGAATCGAGCGTTATCGCGCGCACTGAATTGAGCAGCGTATCGGCGCCGGCGATGGTCGCGGTAGGGGCAATGTTGCCATTGCTTCCTGCTGGATAAAGATTGATGGCATTGCCGTCCGAACTATAATTGATCGCGTAGATGTTCCGCGCTGAATCCAGGGCAATGCTCCCAATACTGTTGAGGCTCGTGTCGGCTTAGGTAATGACGGCGATCGGTTGCGCGTCGCCCTCGCTTCCAGCCGGATAGACACTGATATTTGGCTGAAAAACAAATAAATCTTCGACGCTCGTAAAAAGGTTGGCGACGTAGACATTGCGGTTGGAATCCAGCGCGATGCTGACCGGTTCGATCAACCCGGTCGCGATGCCGCTGATGGTTGCAGAGGGCGTTACGTTTCCATTGCTCCCCGCTGCATAAACGGTAATCAGACCCAGGGTTAAACCCTGGCTTGCCGCAACCGGGCCGCCCAATTGATTTGCGATGTAAATGTCTCCGTTTCCATCGACTGCGATCGCGACAGGCAGAGCAAGCATTGTTTTGGAGCCGGCGATAGCGGCGAGTGGGGCTTGATTGAGAAAACCAGTGCTCGCCCCTAAAGGTAGATAGACGGAAATCGCAGAAGTTCCGCTGTTAAGTACGTAAATTTTCCCGTTCGCATCCAATGCGATCCCGGTGGGATTCGAGAGACGGGTCTCCGAACCGCCGATCACCGCGAGCGGCGACACATTTCCCGCGGCATCCGGCGAATAGATCGTGACCGTGTTCGTCGAGGTATTGGTGACGTAGATCCTGCCGCTGCCATCTCGCGCAATTCCGGCTGGAAAAATCATGTCCGGCGTGATCGCGATCGGGGCAATACTACCGTTGCCGGCCTTCGGGTAAGCGGTCACGTACTCGGAATTGTCAACGAAGATCGCCGCCCCGGCCCGGTTCGCGCGGCCGCGCTACCGCATGTCGCGATCGCGACGCACAGCATGATGGCAGCGGCAACGGAAACGTTCGGGACTTTCATTGCGCGCTGATCACACGATCGTTCCGAGCATCAATGACATCGAGCTAACTATGAGTCAAAGAATGCTCGCGAACAACAGGATTTCTCAGCCCTGATAGCGCTAGCATCAAATCCATGTCTGGTCTTACCATCGCAACCCATCCGCAAAGCATGCAAACTGCGGATGCGTCACTCGGCACAAGGCCCTACCCTATCGCATTCGGCCTGATGCTCGCGCACTATCGCGCTAGACCGCATCGCAGCGAATGGTCTATAGGGTCAGTTAGATTCCGATCGGTATGTACATGCCGAGCGGCGGTGTGAGGTTGCAATGGCTGCGAAACAGTCGGTTCGTGAGGAGAATCATTCGGTAGGCGCCGATCAGCTCATCGTGCTCAAGGGCGGATCCGGCAAGCCGCTGCTCGTGCTGCATGAGGAGCTGGGCTATCCGGGCTGGATGAAATGGAACGAGGCGCTGAGCGAGCGCCGCACCATCGTGACGCCGCTGTTCCCGGGATTCGGGCGCACGCCGCGCGCCGAATGGGTGGCGAACGTGCGCGACCTCGCGAGCCTGCTGGCGCGATTCGTCCGCGAGCAGGGCCTCGCGCCAATCGACGTGATCGGCTTCTCGCTCGGCGGATGGCTCGCTGCGGAGATGGCGGCCAGCGATCCCAACCTGTTCTCGAAAATCGTGCTGGTCGCGCCGGTGGGTATCCGTCCGCCCGAGGGCGTCATCATGGATTTGTTCACGGTTCCGGCACTGGTCTATCTGCGCGATTCGGTGCGGGATGCGGCGCACAGCCCCGAGTACGCCGCGCTCTATGATGGTGGAGTGTCGCCCGAGCAATACGAGGCCTTCGAGGATGCGCGCGCCGAGACCGCGCGCCTCGCATGGCAACCGTACATGTTCAATCCGAGCCTGCCGCATCTGCTCGAAGGCACGGTGAAATCGCCGACGCTGATCGTATGGGGACGCGACGATCGCGTGGTGCCGATTTCGGCGGCGGCGGTGTATCAGAAATCGATCAAGAACGCGCGCGCTGCTCGCGATCGATGGATGTGGTCATCGGCCTGAAATTGAAAAATCGGATCAGTTCATAAAAGAAGTTCAGAACTTCCTCGCATAAAGGGAGAGGCGCATATGCACATAATGTGGTTTACCGAACGGCAGTATCATTACGATCCGGAAACGGAAGCGGCCAAAAGCGACCTTCTGGAAACCCAGATTCTGCGCAACCGCAGCTTCTTCGGATTGCCCAACAAAAACTTCGATGCGGAGACGGCTCGATGCTGCTCAACCAGTACATCGACGAGAAGGTTTATTCCGAGGATCTCGGCTTCGACGGACTGATGCTCAACGAGCATCACGGCACGCCGTTTTGCCTCGGCTCGGTCATGGATGTCGAGGCCGCGGTGCTAGCGCGTGCGACCAAGCGCGCGAAGATCGTGCTGCTCGGCAATCCGGTGCCGACCGTCGCCAACGCCTTGCGGCTGGCCGAAGAGCTATCGATGATCGATCTTCATTTCGAAGGGACGTCTGGTGCCCGGATGGGTGCGCGGCGCCGGTAGCGAGCAGCTCGCCAACAACGCGAATCCCGCGCTACAATCGCGAATACTTCGAGGAAGGCGTCGACTTCATCATCAAGGCGTGGACGACGCCCGGCCCGTTCCGCTACGAGGGCAAGCATTTTCATTTTCGCTTCGTGAATCCGTGGGTGCTGCCGCTGCAGAAGCCGCATCCTCCGATTTGGATTCCCGGCCTCGTCAGTCCCGACACCGTCATCTGGTGCGCGAAGAAACGCTTCCCGTATATCGCGCTCGCCACGCAGCTCGAGCCGACCGTCGAGCTGTGGAATATGTACACGGACCAGGCCGCGCGCGAGGGCTATCAGGCCGGTTCGGAAAATTTCGGCTATCTACAACCTGTATTCGTTGCCGACAATCAGGCGCGCGCCGAGGAGTTGGGCAAACGCTTCCTCTATGGCGGCGCGTTCGCACATTTCGCGCGCCCCGAGTGGATGTTCCCGCCCGGCTACAATTCGAAGGAAGCAACCAAGCGACTGGCGCGCCTCGCGGCCGGCAGCGAACTTGCCCGGCAAGCCGATCACCGATGTCATCGGCGAGGAGAGTGACGCCGAGATCGAGGCCCTCAAACAGGGCGTATATGCGACCTACGCCAAAACTCGCGACCAGTTCAGATGATCGCGGGCACGCCCGACTACGTCATCCCGCGGTTGCGCAAAGTCCTCGAAGTGCTGCGCCCCGGCATCTTCTCGTTCTGGCTCGACGGTCCCGTCGGCGCGAAGGATCGCATCGATGCCTGGAGTTGCTCGCCAGAGACGTGGTACCGGCGATGCGCGATACCGGCAAGCAACTCGGGCTCGTCGATCCGTTCCAGCGCAAGCCCGGCTCGGTGCCGCTCGCGGCTGGACGCACGGCTGAGCGGGTCGCGCATGCGGAATCGCTCGCATCGGCGGCAGGTTGATCGGGCAGGACTGTAAACACGCACTCAACATCCGCGCGACCTCGTTCGCGCGCAGGAGGATCTTATGCATGTAGGTTACGGAGCAGTCTTTCAGAATCCCGAGAACAAGATGTCGGATCGCGACGTATGGAAGCACGAGATTCGTTTGGCCGAGATGGCGGAGCCGCTCGGCTTCGATTCGGTGTGGGGCGTCGAGCATCATTTCGACGACTACACGATGTGCCCGGACGTGGTGCAGTTCCTGACCTACATGGCCGGCCGCACCAAAACCGCGAAGCTCGGCTCGATGGTGGTCGTACTACCGTGGCATGACCCGATTCGGGTGGCAGAACAAATCTCGATGCTCGATCACGTTTCCAACGGCCGCATGATCTTCGGGATGGGCCGTGGGCTGGCGCGCATCGAGTACGACGGTTTCCGCATCCCTCAAGATGAGGGCCGCAACCTGTTCGTCGAGTACGCCGAGCTGATCATGAAGGGGCTCGAAACCGGCATCATGGAAGGCGGTAAATACACCAAGCAGCCGCGCCGCGAAGTCCGCCCCTTCCCTTTCAAGTCATTCAAAGGACGCACCTATGCCGCCGCAGTGTCGCCCGAGTCGATGCCGATTATGGCGAAGCTCGGCGTCGGGTTGCTTGTGATCCCGCAAAAGCCATGGGACGCGGTGAAGGCTGACTTCGAGGTCTATCATCGCACCTGGCACGAAGTTAATGGCGCGACACCTCCGCCGAAGCCGCTGAGCGGCGGTTTCGTGTTCGTCGACGAGAACAAGGATCGCGCCGAAGAGCAGGCGATGAAGTGGCTGTCGGGCAACTACAAGACCGTAATCAAACACTACGAAATGACGTCGGACAAATTCGGCACCGCGAAGAGCTACGAATCATACCGGGCGGTGAGTAAATTCATCGCCAGACATGGCATCGATGGCGCGGCGGCAGATTTCGCGCAGCTGATGCCGTGGGGAACCCCCGACATGGTGCTCGAGAAACTCGCGTTCATCCGCAAGACCATCGACAATCAGGGCTTCATGCTCAATTTCAGCTACGCCGGCATGCCGTATGACGAAGCCGAGCGCAATCTGAAGTGCTTCGCCAGACACGTGCTGCCCGAAGTGAAAAAGTGGGAGGCCGAAGAGATCGGCGGAGGCAAAGAGTTAGGCATGCCCGCGCACGCCGCAGCCTGAATTTCGAACCCTCACTGAGAGCGCGCCTCGTGATGGGGCGCGCTCTTCATCAAAGGGGAGCACATGTTCAAGATAGGCAAATTGTTCCATTTGACCCATGTCGTAAGCGATCTGGCGGCAGTCGACAAATGGTACGACGACGTTTTCGGGGTCACGCGATTTTATCGCGGCTACGAAAAGATGGCCGGCCGCGACGCCTCGCTGATCGCGATCGGGGAAGTCGTGATGGAGCCGATGATGCCGGCGCGGGTGGCGAATCTGCAGAACCAGTCGGTAAAGAAATTCCATGACCGCTTCGGCCAGCACTTCCATTCGATCGCCTGGTACGTCGACGACGTCAAAGAGATCTCGGCGCAACTCGACAAACATGGCCTGCGCTTGTTCAACATCAGCGGCAAAACCGTGACGCCGCCGATGAGGAAGCCTTCGCCATCTGGACGCATCCGAAGGAAACCCACGGGCAGTTGGAGTTCGCGGTCGTGGGGAAGTACACGATAGATGCGCGGCTGCAGCCCGCCTGGTCCAATGCGTACTGGAGTGCGCGGCATCCGTTGGGAATCGAACGTGCATCGCACATTTCGCCGTCGTGAGGGACCTGCCCCGGCGAAGCGGCTCTATTGCGACGTGCTGGGCGGGAAGCTCATGCACGAGGACGAAAGCGCCGGACGCAAGCGCAGCGCATTCGTCGCGGTCGGCGAGGATACCGTGGTCGAGCTTGCGCAGCCGGTCTCCTCGAACAGCGCGGAAGCGCGCGACCTCGAGAAAAATGGCGAAGGCGTTTATGCGCTGACGTTCAAGACCCGCAACCTCGCCCGAGCGGCGGACTTTCTGAAATCGAAACGGCTTCGGCCTGAACCCGATGGCACCAGCGCGATCGTGCTCGGACGCGAGCAGGCGTTCGGGATGGTCATCGGATTCACAGAACGGCCGATCCCGGGCGATCCGCGCGACAGCTAGCAGCGGTTTGACAATATCGCTGCCGGCGTCGCTGGTCGATTGATCAGACAAAACGAGGTGACGCCCATGACTCAGGATTTCACGATTTGTGTCGGCACGGTTGGCGCAGGCGTGTCGTTCAGCCCCGATGGCGGTGAGCATTGGCGCCGCAGCCGCATGAACCTTCCTTTCGAGGCGGAACCGGGCGAGATCCAGATTCGCGCGCTCGCCGTCTCGCCGCACAATTCTCATCATGTGCTGGCCGGGTCCGAGGCTGGGCTGTACCTCAGCGAGGACAACGGCGCGAAATGGGATCTGGTTGAGTCGCCAGCGGGCGGCAAGCAGATTTGGTCGGTCGCATTCATCCGGGCGATCCCAACACGATTTTCTTCGGCACCAAGCATCCCGCGGTTTATCGTTCACGCGATCGCGGCAAGACCTGGGAGCAGCTTGCGGTGCCGATGGCGGAGCGATGCCTCGCGGGCGCGCCGAAAGTCACCAACATCATTGTCGATCCGCGCGACAAGAAAACCATCTGGGTCGGTGTCGAGATCGATGGCGTTTATTGCAGCCGCGACGACGGCAAAACCTGGACTCATCGCAAGATGGGCGAGAAGGAACTCAACTGCGACGTACACGGCGTCGCGCTTACCAACGGCGCGCATCCGAAGTTGCTGGTGACCACGCCCGACGGCATCTGGAGCAGCAACGACGAGGGCGAGACCTTCGCGCTGCACGGATTTCCGCGCTTCGCTGAACGCGATGCGATTTCCTATTGCCGCGGCGTCGCGGTCAAGCCCGACGATCCGGACACCATCTTCGTCGGTAATGGCGACTTCATCCCGGGCAAGCGCGGCGCTATTCAACGCACGCGTGACGGCGGCAAGACCTGGGAGAAATGCGCGCTGCCGGTCGAGCCGAACTCGGTGGTGTACTGGTTCGGCACGCATCCGTCGAATCCCAACATCATCGTCGCCAACAGCTTGCACGGCTACGTGTATGTCTCGACGGACGCGGGCGATACGTGGACCAAGCTGCGCCGCGAGTTCGGCGAGATTCGCGCGCTGACCTGGATGCCGAATTGACCTGCGCTCATCGCTGCGCACGGATCGATCGCCTGAGTGACCGGCCTCGACTGGCCCCAGTCAAGTGATGCCCACGCTTGCGCAGATCGAGCTTGCAGTGCCGGCCGAGCTCGAAGGCCTGCTGGCTTTTTTCGCCTTGCTGGTTGCATTCGCTTTGCGCCGCCGCAAGCGAGTGCTGAGCCCTGTCGGGTTCGTCCTGCTTTCTATGGGCCTGGTTGCGGACGCATTGATTCGATCGGTGCCGCGCGGCGAGTGGACCCGATGGGGACATGCGCTCGCGCTGACCCTGATATTTTGGGCGGCCGTTCAGATGCTCGTCGAAGGCACCCAGAGGACGCTGGTCCGTGGGCGTGCCCATTTTTCGACCGCGACGGTGGATATCCTGCGGGCGATTTTGTACCTGACCGTCCCGATCCTGCTGCTGCGCCTCGAACTGCATCTCGATTTTCGGATGCTGGGCGTTCTCTCGACGGTGCCTGCCGGCGGCGCCTTGGTCGGATGGTTGTTGCGCAGCGAGTTCTTACGCACCCTGGTGCTGCAATCCCAGAAATCCGCGAAGCCCGGCGATTGGGTCAGATTCGACGACAAAATTGGACGCATCCAGTGGACCGGATGGCGCTCCACTCGGATCTTGACCACTGGCAACGAAAGTCTGCACGTCCCCAACAGCGTCCTCAGCCAGCGACCGTTGCTGAATTTCTCAGCGGGCGAAATGGTTGAGGACCAGGTGCAGATCGAATTGGGGTCGTATCAGCCGCCATGGAGGGTCGAGGAGATCGTGTTGGGACTTTTGCGCGACTCGCCGGAAATTCTTTCTGACCCGGCACCATCGATCGAGCTATCGGGATTCCGCGGCGACGAGGTGCAATATCGGATTCACTACTGGATCGCCGACTATGCCGATGAAGCGCGGGTTCGCTCGCGGCTGCTGCGCAGCCTATGGTACGCGGCGCGCCGCAACTCGCTGAAGATTTCCACCGACCACTATCATGATGAGGCAGCGGCGGCTGATGAGGTTTTCCGCGCCAATCGCATGCTCGGTGAACTGCGCCGCTCCTACCTGCTCAACGGTCTGAGCGAAGAAGGGCTGGCGCTGCTGATGCCTTATACGAGGATCGTCGAATACGGCAAAGACGATGTAATAATTCACGCCGGAGAAATTGGCACCACCTTTTATATTTTGCTGCACGGGCAGGTCGAAGTGCTGGAGCGTGACCCCGCGGGTGAGCTTCGCGTGGTCAGGCGTACTGACGACCGGTCGCCCGACAACTTTTTTGGCGAGATCGCTCTACTGACTGGCCAGCCGCGCACAACTACCATCCGGGCGCTAACCGATCTCGAAGTACTGGAAGTCAATCGCGACGGCTTCACGACCTTGTTCAAAGCAAAACCCGAAGCCGCCACCACCATCGCCGAGGTAGCATCGAAGCGACTGGAAGAAACGCGCGCGCGCTCGTCGCAGCGCTTGCATCCAACTATCACGACCAGCCATTGGTTGCTCTCGATGATGCGCCAGCTATTCGATTTCTAAAGGCGGAAGGGCGCCTACTGAACGTCATAGAGGCCGACCTTCTTTTCGATCGCCTTGAATCTCGGGTCTGCGCGCAGCGGATCCCAGGCAGGAACCCTGAGCTGGCTCAGAAACGTCGACCGCTCTTCGTATGCTTTATCAAGCCATTGAAACGCCTGGTCTTTGTCACCGAGGCCATAATAGACGCTGACGAAGAATATCGGTGGTACATAGTTGTGCTTTGCTGCCTCGTTGAGCTTGCCGATAGTCTTCAGTGCGTCAGCCTTCCGCCCAGCGAACGCGTAAAGACCGCCGAGCATGCCCTCAATCATTCGATCATCAGTCAGGGCCGCCGCTTTCTCCAGATCGATGATCGCTGCAGGCAAGTCCCCTTGATACGACGAGAGCATGCCGCGGCCCCAGTGGCCGTACCAGGAGCCGGGCGCCATCTCGATTACTTGCTGATAGCATTCCCGAGCGCGATCGTACTTATGCCACATCGCATAGGTGTCTCCGATGAACTCTAACGGCTGCGGCGAGGGCGGTTCGAGTTCCTTACCACGCTCGAGCTGCCTCAAAGCCTCTTCGTACTGGCCCATGTAACTGAGCGCGAATCCATAGGCAATGTAGGCGTCGGAGTCCTTTGGCGCGAGTTCCAATGAGCGCTTGAACTCGCGCTCGGCTGCCGGCCAATTCCACTCGTACCGCCAGAGCACAAACGCCAATACCCGGTGAGGTTGCGACAGCGTATCGTCGAGTGCGAGCGCGCGCTCAGCTTCGGCTTTGATCATCGGTTGTGACGGGCGGGGTGCGAGTGACGTATCAGCGAACTGTTCGATAGCCATCGCCAGCGCGGAATGCGCCAGAGCAAAATCTGGATCTATCGCTATCGCCTGCTTCAGATAGCCGGCAGCCTTATCGGCTCCTTCCATGGAAAACTGGCCGATGTAGTACTGTCCCAGTAGGTAGAGGTTGTAGGCCTCCAGATTCTCGGTCGGCTTTTTCTCGACCCGCGCACGCTCGCCCGCCAGCAACTTGACCTCGAGGGTTCCCGCTACTTGCTCCGCGACCTCGCTCTGAATGCGAAACACATCGGACAAATCTTCGTCGTACTTTTCCGACCACAGATTGAACCCACTTTGCGCGTCGGTCAGTTGGACCTCGATGCGGACCCTGTTGCCGGCCCGCCGCACGCTTCCTTCGAGCAGGTTCCTGACGTGCAGCAGGTCCGCAATCTTGCGTGCCTCGAGGTTCTGACCTTTGAGCGCGAACGACGAGGTCCGACCGGCGACTCGCAAGCCGTTTATCTTCGAAAGATCGCCGATGATCTCGTCGGTCATGCCATCGCTGAAATATTCGTCATCCTTGCTCGCGCTCATGTTGGCGAAGGGGAGAACCGCGACCGTCGCCTTCGATGGCTCAGCTGTCGGAGCTGTCATCGACGTGGGATGCGACTGCCGTTCTATGATGAAGTAAAGGCCTGCGCTTGCGGCCAGTACACCGAGTGTCGCAATCGACCCTATGATCACTCGGCGGAGCGATGGTGGTCGAGTCGCGGGCGCGATCGGCGCCGGACCCATCCGCACCCGCAGCACGCGCACCGGACGCGGGATGTTCTTGACCGGCTGCTCGCCGATATCTTCGCAATCGATGTCGAGCTTGCCGCGAATCTGCTCGTACACCGCGGCTGAGATGCAAATCCCTCCAGGAGTCGCCAACGCTTCCAAACGCGCCGCGATGTTTACACCATCGCCATAGATGCGGCCGGCGTCGCTTAGCACGTCGCCGAGATGGACCCCGATGCGGAACTCCATCCGGCGCGACGCAGCAAGCTCAGCGTTATGAATCACAAGCTCTCGCTGCACTTCGACCGCGCACTGGACCGCTTCGACGGCGCTGGGAAACTCGGCGAGGATGTTGTCGCCTGGCGAATCGACGATGCGCCCATGATGCTCGCTCACGTGCGCGCCGATGATCTCACGACATCGCTTGACTTCGAGGACGGTGGCGACCTCGTCCTCAGCCATCATGCGGCCATAGCCGCGAACGTCGGCGCTCAGGATTGCCGCGAGTCTCCGCTCTATGTCACGGGCGTCGTCCATTCAGCACTCGCAGCGGGCCAGAGCGCCAACGCACTCCGGCCCGATTTTCACTGCGAGCCTAACTCTTCCAGTTGTTGCCGTAGCTATCGAGGAACGCGACCTCGCTCACCGGGCGGCGCTTCAGCGGACCGAATTTGTTGATCGGATATCCCATCGGTAGCAGCGCGTAGGTCTGGATCTCGCGCGGCAGTCCGAGGATCTCCTTCACCTCGTCCTCGAAGAAAATGTGCAGCGTCGTCAGCACGGTGCCGATTCCGAAGGCGCGGCACGCCAGGATGATGTTCTGCACCGCGGGATAGATGCTCGATCCGCCGATGCGCGCCATCTTACCCATCTGGCCGGCGATTTCTGGCGGCAGATTCGGCACCGGCCCCGTCCCGTCCGTTCGCAGGCCCGCGAAGAGCAACACCGGCGCCTCGTGCATATGCTCGAAGAGATAGGTCGCGGAGTTCATCAGGGTCTGGAACTGCTTTTCGTCCATATGCGGCGGGCGCGGACGGTTCGCATAGACGCCCGCGAGAATCTGCGCGCCTCGCGCGTAGATGTCGCTGATCTTCTTTTTCTTGGCGGCGTCCTTGACCACCATGAAGACCCAGTTCTGCTGATTGCTGCCCGACGGCGCGCGGATGGCGGCCTCGAGAATCTTCGTCATCACGTCATCGGGAATCGGATCGGTTTTGTAGCGGCGCAACGCGCGCGCCGTGTACATCGCGTCGAACAAACCTATTTCCGCCATCGGAAGATACCTCGCTAGTAAGAAGTGGAATCGAATGAATATGAGATGAACGGCGGCGAAAGAAAAGAGCGGCGGATCGCGAGACCCGCCGCCCTATGGTCAAGGAGGAAACTTCGCCTTGAATCAAACCGGCACGTTCTTGGTCTTGGGCGCCGGACCCATCAGCATCCTGCAAAACTTTCTTTGCATCTTCGGGATCTTTCACCATCACGCCGGGTTGATCGTGATGCTTCATTTGCTTGTCTTCTTCGGTGAACTCGCGGGTGGTGGCGCAGTACTCGAGTAGCAGCCCGTTGGGATCGCGGAAGTAGATCGAGCGGCACCATTCGTGGTCGACCACCGGCGTGACATCGACGCCGCGCTCGAGCAGCGTGGCGCGCTTGGCTTCGAGCTGCGGAACGTCATCGCAATGGAACGCGAAATGATAGAACGCACCCGGCAGATTCTGCGCGCTGTTGATGTCGGTCGCCCATTCTTGCGGGATGCCAGGGACTTTCTCGGGACACATGAAGGCGATCAGCGTGCCGTCGCCGGTATCCATGAAAACGTGCTTGATCTTGCCGCCTTCGGGTGGCTCGATAACATCGGCCCATGCGACCTTGCAATCGAGTTTCTTGGTCCAGAAGTCGACCGTGCGATCGAGGTCGAGAGTTGCGAGCCCGAGGTGATGGACGCCGTTCTTCATGACCGCCCTCCTGAACAATGGTTCAGCTTGAACGAGTAGTAGCATGCGTCGGGCGAGTGCGCAATTTCGAACTCACTAACCGAATACCGGTCGTCTCGCAATCGGGCTTCTGATATGCGACGACGGGCAGTCTGACATGGCAACCATACTCAACCTTCTGGGTGCGGCAAATCGATACCGCGGTCTACTGCGTTCCCAATACTGGAGCGAAGACGAACTCCGCGCGTATAGCCGAACCGCCCTCGACGAAACCTTGCGCGCAGCGGCCAGAATTCCCTTCTACTCCGCGCACTTCGGAGGTTCTCCGCGACCAGATGATCTCCCCCAGCTGCCGACCATTGGCCGACGCGAGATTGGGGACCTGAATCGCTCGATTCTCAGTCTTTATCCTGACGGCGTCCATTGCTCGTCGGACTCTTCTACGGGATCGACCGGAACGCCGGCGGAGTTTATCTTCGATGCTCATCATCAGCAGGGTCGTTTCGCCGCACGCGCGCGGTATTTACGCGAACATGGTTGGACACCTTTCAAGCGAACGGCGTGGCTTATCTACGTGGTGTTTCGAACACTTCGCAACGATGACGAGGGCCTCATGCAGAGCCGCCTTCGGATGTCGAACCACTTCATCCCCGCATCGCCGGGACTCGAGGGCAAAGTGGAGGAGCTTTGCCGGATCGACCCGATTTTCCTATACACCTTTCCCTCCTATCTCGACATTTTACTCGACCGGCTCGCAGAAACCGGACGCAAATTGCCCTCGCTCAAGAAAATTTTCACCGGCGCCGAAGTGCTCGAAGACTCCTTGCGGCAGCGAACGAAGGCGGCGCTCGGCGTCGACATCGCGCAGAACTATGGATCTACGGAGGCGTTCCTGGCCTGGGAATGCCCGGCGGGAAATCTCCACATCAATGCCGAGCACGTGCTGTTGGAGATCGTCGACGAACGTGGCCACGCGGTCGCGCCGGGACAGATCGGCAGAGTTCTGGTGACGACGCTGGAAAATCGGCTCGCGCCACTGGTGCGGTATGAGATTGGCGACTACGCGCTCGCGGCGGCGGGCAGGTGCGAGTGCGGCCGGACGCTTCCGCTGATTGGCAAGATCCTCGGCCGCGCAATGAACCTGTTTCGGCTGCACGACGGCCAACTGATCTCGCCATGGCATCTCTCGAGCGCGGTGAGGAACTGCGCCGAGGTAAAACAATTCCAGATCGTGCAGAACGCGGTGGGGCGTTTTACGGTCCGATTTATTTCGGATGGCGCGTTGATCGCTGATGCTGAAGAAATCATTCAAGCCGGCTTTCGCAGGATTCTCGGCGACGACGTGTTGGTGAACTTCCAAAGAGTGCTGGAAATACCTCGCACCGGGTGGCAAGTACATGACTGCGCTCTCGGAATTGGCGGACTAAAACCACGTCACTTCTCAATCACTCCAAGTTGCGGCAGACTGGCGGGAATGTCCGCTCTGGGAATGGCTTTGGATGCCGCTCCGCGATACGCGTTCCTGTTGCGATCACAATACTGGCGGCCGGAACAACTTCGCGAATACACGGAGCGTCAACTCGAACGCACACTCGCGGCGGCGGCGAAGATTCCCTTCTATACGGACCGCTTGGGCGGAGCTCCAAAGCCGGGAGATTTCGCGCGGTTGCCCATACTCGAACGCACCGACATCGCAGCTCTCAATTCATCAGTGCGCTCGATGTATCCACCGGATCAGTTCTTTCTTCGGGGTGCTTCGTCGGGTTCGACCGAGATGCAGGCGGAGTTTCTCTTCGACCGTTCGCGGGTGCGCGGCCGCTACGCGGCACGAATTCGCTATCTGCGTGCGCACGGATGGAGTCCGTTGCGGCGCACGATTTTCCATCAGGTACGCCTCCCCCGGGCCGATTCGGACTGGGTCAAGCATCGGATCTTGCCGGGTTTCATGACCATGACCACCGATCTTGTCGAGCAGGTCGAACGAATCGTCAAGATCGACCCACTTTACCTCTACATGTTTCCCTCGAACCTTGAAGGAATGCTTCGGATCCTGCAGGAAACCAACCAAAAGCTCCGATCGATCCGGCGTGTTTTCACGGTGGCCGAGACCGTAGACGAAACCCTGCGACAGCTAGCCAGGCGGATCCTCGGAGTGGAGATCGCCGACAACTATGGAGCCACCGAGGGATTCATCGCGTGGCAATGCCCGCAGGGTAGCTACCACATCAACGCGGAGCATGTCCTGGTCGAACTCATTGACGAGATGGGTCGCAATGTGGCGCCCGGTAGGCTGGGTCGCGTGCTGATTACGACGCTGGAGAATTATCTGATGCCGCTGGTGCGCTACGATCTCGGCGACTATGCCGTCGCGGCGGAGGGAGCTTGCGGATGCGGCCGCACACTGCCGCGGCTTGGTCGGCATTGTCGGCCGCAAGCGCGGCCTCTTCCGCACCGCTGACGGTCGCATCTACTTCCCCACCTCCTCATTCGCCCGCTGCGAGTGACGCCGGAGATGAAACAGTTCCAACTGGTTCAGGACGCGCCCGAGGCTTTCCGCGTCCTCTACGTCGCCGATGCCACACTCGACAGCGCCACGCAGTCGCGCATTCGCGAGGAGTTCCAAGCCATCCTCAGCACCCCCGTTACGATTGCGTTCGAGCGCGTCGCCGAGTTCGCTCGCAGCCGTTCCGGCAAGTTCCTGCAGGCACTCTCTGAAATCGGCGTTGGAGATAAGACAATCCACGGCTCTCAGCCCCGGTAGAACAGAGCCGTCACCTCCATCCGAGTCATCCTCACTTTTCAATTGGCTGGCATTGCGACAGACTGCGCGCGGAATGTCCGCTTTGCGAATGGCGGTGGAGGCCGCCCCGCGCTACGCCTTCCTGTTGCGGTCGCAATACTGGAAGGCGGAACAACTTCGTGCATACCAGGAACGCCGGCTCGCACGCACGCTCGCGGCGGCGGCGAAGATTCCGTTTTATGCGGCCCGCCTGGGAGGATCGCCGAAGCCGGATTACTTCGCGCGACTGCCGATACTCGAGCGGATCGAGATTGCCGCACTGAACGCCTCGGTGCGCTCGATGTATCCACCGGGTCATCGCTTTCTATGGGGCGCGTCGTCGGGTGTCACCGGAATCGAGGCCGAGTTTCTCTTCGACCGTTCGCGAGTGCGCGGCCGCTATGCGGCACGGATTCGCTACCTGCGGGCGCACGGATGGAATCCCTTGCGGCGCACGATTTTCCATCAGGTGAACCATCCTCCCGATTCAGATTGGGTCAGGCATCGCATCCTGCCCGGGTTGATGGCCGTGAGCACCGACCTCGCCGCGCAATTCGAGCGAATGGTCGAGATCGATCCGCTCTACATCTACATGTTTCCCTCGAACCTTGAGGCGATGCTCCAGTTCGTGGAAGACACCAGCCGAAAGCTCCCATCGCTACGGCTTGTTTTCACGGTAGCCGAGATCGTCGACGATAGGCTGCGAGAGCGGGCGCGGCAGACGCTGGGAGTCGAGATCGCCGACAACTACGGAGCCACCGAGGGATTCATCGCGTGGCAATGCCCGCGGGGCAGCTACCACATCAACGCCGAGCATGTTCTGGTTGAGCTGATGGACGACGCTGGCCGCCAAGTTGCGCCAGGCGAAATGGGTCGCGTGGTGATTACGACTCTGGAGAATTATCTGATGCCGCTGGTCCGCTACGATCTGAGCGACTACGCTATTGCGGCGGAGGGCACCTGCCGATGCGGTCGCACACTGCCGCTGCTTGGCCGCATCGTAGGGCGCAAGCGCGTCATGTTTCGCCGAGCTGATGGACGGATCTACTTTCCGTACGTCCTCATCGACACGCTGCGATTTACGCCCGCGATAAAACAATACCAGCTGGTTCAGATGGCACCCGAGGCGTTCCGCGTTGCCTATGTCGCCGATGCGGCGCTCGATAGCGCCACGCAATCGCGCATTCGCGAGGAGTTCAAGGCCATCCTGGGCACGCCCGCCGATCGCTTTCGAGCGCGTCGCCGGAGTTCGCGCGCACCCGTTCCGGTAAATTCCTGCAGGCGATCTCCGAATTCAACTTTCAGGACCAGACGAGCCGGGCTCCCACACCGCATAAAACGTCGCCGCGATCGACCGTAACCTGTCGGCGTCACGGGATCTACCAAAACGGCAGCGGCATGCTAGCCTCATCGCATCGATCAGCGTCGTACGCCTCGACCCGCGCAATTTCGTCGCGAGTCCCCGCAATGGCGAACGTAGTCACCATTTCGTCGGGAATAGCATTGACGTGGCGACTGTGTCACTGCGCGAGACCGCGCAAAGCCGCACCACCTCCGTCCGAAGCTGCGCCGCGAAGTACTTCTCGTACTGCTCCATCGAAGCATAGAACGCTTCGGTTCCGCGCGCCGATCGATCGCCTTCTTCCGGAATCTCATCGATCGCGACCCACGTCAGATGTTGCGGTCGAACTCCGAAGCGCTTGCGCTCCGCCTTGCGCAGCATCGTCTCGACGTTTGGATGCATCACGCGATTGTTGGTCAATCGGAAACGGTGGCCCCAACCCGCCGTAGTAGAGTGCGCGCGGATCGTCGACGCTGTGGAATATGCATGATCGGCATCGGAGCGCGAGGGATGAAAATCGGTGACGACCATTCACGCCTGCGACCGGCGCAATTGCGCAATATGATCGCCGCGCTTCGACCGCGAGCCGATACGCCATCATCGCGCCGTTGGAGTGACCGGTCGCGTATTCACGCCGTGCCGATCGATCCGCGTCCGGCGGCCGAGATCGTCGAGCAACGCCAGTCGGAAGCCGACATCATCGACGCGATTTTCATCGCATAGCCGCAAGCAGGTTCCAGCATTCCAGCGTGAGCAAGCGATCGCGACGAACCGGTCCCGTTCGGATAGACGACGATGAAGCCCTCGCGGTCGGCGAGCGGATTCATCTGGCTATGGTCGCGCTGACCATCGGCCTCGCCTCCGCCGCCATGGAATTCAAACGACCGGAGCGGCTTCGACCGCATGCGGAGGCACGTGAACGAGGTAGTTCGATTTCGTCCTCGTGCGTCAGGCGAATTGCGTAATCGCCGGGTGGAGATTCGTCGCCGGACTCATCGAAAGAACTTTCCGCATCGGCTGCGACTGCAGCAGTCTGTCGGTAGAACAGCGAGCGATCCGGCGAATGCGAGAGCAGGACGCGAAGCGAAAATCGATGAGGCGGTCCTCGGCGTGCACGTCCTAATCCACCCGGATCATCTTGCGCTGGATCGCGTAGCGCACGATGCGCGGCGGTACTGCGCAAGTTCAACTTTTGCTTTAGATTATCGCGATGGACCTGCGCGGTCTTGGGGCTGATGTTCAAGCCGCGACGCGATGTCCTTGGTGGTCGAGCCCTCCGCAATCAGGCGCAACACCTCGCGCTCGCGTTTGGTGAGACCGTCGTTGCCCGACTGCGCTCCGACGATGGATGATTCATCTGATGTAGCACGATGCGCTGCGATCGAAGGGCTGAGATAACGCAGCCCCGCCGTGCACCGCGCGAATCGCGGGCAGAATTTCCGCACGCTCCATCGGTCTTGAGGATGTATCCGCGCGACGCCCGCTTCCCCGAGAGCCTCAAGCACGTACTCGTCGTCACTGTACTGGCTCAGCACCAGAACCTTGGAGCCGGGGACTTTGCGCGCAAGTTCATGCGCGGCGCCGAGGCCGTCGATCCCGCGGCATAACGATGTCGAGCAGGATAACGTGAGGCTTGGTTCGAAGCGCCAGTCGCAAGAGTGGTTTCGCCATCCTCGGTCTCGCCCACGATCGTCGCAATCCGCGGCGAGCGCCGATCTCAGCAGATCGCGAAACATCCGATGGTCATCCGCGATGAGGACCCTGATCCTATCGCTGGAACCTTCCGCCATCTGAAGCCTAGTGCGACGCGGCTCCGGGATTTTGTCCGAGATCCTGACCCAACTGCTGCATCTCGGTTCCGAACTCGGTCCAGTTGCCCGCACTCAACGCCTTGAGCGCGCGATTGTAATGATTCGCCGCCGACTGAGGATGAAGCTTGCGCAGGAGGCGCGCGCCGCGCTCGCCGGAGTCGGCTGCCTGTGATTTGATCTCCGCCACCACCGGAGCGCGCGGCGCCTTCACGCCCGGTGAACAGCGACGCCAACGTTTCCGGGAGCGTGTCGCCCATCACGACCTGATCGCCGTAGGACGCGATCACGCGCTGCAATTCGGGAAGCTGTCCGTTCTCGGCGCGGATGTAGAGCGGTTCGACATAGAGCAGCGAATCCTGCACCGGGATGACGATCAGATTTCCGAGGATCACCTTGGAGCCCATCTGATTCCACAGCGAGAGCTGTCGCGAAATCTCCGGGATTCTGATTGATGCGCGCCTGAATCTGATACGGGCCGTAAAACAGGCTGTCCTTCGAAAACGCATACTCGAAGAGATGGCCGTAGTCGGTGCCGTCGCAGCGCGCCGCCATCCACGCGATCATGTTGTCGCGCCCCTTCGGCACCATCGGGAGCATCAGGATGTACTCCTCATGGGGCTCGCCCGGCAGCCGCATGATGATGTAGTAGGGCTGCATCGCGCTGGTCATGCCCGCGTAGTTTTCCTTGGCGACGTCCCATTGATCCTCGCGGTTGTAGAAGACCTGCGGATCCTTCATGTGGTAAGTGCGATAGATCGCGGCCTGGACCTGGAAAAAGTCTTCCGGATAGCGGATGTGACTCGCGCAGCTCATCGGACATCGCGCTGAGCGGCTTGAACATCGCGGGAAAAATCTTCTGCCAGGTCTGAATCACCGGATCGTCGGCATCGGCGACGTATAGCGTGGTGGTGCCGTCATAGGCATCGATCACGGCCTTGACCGAATTGCGAATGTAGTTGAGCCCGTCGATGTCCTGCGAATAGGGATAGCGATCGCTGGTGGTGTACGCATCGACGATCCAGACCAGATGTCCATTGAGCAGCACGGTGTACGGATCGCTATCGAGCTTCAGAAACGGCGCGAGGTAGGAGAGCCGGGTCATGATGTTGCGGCGGATCATGATCTTGCTCTGGTTGACGATATTCTCCGTTACGAGAAGATTGATGTCCTTGAAGAAGTAGCTGAACAGCATCCGTCGCCAGAGCCCGCTAACCGGAATCCCGCCTTCGCCCTTGTAAAACGAGAAGACGTTGTCCGCGCCCTTGGGATAATCGAATTCCGGCGTCGCCGAATTCACCACGACGTAATTGTCCGGCTCCTCGCCGAAATATATGGCCGGATTTTCGACCTTGAAGCCAACGCTCGATTCGGCCGGAATATTCTTGATGTAGAATACCGGCAAGCCCTCGGAATCCTTCTCGTTGACCGGGCTCATCACCAGCCCGCTGCCATGGGTGAACTTCAGATGCTGGTTGACCCAGGTCTGCGCGTTTTCCGGCAGCAGTCCGACGTTCAATTCGCGCGGCGAGAGCATCACCTGCGTGTAGCGTCCGTCGATCATGTAGCGATCGATGTCGACATCGAGGAAATCGTAGTAAAGGCGAATCTCCTGCAACTGCTTGTAGGTGTCGATGAGCGGGCGCGGGTCCCACAGCCGGATGTTCCTGAGCGTCGCGGCGTCGGTCTCCAGCGAGGCGCGCGTCAGCGTGCCCTTGCCCGCGAACGGTTTAACGTCGACATTGTCGAGTTTGTACGCCGCGCGCGTCATCTCGATATTCGCCGTGATGTAGGGCTTCTCGATGCGCAACTCGTCGGGCTTGACCCACAGCCGCTCGATGACGGGTTCGATGAAGCTCAGCAACAGCGACGGGCCGAACACGATCACGAATGCGATCACGCGGCAGCCGCACGCCACGCGTGCCGACATTCGCAAAGCACAGCGCCGCGGCGACGACGGAAAGCGCTACCAGCAGCCACAGTCCCGGCTGCCATAGCACATGGTCGACATAGCGCATGCCGTACACCACGCCGTTGGTGTGATAGAGGAGTCCGTAGCGCGAGAGCCAATAGCTGAATGCGCGCTGCACGAAGAAGATCCCGAGCAGAACCGAAATGTGCGCCGCGGCGGACGGTGCGATGCGCGGCGGCGACTCGCGAAAATCCAGCGACCCGCGCATCCAGTGAATCCCCATCCCCACCGCGGCGGCGAGAAACAGGATCACCAGGAACAGGTCGCGCAAACTCTCCAGCAGCGGCAGCGTGAAGACGTAGAATCCGACATCATGCCCGAAGGAACGATCGCCGACGTGAAACGGCACCCCATAGATCGCCTTCAGGTACACGTCCCATCCGCCGGCTTCGCCATTGGCGGGAAAAATCGCGAGGACCGCGGCGACGACCACCACCAGCAGGCGCCATGGAATCCGATCGCTGAACGCGCGAATCAACTCGGGCAGATTGACCTCGGTCATCTGGTCGGGACGCCGCACCACCCGCAGCCGCTCGCGATCGCGGTTCTCTCCAATCGCGAAGAAGCCGCTGGCGGCAATCGCGATGAACGATACCAGCCATACCGCCGGCGAAAATCGCGACCTGCGCGCCGACGATGCGGTCGAAGACGTCGCGATAGCCGAGCGAGCTGAACCACAGAAAGTCGACCAGGAAGGTATCCGCCACACCGAGCACGATCAGCGTGACGATGACGATCGCCGCGACGACGACAAGGATTATCCGCGGTCGCATTTGCGATTATTGACCGTGCGCGATCTGGCCGACGTGCTCACGCACCACATCGGCAGGGCAGAGCCACACGAACAGCTTGAGTGCGAGATAGATGGCGAGCATCCAGTCGATCTCTCCGATAACCGGCACGAAGTCCAGTTCAATAGCGGGCGGCGTGAACATCAGCAGCAGGATCAGGAGCGGCGCGGCCTTCACGAACATCGAGACGCGCTCGTCCTTCATCAGGCGATAAAACACGCGCACGAACTTCGGCAGATGAGTAACCATTCCGCCGATCCGTGTAGGCGAGAGCATTTGCATGCGCAGAAGTCTTTGAAACATGACGCGCCTTCTTTCCCGCTCATCCTAGCACAGCATGGCTGGGCGATTACCACGCCATATGTAATCGAAAGAACCAGGCCTCGGCCCTTTGGGTTGCAAAATGCGACGCCCTCCAAGGGCGCGATTGGGCCCGAAAGATAACTCTCATCGGCGCAACCACGCACCTTAGAGATGACGATTCTGAGCCTTTCCTCGTAGGGTCGTTCGCGAACGAGCCGCAGCGAATGACGCAATCGAGACGATCTGTCCGCTACGGCAATATCGTCGCGGGAGGTTCGCGAACCGCTACAGACTCGTTAATTCGCAAAAGGAAGCGCTAGACGAGGCAGGTGACGACCGCGAAGCCTTTCACGCTCGCGTCGGTGAAAAACGTGCGCACCCGGCGGAATTCGCGCATCAGCCATTGCGCGTCGGGACCACTCCATCCATTCGGATAGATGCCGAGTTTCTCCATCTGCGCGGGATTGTAACGCGCGGTCATCTCGGCCTCGAGGTTGCCTCGATTCAGTTCCGATGACATCGCGGCGGTCTCATCAACGGCGAAATATCGCGCAGGTCCATAGCCGGAAAAGTCGTCGCCGATTTCGGTGCCGCCCATGATTGCCTTGCTGATGAGCGTCGTCGTCGGTTCCGCCGCGCCAGTGAGCAGGTAATGAATCCCGTGCCATGCCTTATCGATACTGAGCGAAGCGCCCTGCCCTTTCGTCGCTGCCGCACCCCCCGATGCCTGGCCAACCCGCGCCATCATCAGTTTCATCAGCGCCTCGCCACCCGCACCGCTTTTGAGGCTCGCGGGATCGACGCCGAGTTGCCCGAGGCGCTTGTTCACCGCCTCGCGAAGCCCGGGATCCATCCGTGCGAGCGCCGCGTCGAACATCTGGGGACCGCGCTCCATGAACTCCTTGCGCTTCGATTCCATCAAGCCGGCAAACTTCACCATCGATGCGGCCGGGACGTTTGATGCTGGTGGGAGGCTCATGAAAAGGTCCGCGATTTCCGAAGGGTCATCTACCAGCCCGGCCAACTGGTCCGGAGCGACCTGCACGAACTGACCATTCATCGACATCGATCCGCCCTCCTGTCGCGAAACCCTACCCCTAGCTTACGCGACGCACCGGGCGAGCATAGTGCGGCGGCGGATGACGATTCTGGTAGAATTTTCGGGAGCGCCTCGCGTTGCATCTGGCTGCGCGAATCAAGGAAACGGAACTTGAAGCGACACATGAAGTTGGGCGACTTTCTGGTCGCCTACCTGCGGAAAATAGGCACCGAACATCTGTTCGGAATTCCCGGCGACCTCGCCCTCAAGCTCTTCTTTTCGCTGGGGCGCAAACACGGCTTCCAGGTTCATACCTTTTCGCACGAGCCGGGAGTTGGTTTCGCCGCCGACGGATATGCACGCGCGTCGCGCAAAATCGGCGTGATGTGCGTGACTTATGGCGCCGGTGGTCACAACACTATCAATCCGGTCGCGGGATCTTTTTCCGAGCGCGTGCCGATTCTGATTTTCTCCGGTGGCCCCGGAGAGGAGGAGCGCAAGCTCGGCACCCTCATTCATCATCAGGCGCGCGAGATTGAATCGCAGCATCGCATTTTCAAGGAGGTCACTTGCGGCTCCGCCGTCCTGACCGATCCTCGACGCGCCGCGCAGGACCTTCATGATGTGGTCCGCGCAATTTGGGCCGAGCAGCGCCCCGGCTATGTCGAGATCCATCGCGACATGGTCGACCGCGAGATCGAAGTTCCCGACGACATCATCAAATGGGACGGCTACCTGCACTTCCATCCTTCCGACCAGAACAAGGTTGGCGAGGCGGCGCGCGAGACCGCGCAGATGTTCAACGCGAGCCGCAAGCCGGTGCTCATCGCGGGCATCGAGATTCATCGCTACAAAGTGTCCGCCGAGCTGGTCGCGCTGGCGGAAAAACTCGGCGCGCCGGTCTTCACCACCGTGCTCGGCAAGGGCGCGTTTCCAATGGACCATCCGCTCTATATGGGCGTACACATCGGGCCGATCAGTCCGCCACCGATCGTCGCCCGGATGGACGAGGCCGATCTCGTCATCAATCTCGGATGTCTCAAGACCGACATGAATTTCGGCAACCGGCCGCCGCACATCATCCAGGGCCGCACCGTATGGGCCGTCGATCGCAAGGTCGACGTGAAGTATCACACCTACACCGATGTCGGGGTGCGCGATTTCGTGCGCGCGCTGCTGCGGCAGGATCTGAAGACGCATCACGAGAAGGTGCAATATGCGGACAACTTGCCGAAGGAGGCCGCACGTAACGAGCGGCAAATCAAGGTCGCGGATATCCTGCGCACCGTGAATGCGTTCCTCGCCGCGCACCACAAATATCTGGTCGTCGCCGAATCGGGTGACATGCTGTTCGGCGGGCTGGACATCCGCGTGCCAAGTGGCGGCAACTATCTCGCGCAGGGATTTTACGCCTCGATGGGATTTGCGGTGCCTGCCTCGCTCGGCGCGCAGATCGGTTCCGGCCTGCGGCCTATCGTGCTATGTGGCGACGGCGCGTTTCAGATGACCGGCCCGGAAATTTCGCATGCGCCAAAGTTCGGCGCCAATCCGATCGTGCTCGTCATCAACAATGGCGGATGGGGCATCTTTCGGCCGGTGGCCGAGCGGCGCGAGTTGCTGGATATTCCAGCGTGGCCGTATGCCAACCTTGGACGTGACTGGGGCGGCGCCGGTTTCGAGGCGCAAACTCCCGAAGAGTTGCGGCTCGCGCTGGAGCGCGCGCATCAGGAAGATTCGTTCTCGATCATCGATGTGCGCGTCGAGCGCGACGATCTGTCGCCGGTGACGTTGAAATACATCAAGGCGGCGGCGAAGCGCTCGCAGGCGCCTGTGGAAAAGAAGACCAGGTCTCGCGGATAATCATTCGACGAATCAATGGACAGCTACGAAAAAATCTACACAGAATTTCGATGGGACACGCCCGAGTATTTCAACTTTGGCAACGTCGTCGATGAGTTCGCTACCGATCACAATCGCGTCGCGCTCCTATGGGAGGATCAGGAAGGCAATCGCGCGCGGCTCACCTTCGGCGATTTCTCCGAGCAATCCAACCGCATCGCGAACGTGCTGAGCGAGCTCGGTATCGGCGCCGGCGACCCGGTCCTGCTGGTGCTGCCGAGGATTCCGATGTGGCACAGCGCTTACATCGGCGCCCTGAAGGCCGGCGCGATCGTAATCCCGTGCACCGGGATGCTGCGCGAGAAGGACCTCGTCTATCGCGCCAACCATTCGGGCGCCAAAGCGATCATCGCATCGGTGAACAGCGCATCGATAGTTGTCGAGCTGCGCAATCAATGCCCGACGCTCGAGCACTATCTAATCGTCGGGGCGGCGCGCAGCGGATGGATGAGTCTGCCGGAAGAAATGCAGAAAGCGTCGCACAGGTTCAAGGTCTTAAGGACGCGAGCGAGCGATCCCGCGATTTGCTACTACACTTCGGGAACCACCAAAGAACCGAAGGCCGTGCTCCATTCGCACAGCTACATCTATAGTCACAAGTTCACCGGGCTGAATTGGCTCAACCTGAAACCGAACGATATCCATTGGACGACCAGCGACACTGGATGGGCGAAGGCTGCATATGGTGTGATCTTCGGCCCCTGGATGAACGGCGTGACGGTGTTCATGTACAACGGGCGCTTCGAGCCGGCACGCGAGATGGAACTCCTCGAGCGCTACGGCATCACCACGTTTTGCGCGCCGCCGACCGAGTATCGGATGCTGGTCAAGGAGGACCTCTCGAAATACAAAGTGCCGAAGCTGCGGCATTGCACCGCGGCGGGCGAGCCTCTCAATCCCGAGGTCATCGAGGTGTGGCGGCGCAACTTCAACCTCACAATTCGCGACGGCTACGGGCAGACCGAGACCATCATCCTCGCGTGCAATATGCCCGACACCAAGGTGAAGCTCGGATCGATGGGGCGTCCGTTTCCGGGCCACGACGTGCGCATCGTTGACGAGGACCTGCATGAATGTGGCGAGGGCGATGTCGGGCAAATCGCGGTGCGCGTGAAGCCGGAGAAGCCGCCCTCGATCATGCGCGAGTACTGGAAAAATCCCGAAGAGAACGCGCTCGTGTTTCGCGGCGACTACTACCTCACCGGAGACAAAGCCTATCGCGATGCCGAGGGCTATCTATGGTTCGTCGGGCGCGCCGACGATGTCATCACATCGGCGGGCTATCGCATCGGCCCGTTCGAGGTCGAGAGCGCGCTCCTCGAGCATCCCTCGGTGATGGAATCCGCGGTGGTCGCGAGTCCCGACCCCGATCGCGGCCACATCGTCAAGGCTTTCGTGCGGCTTAAGGCGGGCGTCACCGGCGACGAGGCCCTCACGCGTGAGCTCCAGGAGCATTGCAAGCGCATCACCGCGCCATATAAATATCCGCGCGAGATCGAGTTCGTCGAGGATTTGCCGAAGACCGTTAGCGGCAAGATTCGCCGCGTCGAGTTGCGCAAGCTGGAGGAGCAACGCAAGTCCGCGAGTTAGGGGAGGTCTCATGCAACGACGCGAATGGGCGACGCTGGCGGACTGGTTCGACGAGAACCAGGGCGACGAGGGCGATCTATGGCATCGCACGCTGATCTATCCGGGGCTCCTGAAGGTCATCGGCAAGGTCACCGGGCGCGAAATCCTCGATGTGGGATGCGGCAATGGAAGCCTGGTGCGAACCCTCACGCGGATGGGAAATCGCGTGACCGGCGTCGATGGCTCGCTGCCGATTATCGAGCTCGCGAAAGCGCGCGAGACCAGGAATCCTCTGGGCGCGACCTACCATGGATGCGACGCCTCCAATCTCTCCGTCTTCAAGGCGAACTCGTTCGACCTCGTCACCACCTGCATGGCGCTCATGGACATGCCAAATGCCGCCGGCGCGATCAAAGAAATGGGGCGCGTGGTGAAGCGCTCGGGGCGATGCGTGATGTTGTTCTCGCATCCGTGCTTCGACATCCCGCGCGCTTCGTCGTGGCTGACCGAAGGAGGCTTCGGCCGCACGCCGGTGATCTCGCTTCGTCTCGAACGCTATCGCGAGCTTTTTTCGGAATGGCTTCGATGGAGCATGACGGAGGAATACGAGATGCTCGCGTATCACCGGCCGCTGTCGTGGTACTTCCGCGCGATTCGCGACGCCGGGCTTGCGGTCACGATGTTCGATGAGCCCGAGCCAACCAGGGAGTTCCTCCAGCAATCGGATAGCGGCCCGGCGGTCGAGAAATTTCCGCTGCACTGCCTGATCGAGGCGCGTCCGATGGCGCCGTGGCAATGAGGCAGGTAGCTTTTCTAATCGATGCCGCTGCGGACCAAAATCGAGTGCCCCGAATGCGCGGCTGACCTGGTGGTCAAGCGCGGCGGCGTATGTCCCAACTGCGGCGCCGCCATCAGCGAGCACGTCGCCAGGATGCGCGCCCGCGAACGCCGCATCGAGCAGGTCGTCGCCGTCATCGGCACCATCGCGATGGTCGCGGTGTTCCTCGTCACCAGCGGCGCCAGCCTGCTCGAAGGCATCGCGGCCTACGCCATCGTCGGTGCGACGATGTACTGGGTGGCGCGCCGCACCTTCGTCTAAGCAGCTCGCCGTTTTAGGGTAGCGACCTCCCGTACCCGTGTACCGGTAACGCGTTCGTCGCGAAAACAGCCGCATTTGCTTATCAGTAACGACGGCACTTCTTATGCGTATTGACCAGGCAGGAGGCGAGGAAAATGAAAGCGAATAAGAGCGTTCTGTCAGCCCTGCTCGGCGTTGCTTTACTGGCGGTTCCCATCACGGCGTCGGCTCGCTCTCACGACGATTACCGTAACCGTGGCCCGGTCGCCGCGTATCATAATGTCCCGGCGGTTGCTGCGCGGGCGAACTTCGCGCCGCGAGTAGCGGCCAACGATCGGCTCTTTATGAGGCCGACTGCGCCGATGGTGCGGGTGCCTGCGCGCGACGACTGGCGCTGGCGCGACCGCGACTATCGCCCGGTTTACACCGGTCCGGTTGCCGCACCCTACACTCCGTATGTGAACAACTACGGGCCGGGTTACTATGCCGTACCCTACTCCACTCCGTTCTATGGTGCGCCGGTCCTCGGCGGTTATGGCGCGCCGGTTGCTGGATACGTGGCTAACCTGATGCGCCAGCGCGACAACGCGCAGATTCTCTACCATCAGGCAGTTGCCAACGGTAATCGCGATCGCGCGAAGCACCTGCTCAACGACATCATTGGGTTGAACAAGCAGATCGCTCGCGCGCGTGGCTAGTCGCTCCCCAAGTCAGTCCGAAAGGAACGGGCGTCCGATATCATCGGACGCCCGTGCTTTTGGCAAACGAAGGCCTCGCGAGCCGCGTCTTACGCTTCCGGTGCATCTAAAGTTCTTAGAACAACTAATCTGTATCCGCGGCATTTCTTATGCGTATTAACCAACCAGGAGGGACGGCAATGAATGCGAACAAGAGCGTTTTATCAGCCTTGCTCGGTGTTGCGTTACTGGCAGTGCCGATCACGGCGTCGGCTCATGACCACGGACGTCACCACGGTTGGATGTCGTGGTCTCATAAGAACTCGGCCTATCGGTCGGAGATTGCTCCTCGGGCGAACTGGGCGCCTCGTCTGGCGGAGAATGATCGGCTCTGGATGAGGCCGTCTGCACCGATGGTTCCGGTGGCTCCGCGCGGTTATTACCCATCCGGTCCGGCCTACAATGCGTATCAAGCACCCCTGTACAATTCGTATCCGAACAACTACGGGCAGGGTTACTATCCCGAACCTTACTACGCCGCGCCTTCCAACTATGGCGCACCGTTCCTCGGCGGTCTCGGCAACTATGGTGTGCCCGGGCTCGGTGGCTATGGCGCGCCGATCGGCGGCGGTATGGCCAATCTGATCCGCCAGCGTGACAACGCGCAGATTCTCTATCAGCAGGCAGTTCGCAACGGCAATCGCGACCGCGCGAAGCATCTTCTCAGAGACATGATCGGGTTGAACAAGCAGATTGCGAACGCTCGCACTCACGACGGGTACGGCCGGGCCTATGGCTCATTCAATCCGAACGCAAACGCTTACGGCAACGGTTATGGATATGGGAACTCCGGCCTGAACTCGTATGGCAACGGGTATGGATACGGGAACTCCAATCTGAATGCGCTAGGTCCCATGCTGCGCAACTTCATCCCGTAGTCGGTCGTCAAACCTCCTCATCAAAACGGGCGTCCGATATCTTCGGGCGCCCGTTCCTTTTTTCGATGCGATGAAACCTATGCGTCCGCGAAATCCCGCAGCGCCTTGAGGAGGCGTACGCCGCGTTCCTCCGGCTTCGGTGCAAATGAAATGAACTGCAGCGCCGTCGTCGTCACTCCCGCCTTGAAGAACTCATCGACCCGCTTCCGGCACGTCTTCGCGTCGCCGAACACATAAATGCGCTCGACCATCTCATCGGGAAGCGATTCGAGCGCCGCTTTGCGTTCGCCGCGATTCCACAACTCCATCGCCTTACCGGCCTCATTCTCGTAGCCGATTTCCCTGAAGAACTTGTTGTACCCGGGGACAGTGATGTATGCGGCGAGATTGCGCTTGAAGAGAACGCGCGCCGTCGCGGCGTCTTCGCCCACTGCAACGTTGATTCGGCATACCACATCGAGCTGCGCGGGATCCTTGCCCACCGAGCGCATGCCCTCTTTCGTATGATCAATCATCGCCGGAAGCGAATCCGTTGTAACGAAGTTGGTGATAAGGCCATCGCCGATCTCGCCCGCCATCCGGCACATTGCCGACCCTTGTGCGCCGAGGTAGATCGGCGGAGGAGGAACGTCAAGCGCGAGGTCCATGCGAAATCCGTTGATTTTCATGGATTTGCCATCGACGCTGTATTTCTCACCCTTCAGGATGGCGCGCACCGCCGCGACCGTTTCGCGCGTACGGGTGTGGGTCTTCACGTACGGCACGCTCATCCAATTCTGCACGATGGCGGGGCTGGAGATGCCGAGCCCGAGCACGAAGCGCCCGCCAGAAAGGTTGGCGACCGTCGCCGCCGACATCGCGATCAGCGCCGCGGGCCGGGTATATACCGGCACGATTGCAGTCCCGAAACGCAGCTTGTCCGACAGCATCGCCATCGCCGCGATCGGCGAGAAGGCGTCGCTGCTGTTCGCCTCGAAGGTCCAGGCATCGGTGTAGCCGCACTGATCGGCGAGACGTACCGCCTCGCCGATCCGGCGATTAATGAAAGGATCGATCGGAAGTGTGATCCCGAGTCGTCGTTGCATCATGCACTCCTGAAATTGATTGCCACCCAATATCGCATCGTGAAGCGGCGCAACGCCAGCGAGTTAAACCCCGTCTGGCATACCCGGTACTGATGCGGCATTCTGTCGTTCGACCTAACCATGGCGGCATCCGGCAATTCATCGGCGAGCGTCGAAGCGAGCACCAACCGGGCGTCGGGCCGCGTGCCGCGAGCCGCCGTCGAGTACGCGACGATTGGGGCCGCGCTCGTCGCCATCACGATGCTCTCGTACTGGAGGCTCAAGGGAGCTCCATGGGAGATCGATGTTTCCGCCGCGATCGCCGGTATCAAACCGGTTTTCGGCGCGACCTTCCTCGCGGCGCTGAAGATCTGGACTTTCTGGGCGTTCCTCACAGCGGTCGGCGCTGGCATCCTGCTCAGGCTCGATGCCGAGATCGATTTCTTCGATGCGATCCTCGGCGGTGCGAGTGGCGCATGGGTCGCGGCCTGGCTGCTTGGAAATTTACTCGGCCCCATCGGGCTTTTTCGTGCGCCAGTAATATGGCTGCTTCTACTCATCGCGGGCGTTTGGATTATGGCGACCCGCACGCGCGCTAGCGCGCCACGGCCCACGGCAGGACAAGCGCTGGCGCTGCTCGCGTTCGGTCTGGCCGCGTTAGGGCTCGTGCCGCTGGAACTCGGTTCGCCCGCTGCGCCCTATATGGACGTGATGGCGTGTCCGGCCTCGGTGCAGCGCATCCTCACGTTCGGACACTACCTGCCCTTCGATAACGACGCGTACGGATCGTGGGGACCGCAAGCGCAAACTCCCGGGCTCGAGCTTTTCCTCGCAATGCTGGCGATGGGATCGCGTACGCAACTCGGTCTCCTCGCGCATAGTGGCGGGATGGTGCCGATGGCGGCGCTGACGATCTTCGCGGCATATCGATTCGGCGCGGCGACGCTCGGCGACACGGCGGGTGGTATCGCCGCGTTGTTGCTCTTCTTCACCAACACGTTTCGCCGGATGGTAGGGATGCGCGGGACCGCGGTCGCATTCGCGCTGGTCGCCGTTGGCCTCGCATTCGTACTCGACCGCAAATCGCGCCGCATGCTGGTGGCGCTCGGCTCGCTCATTCTGGGAACCGCGGTCGCCTCGCATGCGATCGATGGTGGCTTCGCGATCGCAGTGGCGGGGATTGCTATCTTGTGGCGCAATGCCCATCAGCCTCGCGTGATGCTGCTCAGGCTCGTTTGCGTGGCCGGCGCCGTCATCTTCGCGGGGCCCGAGTTTGCGATCGCCGCCGGGAGGATTCTGCCTTATCCGATATTGCCGCTGATTCAATTCGTCGGTGTCGGCGTGATCGTGATGGCCTCACGCGCGCTCCCGGAGCCGAAGACAACTGCCGCCCTCGGCAGCGAGGCGCGCGGGCGCGACGCGATGATGGTGGCAATTTTCGCCGCCGCTCTCATCTACACCAACACCAGGGATCCCAACACCATATTCGCGCAGATTTTCCAGCAGTTCCCAATGCTGAGTGCTTTCAGCGCTATCGGACTGCTTTATATTGCCGCGCTTCGTGGCCGCGAAGCGCGCTCGATCGACGGCTCGCCGGTCGTGATTGCGCTGCTGCTAACTCTTATCGTCGAGGCCGCAGGCCAAAGGCTCGGCGCTTCAAATGTCGGACTGGGACAGATTGGAGCCACCGAACGCGGAGAGCTTCTCGCGGATCTTCACTACAAGCTGGACGAATACTGGACGCCATTTTTCCTGACCTTCCCGGCGGCGCTCCCGTTCGCGTTCGTCTTCAATCGCGGGCGGCGCGCAATGGTCGTAGCGACGTTGCTCGCGATTCTCATCTTTCCATGGAATGCGCGCCCCGCGGGAAATTACGACTACCAGGAGCACTCGATTGCCGAGGATTGGGGGATCGACCTCAACGTCGCGGCACGTGGCTATTGGGGCTCGACACCGGACCCGCGCTGGATGATGGGGCCGAAGGAAATGGAGCTGGTGAACCTGCTCTACACGGAGAAGGACGCGGGCCGTATCACGATCAAGACCCACATCTTGCATATCGCGCAAGACGTCATCGTGTGGCACGAGTTCAACCGCTTCTCGGTATACACCGGTATCGCCGATGACCCGGTGGTCTACGACATTCCCGGCAGTGATGTACAGTGGCTCGCGGGAGGGCGGGTGCGCCAAATGCCGGCGCTTCCGGACGTCCTCGCAAGGCGGCCACCCTACATCCTCGTGCAAGTGCCGCCGCCACCCACGGTCAAATTTCCACCGGATGACTACGACTTGATCTTCAATCGCGAAAGGCTTCAGCTTTATCGGCTCCGCGATCTGGTCTCAGCGAAATGATTCCTCACAATCGCCAATATGCCTCAGATGCCTGGTGAAACCGTCTCAGCCGAGCTGGAGGTTGGGCAGCAATCTCTCGAACGCGGATCCGCGCCCGACACGCCGTCGCCTCGCGCATCGCAGCTGCTCAGAGTCGGGGAGGGCTTTTGCACTTTCGCGGTCGTGATCGTCCTGATCGACGCGCTCTATCTCCAATGGCACAAAGAATTTCCGATTTGGCCGACGCTTACCGCAGGCGCGATTGCATGGGGACTGCTGGTGTGCCGTGCCGCCCTGGATAAGCGGCTTGCCAGGAACGCCGCGGTGCTGGAGAGATGGTTCGGCTGGACCGTATTCGCGGGCTTCCTCGCGCTGTACGCGGTGAGCAGTTTTCCGGGCACCTACTACAATGAGCAGGTGCGTCAGGCGGTTGCGTTTCTGCATGGGCATACCTACATCGATGCACCTCAGAGCTTCCTGGAAGCCGCACAGATAGGACCCTATCGCTACGCGCTTCATCCGCCGCTCGCCGCAATCCTGATGATGCCATTCGCGGCGATCTGGGGGATGGACGTCAATCAGACGATGTGGTCGCTTTTCATCGGCGCAATCGATGCCGCGCTGGCGTGGCGCTTGCTCGGCAGGTTTCGCCTCACGCTGAGCGCCCGCGTCTGGCTCACGCTATTTTTTGGCGCCGGAACCATCCTGTGGTCGGAAACGATTTACGGTAACACCTGGTCGATGCCGGAAACCTGCTCCCTCATGTTCACCCTCGCGGCGCTCGAAGAGGCCTTCGGTCCCGCGAGGCCGCTTCGCCTCGGCATCTTCGCAGGGCTCGCCGCGCTTTCGCGCTACGAGCTCGCGCTGGCGGGCGCGACATACGCCATCCTTGCGTTGATGCGGGGACGCAGGATTCGCGACCTGTTCCTGATGATTCCGGGGTTCGCGGCGGTCGGGGTGGTCTTCGTCGGACTGAACGAGGCGCGCTTCGGAAGCTTCTTCGATCAGGGTGTAGTGCTGACCGGCCCCAAAGAGGGGGCGTTCGGACTGCGCTACCTGATCGGAAACATCAACACGCTTTTCTTCATGGTGCCCTATATCAATGACGACTTTCCCTACTTCCATCCTAACTTCGCCGGCCTGTCTTTGGTTTTTACCAGTCCCGCGTTTATCCTCGCGTTCAAGGCCAACCTCGCGCGAATCGAGGCGCTGCTGATGCTGGTGACGGCGTTCCTGATTTCCATTCCGAGCCTTCTGTGCTATGCGAACGGATTCGCGCAGTTCGGGACGCGTCACTACCTGCAGGTATTTCCCTTCCTGCTGGTCCTGATGGCGATGGGGATGCGGCGTACGGATCGCCTGACGAAGATTCTCATCGTCACCTCGATCATCTTCATCACCTACGGCGTGGTGTATGTACGGATCTGGGGCCTTGCCTGAAATCACCATATCGCTTCGATCGGCCCATTGGAGCAAGCTAATTTGAGGGGACCACGAGAGGCATGAGCGGCGTCGGCGGGCGATCTTGATACACGGGGTTGTCAACCCCGCGAACCTTGTCGAATGGCTCAAAACCTGGGGCTATCTCGGCATCTTCGTCTGCGTGTTCATCGGCAACCTGGGAATCCCGGTGCCGGAGGAAAGCGTCATGCTGGTGGCGGGCTTCATGGCGGGCCGCTCGATTCTGGATCTCAGGTTCGTCTACTTGGTTTGCGTGCTGAGCGCGGTCACCGGCGATTGCTGCGGCTTCTTCATCGGGCGTCATGGCGGGCAACGCATCATCGCGCGGCTCGCCTCGCGATCCTCCAGCTTCACCCATCGCTACGAGCGGCTGCGGATGTTCTTTAGCACCCACGGCAGCAAGGCCGTCTTCATGGCGCGTTTCATCGCCGGCGTGCGCTTCATGGCGGGCCCGATGGCGGGCGCGGCCGGGATGCCGTTTCTGCGCTTCCTCGGATGGAACCTGCTCGGCGCCATCGTCTGGTCCACGCTGGTGGTCACGATCGGATACCTGGTCGGCGACGAGGTGTATCGAGTGACAGAGTACGCGCATCACGCGCAGCGATGGATCGCGCTGGTAGCGATGCTCATTTGTCTGTTGTTGTGGTTTTTTTGGTGGCGCGATCGGAGCCCGGCTGCCTCGGCACGCCCCGATCCCTGAACTGTGCGCAGAGAAACGCGCCGACGGATGGCGTGGATCCTCGCGGTCGTCAGCCTCGGCGCTCTCGCGGGATGCGCGCGGCGCGACGTTCTGAAACTCCACTACCTGAGCGGATTTGTTCCCGGAACCCACGCGATATTCACCTCTGCCAGCATCGCAGTTGCGCCAGTCGGCGGCGATCTCGCCTCGGGCGCGCATGAAGTGGGCGGCATCTACGATTCATCGGGCCACCTCGAAAAAACCTTGCGGGTGGCGGATGCGGGCGCGGTGGTGCACGGCGCGCTGATGACGAGCCTCGCCGATGCGGGACTAAAGCCGATCGCCCTCGATGCGAGCATTGATCCGAAGGACTTGAAGAGCGGCATCGATGTGATGCTCTCCTGCGAGTTGCAACAGCTCGAGGTCAAGAAAAATTTCGGCGCGCAGCAAACCATCCACGGCCAATACTTCACCATGACCTCGCGCTTGAAGCTGAAGTATAAGCTGCAACGTCGCGACGGCTCGGTGCTATACGAAAACGAAGTTACCGGCGTTGAGGATGAACCGCCGAAGCCGGTGGGAGCCGAGGTTTTCTTCCCGCTCGAAACCGAACCCGCCGAATCGCTCTCGGTCGCGCTGTCGCGCGCCATCGGAGCGCTGCTGGTGGATCCAAAATTCCGCGCGGTCTTTCCTTCCCGCGTGGCGTTGCAGGCTCCGCCGCGCGACGCCGCCTCGCACTAATCCGTGGCATTTGCAGACCGCATTCAGCGGTACTAGCGTCGCGATCGACTCATCACTGATCCCAGGAGGAAACGCCAATGGCGCTGCTACCTTATGCCGACGAGAGCAAGGCTCCGGAAAAGACTCGCGAGATTCTCAATCGTGGCAAGGTCAAACTCAACGTCGCGCGGATGATCGCCAACTCGGACGCCGCGTTCTATCCATTCTCGATGATGGGTAATTCGCTGATGACGCGGGGCAAACTCGATGCGAAGCTGCGCGAGATCGCGATCCTGCGCACCGCGAAAGTGAGTCATTCGGTCTACGAATGGACCCAGCATGTTCCGATTGCGAAATCGGTCGGCGTCACTGATGCACAAGTCGCCGCGATGGAAAATCCGGCGGGCGCCGCCTGCTTCAACGAAGTCGAGAGCCTCGTCATCAAGTTCACCGATGAGGTCGCGCGCAACGTAAAAGGTAATCCGGCCACCGTTGCGCAGTTGAAGAAGCATATGGGCGCGGCGGAGATCGTCGAGCTGGTGCTGTCGATTGGATTTTGGGGGATGGTAGCGCGGCTGCTGGAGACCACCGAGGTCGACCTCGAGGACTTCGCGGGCAAGGTGAATCTACTGGCGACCGACTTCGCGCGCCGCTAGTGTGTAGGATTATCCTACACAGAGTAGTATCGCATGGCAGAACAATGCGGCAGGAGGTCATCCTGCCCCATGGTATTGAGTCAACTACAGTGTGAGTTCGCGGGCGGGGGCTGCTAGGCCCGCGCTTTGCGCAGTTTCGACCGCGAGCGCGAGCTCACCCGTGCGGGCTCGCTCTTGCGGCGTCCCTGCATGATGGCCGGCTTGGCGACGTGCTTCACTTCGAGCACCGGCGCCGCCACCGCAATCGGCTGACGCTCCGCCTCTGGCAACAACGCCTGAGCTTCCGCGAAGGCCTGCTGCTGTGCGCGGTCCTCGTTGCGGCGCGCAATCGCGATGAGCTTCTTTTCCTTCCAGCGGCGCAGTCCGGCGCGCATGTACTCGGCGTTGATGTCGAGCATGTCGCATACGTTGTCGAATGAGAACACCCAGCGCTTGTCCTCGAGATTGATCCACTCATCGGCGTCGCGGAACAGCCGCTGACCCTTGTTGGTGGACGAGTCGATGCACTTCATGAAGCATTCGACTGCGTCTTCAAGGACGCTCAAAATCAGGCGCTTCTCGCCCTCAAGCAGATGCTTGCGGCGCATCGCCTCGAAGTACTGAATCGGCAGAAGGGTGTCGGGCTCAAAGAGCCCCGGCAACTTTTCGTCTAGTGTTTCCTTTTCCATTTTACCTTCCTGGTCAGCCCTCAGGGTCTCGCTGGCAGCCATCCGCACCACCTCCTGAAAGGTCAGCTATGAGACGCAAAACCTGCTGCCTATATTCAAGGCAACTATTCTGAATCGTCTCCGTATTGCTCCCTATAGATTTCGCTCCAGGCCATCTGTATGGCCTCCAACTTTCCTTCCGTACTGGCCGACGGTTCGTCGTCGAATTCGTCGAGATCAATTACCCATTGGCGCAAGTCGGTGAAGCGGACATCGAGCGGATCGAGGCCGGGATGGTTCTCGATAAGAACCTCCGCGATGTCTTCCGCCTGATCCCATTTCAGTCCCATCGGCCTCTGCCTCTAAACGTAAGTCCTTAAGCCAGTTCTTCAACCGACTTCTTTTCCAATGCCTGCTTAATAGCGGCATCCATAATCCGTTCCGCGAACGGAGTCGTCGCCGTATTAAGGTCTTCGACTAATTTCGCGATTTTTTCGCGATCGGTACCCTTTTCCGCCTCCTCCAACCACCCCGCCAACTCGTCGATCGCCACGCGCTCGTCTGCCTCCACCAGATGGCCCCATTCGTCGAGCTGTTTTCGCAGCGCGGCCAGTATCTGATGGGCGTCATTACGAGCTACGATGAGCAGCCGCTCCTCAAGGTCCTGCTCACCCAAATCGATGGCCTCTTCGAGCATCTTTTCGATTTCGTCGTCGGTCAGCCCATAACTCGGCTTCACGTCGACCGAATGCTCGCGGCCGGTGCGCTCGTCGCGCGCCGTCACATTAAGTATCCCGTTTGCATCGATGAGGAAAGTGACCCCGATCTTCGGATAACCGGCCGTTTGAGGTTCCAAGGGGCCCAATTTGAAGCGCGCGAGGCTCCGTGTGTCCTTCGCCATCTCGCGTTCGCCCTGTAAAACATGGACATCTACGTGAGTTTGATTGTCCACCGCAGTGGTGAACATCTCGGTGACGCTGGTCGGGATGGTGGTGTTCCTGTGGATAAGTCTTTCCATCACGCCGCCGATCGTCTCGATTCCGAG
The DNA here is from genome assembly GCA_963773955.1 of uncultured Acidobacteriaceae bacterium. Classification (GTDB taxonomy): domain Bacteria; phylum Acidobacteriota; class Terriglobia; order Terriglobales; family Acidobacteriaceae; genus Acidiflorens. The sequence continues at coordinate 55,391 of CAVZDM010000026.1, read as the reverse complement.
CGAAAGCGGCACCACGTCGAGCAGCAGCATGTCGCGCTGGGTGCCCATCAGCACACTCGCCTGAACCGCCGCTCCCAGAGCCACAACTTCATCGGGATTGATCGAGCATAGCGGCTCACCGCGGAACATCTTCGCAACTTCGCGACGCACCATCGGCATCCGCGTTGAGCCGCCGACCAGCACCACCGCATCGATTTGCGAGACCTCGAGCTTCGCGTCCTTGAGCGCGAGGCGGCATCGCTCGAGAGTGCGATCGACAAACGGCTTCGCAAGCGCTTCGAGATGCGTGCGGGTAAGCTTCTCGCGTATGTGCAAGTCGGGAGGAATTTCGAGAATAAGTTCGGCTTGATCCGACGCGCTAAGTTTTTTCTTGGCGTCCTCGGCGAGGTGGCGCGCGCTGTTCCAGATATGGCGTTCGACCCGGATGCTCTCGGGCAGATCGGCGAGAAACCAGTTCACAATCGCCGCATCGATGTCGTCGCCGCCCAGATGCGTATCACCGTTGGTCGAAAGAACCTCGAACACCCCGCCCTTCACGTTGAGGATGGAGATATCGAAAGTGCCGCCGCCGAAGTCATAAACCGCGACGCGTCCCTCGGCGAGTTTCTGCAATCCATACGCGAGCGAAGCGGCAGTCGGCTCATTCACGAGACGCACGACTTCGAGGCCGGCGAGACGTCCCGCATCCTTGGTCGCCTGGCGCTGTCCGTCATTGAAGTAGGCGGGCACCGTGATGACGACGCGTTCGACGTTTTCGCCGGGGAGCGCCGCCTCGGCGCGTTCCTTGAGCGCGCGCAAAATCTCCGCGGAAATTTGCGAGGGCGTGTAGCTGCGCGTGCCCACCTGGAAGCGCGCGACCGGGCCGGTCAGATCGGCGAACGCATAGCGAGCCTGATCTTCTGGCGCGATCTCGTTGCTGCCGAGCCCCATGTAGCGCTTGACGGAACGAATCACCGCACCCATCTCGCCGCCCGCAAAGCCGGTAGCATGAATGACGCCGTCGTTCTTCAGCGCGAGTCGCGGCTCGACGGCAATGGCATGGTCGCCAACGTAGACCGCGCCATCGGGTGCGATCGCCACGACCGACGGTAGAATCGTCGCGCCGGTTCTGGCATCCGCAACGACACGCGCAGCTTCACCATCCATCACGGCGATGAGGCTGTTGGTAGTGCCAAGATCTATGCCGAAAATGCGCGCCATCGGTAATAAGACGTTACGCCGCTCTCAAGGTTTCCAATCCGCGATCGATATCGCGGAGCAAAGTTCGCAAGTACGCGATTGTTGATAGAATGGTTTTCAGGTCTGCTACTAGGGTTTGGTTATCGTTACTGTTGCTGGGAGACGCATCCCATCGCGAAAAGTTGCGGTCCAGTTGCGCGTTCAGATCATCCATCGTCGAAGAAAGCTCGGCGCGGCGCTTCTCGATTTCACTGCGCAGCTCGCTTGCTGCGTCTCCGCTGGCGCCGCGCAAATCGGCGAGTTGCTCCTGAACTTCGAAAACTGTTTCAGCCAGCTCAGGCGGAATGTTCTTGTTGTTCTCCGCTAATTTTTCGCCATTGAGCTCGAGCCAGTAGAGTCCGCGCGATATCGGGTCGCGCAGGGTGCGGTAGCTACGAGTGAGGAGTGCTGTACCCGAGAGACTTAGCGTGCGGAGGTTGGGAGCACTGGAGGCAAAGCGGTCGGGATGAATCTTGCGCCCCAAGTCATGATAGGCGGTTTCGAGCGCAGACACATCGATGGTCAACTTGCGCGGAACTCCGAGCGCGCTGAAGCAATCGAGATCAGCGGGGACCGGGAGCGGAGCGCCACAGTGATCGCAGATCAAGCGCGGCTCCTGCGGCCGCGCGCATGACGGGCATTTGATCATTTATGAGTTGCTATTTTCTATAAGGGCAGAATTCTCCCGCCACCACGGAACCGCTAAACCACGAACGATTCCCCACATCCACAACTTCGCTTCACATTCGGATTGACCAGCTTGAAGCCAGCCGACATCAGCTCTTCCGAATAGTCCAGCTCTGACCCGTTTAAGTACAAAAAGCTTTTTTTGTCAACTATAAGTTTGGCGCCGTCGCGCTCGAAAATCTTGTCGCGTTCCTTGGCCGAATCGATTTCCATCCGATACGACAGCCCGGAGCATCCGCCGCCGACCACTTTTACGCGCAGCCCGGCCTCGTCGCCCTTTTCGGCAACCAGCGTCTTGATTTTGCGGACCGCGTTTTCAGACAGCGTTAGCATCGAGGTTTACTTCGCCTGCGCCTTGTCAGCCGTATGCTCCGCGACCGTTTCCGGAGCGCCCTTGCGCTTGCGCCAATCGGTGATCGCAGCCTTGATCGCATCTTCCGCCAGCACCGAGCAATGGATCTTCACCGGTGGCAGATTCAATTCCTTGACGATGACGGTGTTTTTGATCGTCATCGCTTCGTCGATGTGCTTGCCCTTGACCAGTTCGGTGACGTAGCTGGAGCTGGCGATGGCGCTACCGCATCCGAAGGTCTTGAACTTGGCGTCCTGGATGACGCCGAGGTCGTCGATCTTCAGTTGCAGCTTCATCACGTCGCCGCATTCCGGTGCGCCTACGATTCCTGTGCCGACATCGGAGGCGTTCTTGTCGAAGCTACCGACGTTGCGCGGATTGTTGTAATGGTCGAGGACCTTTTCTGAATAAGCCATGACTTTACTCTCCGTCCGCCCGTTATTCCGCCTTCCATTGGACGGATTTGAGATCGATTCCTTCCTTCGCCATCTCGTACAGCGGCGACATCTCGCGCAACCGATTCACTTCTTTCGATACGCGGTCGGTCACGTAACTCACTTCATCCTCAGTGTTGAAGCGCCCGATGCCGAAGCGAATCGAGCTATGCGCGAGTTCCTCGTTAACTCCGAGCGCGCGAATCACGTACGAGGGCTCCAGCGTTGCCGAGGTGCAGGCCGAACCCGAGCTGACCGCGATATCGTTGATACCCATCAGCAGCGACTCGCCTTCGACATACGCAAAGCTGACGTTGAGGTTGCCCGGCAGCCGCTCCGTCGGATGGCCATTGAGATAAATCTCATCGAGACGCTCGAACAGCCCTGCCTGCAGCTTGTTGCGCAGGTCGAGAAGCTTCTTGTTGTCCTCGGCCATATCCTGCTGTGCGATTTCGCACGCCTTGCCGAAGCCGACAATGCCGGTGACGTTGAGGGTGCCGCTGCGCATCCCGCGCTCATGACCTCCGCCGTCGATAATCGGCGTCAGTCGCACGCGCGGACCCTTGGCGCGAACCCATAGAGCGCCGACGCCCTTGGGCCCGTAAATCTTGTGGCCACTCATCGCGAGCAGATCGATACCGTCCTTCTCCGCATCGACAGGAATCTTGCCGACGGCCTGGACCGCGTCGCAATGGAAGATGACGCCCTTCTCTTTCGCGATCTTGCCGATCTCGCGAATCGGATGAATCGTGCCGATCTCGTTGTTCGCGTACATGATCGAGATGAGCACGGTCTTGTCGGTAATCGCCTTCCGGACGTCCTCGGGATCGACCATGCCGTACTTGTCGACCTTGAGATAGATCACCGTCGCCTTGCCGTTGCGCTCCAGCGTACGGCAACTGTCGAGAACCGCCTTATGCTCAGTGACGCAGGTGATGATGTGATTGCCTTTATCTTTGTAGAACTCCAGCACACCTTTGATCGCGAGATTGTCCGACTCGGTGGCGCCGCTGGTGAAAATGATTTCCTTGGACTTGGCGCCGATGAGTGCCGCGATCTGATTGCGCGCGCGATCGACAGCCTCTTCCGCTTCCCAGCCGAAGCTGTGGTTACGGCTGGCGGCGTTGCCGAACTTCTCGGTGAAGTACGGCAGCATCGTCTCCATCACGCGCGGATCGACTGGAGTCGTCGCGTGATTATCCATGTAGATGGGCAGCTTAGGCATCGGTGATATCTCTTCGCGTTTTCCTTGCGCAATACTCGCAAATAATAGTGGACCTTACAAGTCGAGTATAACCATTCGGACGCTTATCTTCAATGGAAACGAGGACATCGAGGTGATGCGGACAATAGCCGACTATCAGGGTCTTTTAAGGCGAACCGCGATCGGTGTCAAGCCGGTTTAAGGTGAACTGATACGGCGTGACCCGTTAAGTGGGTTTGTTTTTGAGAATCAGCAGGCGCTCGTGGTTGTAGTCTTCGAAGCCGAATTTGTACCACGCAGCCGATCCAATCCAGTTTTGATGGATGACGCCAAGGCTCACATGGGTCATGCCCTTCTCGCGGAACCACTGCCACGCCCCGTCGAGCATCGGACGCATGATGCCCTGCCCGCGCCATCCCTCCTCCAGGAAGGCGTGCGCGATGTAGCCCCAGACGGCGGGCACGCGCGCATCGCGATAGCGCCGCAGGTGCACCCATAGATAGCCAACCAGCTTGCCGTCGCCGAAGTCCGCCACCCATATCGCATGATGATCGCGCTTGAGTACCACGGCGAGCCATTCGGCCGATTTTCGCACGCTGTCCCAATCGTAATGCACGCGCTCGTCGAGAGATTCGTGATACGCGGCGATTCCCTGAACTAGTCGCGACAACTCGGGAACATCGGCATCGATGGCGCGTCGAATCTCCATCAGAACGGCCCCCGGTGGGATTCGTCGAAGACGAGTTCCAGCAGCTTGTGCTCGCTGCGAATCGATTTCAGCGCATACTCGCGCGTCATTTCGAAATCGCGTTCAATCCAATGGGCGAGCTTGGCGAGAAGTTCGTCGCTATCGCGGGAGGCAGCCAGCGACTTGGCGACGCGGCATTGGAGGGCGACCTTCTCGATTCCGTCGCGACGGTCCAGAGTCAACGTCAGTAGCGCCGCATCGGGAAGCATCTGAGGGTCTTTGGCGAGCACCAGATTGTAGAGGCCGCGCGGCGTTTTCAGCTCAAATGTCACTCAATTTCGCAGCTCAGAAAATCGAAAGTCCTTTAGTTTCCAGCGTTATTTGGCTTCGTTTGGTAGAGGGGGAGCCTCACGCCGTGTGCTTCTGGCGGACGTTATCTCGAAGTGATTCGCCGCGCAGGAGGGTCTTGATCGCCGCCGCCAAGGCGTCCTTCCTCACCGGCTTGCAGACGTGCAAATCGGCGCCGTTCTCGATGGCGCGCTGCACATCCTCCTCGAACGATGACGCGGTGAACGCGATGATGGGTGTGCGGTTGAGGGCGTGACTCTCTTCCCACTGCCTGATGCGGCGCATCGCCTCATGCCCATCCATCATCGGCATCTGGATGTCCATCAGAATGAGGTCGAAGCGTGTCGAGCGGGCTTTCTCGACTGCGATGGCGCCGTTCTCGGCCTCCTCGTAATCGAATTGCTCCTGCTCCATATGACGGCAAATCATCGAGCGGGCGCTTTCGGAATCATCGACGACGAGCAATCGTGCACGATGTTCTGACCGCCCGTTCGTATCGGCCGAATCAGAGGCCGGGTTGCGCGGCGTAGGTTTTGTCATTCGATCCTCTCGTTCTATTGTTCTCTGATGAGTGAGACCGAGAAAGAGGGTCGACCGTCATTTTTGCAGATGCTCGTCTGCGCGCATCGCAGCGCAACCTACTCTATCGATATGACGCCTGAGACCGTGCTCAGCTCGACCAGCGGTCCGCCTCCGCCGACGCTGCCGACCAAAAGGTTGTTCGAGTTGCTGCCCAGGACAGTCACAGGAAGCGAGCTACGGATTAGTCCCGAAATCACGTGCGCTTTCAACTCGAAATGCGGCTGCGCGGTGACGCGGATGGAAACCGGGCCGGACGTGTTACGGAGGTTCCACGGCGCGGTCGGTGCGCCATCGACGTTGATGCTGCCGCTGGTCACGGAGACTTCGCACGCGCCGCGCACCTGATGCAGCGTCACGGTGCCGCGGATAGTCCTCGCGTTGGCCGCGACCAAATCGCTTCCACTAATCGATCCGCTCAAGACCGAGATCGTCGCGGCTCCATCAATGGATCGCAAATCGACGCCGCCGGAATTCGAACTCGCCTGCACGCGCCCCTTGATGTTCGTCACCGTGACGTGACCTGAAGAAGTCGTGGCCTCGACCGGACCGTTGATTCCATCGATATGCGCCGAGCCCGAACTGATGCGCGCGGACAATGTGGTGGCGGTGGGAACCTCGATCTCGTAGCTGATCGAGATGTTGCGGGTCAGTTCGGGATCGTTGATGTAGCCGACGCGGATACTGTTGCCTTGCTGCTCGACGGGCGGATTCTGCTGAAGACGAGAGATCGCTTCGTGCGGCGAGATGTGCGTCCATCCCCACCATCCCGCATAGGCGCGGACGTGTCCGAGCACATGAACCGCGCCATCGTTGCCTCGGCGAACCGCGATATCACCCGATGCGGTCGTCGCGTCGACCGATGTCATCGCGTCGCTGACCGCGACGGTTTTTTCGAAGGATCCCTCCTCGAACGCAAATGCATCGGGTATCGAGGACACGAAGCATGCGCTGATCCACGAACATCCGATAGTGATGGCGATGATGCGAGCACATCGCACCAGCGTCAGATTCATATGCACCAGGTGATTCTCTGCCATGGGCTTCCCTCCCGCGAGCTTTACAACTCGGCCTCTCGCAGCGGCAAGACGCATGCCGATCGAAAAGAGCAGGAATTCCTTGAAGGGCTTAGGACGACCGCATCAGCATTACTGCGGTGTCCGCAGGGACAGCATTGCACCTGTCGATGTGATGGAGCATCGAAACTTACGCGGCGCGGGCGCTCGGAGGGCGTGGCGTCTTGATATTCACGCGGCTCTCCCAGAACAGCACGACAGGACCGGCTATATACACCGACGAATAGGTCCCGGTGATGAAGCCAATCAGCAACGTGAATGCCGACGGACGCAGAATCGGACCGCCCAGTGCGAGCAGCGCGATAAGCACCGATATCGCGGTGCCGGAAGTCAGGATGGTGCGCGAGAGCGTCTCGTTGATGGCGCGATTCATCACGGTCGCCAGGGTCTCGCGGCGGCGCTTGCTCGCATCTTCGCGGATTCGATCCGACACGATGATGGTGTCGTGGACCGAATAGCCGATAACCGTCAGCAACGCGGCCAGCGTCGTCAGATCGAACTCGTAGCGGCTGATCATCAACGCCAGCAGGACGACCAGCACATCATGCACCAGCGCAATGACGGCGCCGGTACCGAAGCTCCAACTCACATGTCGAAACTGGATGGCAATGAATGCGCCCATCAGCAATGTCGCGACTGTGATCGCCGCGATCGCATCGAACTTCAGGTCCTTGCTGACTTTCGCGCCGACCGTCTCGACACGCACGACCTTGCCCTGGCCGGCGCCGAATTGAGTGTCCAACGCCGCTTCAATGCGGGGGCCGATGCTGCCGATACTCTTGGGCTTCTCGAACCGCGCGAGAAACTCCACGCCGCCAGTGCCGAAGTCCTGCACCGAGACCTCGCCCAAATCCAGGGGCACCAGCGCCTTGCGGATGCTATCGGGGCTGGCCTTTTGCGTCATCCGGATCTGCACGACGCTGCCGCCTGAAAAATCGACGCCATAGTTGAGTCCGACCGTTAGCAGCATCACAATCGAGGCGAGATTAATGAGGACAGAGAGGCCGACGAAAAACTTTCGCTTGCCGACAAAATCCAGATTGATATCGGGAGGAATGAGCTGAAGTGCCATCTGTCCTGTAATTTACCCTTTTTGCCCGGTGGTCGAATTCGATGGTCGGATGGTGGCGTCGAACAAGAGTCAGGCCGATGCCCGCTTGCGCGAACTCGAGCGCGGCGGATGCGACGGGGTGGCGGCCGCCGCCTTCGCCTCGGCCGCGGCGGCTTGCGCGCGAATCTTGCTGCATGCCGCGCACAGGTTCTGCTGATTGTTGGTGTCCTCGGTCAAGCCGTCGTCGAGCGAATGGCACACCTTCAGGCAATCGAAGCAGATGTAGTAGATGCCCTCGATGGTCTTGTTGATGCGCTCGCGATTGAGAATCCTGCCCCGCAGTTTCTCGATGCGAATCCCGAGGAGATCGGTGTACTGGCGTTTGATCTTCCGTCTGCCAGCTTCGTCCTTGGGAAGATCCGCATCTTCTTCAGCCTCGTCGGTTAAATCGTCGAAGCTGCCGTACTTGTCCTTCTTGGAGGCCTTTGCCGTCTTCTTGGTCCGCGCCATCGATCCCACGCCCCCTTGCCGGATCCTGATTTAGCGGAGCCGGCCAACGTGACTGGCGTTCTTCTCGCACACGATGTAGAAGCCTTTGCGTCCGAAGCCGGCGAACTTGGTCACCTTGCTGTCGCCACCACATTCGGGGCAGAGGTGTTTGTGCTGGATTTCGCCGGGATTTTTTTCGGCGGTTTTCGCTTTTTTCTCAGCCATAAATCTTAAATCCTCAAATCTATTATAAAGCAGGAAGCCGGTGCTTCACACGCATGTCGCGTATGAACCGCCGGCAGCTTTTCGTAAATCACCCTGATGATGTGAAACGACCCGGCCGTCATAATTTGCGGGCCGGGCAGCATCGATAAACTAGTTGCGCCGCCTTGAGTGGTCAAGTAGCCAACCTTTGTTGCGTGACGGCGCTCAAGCGAATATCGGTAAACCACCTTGGATTCAAAGTTCAAAGCCAATGATGCGGCCCTCCTCATCGATCGCAAAGGCCGCCGCTATCTGAAGATTTTACGGCCCGGCATCAAGCTGTTAATCCGCGGCGAGTTGATGGCCGACGACATCATCGGCGTCGAGGAGGGTTCGCGGGTCAAATTTTCCAGCGGCGAGATGTACCTCGCGTTGCGGCCCACCTACGCCGACCTGATCCCCCATCTGCCGCGTGCCGCGCAGGTCATCTATCCCAAGGACACCGGACCGTTGTTGATATGGGGCGACGTATTTCCGGGCGCGACCGTGATTGAAGGTGGCACGGGCGCAGGCGCGTTGACGATCGCGCTGCTGCGTGCGGTTGGCCCGAACGGACGCGTCATCTCATATGAGATTCGCGAGGACTTCGCGAAAGCCGCGACCAAAAACGTCGCCACGTTTTTCGGCGACGCGCCAAACTGGACGCTGCGCCTGCACGACCTCTACGAAGGTTTCGAAGAGACCGGCGTCAATCGCCTGTTCCTCGATCTTCCGGAACCCGGCCGCGCGCTGCCCGTCGCCGCGAAAGCGTTGCGCGCCGGCGGCGTGCTGGTCTGTTATGTCCCCACTACCGTGCAGCTCAAGGACACCTGCGAAGAATTGCAGCGCTCGCCGTCATTCGGCGAAATCGAATCCTTCGAGACCATGCTGCGATTTTGGCAAGTGAAGGGCATGAGCGTGCGCCCGATGCATCGGATGATTGCGCATTCGGCGTTCATTATCGTGTCGCGGCGGCTTTCCGACACCGTCGTGGCGCTGCCGCCGTCGCCCATCGCCGATGAGATCGCAGTCGTTGACGACGATCCCGACGACGCCGCCTAGGTCAACATTGATCGCGTGGCGCATCGCGATGATCGTGCTGATGCTGTCGCTTCCATCGATTGCAAGCGCGCAGGACTTCCCTGCGCTCGCGAGCGGAGGCGCCCCTCCGTGTCCAGAGCACATGGGAATCAGGAAATATCACAGTGCAGTCGCACAAGATGGTGACGTGTCGGCGTCCATCGTGGGCGTCGCCAAACGAGACGAATCCGGATGCCAGGAGAGGGCGGAAATTCACGTCGATAACAATGGCGAAACGAAGAGCTACGTTCTTCCCGATGCTGATCGACAGAAGTTTGCGATCGTCGACTTCTCGCCCGATGGCTCGACACTCTTCATCGCGGCTGTCGCCGACCAAGAGTATCCGAACGAGATGTTTCGATATCTGCAGGTCACAACGCTAGAAATTGCAACTGGGCAGATGCGCTGGCAAAACGCCTGGGACATGCTTGGTTGGAAAGATTGCGACGCGACCGTGGACAGCGGAAGCGGCCTTTTTTGAGGAACTGCCGTTAGGGTTGCTTCGTATGTCGCTCATGCGTTTTTGTGGCGGGCTCGTCTTAGCGGCTTTTTTGCTGGCGGGGTGCGTCTTCGGGCAGGATTCGCCCTCAGCTTCCACTTCAACTCATAATTCAGCACCACCCGCGACGGCCCCGCGGACGGCCGATCTGAAGCCGATCGATCTGAAGCCCATCGATCTGAAACCTATCGATCTGACGCCAGATGCCACCGGCACCGTGCCTGCGGAGCAGATTCGGGAACTTCTGCGCCGCGCCGGAGAGAAGGATTTGGAAAACGACAAGCAGCAGCGCGATTACACCTACGTCGAGCGCGAGGAGCAGCACCACCTCGATGGTCATGGCGGGGTGAAGAAAATCGAATCAAGAACCTCCGAAATCCTTGAGATCTACGGGGAACCAGTCGAGCGTCTAACCGCCAAAGACGACAAACCGCTGTCGCCCGACGAAGCCAAAAAAGAAGACGACAAGCTTCAGAAGATCATCGACAAACGCAAGAACGAATCCGAGCAGGACCGCCGCAAACGCCTGGAGCGTGAACAGAAGGATCGCGAAGAGGGTCGCAAGTTCGTGCTGGAGGTCGCCGACGCATTCAACTTCCGCCTGCTCGCATCCGAAGTGGTCGACGGGCACGATACCTGGGTGCTGGAGGGCGAACCTCGTCCCGGGTACGAACCCAAGGACCGCGGAGCCAAGATACTCAGTAAATTCAAAGGCTGCGTCTGGATCGATAAGACTGAAGCCCAATGGGTAAAGCTCGACATCACCGCCATCGACACGATTTCGTTTGGCTTCGTGCTCGCCCGGATCCACAAAGGCACGCGGGTTCTGGTGGAACTGACGCATGTGAATGATGAAGTGTGGCTGCCCAAACACGTTCAGCTCCACTTCGACGCGCGGTTGGCGTTGTTCAAGAGCTATGACGAGGATATCGAAGAGACCTATCGCGATTACAAGAAATTCCGCACGGACACGAAGATTACGGTGGTGGGGGAAGAGAGTCGCGAACAGTGACCGGCGGATCTATTCCTCTGCATAATGCCCAACGACGCGGGGGAGCGAGTCGCCTCCGGCATCGTCCCACATCCGCCACGCGCAGTCGTTAAGGTTGCGGCTGGCGCGTGATCACGGTGGTGATTTGTGACGATCGGCCGATTCTCCCGCGGCGAACCTGAGTCACGCCTCTCGTCAAAGGACTTCGCCGCGAGTCCTGCGACTGCGTCTGGGCCACGCCGTCATTCACCTGGGCGCAGGCCATCCGCAGCGTGCCGTTGTCGTTGAACACCAGACCATAAAATCGGAACGTTCCGCCCTCCGCCAGAGACTGGCTGTTTAACAACTGGGTAGTGTTGTCGACATAGACCTCGACATCCGACGGATTGTTGAGCAGCGTAGTTTGTCCCGGCTGCACAGCCAGGTTCGGAAACAGATCGTACGGCGCAAGCGAAACCGAGTAGTCGGTAAAACTGCCGCTCAGCGCTGAAGCCGTGACCGTTCCATTGATGGTCTGCGGTATCAGCGTGATCACTTCGAGCTCGGTGTACGGATTGGAGGTGTCGGTGAGCGTCGGCGAAGATAGATAGACATTCTGCCCCGCAACCATATTTGAACCGGTGAAGCTCGGCACAAACGGCAGATTCTGCAAGTTTGTTAGCTGGCCGGAGATTTGAAAGATTGCGCTGTCGAAGCTGAACGGCTGTCCTCCGATGAAGTAGGCGTTAGAGTAATCGCTGCCCTGCTGGTCGCGTCCCATGATGTACAGCGCAGGTTCGATCGCGTCCACAAACATCACCGGTCCTGTCACAACGTCAACCGCGGACGCATACTCGACTGCGATTCGCGAGGCCAAAACCGAACTATCCGGCTGAAGCGCGCCATCCATGTCCACAAACGTTCCGACCGTCAGCGCAGAAAAATTTCCTATACCTTGGTACACCGTGTTGTCGCTCGCGCTGACGGTGACATCGTCCAGCAGCGTTTCACCCTCCCCTACCGACAGCGTAAAGCTGTTGCCTGACGGTGCAATCGCGGCGATTTCTCCGTCGAGTGCTACCACCTTGCCATTTTCCGGATTGGTCGGCTGCGGCGAAATCACAACCGGAGTCACATTAAACGTAGGAGTGATTGACCACGACGCGTCTGGAATCCAGCAGGTGCTGGGAAATGTTGCGGACTGCAAAACCTGCAAATCAATCGCTAGGCCCATGTTTGATCCCGTAATGGTGATTGGCGACGGCAGATTCACACTTACGTTGGAATCCGGCGTGTAGCCGTAGTTATAGGTTGCCGTGGTCAGGCCGGAATCCGGGATCTCCACGACACAGGCGAACTCAGCACCTCCAACCGTTGCGGTGGCGGAAGTGTAAATGTCCTGCGGAACAGTGACCGTGAAACCGGGTGCAAGCTGCCCATTAAGATGAGTGAACTCGAATCCTTGTGGGGTCGACAGCAAACTTACCATCTTGCCCGATTTGCTCGTCAAAGTCAGGGTGTTGAGTACCAGGTTGAACTCGCTCAGTTGATCGTTGGCCGTGCTCGTCAGCGCTAGCGTGACTTGGGTGTTCCCGCTCAAGACTGGAGTTGGAGTCGACCTTGCGCCTCCGCAAGCCGTCGCGAAGCCAACTCCGAAAAGAGCAACGATCGAAAGAGCTGCGCTGAAAAAAGAACCCAAATGCCCTGGGTCGGACGGAACTCTGCTCATAACATCCCCCGTAAGTTCGCCTCTATCTATCCGGGGTCTCCATCTTAGGTATCCTACTGACCGACGTTGCATTCACAATTTCTAGTTTGAAGCTCCCGGACAGCCTATTAGACATTGTCGGGCCGCATAAGGTTTGTTCAGAAGTGTTCATTTTCGGCAAAATCGGCTCGAAATGCCCCTGTCGTAAGATTAGACGCCGTTCGGGATCAATTTGGAAGATGGTTGATGCAACCGCGATCACACCAGCTATCTTCGAGCCAAACTCCGGAGTGGTTGCTCCCTACTCCATCCGATACTCAATCCCGATCCCCCGCCGCTCGATTTCTTCAAGGAAGGTTTCCGCGGGGACATCCCGTTCCTGCAAAACTGCTCCATGCTTGCTGATCGCGCCCGAACACATCATCTGCAGGACGATGGACGCCGGGAAGGCGGTCGTCCGCATCATGGCGCTCATGTCGCTCTTGGGATCGTAGTGGTCAACCATGGTGAAGCTGGCGACCCGGCCTTTGAGTTTTCCGCCGAGCAAGCCGCGGACTCCAGGAGCTTTGACCGACTCGTGCGCTTCAATGCGCATGATGCAGACGTCCGGCCCCTTGCCGGCAAATTTCCCTTCAAACACTTTTGACAAAAGCGCGCGCGGCGAAACTTCCACGCTGCCAACCCGCATTTTCTCGTTCGAAAACAATCCCAGGTCCTTCAGTTCGCAGAGCAGATCGTAATGGCCGGGATAGCGCAGAGTTTTCTCAAAGCACTCACCCACTCTTCCCTCGAAGGTCTCGGGCAAGGTGGAAGTTCCGCCGGAAGTTTGAAAGGCCACCAGCGGCGCGAAACCGTCCATATGGAACGGTTCAGGTTCGGTGAGCGGATCGATGGTGATCAGTTTGCCTTTGCGCAGGATGCGCGCTGGTTCGACGTATTCGTTAATCAATCCTTCGACGGAAAACACCAGCTGATAGTGAAATGGAGGCATGGGTTTCTCAGGCAGGCCTCCGACGTAGAGCCTGAGCGCGTCGGCGCGTCCGTCGAGGCGGCGAACCAGTTCGCCACCCAGAATCGATGCCATGCCGGGAGAGAGACCGCAATCGGGAGCGATGCCAATGCCGCGTTTTTCAGCTTGTTTGCCTAGCGCCAACTCCTGCCGCACCGCGGTGTTGTTGCCCCCGAGATCGGCGAAATGGCATCCCGCGCCGATGGCGGCTTTTGCCAGGCCGAAGTTCAGACGGTAAGGAACCGCGGAAAGCGCGCCATCGTGGCCTTTCATAAGGCGAGCGGCTTCTTTTTCTTTGGAAGCGTCGAGCCCGACGGCGCGGACTTTCTTGCCGGCGGTGATGCGGTTGACGCGCGCCGCTACCTCTTTGGCGCGCTTGAGGTCGCTGTCGGCGAGAGTGACGGAGTCGACGTGTTCCTGGCGCGCCATATCATAGGCAGCCGCTGAACCCATCATGCCGGAACCGATTACCAGTAGTTTCATGAGTGCTCCTTACTTTGACTTTGCGATTCAGACTTTGCGATTTGAAGACAGATCAGCCTACAGAAATCTTTTCAAACAAAAAGTGACGAGGCTCACGCAGTGCGGGTGATCGGAGCACGCCGCAATGCTCGGAAATCGAGCGCGGAGCGAAACCAGAATCACAGCGATTTTTTCGTTAAAGCTGGGAAGTGAGTTGCCGTATTTTCAGCGCTTTGCGCGCCCGTGCCAGTACTTCCGTACCGTCTCTAGTACCTTAGTTACCGCAATTCGGGTGACCTGTGCTGTACCTGCGCACAAGCTACTACCTGTAGCTATCCATGAGACGATAGGCACAATATGTAGACAAGTACTGCAAGTCCACTTTTTGTGAAATCCAGAAAACCCCCATAAAACCCAACAAAACCGTGAGATTCACTTGGAGAGGCCCTCTCTTCCGGTTGGGATATGCTCAGCACACCAAAATACACTCGAACGCGTTTGAATCGAGGCCTTGGTTCTCCCAATTTCCTCAGCGTAGCCGGAAACAAAAGGCGAGGCTGAGGGTGGGATTCGGTGGGAGAGGGAAAGGGTTATGGCCGACTCGCGAGAAGTAATGAACATTCGCCAAGCTTCGCAGTATCTGGGAGTGAGTCCGGACACGCTGTACAAGTACGTGAACGAACAAAAGATTCCGGCGTTCAAGTTGGGCAATCGCTGGCGCTTCAAAAAATCGAAGCTGGATCAGTGGATGGAAGAGAAGTCGATGGAAACGGAATCGCAGGGCAAAAGGAAAATCAAGGCAGCCGGCAAAGCTGCCGGAACTCTGTAAGCGAACTTCGGTACGAGAAGGGCGGGCACATGTTTGGCATGGGATCGAAAACGATAGTAGGTCTGGATGTGGGCTCTTCGAGCATCAAGGCCGTCGAGCTCAGGAGGACACGCGCTGGAATCGAAGTGGCGCACCTTGGACTGGAGCCGATCGCGCCCGACATCGTGGTCGATTCCATGATCGTCGACTCGGGTACGGTTTCCAGCGCCATCGCCAAGCTGTTCACCGACACTCAGATCAAGTCGAAGCTGGTGGCCACGGCGGTCAGCGGACACTCCGTGATCGTGAAGAAAATTTCGCTGCCCTCGATGAGCGATCAGGAGCTGGCCGAGACCATTCAGAAGGAAGCCGCGCAGCACATTCCGTTCGATCTCGCGGATGTGAACCTCGACTACCAGATTCTTTCCGACGACGCGACCAGCCCGCAGATGGATGTGCTGCTGGTGGCTGTCAAGAAAGACAAGATTCTCAACTACACCAACGTACTCTCGATGGCCGGCCGCACTCCGGCTATTGTGGATATCGATGCGCTCGCTCTGCAGAATTGCTACGAGTACAACTATGAGCCGGCGCCGACGCAGGTGGTGGCATTGCTCAACCTGGGTGCGAGCGTGATGAACATCAACATCGTCAAGGGCACGACCCCGCTGTTCCCGCGCGACGTCTCAGTGGGCGGACATCAGTACACCGATTCGCTGCAGAAGGAACTGGATCTCAGTTTCGATGACGCTGAATCGCTCAAGCTGGGGCACAAGGTGGGCACCGTGCAGGACGACGCTAAGACGCCCATCCTGCAGCAGGTCACAGAAATTATTGTGCTGGAAATTCAAAAGACTTTCGACTTCTTCCGCGCCAGCGCCGCGGGCGAGCACATCGAGAAGATTTATCTGGCCGGCGGTTCGGCCAAGGTTCCCGGCCTGGTGGAAGCGCTGCGCCAGGAGTTCTCGATGCCGGTCGAGTTGTTCAACCCGTTTCAAAGAGTGCTGGCTCCGGCGGAAGGTGCCGGGGCGGAGCTGGTCGAACAGAACGCCGGCCAGTTGGCAGTGGCCGTGGGTTTGGCCCTGAGGAGCTTTGAAAAGCTATGATCCGAATCAACCTGCTGGGTTCTCCGAAACCGAAAGGCAAGAAAGGCCCCGCCTTCAGCATGCCAAGCTTCGAGTTTGGCAACCTGGGCGGGCCCATTGTCCAAGTCGCAGCCGTGCTGCTGATTGCGGGCGCGATCAATGGCGCGTACTGGTACCAGCTCGATCGGGAGAAGAAATCGATCGAGGTGCAAGCCCGGGTGGCCGAGCAGAAAAATCGCGAACTCGCCGACATCAAGGTTAAGTACCTCGCGCGGCAGAAGCAAGCCGAGGCCTATAAACGCCGCGTGGATGTCATCGACCAGCTGCGCTCGAACCAAACCGGCCCGGTCAACCTGCTGTCCATGATCGCGGATACGGTGAACGGCACCGAAGCGGTCTGGTTGAACAGCATGCAGGACCTGGGTCCGAACGTGGCCATTGACGGCACGGCGCTGTCGAGCGATGCCGTCGCCAACTTGATTTCCAATCTGCAGAAGACCGGTTTCTTCAAGAACATCGAGATCAAGGAAAGTTTTCAGGACGAAAGCGTAAAGGACATGCAGGCATTTCAATTCACGCTGACCTGCGAAAAGGCGACCGAAAAGGCGACTGAAAAGGCGAAGTCGTAAAGGCGGAACCGACTATGAATCTTGGCGAATTAACAGGGGTGAAGTTGTTGGGAGTCCTGCTGCTGGCGGCGGTAGTGGGCACGGGTGCCCTCTATTACACGATCTTCAAGTCGCAGCGCGATCAAAACGCGGCGGCCCAGGTCAAGCTGCAGGCCAAACTGCGTGAGAACGCTGAACTCCAAGCCTATCGGCCGAAGCTGGCCGACATCGAGCGCCAACTGGCCAGCTTGAAACAGCAGCTCGAAATCGAGCGGCGCATCGTGCCCGATGAAAAAGAAGTGGATAACTTCATGCGCATGGTGAGCGGAGAAGCGCGCAAGTCGGGAGTGGAAATCCGCCGCTATACCGCCAAGCCATACGTTAACAAAGAGTTTTACACCGAAGTGCCGTTCGAGGTGGAGTTTGATGGTCCCTACTACTCGATGCTCGGGTTCTTCGACCGGCTGGGCAAAGTGGAGCGCATCGTAAATGTTTCGAACCTGCTGGTGGCGACCACCCGCAAGCCGAACGCTGCGGGCGCGAAGCATACCTACCAGTACGCGCCCAGTGAGAGTGTTGTGGCCACGTGCCTGACCACGACCTATTTCAGTCACGACCTGGATCCGGCGGTAGCGCCGGCCAGCAAACCCGCGCCACCGGTGAAGAAGTAGGAGGGCAGGATCATGATCATGATAAAGACAGAGACAAAGCCGAAGCCGAAGCCGGCGATCACCGTAGCGGCGGTAATTCTGGTTTCCGTGCTGGCCTCGGGTTTGGCCTCGGCCCAGAGTCCGAGAATTATCCAGAACGCGCGCGACACCATGAACGCCGTGAGCAACAACGCCACGGCCGCTTCGAATGAAGCGCTTCGTCAGGCAGCGCCCGTGGCCACCAGCCCCGCGCATGCTCGGGCCCAGTCGAGTGGAGCGGTGGCGAAGTCTTCTTCAGGGCACGCGGGTCCGAGTTCAGCAGTTGCAAAAAGAAGGGGCGGCCCGAGACGGGCTGGGGCAGTCCTGGTGAGCGTGCCGGCGCCAACCGCCGTGACTCCGCAAGAGAATTCGCCGGCGGCCGTTGCCGTAGCCGGCAATGGCGCTTCGGCAAGCATAGAAAGCCAGAGCGAGCCGAGTGAGCAGCAGGTTTCGCCCGACACTAAGTACAACGCGAACGGAAGACGAGATCCTTTCATCAGTCCGGTAGTCAGTCACACGGGCGGTTCGGGCTGCAGCACTGGCAAGAAGTGTCTGGAAATTGGCGCCATCAACCTGCGTGGTGTGGTACATGCGGAAAGCGGCTTCATCGCCGTGGTCAGCAACAGCATGAACAAAGCGTATTTTCTGCGGGAGAACGATCCGGTATTCAACGGCTACGTGGTGAAAATCACGGGCGACTCCATCGTTTTCCAGGAAACTTTGCAGGACCGGTTGGGTAAGACGTTTACACGGGAAGTAGTGAAGAAAATTACGACTCCGGCTGTGTAGGCCTGGAGACAGGACTTCGAAGAAAGACTTTCTAGGAAACACATGGAGGCGAAACGGCCTCGCATGGGGGGATAGGGAAATGCGAAAGCAACTGCTGGGCATCTTGGTTCCGCTGCTGGCGTTCATAATGATCGCAGCCGCGGCTGACACGACGAGCACGGGGGTGGCCAAAGAAACGGGCGCTGCGTTGCAGAGGCTCGAGGTCACTCGCGGCCAGGACGGATTGCGGGTCGAGTTCAAAGCTAAGGGTGCCCTGGCGCCCAAAGTAACGACACTCGATTCTCCGGCGCGCATCGTCGTCGACTTTCCCAACACCGTGATGGCCACGGCGCAGAGCCGCATCAGCGTTGGCAGCGATGGCGTGAAAGACGTCCGCGTTGGCATGGACGGGCGGACTCCGCCCACCACGCGCGTGGTCTTTGATCTTGCCAACAGCCGGCAGCATGAGTTAGCGGCGGGCCCGGACGGCAGCTTCGTTCTCACGATCCACGACGCGGTGACGGCCCATCGCCAACCCGCGCCGGCCGTGAGATCGGTGCCCGCGAGCGCAGCGCCCCAACTGGTGCTGGCTTCGGCTCCCGTAACTTCGGCTCCGGTGGCGCAAGCTCCGGCCGTGGCTGAGAACCCCCAGTCACCGGTGAACTTTGCTCTCGTCGAGCCCAAGTACACGGTGCAGCCGGCCGTGAAGGCTGAGGAAGCGGCGAATCGGTTTGCCGACAAGACGGCGTCGGAACTGGTCGCTACCAGTACCAATGCCGCCCTCGCACAATCTGGCGCTAACGCTACCGCCAACGCTCCGGCCATCCAGCCTGCTGTCAATCTGGCTGCCGAGCAGAAGGTCCAACTGGAGCAGAAGCCGGCTGAGAAGGGCGCCAAGTACACAGGCGAGCCCATCTCGGTCAATCTTAAGGATGTGGATCTTAAGGATTTCTTCCGTCTGATTCACGAGATCAGCGGTCTGAACGTCGTGCTCGATCCGCTGGTCCATGGCAATCTGACCATCGTGCTCGATGACGTGCCCTGGGATCAGGCGCTGGACATCGTGCTCAAGAACAACGATCTGTCCCGCCAGCTGGACGGCAATGTCCTGCGCATCGCCACTGTGGAAACGTTGAAGAAGGAAGCCGAGAACCGGCGCGCCCAGATCGATGCCGAGGCGCTCGCGGTCGATAAAGTCAGCATTACCCGCTTCCTCAGCTACGCCCACGCCAGGGACCTGTTACAGCCGGTCAAGAAATTCCTGAGTCAGCGGGGCGACATTGTTGCCGACGAACGCACCAACGCGATCATCGTCAACGACATTCCATCCGTTCTGCCGCAGATTGACCGCATCATCCAGCAGATGGACCGCAAGACGCAGGAAGTTGAAATTGAAGCTCGCGTCGTGGCGGCTACCCGCAGCTTCGCTCGCGACATCGGCGTGCAGCTCGGCATGGGCTGGGGCAACGGCACCAGCGCGGTTGGCGGCGCACCCGGCGCTGGAGGCACGGGGGCTTCGCCGATCATCGTCGGTCCTTATGTAAACAATCCGTTGTACCTCGTCAACGGCACTCCTTCGAGCGGGACTACGATTCCGTTGTTTTCAAACCTGGGCGTAACCGGACCAAGCAGCGGTCTGTCGTTTATCAACGCCACCAACAACATGCGGATCGACATGATTCTTACCATGGCCGAATCGCGCGGGTTGCTGAAAGTTCTCTCCCGTCCGCGTATCGTCACCCAGAACAACATTCAGGCGGTGGTGAAACAGGGCGTGAAAATACCGATCATGACCGCAGCCTCGTTAGGCGCTCCTCCGACCACTACCTACGTGGACGCTTTCCTGCGCCTGACGGTGACTCCGCAGATTACGTCCGAAGGAACCATCTTCCTCAACGTGGATGTGGAAAACACCTTGCCTGACTACAGCCACGAAGACCTCAACAACAACCCAGCCTTGATCACCCAGCAGGCCACCACGCAAGTGCTGGTGACGGATGGCGGGACGGTGGTGATTGGCGGCGTGATCCAGACCCAGAACTCGCTGGCCATATCGCAGGTGCCTTTGCTCGGGGATATCCCGTACCTTGGCAACCTGTTCAAGCATCGCACCGTGAACACTACCAGTCAGGAACTGATTTTCTTCATTACTCCGCGCATCATTCAGACGTAAGCGCGAAGTTAAAAACAGCAAAAGCCGCCGGCTTTCTCGGAGAACCCGCCGAGAGTCCGGCGGCTTCGCTTTTGAGCCGCAGGTGTCAGGTCTCAGGAAAATCCTCTGCGGCTCCAGAGAATGTCCTTACATCGCATTGTTTGAAACTTGGGTTTCCTGAGACCTGACACCTGAGGCCTGACACCTGCTTCTTGCTACACTCCTCCCATGGACCACTCTGGCCGCCTCAGTCGCCTTCGCTCTGGACTCGATGAGAACCATCTCGACTCGCTGCTGGTGACGCATCTTCCGAATATCCGCTATCTGTGTGGCTTTACCGGCAGCGCCGGGGCTTTGCTGGTCGCAGATCGTGGCCCCATCCTTTTTACCGACGGCCGTTACCGCACCCAGGCAAAAGAAGAGGTCGACGGCGCAAACGTCAATAAGGTGAGCATTGTCATCGCGCAGAAGTCCCCGCTGCTGGCGGCTGCGGACTGGCTGATCGCGCACAAACGACGTTCAACGCCGGCATCTTTGGCGCGAGTATCGATAGGCATCGAACCGGAATCCATTACCGCCGCCATGCGCGACCGCTTAGCGTCTTTGCTGAGAGGGAGGATGACAGGGAGGACAAAAGCCCGCCTCCGGCCCGCGCCGCCGCTAATCGAGCGTGCCCGAACGGTGAAGGACGCTGCCGAGATCCTGCTGATCCGGCGGGCGGTTGAACTCGGTGCCAGTCTCTTCCCCATAGCACGCAAGAAAATTCGGCCGGGTGTAAGTGAGGCCGAAGTCGCCGGCGCCATGGAATACCAGGCTCGTCGCGCTGGAGCCGAAGGAATGTCCTTCCCCACCATCCTAGCTTCCGGAACTCGCTCGGCAATCGTGCATGGCCGGGCCTCCAGCGCCCGCATTCCCCGGCGCGGGTTCGTGGTGTGCGATTTTGGTGTTATACTCGCCGGTTATTGTTCGGATCGCACGCGAACTGTACACGTCGGCCGGCCGTCGGCAGAAGCTCGACAGCTGTACGAAGCCGTTCTGGAAGCGCAGCAGGCCGCCATCGCGGCCGTTCGCCCGGGAGTGGCCGCTGCCGAAATCGATGCCGCGGCGCGGCGTGTGCTTCGCAAGCGGAAACTGGCCCGGTATTTCACCCATTCGACCGGGCATGGTTTAGGATTGGAGATACACGAGGCACCCCGGCTGGCGGCAGGACAAACCCAGAAACTGGAGCCGGGAATGGTCATTACGATTGAGCCGGGCGTATATGTTCCCGGGCAATGCGGTGTGCGGATCGAAGACGTCGTGGCGGTTACCCCTTCGGGCTGCGAAGTGCTAACGCCGACGGACAAAGAACTAATTATTATTTAGCAGCGTGTGATTTAGCATCGTGTGGTGGCGGGGCTTGCCCCGCCACACAAAGAACACGGAACCCGCCCTCATCCATGAATCAAAAAGAGCTGAAAGAACTCATCGAGTTCTTAATCGAGAAGGACATTGCCGAATTTGAATTGGAGCGCGGCGATGTCAAGGTGAAGATCAAGCGCGGAGCCGAACCGTTGCCGGCAGCGTTGCCAGACTCCCGCTATATCGCGGTTCATCCAGCGCCGGTCCCGGCTTCCGGACCCGCGTCCAGCCGGATCGATCTGGCCGCTAACGCCGGTGCGCCTCAACCTGAGGAAGGCTTGCACATTGTGCGGTCGCCGATCGTGGGCACCTTTTACGAGTCGCCCTCGCCCGGGTCTCCGCCCTTCGTCAAAGTCGGCGATGCGTTGGAAGTAGGCCAGGTTTTGTGCATTGTTGAAGCGATGAAGCTGATGAACGAAATCGAATGCGACGTGGCCGGGGAGTTGGTCAAGAAGCTCATCGCCAACGGCCAGCCCATCGAGTACGGCCAGGAACTGTTCGCCGTCCGGCCCAAGAAATAAGCTCTCAGTTCTCCAGTTCGCAGCCCTCAGGGAAAATCCAGTGCTGTGCAGTCAGGTGATTTTCCTGAGAGCCGAGAGCTGACAGCTGACAGCTGACAGCTGAGAGCTTTCACATCATGTTTAAGAAGATTCTGGTAGCGAATCGCGGCGAAATAGCCTTGCGCGTCATTTGCGCATGCAAGGAACTCGGCATCCGCTCGGTGGCGATCTACAGCGAGGCGGACCGGAATTCGCTCCACGTGCGCTTTGCCGATGAAGCGATTTGCATTGGCCCGCCGCAGCTGGCACAGAGTTATCTGAACATCCCCGCCGTCATCAGCGCGGCCGAGATCGCCAACGTCGATGCCATCCATCCCGGCTACGGCCTGCTTTCAGAAAACGCCAATTTCGCGGAAGTCTGCGAAGCCTGTCACATCAAGTTCATCGGGCCCCCTCCCGACGTCATCCGGCTGATGGGCGAAAAAGAGAAAGCACGCGCCGCCATGAAACAACATGGAGTGCCGATCGTCCCCGGCTCCGACGGCGTGGTCGCTTCTGCTGAGGAAGCGCGCGAATGGGCGCGGCAAATCGGCTTTCCCGTCATCGTAAAAGCCACCGCCGGCGGCGGCGGGCGGGGCATGCGCATTGTGCGCAACGAAGATGAATTGCCCGCGCTCTACCGCCAGGCGCAGTCGGAAGCCGCCGGTGCCTTCGGCAACGGCGACCTTTACCTGGAACGCTATGTCGAGAACCCGCGCCACATCGAGTTCCAGGTTCTGGGCGACGAGCACGGTAACGTGATCAGCCTGGGCGAACGCGAGTGCTCGATACAGCGCCGCCACCAGAAACTGCTCGAAGAGTCGCCCTCGGTGCGCATGACGCCCGAACTGCGCAAGGAAACCGGAGACGCCATCAGCAAAACGCTCAGCCAGGTCGGTTATCACAATGCCGGCACCATCGAATTCCTCATGGACCAGGAGCGCCGCCTCTACTTCATCGAGATGAACACGCGCATCCAGGTGGAGCATCCGGTCACCGAAATGGTCACCGACGTGGACCTGGTCAAGAGTCAGATCATGATCGCCGCGGGCGAAAAGCTGGTCGATGTGTTGCACGGTCCCATCGTGCATCGCGGACACGCCATCGAATGCCGCATCAATGCCGAGCATCCGGAGAAGTTCACGCCGTCGGCGGGCAAGATCACCACGTTCAACCCGCCGGGAGGAACAGGCGTGCGCATCGACACCGCGGCTTATGCCGAAGGCACGATTCCTCCTTATTATGATTCGCTGATCGCGAAGTTGGTGGTGCGTGGCAAGGATCGCAGCGAGGCTATCTCGCGCATGAGCCGTGCTCTGGAGATGTTTATCGTGGAGGGAATCTACACGACAATTCCGCTGCACCGCAGAATTCTGGCTGACCCGGATTTCCGAGCAGGCAATTTCGATACCGGATTCATCGAGAGATTCCTGGCGAAAAAACAACCCGCAGGCTGACGACATATTCGTAGAGACGCGGCAAGCGTCGTATCTAAAGTTGAACCCATGTTGCAACTACCGCGACTCTACCCGATTCTCGACGCTGCATGTTTTCCTGATGCCGCCAGAATGCTTTTCACTGCGGAGGAATTCGCTGCCGCCGGCTGCACCCTGCTGCAGTACCGCAACAAGTCCGGCAGCGCCCGGCAGATGCTCGACCAAGCGCGCGAACTCAGGGCGCGCCTCGGAACAAAAATCAGCCTGATCATGAACGACCGCGCCGACCTCTGCCTCGCGGCTGGTTTCGACGGCCTGCACATTGGGCAGGATGACCTCTCTCCCGAATCCGCACGCCGCATTATCGGGCCCACTCGCTGCCTCGGAGTATCGACCCACAATCCCGAGCAGCTATCAGAAGCTGATAGAACATCCGCCGACTATCTCGCCATCGGCCCCGTCTTTGGGACCACCAGCAAGGCCAATCCCGACCCAGTCGTAGGACTCGCAGGCGTCCGTCGGGCAAGGGAATTGACGCGCAAGCCTCTGGTAGCGATCGGCGGCATTACCCGCGCCAACGCCCCTTCCGTCATCGAGGCCGGAGCCGACGCCGTGGCGGTGATATCCGACTTGTTACGGGATCCCCGCAAATCAGCAGAGGAATTTTTGAGGGTTCTAGGGTAAAGTTGAAAAACCAAAGTTGAAAAGCTCTCGGGTGGCATTGGATTCTGGGTGGCGCAGCGCTTCAGCGCTGCGGTAACCGGCTCGTTTGAACGGCTTTAGCCGCTGAGGTCAGCCTGCGGCCAAGAAATAACTTCTTCAGAGGATACCTAGGAGGTTCGTGAGCACAAGCGTTCCACCCCCAGTTCCCGTGAGCGTCAGCGATTGGGAACGCCACACCCATCAGGATAAAGAGCTAGTCAAAGCCCTAGGCCTGACCAGCGCGACCATGCTGGTAATGGGCTCCATGATCGGCTCCGGCATCTTCATAGTCTCCGCCGAAATTTCTCGTGAGGTAACCTCGCCGGCGTTGCTCATCGGCGCATGGCTCGTCACCGGCTTCCTGACCATCGTCGGCGCACTCACCTACGGCGAACTCGCAGCCATGATGCCGCGGGCCGGCGGGCAATACGTTTACCTGCGCGAGTCGCTCGGCCCACTCTGGGGTTTTCTTTACGGCTGGACTCTGTTTCTCGTGATTCAGACGGGCACGATCGCCGCCGTGGGCGTAGCCTTCGGCAAATTCCTCGGCATCTTCTGGCCCGCAGTCTCCTCCACTCATTGGATCGTCCACCTGTGGAAAGTCCCGAAGTTCGCGGTCGGCCCCATGATGCTAGGTGGCATGGATGTCGGACTGAACACGCAGAACTTTGTCGCCATCCTGGTCGTGGTAGCGCTCTCCATCATCAATATTTTCGGCGTCAAGACGGGCGCTTTCATCCAGAACATTTTCACCACCGCAAAAGTCTCGGCACTGCTCGGCTTGGTCCTCTTCGGAGTATTTCTAGGCCGGAACGCGCAGGCTGTGGCCGCGAATTTCGGCGCCAACTTCTGGCACAACGCCGGCCTCGGCACTTTGCATGACGTCGGCGGAGGCATGGGAGCAAGCGTATTGGTCTCGACCCTCACCGTGCTGGCGATCGCGCAAGTCGGATCGCTATTTTCCGCCGATGCCTGGAACAACGTTACCTTCACCGCCGGAGAGGTGAAAAATCCCAGCCGGAATCTTCCCTTGTCGCTGGCGCTCGGCACCGGCGTGGTGATCGCGCTCTATATCGGGTGCAACTTTATTTATCTGGGTGCGCTGCCGCTGGTGGGCAGTCCCACCGGGACGACCCTGCTCGAACGCGGTATCCAGTACGCCCGCGAGGACCGCGTAGCCACCGCGGTCATGACCCAGATGTTCGGTTCCGCCGGCGGCGCGCTCATGGCCGTCGCCATCATGATTTCCGGTTTCGGTTGCTGCAATGGCCTGATTCTCTCCGGAGCCCGCGTCTACTACGCCATGGCGAAGGACGGCCTCTTTTTTCGCAGCGTCGCCCGCTTGCATCCCGGCTACAAGACGCCCGCGGTTTCGCTGATGGTGCAGATGGTCTGGACGTGCGTCCTCTGCATCTCCGGCAGTTACGGCCAGCTTCTGGATTACATTATTTTTGCGGTGCTGGTTTTTTACGTACTCACCATCTTCGGACTTTTCGTCTTGCGCCGAACCCATCCCGAGGCTGAGCGTCCGTACAAGGCCATCGGATACCCGGTCTTGCCCGCAATTTATATCGTGATGGCTTTGTTTATCGACGTTGTACTGTTACGCTACAAGCCGCAATACACTTGGCCGGGATTGTTCATCGTGCTGCTGGGCATCCCGGTGTACTACATCTGGCGCCCGCGATCCCAGACGGCTTAGCAGACCGCGTCGCCAGTGCGGTTTGTATCAGGGTATGCCTTCAGGCATACCGTAAGTGAGCGTTTTTACGGATGCGCCTTTAGGCGCTGGCCTTTGGCTGCCGGAGTTTCATCACAGGAAGACAGGAGAGACGCTACTGATGACTGACCTCTTTGCGAAAAAGCCGCTCGAGTTGCTGATGGAAGAGGCGCGAGAAACCGGCTCGCATAGTTTGAAACGCACGCTGGGCGTATTTCAGCTGACGGCGCTCGGCGTCGGCGCGGTGATTGGAGCCGGAATCTTCGTGCTCTCCGGCTTGGGTGCTCACTACGCGGGGCCCGGACTGATGCTCTCTTTCATACTCTCCGGGTTAGGTTGCACTTTTGCGGCTCTGTGCTACGCGGAATTTGCCGCCATGATCCCATTGGCGGGCAGCGCCTACACCTACGCCTACGCGACGCTGGGCGAGATCTTTGCCTGGATCATCGGCTGGGACCTCACGCTCGAATATGCCATGGGCGCCAGCACGGTGTCCTCCGGCTGGTCGAACCATTTCATCGAACTGCTCAACATTTTCCATATCAGAATGCCGTTATGGCTGGCCTACGATCACTGGACCGGCCTCCACACAGCGGAAGACATCGTCGCGCGCCAGATGGCGCAGCTCGCCGATCCCACGCTGGTGGCTGGCACGCAAGCATTTCTCGCAAAAAAGTCGGCGATCATGGACGCGCAATCGCCCGAGCTGTTACTGAGAGCGCACACTCTGTTGAATGCGCCCCATCTGTTCGGCTATGAAATCGGGTTAAACGTACCAGCCTTCATCATCGCGCTGGTGATCACGGCGATTCTCGTTATAGGCATCAAGGAGAGCGCCCGCTTCAACGCCACCATCGTTACCATTAAAGTTGCGGTTGTTCTCTTTGTAATCGCGCTGGGAATCCACTATGTCCACGCCGTCAACTGGGGATCGGACTGGGCGACTTTCGCGCCTTTCGGATTTTCCGGAATCGGCGCTGGAGCCGCCTACATCTTCTTCGCTTACATCGGATTCGACGCCGTTTCCACGACCGCTCAGGAGGCGAAGAATCCGCAACGCGATCTTCCCATTGGCATCATTGCTTCGCTCCTTGTCTGCACCGTCTTGTATATCGCGGTCGCGGCCGTTCTCACCGGCATGGTTCCCTGGCGAGACGTCAACATCGAAGCGCCCCTGGCTCGCGCTTTCCTGGATCGCGGCCTTACCGGTGCATCCAACATCATTACGCTGGGAGCGCTGGCCGGGCTCACCAGCGTGATGCTCGTTATGCTTTTGGGGCAGACTCGCGTGTTGTATTCGATGGCCAACGACGGCCTGTTGCCCAAGAAATTCTTTGCCGATGTTCACGAGCGATTCCGGACGCCATGGAAAAACACCATGCTAGTCGGCCTGCTGGCCGCGATCGTGGGCAGTCTGACGCCCATCGCAATTATCGGACAAATGGTCAATATTGGAACGCTGTTGGCATTCGTGATTGTATGCATCGCGGTCATGGCCTTGCGCCGAACCAACCCCGGCCAACCTCGTCCCTTCCGGACGCCGTGGGTGCCGTTTGTGCCGATCATGGGCATCCTGTTCAACGGCTACATGATGTACAAACTCGGCATTTGGAACTGGGCGCGCTTGATTATCTGGCTGATCATCGGGTTGGTCGTCTATTTCACCTACAGCCGGAAACACAGCCGAGTGCAAGCCGCGCTAGAAGGCCGCAAGTCACCATGAACGCGTCCTCTGTAGAGACGCGGCTCGCCGCGTCTCTGTGTGCACCATCCCTTCGGTCGCATTCGTCCAGACGGCTGGGTACCCGCCGCTCCGTCAGCGGCCTACTCTTCCTGCATTTTCCGGGCAATGGCCGTCACCAGCCCGCGTGGCGAAAAGCGCACTGACTGCGCCAACAGCCAATTCTTAAATCCCGAAATCACCACGGGTTTTCCATCCATCAGTGCGCGATAACCATCTTCGGCAACAGCGCGCGCGTCCATCGAACCGAACTTCAGCAGCCGCTGGCCGGTTGCATTCGCGCGCTTGTGAAACTCCGTGGCGGTTGCGCCCGGGCACAGGCAGGTTACGGTGACGCCTGATCCGTCGAGTTCGTTAGCCAGCGCTTCCGACAAATACAGAACGTAAGCTTTGGTCGCGAAATATACGGCCATCAGCGGACCCGGCTGAAACGCCGCAGTGGACGCCACATTCAGTATGCGTCCACTCTTGCGTTCAATCATCGCCGGGAGATACAGCCGCGTCAGGTGGGTGAGGGTGGTCACGTTGAGCTGGATCTGGCGCAGACATTCTTCCAAGTCATTTTCAGCAAAGAAACCATACTGTCCGAATCCCGCGTTGTTGACCAGCACATCCACTTGAATGTCCGCCCGCGTGGTCTGATCCAGCACATACGCGGCAGCTCCAGGTTCGGTCAGGTCGACTGCCAAAATCAGCGAACGTGTCCCGTGCAATTTCTCCAGTTCAGATGCGAGTTGCCGGAGTTTATCCGCGCTGCGGGCGACGAGAACAAGGTTGTAGTCTTCGCGCGCGAAGATGCGGGCGAATTCCATTCCGATGCCGAACGAGGCGCCAGTGATCAATGCGGTCTTGCGGTCAGCTGTCGGCATAGTGTTCTGCAAATCGGGCACAAATGAACTGTCATCCTGAGCGAAGCGAAGGACCTGCTGTTCCAGGCTGCTCAAAAATGCACAGGTCCTTCGCTTCACTCAGGATGACAATAGAAGACATCCCGCTGCTACTGGTCTTTATCTACACGTGCGCCAGCGCCGGCTCCACTCCGTAGATCGAGTGCCACGAAGTTGCGGCCTTCAGGCGATCGTTCACGTTATTGATGTTCTTCACGCCTTCATCTTCCAGCCACTTCCGGAACGCATTCGCCCCGTGTTTCGCGTAGACGGGGATGCCTTCTTTCCAGGTGGCGCGTCCGCAGAGCACGCCGTTGAATTTCACCCCCGACTCGGCTGCCAGCTCCAGCGACTCGGTGAACTCGGAATTGCTGACGCCCGCCGACAAATAGATGAACGGCTTGGTCGAGACCGCCGCTGCCTCATGGAAGAATCTAATCGCTTCCTGTTTCGAGTAGGCCTTTTCACCTTTGTACGATTTGGTCCCTTCCACAAACTTCATGTTGATCGGGACTTCGACCTTCATTACGTCGACGCCATAGCGGTCTTTAGTGAATTCGCGCATGCTTTCGATGACCGCTTTCGGTTTCTTCTTAGCGAAGTCGAAGCCCTTCTCGTCCACGCCTTCCTCGTAAGTGACAAACTCCAAAAAGAACGGAATGTCATTGGCGCGGCACTCATCGCCCAGCCGCTCGACCCAGGCGTGCTTCTTGTCGTTAATGTCTTTCGGATCAAACGGCGTGTAGTAAAGCAGAATCTTGACGCAATCCGCGCCCGCTTCCTTCAGCCGGCGCGCCGACCAATGATCGAGCAGATCGCCCAGCCGCCCCGGTCCCGTCTTGTCGTAGCCGGTCTTTTCATAAGCGAGTAGCAGACCAGCGTTCTTGGCGCGCCGCTTCGAAGCGGGTAGTCCCCATTCCGGATCGAGCAGGATGGCGCTGGCATGTGGCGTCAGCACCTCGCTCACCAGAATCTTGAACTCCTCCATCATCGCGTCAGAAACCGCCGAGCCCTTTTCCTTGGCGAGAGACTTCTGCAGTGAGCCGCGCTGGTCCATGGCGGCAGCGGCGATTACGCCGCGTTCATTGGATACAGCCTTCATTCCGGCGAGTTTGCCGGGGGTAAGTTTCATAAATCCTCCTATGAGTGCAATAGCAACCCATAATTCTAAACCACAGCCGCTGCCAAGAACGTAAGCATTCACCAGACTTTGTCATCCGGCCAACCTTTGTCATCCTGAGCGAAGCGAAGGACCTGCTTCTTGCGGCGAACAGCAGGTCCTTCGCTTCGCTCAGGATGACAACTGTTAGAGGATGCAGCGCCCGACCTTCACAAGGCTCCTACTGCCGCAGCGCCAGCGTTCCCAGCACAGTCTGCTGCTTCGCGATCAGCGACTGGATGCCCTGGCGCGCCATCGCCATCATCTTTGCCAGTTGAGCGTCGTCGAACACCTGGTGCTCGGCGGTGGCCTGCAATTCGACGATTTTATTGCCCGCGGTCATGACGAAGTTCATGTCCACATCGGCGCGCGAGTCTTCTTCGTAATTAAGATCGAGAAGAACTTCGCCGTCCACGATGCCGACGCTGATGGCGGCCACAAAATCCTTAATCGGCGCGGAACTCAACGTTCCCGCATCGATCAGCCGTTGCAAAGCCAGGCCCAGCGCGACGAATGCTCCAGTGATCGATGCCGTTCGCGTGCCTCCGTCCGCTTGGATCACGTCGCAATCGATCCAGATGGTGCGTTCACCCAGCCGCTTCAAATCCGCCACCGCGCGCAGCGAGCGTCCGATGAGGCGCTGAATTTCCTGCGTGCGTCCGCTTTGTTTTCCCTTAGCGGATTCTCGCGCGGTGCGCGTCAGCGTCGAGCGCGGCAGCATCCCGTATTCGCCGGAAATCCATCCCTTGCCCGAATTGCGCAGGAACGGAGGCACCGTCTCCTCAACCGAAGCGGTGCAGATGACGCGCGTGTTGCCCATCTCAATCAGCGCCGATCCCTCCGCGGTGGAGATGAAGTCGGGAACGATGTTAACGGGACGAACCTGCTCGGGAGTGCGGTTATCGCTGCGAAAGATCATCGACGGAATTCTAACAGCCGGCGGGAAACCGGGGCACCCAGCCAACCTCATTCAGTGGCATCCTGAGCGGAGCAGGGACTTCACGAAGTGAAGCCCCGGCGGAGTCGAAGGCCCCCCCCACCCTTCTCGTCCAGCAAGGACGCAGCAGAGAGTTCTCCCCATGCCCCGGCTCGCGGCGTGCTGAACAGGTCGAGAATTCAGGAGGTCGAGATGATCCCGCCACAAGTCTTCTTAGGAGAAGTCCTTCGAGATATATCTTCGGGCTGAAGCCGCAGCGCCCGACACGCCGGGTAATTAGGTGGCCTTCTTTTCCTCGGGCGGTTTAACCTCGGCCGGTTGGGGCATTGCAGGTTGCCCTCCTTGAGGCTGTTCGATCTTCTTCGGTTCGCGTACCCTTCGAAGACCAAAGTCCTCGAGGCGCTTCTCGGCCCAGACAGCCGGAACCCCAGAGCCAACCAGCTTCCTGACCACGAGCTCGGCCGGCATACCCTGGCTAAGATAGTTTCGAAGGCGCGCCTCCGCCTCAGCTTCGGTGCGAATGCGGGTCTCGTACGGACTCCGAACCTGAGATCGCAGCCGGTCAACCTGCTGTTCAAGCTCTAGGAGCTTTCGCTTGATCGGGCTAACTGACGGCTGTTTCCCTCCCTTGCGCACATGCAAGAACGCAGGCGGGACGGCGAGCTCGGGTGAACTCAGCACTTCCTGCAGCGCCTGTTTTACGCTGCTCCTGAGAATCGCACTCCAGTCGGGGTTTTCCACGTCATAGATAATGACCCGCAACGACCGCAGGTCGAAGGGGACGTCGTCCATCGATTGGCTAACCATGATGACGGGCTTGCCGGTCGCATGGGCAAGTCCGAGTTCATACAAAACGTTTGGGTTCTTGCCCGTCAGCTCCGCTAGCATCACCCGGGATTTTTTCACGTAATCCCAGATATCATGGACTATCGCGCTTGGGCGGTATAGGTCGTCCGCTCTCTTTGGTTCGAGACCCGCCGACTCAACCGCCGGGCCGAAGATCTCCTCGCAATAGCTGTCATTCCACCCACCGAAAGGGCAAATAATGAAGCATATGTCTTTGTGAACTTGCGGTCCCTTGCCAGGGGCAACTGTCTTCGCCCTTGCCTTGGTCTTCTTGCGTTGCCTAGGCGACATGTAAATCCTCCCGCGTCGCTCGTTAGTTCCCGTCGTCGACGCCTCCAGACATTACTGCGGCCGTCCAGACATCTTACTCCGAGCGGGCCCAGCCTAGTCCAAGAGATACGGCCTTCGTATTGTGGGGCCGACGTGCGACAATCATTGTTAGTTATGGCAGGGCACTTTAGCCACGATATTGTAACTGCGCTTAAGGAGGCGGTTGTTAAGGTGTTCTGGACTCGCCCACAAATGCGCACGATGCTTAACATCGCAGGCGTCGATCAGAAAATAATCAATTCGCAGGATTGGAATCAGTACAAATTTCACATCCTGTCGCCAATCGTTGACACGCTTAACACAAGCGAAGAAGGCCTAGGGGCGCTCAGGCTCATTTTGCGGGAAACTCTCCGATACAAGAACTGTGACCACCTGCTCCGATATAACGACGGAAAAAAGCTCAAGAAAGAGGCGGAACGCGCACTCGAACATCTTCGCAGCCTTGCGGACGAACATGACTCCGCAAAGGCTACGGAGAAGGAGGAACGCGATGCCCGGCGCCGCAGGATTGAAGAAGCGCAGAAGGGAAGAATCTTTCAGGAGAAACTCGGCAGTCTAAGAGAGCGGTACCTGAAACTCTTAGTCAAAAACGATGAACATGAACGTGGTTACGACTTGGAGAAACTCCTCAACGAACTCTTCGCGCTTTTTGAGCTTGCGCCACACTCCCCGTTTAAGCGCCGGGGAGAGCAAATAGATGGGGCCTTCGTACTGGATCGGGACAACTTCCTACTAGAGGCGAAGTGGCAAAAGCCGAAGTCTAACCTCGGGGAGCTTCGCGATCTTGACGGCGCCGTTAGCTCAAGCCTCGACAATACACTCGGCCTTTTCTTGGCTGTTTCTGGGTTCACTGAAGACGCTATATCGGGTTACATCGAAGGCAACCGCCCAAGGATGATTTGTGCGGATGGCGGCGATGTGATGCTCGTTCTGGACGGCAGAATCGATCTCCCCGAACTGCTCTTTCGGAAGAAGGAGATCGCGGCGCAACGGCGAAAAATCTTCGTAAGCGCGAACGATATTATCATAGGACGCTGCTGAGAACTTCGAGACGTGGGATGCCGCGCGTGTCCACTTCCGAAGTCTACGGCCAGCGCTGTGATCCGTGTAGCACTCTCGCGATTTCTACAACGTTCCGTTTGACTCGATAGACGACGATGAATGGTAGCGGCGTTAAGACGAGTTCGCGAGTACCACCAACCCTGCCCGGCCTCCCACGATTGGGAAATGAATCGAGCGAAGCTGCAGAATCGAACATGGTATGCGCAACGCGATTAGCAGCGGAAGGATTCTGCTCGTGGATGTACGCGACTATTCCCGCAAAGTCGGCCGCGGCTTCAGGCGACCACTCGATCTTCATCAGGAACCCAATCAGGAACCGAGGATTCGGTCCATCTGGCGGCGCACGTCTTCGTGGGAGACGCTCTTGCCCTGATCGAGCGAAGCGAGGCCCTTGCCAACCTCTTGCTTGAACCATTCGTCGTGGTCAAGGCAGCTCGCAACGAACTCGCGCACGACCTCGTCCGGCGCTTTACCCGCCTGCGAGGCGATCCGGTTTAGCCTGGCTTCGAGCTCCGGCGCAAATGAGACTTCCATGCCTTTTATTCTAAGTGGCCTTCTAAGCAAAGCGCAACGACTTAGCGACCAACCAAACCTAACGAATTTCATTGACTTTAGCCCCATCCTCGCGCGACAATAAAAGTCTGATTGGGGCAGTTTCGAAGTCCGTCCACAAAGACGGCCCTCGAAGCTGCCCCAAAACCATTTTTGGAGGCTTCAAACGCGATAAGTCCTTATTCCGGAATATTTTGCATATAAGTCCTTAAAACTCAAAGATTTGGCGGTAATTTCCTCCTAAACCAATGATTCTAAAGGACAGAGATATTAAAAATTTCTGCGCGATGAGTGGGAATGCTGAGAGGTTTGACAACCTAACTCCATATTCCTGAATACTTTGCATATAAGTCATTATTTTTGAATACTTTGCCGGGGGCAAGTCCGCTAAACCGTTAATTCTAATAGACCTAGTCGGGGGGTGGGGGGTAGGGGGGGTGGGGGGTAACCCCGATTCAGCTCGGAAATGCCTTACTGACTGCCCGCCTGCTCGACCGCAGTCACATCGAAAGTTTCGGTCAGGTCTGCGTGGCCGGCTAGCGTCTCCCGAGTCTTGCCTTCGACCAGGATGTTGACCCGCTGAATCCCCGGAACGTTGACAGCCAGCGTCTCCACTAGCGAATTCACGGTGAGCTGCTCGCTGAGAACGCCGGAGCGATGCAGGTCGGCGAAGGCCGCATTCAGATCGATGACGGCTGCTCCGGGATCGACCAGGAAGATGCTGCGGATGTCCGCGGCCGGAGCCAGCGGATGTGGAGCGCCGGGTTGCTGGTAGATGCGCAGCAGCGCGCGCAACAACTCTTCGGCTCGCTGCTGGCGTCCTCCAGGAAGAGGAATCTTTGCCGAGCGCGCTCGCAGCGTGCCAGCGGTGTCGTCCGCCACATATAAGGTAACCGTTTCCGTGGGGCCGTTGGCTGGAGGAGCGACGGGGAACTCTTCGGCGGCAAGCGAATCAAATTCCCGCGCCTGTCGCCGCATGTGGCGAAGGTAGATTCCCATCGACACGACCAGCAGCAAGAGCGCGGCTACTCCGATCAGGAGATGGCGCGGGATCATGGTTGCACCTTCATTGCTGCACCATCAGGCGGTCGCGGACGGAAGCCACGGCATCGGCAATGGCCGCCGCGGCTCGTTGTTGATAGTTGGCCGAGGTCAAGTCGGCGACGCCGTCTGCTCCGGGAGCGAGTTCCACCGCGACTGCAGGCATCGAGACATTGTTCAGCGGACGCAACGAGGCAGAAGATGCTCTTACCGGGAATTCGCGCTTTTTCATCTCGACCAGGATCGCGGCCGACACGATCCGGCTGACGGGCAAGGCCTGTGCCTGGGCCGCGTTCCAGGGATGAAATACTCCATTGCTCGGTCCTTCCACGGGAAGCAGCGCGGTGAAGACGCGCGCGCCGCTGCCCTCGGAATCGGCGTGCAGGGTGATGTAGATTCCGGCGCGCGCAACGTTGGCGGCCGCGGCGCGCTGATCCAAAGTTAGAGTGCCATCACCGTCGCGCAGCATCACAACTGCGAAGCCTCGAATCTGCAGTTCGTGGCGCAGCAGGCGGGCAAATCCCAGGGTGACGTCTTTCTCGACCAGAGAATCGGTCAAGGCCGCACCCCGTTCGTCGCCGCCGTGCGCGGGATCGACCACGGCGAGAACGCGATGAAAGTTGGGATTGGCATTAGCATCGTTATTGCCGGCGGCGATGCCGGCAGCGGGTGAGGCCTGCGCGGGATTTTCGGGACCATTATTAGGCGATCCATTGTTCAGCGGTCCAGGATTTTCTGACCCAGGATTCGGCGACCCATTGTTCTGCGATCCATTGCTCGGCGATCCGGCAACACTCGGCGCGGCAGCTGTTTGCGGGACAGCGGAAATGATGATCGTCCTCCGGTCGTTGCTGAAGCTTGCCATCAGTGGCTGGTTTGCGGCGACGTCTAATTCGGCGTCACCGTTGCCCTCGGAGTAAGTGGCTTGCTTGATGACGCTGTTGTCAAAGGAAATCGATTCGCTTCCCGGGGAAACGACCGGGTCCCGCCTGAACACCATGCGCAGCTTGCCCGGTTCGGTGGAGAGAGTCGGATTCACGGGAGCGGTGAAACTCAGCAGCAGGCGCGGCGGGTTGTTCGCGTCCAGGCGGAAACTGGTTTGTATGGCGACCTCGCCGACGAATAAGCGGCGCGCACTTTCGTGAAAATTCACCGACGTTCCCAGGAAGCGCGGAAGCAGCGTGCCCAGCGAACTTATGGGGACCAGTCCGCGCGAGTTTTCGATAACGAAGGGAGCCGTCAGATCAAAATCGTGGCCGCGAATCACGGCCCGCGTCTTTCCCGCCACAAACTCGGCATCCACTGTGTTATAGCGCAGCTTCCAGCGCTGTCTGTCCGACTGGCTGCTGACGCGGCCCAGCGGCTCCAGAAGCTCGAGCAAGCCGACATACTCATGGCCCGCGCGCTCCAGAACCGGGAGTGAGTAGATGGCGACGGGAGAATAGACGGAGATGCGCTTGTCATCCGCAGAAGGCAGCGCAGAAGGCAGCGCGCATAGAAGCATGATCACGGCCAACAGGATGGCCAGAATCCTGGTTCTCAGTTTGGTTCTCAGTTCCCAGTTCGCAGTTCTCAGTAGGAAGTGTGGTACTGGAAACTGAGAACTGAGAACTGCGAACTGCCGCTTGCTAGTCCAGCGCATAAATCGTGAGCCCGCTCAGCAGCTTTGGGTAGAAATCGGTGGACTTCTGGGGCAGCACTTCGCCGGCAAAGGCGATATCGCGAACCTGCTCCGTGCGCACCGCATTCATCAGGAATGCCGCCCGGGCCTTTCCGCTGCGCACCTGCATCAACGCTTCAGCGGCTTCTCGACAATACGAAACGTTCTCCTGATTGCGGATGGCGTCCTCCGAGATCTTCAGAGCGCCTTCCAGCAGGCACTTGTGCAATTGCACGACGTCCAGAGCTTGCTGGCGCAAAGAAAGCTTTCCGAACAAGCTGGTGCCAATCGCCTTCGGGGAATGCAGCAGAAATGCACGGTCGGCGGTGACCGCGAGCAATGCCGTTCCTGCATGCCCTGCCTGCTGCAGAATCGCAGTGGCGCGCGCCGCATCGACTCCCGGATCGACCTCTTCCACGTTGAAGAACTTCTGCGCCTCCGCCTGAAATTGCGCAGCCGAAAAAGACGGCAGGCCGAACACGAGCCGGTGCGTCGGCAGAATCACCAGGCCGGGACGGCTCATATCGACGAAGGTCATCATCACCGAGTCGTAAGCAGTGGGAAGGCCCGACCCAGTCTCGGCTTCGGCTCGGCGCTGGTCGCGATAGGTCAGAGCGGTTTCGTAGCGATGATGGCCGTCGGCGATGATCAGCTTGCGATCCCGCATATGCTGTTGCACGGTGGCAATGACCGAGGGGTCGGAGATCTTCCAGACGCGGTGAACGACGTCGCACTCGTCGGTGACCTCGATTTCGGGAGATAGATTCTGGAGCTGCCACTGCATCGAGCACGGCATCCACCTTGCCCGCCCCGCTGTAGAGCATGAACAGTTGACCAAAGTGGGCTCGATTCGCGCGCAGCAGGTGCAAGCGGTCGGCTTTCGGCTTGGCCAGCGTTTGCTCATGCCGGAACACGACGCCCGCGGAATATTCCTCGATCCGCCCGAGGGCGATAAAGCCCCGGCGCTCGGCCTGCACCTGACTTCCCGGAGTGTTTCCCGGAACCTTGAATGTCTGCGAATAGCGGTAGATCGAAGGCTCTGGGTCGCGCCGCAAAACGCCGGTTTCGCGCCAGTTCTGGAAGGACGCCGCCGCCCGCGTGTAGACGTTCTCGGTATCCCCATCATCTGGCAGGCGTTTGCCGAGAATAATCCGCACCAGATTATAAGGACTGGCCTGGTAGTACCGCTCCTGCATGGCGGGGGTGATTTTGTCGTAGGGCTGGGTCACAACCTGTTGAACCGGCACGCGCTGAGGGTCGTAGCGCCAAGCTCGGAATGGGGAAACAATGGCCATAAGGAGAAGGCAGAATTGTAGCAGGGACGATCTGGTCGCGGCCCGGAGTCGGTTCAAAGAGCCGAAGAGAAAAAAAGTGCGCACCGTCAGAAGCAACCTTCCGGGCTGCCTTGCAATCTTAGGGTCGCGTCCCGAAAAGATGACAACACTTTTTCGAGACTGTGCTACTATCCGGCTCAGTAGAGACTTTGTGGCCCGCCTTGTGGGACGCGGGTCTTCACCCTCCAAGGCGCGGATGCGCACTGATTTGGCAGGGCCTATGCTGTACCGCAAACAGTTCTCGGCTCGCTTCTCCTTCGTTGTACTTCTGGTGGTTGCTGTGTGCGGCTCGCTCTCGCTTCTTGCGCAGACTTCAACTGAAGATGTCCACATCCAGCCTCGCGTTGCGCCGCCGGCTCCGAAAGAGCCCGACATTGATCCGGCGTTCAAGACCCACACCAAGCCTTACAAAGTAGACGTGGACATGGTCCTGGTGCCAGTGACCATCACCGATCCCTTGAACCGGCTGGTCACTGGCCTCGACCGCGAGAACTTCAACCTTTACGAAGGCAAAGACCAGCAGGAGATCAAGACTTTCTCCAGCGAAGATGCTCCGGTGTCGATCGGCGTGATCTTTGACATGAGCGGGAGCATGAGCAGCAAGATTGAGCGGGCGCGCGAGGCGGTGGTGGAGTTCTTCAAGACCGCGAACCCGCAAGACGAGTTCTTCATGATCACGTTCGCGGATAAGCCGGAGGAGATCGCCGATTTCACCAGTTCGGTGGATGACATTCAGGGGCGGCTCATTTACAGCGTTCCCAGGGGCCGCACGGCGCTGCTGGATGCCATCTACCTCGGTGTGACAAAAATGCGCCAGGCCAAATATCCGAAGAAGGCTTTGCTGATCATCTCTGACGGCGGCGACAACCATAGCCGGTATACCGAGAACGAGATCCGTTCCATGGTCAAAGAGGCCGACATTCTAATCTATGCCATCGGCATCTACGATCATTATTTCCCCACCGAAGAAGAGCGGCTTGGACCTGCCCTGCTCAGCGATGTCACCGAACTGACCGGTGGCCGGGCTTTTACCATTGATAACCCGAACGACCTGGCGGACGTTTCCACGAAAATTGGTATCGAGTTGCGCAACCAATATGTAATCGGATACCGTCCTAGGAATCCAGTGCGCGATGGCAAATGGCGTAAAATAAAAGTGAAACTCTTACCGCCAAAAGGATTGCCGCCGCTCCGGGTCTACGCCAAGACGGGTTACTATGCGCCGACGGAATAATGTTCCGCTACTGGTTTTCTTTCTTCTGACGACGCTGTTCCTGGCCAGCGTAAAAGCGCAAGAGGGAACCTCGGCCCAGCCGGCGCCGCCCAGCGCCACGCCTCCGTCAGTTTCCGCCGGACAAGGCGCAACTCCGAATACGGCTCCGAACGTTTCCCCGAACGTCTCTCCGAACGTTTCCCCGAGCTCTGCCCAGAGTCCGGATTCTGACAGCGGCGTATTTGTTTTCCGCAAGGAAGTGGAAGAAGTTGTGCTGCACGCCACGGTGGTCGACGACAAGCAGCGCATCGTCACCAGCCTCGACAAGGGTGATTTCAGCGTCTTCGAGGATGGGCATCCCCAAACCATCACTTCCTTCCGCCATGAAGACATTCCGGTGTCCATGGGCATCGTCGTCGATAACTCCGGTTCCATGCGAGAGAAGCGCCAAAAGGTGAACGCGGCGGCCCTGAATCTGGTGCGCGCGTCGAATCCCAACGATGAGGTGTTCATCGTAAACTTCAACGACGAGTTCTATCTCGATCAGGATTTCACTTCCAATATCAATAAGCTGAAAGAGGGGCTGGAAAAAATCGAGGCGCGCGGCGGCACCGCGCTTTACGATGCGGTCGTAGCCTCCGCCGAAAAATTGAAAAAAGAAGCGAAGCGCGAAAAGAAAGTCATTCTTGTGGTTACCGACGGAGACGACAATGAGAGCGGCGAAACTCTCGAGAAAGCGGTGGAGCGCTTGCAAGGCGATGGCGGACCCACGGTTTACGCCATCGGCATCCTGGAGAAGGACGAACATCCGAAGCACGCCAGACGCGCCCTCCAACTGATGTCGGAGAGAACCGGCGGCATCGCGTTCTTTCCCCAAACACTTGACGAAGTTGACGCCATCAGCCGCAGTGTGGCCCACGATATTCGCAGCCAGTACACGATCGGATACAAACCGACGACGCCCAAAACCCAAGGCGGCTATCGTCAAGTGAAAGTGGATGCCCGTTCGCACAGCCGTAGCAAACTCACCGTCCGTACGAAAAGCGGATATTACGCCGGACCCGAGCCCGCTTCGGGAGCGCAGTAAGCGAGAGTCACGTTGATTTATGAAATATCCGTTCTCGGCAATTCGCGAAGAGCAAGTTCCGCGCTCTCGGGTTGCCCTCCTGCAACACGTCCTCGATACCTATGCCAGCGAGACCAACAAAGTCATTTCGGTCTGGGCGACCTTCGTTGATTCTGATCTTGGCTACCGCCCGCATCCGAACTCCAGTTCGGTCGCGGACATCATGAAGCACCAACTGCTGTCGGAGCGGCGATTCTTTGCCGAGTTTCTCGGCTTGCCGGAAGTCGCGGCGGATCACGTCTTGCCGCAGCAGCTCGTGGTCAAGAGCTTCAACGCGCGGATGCTCGACCTTGCACAGCCGCGACTTGAATTCATGGCGGAGCGCGATGAAGAGTGGTGGCGGACGGTTGTCCCTTTCTTTGATACCCGCCGCGAACGGATCTGGATCTTCTGGAGGCGCGTCTTGCATACCGCGCATCACCGCACGCAGCTGACCGTCTACTTGCGTTTGCTGGGAAAACCGGTGCCTGCGACCTACGGGCCGACGGCCGACGTGAAGTGGCAAGGTGCCGATCCTACTACGACCGTCGAGGCCGCGGGGCGTTCCGGCAAGACGAGCTAGTGTCTCAGCTTGATGAAACTGAAGACCCGAGACGAGTGGTGATTGACGCTGCCCCTTCCCGTTCCATACTCTGTAGGGTGACGTTAACAACCACAAATTCGCGCCTGCGCGTTAGCGACGATATTTCCAAACTCGTCGGCGAAACGCCGATGCTGCAAATGAAGAGGCTGGCCCCTCCGGGCTCGGCCGACATTTTCGCCAAGCTCGAATACCTGAACCCGGGTGGCAGCGTGAAAGACCGCGCCGCCATTGGCTTGATCGAGCGCGCCGAAGCCGAAGGCAAACTCAGACCGGGCGGCACGGTGATCGAAGCCACCGCTGGAAATACCGGCATCGGGCTCGCTCTGATCGGGGTGACGCGCGGGTACAAGGTTCGTTTGTTTGTCCCGAAAAAATTTTCGGAGGAGAAAGTGATCATCATGCGCGCCTTCGGCGCCGAGGTGACTCGCACTCCGGAGGCCGAGGGCATGCAAGGCGCGATCCAGGCCGCGAAGGACCTGCTGGCGACCGACCCATCGGCCTTCTTGGCCGCACAGTTTGATAATCCCGCCAACACCGACTACCACTACGAAACTACAGCGCGCGAAATCTTTGAGCAGATGGAGGGGCGCGTCGATGCCATCACGGTGGGCTGCGGAACTGCCGGAACTTTTACCGGAGTCGCCCGTTACCTGAAAGAGCGGCTGGCGAAAGTGCATGCCGTGGCGGTGGAAACGCAAGGCTCGATCCTGGGCGGAGGAAAACCCGGTCCACACAAAGTGGAAGGCATCGGCAACAGTTTTATTCCGGGGAATTTTGACCGCTCCGTATGCGACGAAGTGATGATGGTGACCGACGACCAAGCCTTCGGCATGGTGAAAGAATTGGCTGCCCGCGAAGGGGTGCTGGGAGGCTCGAGTGCGGGTGCCAACGTATACGCGGCGGTGGAAATTGCGAAGCGGCTGGGGGCAGGGAAGCGGGTGGTCACGCTGATTCCCGATTCTGCCGAGCGATATTTGTCGAAGAAGATATTTGAAGGCGGAGTGTAGGAAGTGCAATTGCAGAGGTTAGAGGTCAGATTGCAGAGGTGAAAACCTTCATGCTCGCAGCTGTTGGGAGAATCTTTTGACCACTCAACCATCCGGTTTCGCAACCCGAGCCATTCACGTCGGACAAGAGCCCGACCCCCTTACCGGCGCAGTCGCCGCGCCCATCTATCCGACCTCCACATACGTTCAGGAAGAAATCGGCAAGAATAAAGGTTATGAATACGCGCGCGTATCGAATCCGACGCGCGACCGGCTGGAAACGAACCTGGCGGCGCTCGAAGGGGGAACGGCGTCGCGTGTTTTTGCCAGTGGAATGGCGGCCGTCAACGCCGTCGCTACCATGCTCAAAGCGGGCGACCACGTCGTCGCCGGCCACAATCTCTACGGCGGGACGCCGCGCCTGTTCGATCAGGTCCTGGTCAACTTTGGTCTTACATTCACCTACGTCGATACATCGGACGTCAACAAGGTTGAACGCGCGCTCCAGAAGAACACACGGTTCGTGTTCCTGGAGACGCCGACCAACCCGCTGATGCAACTGTGCGACCTCCGCGCCCTTAGCGAAGTCAGCCACCGGCACGGTGCCGAGGTGGTCGTCGACAACACTTTCATGTCGCCGTATTTTCAGCGTCCGATTGAGTTCGGCGCCGACATGGTGATTCACTCCACCACGAAATTTCTCAACGGACACAGCGACGGGCTGGGAGGTGTCGTAGTCTGCACCAAACCGGAGCAGGCGGAAAAACTTGCTTTTCTTCAGAAATGCGCCGGTGCCATCCTGTCACCGTTTGAGTGCTGGCTGATCCTGCGCGGGGTGAAGACTCTGGCCGTTCGCATGGAACAGCATGACCGCAGCGGGCGCAAAGTCGCCGACTATCTCTCGAAACACAAAAAGGTGCAGAAGGTTTTTTATCCCGGACTGGCGGATCATCCGCAGCACGAACTGGCCAAGCGGCAGATGTCCGGTTTCGGAGCGATGATCTCTTTCGAAACCGGATCGCTCGCGAACGCCAACAAGATGCTGCGCAAGGTGCGCGTGTGTTCACTGGCCGAGTCGCTGGGCGGAGTTGAGACGCTGATTTCGCATCCCGCCACCATGACGCACGCGGCTGTCGGCGAAGAGGGTCGCCGCAAGATCGGCATCACCGACGGATTGGTGCGGATATCGGTCGGCATCGAAGACGTGGACGATATTCTCGCCGACCTCGACCAGGCGCTGACTGCGATCTAACCTCTTCGTTTTTCTTCATTTCAGTTTGCGGATCCATTTTTCCGTTATCAGTGCGAGCAAGGGGACTCCCAGGGCGAGATTCAGCAGGCCGACTAAGCCCACCTGTCTGGGAGAAAATCGGTCGGAATAGCCAAATATGAAGATAAGCACAGGTGTATTCAGAAAAAATATCAAGGCGACGCACAACACCTTTTGCTTAAGTGTCAGGGGCTCTCTTATTCCCATTACGCGTCACCTTTCAGTAAAGGATATAGAGATGTGCGAACCAGTCGCGTTCAGCGCACCGACTCTCCAATCCACTCCAAATAAGCCGCGCTCCCATCTTCGATGCCAATCTCGATGCACTCCGGAAGTTCGTAGGAATGCAGCTCACGCAAAGCCTCGCGCACGCGATCGAAGGCGTCCAGCGTCGTCTTGATTACCAGCAGCCACTCGGCCGCCGTCTCGATCTCCCCCTGCCAGCGAAAAACGGATTCAATATGGGGAACAATGTTGACGCAGGCCGCCAGTTGCCGCTCAACCAGCGTATGAGCGATGCTCCGGGCTTCTTCGAGCGAACCGCAAGTGGTAAGCACGAGCCTTTTGTCGGTCATATAAAATCGCTCATATAGGATCGTCCCTAATAAAGTCGTCCCCTATAAAATCAGGGGTTCGCGTTTCACTCGAAGCATACGAGGCAAGCCGATGGC
The DNA here is from genome assembly GCA_963773955.1 of uncultured Acidobacteriaceae bacterium. Lineage (GTDB taxonomy): Bacteria > Acidobacteriota > Terriglobia > Terriglobales > Acidobacteriaceae > Acidiflorens. Next base: position 11,988 of record CAVZDM010000026.1, on the reverse strand, counting down.
AACGCAAATCAAGTTTGGCACGTCCGGATGGCGGGCCGTGATGGCCGAAGAGTTCACGTTCGCTAATGTCCATCGTGCCGTGCATGGCATCGCGCGCTACGTGTCATCGCAGGGGTCGCATGGGACCAAGGTCAAAATTATAGTCGGACGCGATCCGCGCTTCCTCGGCGAGAGCTTCTGTGCCACAGCCGCTGACATCCTGTCCAGCTACGGCATTACGCCGCTGCTCATCGCGGAGCCCACGCCTACGCCCACCATTTCCTACGCGGTGATCCAGTCGAAAGCCGACGGCGCCATCAACTTCACCGCTTCGCACAATCCGCCCGAATACAACGGCATCAAGTTTTCGACGCCGGATGGCGCGCCCGCGCTTCCTGAAGTCACGCAGGCCATCGAGCGCGAGATTGCAGCCTTCGATGCGAATCCGCATGCGCCGCGAGCGGCGGAAGCTGACGCGCAGACCCCATCTCAACCGATCGACCCGCGCCGCATGTATCTCTCGCGGCTGCGCGAAATCGTTGACCTCGACGTCATCAAGAAATCCGGTGTGAAGATTGCTTTTGATCCGATGTGGGGCGCGGCCCGTGGTTATTCGGACGCGTTTCTGCGCGAGGCAGGCGTAACCGTAGCCACCGTCCACGACACGCGCGACGTGCTCTTTGGAGGCCACGCCCCGGAACCCGACGATCACCTGCTCGAAGACCTGCGTCACAAGATGCGTGAAACCGGCGCGGGGATCGGCATTGCAACCGACGGCGACGCCGATCGCTTTGGGATCGTGGACGAGGATGGCACGTTCCTCCAGCCCAACTACATCATCGCCCTGCTCTTTGACTATCTGGTCGAAACTCGGGGCTGGAGGAACGGAGTCGGCAAATCCGTGGCCACCACCAATCTCATCAATGCGCTTGCCGCAAAACACAAGATCGAACTGCACGAGACTCCGGTGGGCTTCAAATATATTGGGGAGCTCATCAAGCAGGACAAGATCCTCATCGGCGGTGAAGAGAGCGCCGGCCTCTCCATCCGCAAGCACGTCCCGGAAAAAGACGGCGTGCTCGCCGGCCTGCTCTGCTGCGAGATGGTTGCTCGCCGTGGCGCCTCGCTGGGCAAGCAGCTGGCCAACCTATTTGCCGAAGTTGGTTCCTTCTACCCGCTGCGGGAGAACTTCCGCTTGACGCCGGAAGTAAAACAGAAGTTTACTGAGAAGTTACGTCGTGATCCGAGCGAGTTCCATGGCATCAAAGTTGCCAGTGTGGTGAGGACCGACGGACTCAAACTCGTTCTCGCCGACGGATCGTGGGTTTGCTACCGGCTCTCGGGCACGGAGCCAGTGGTGCGCGTGTATAGCGAAGCGCGCAGCAGGGAAGAGCTTGCAAAGTTGAGCGCGGCAGCCAAAGCATGGATCTTCGACTAGGACAGCCGAGAATGCGCATCCTTCCACGGGGGGAGGCAGGCCTGCGCGCGGCGATGGGTCAGGCTGTGGGTCATGTCATAGTTCATGTCAAAGACCAGGCCAAGGATCAGGCTCCGAAGGCAGAGGCTGCAGCCGCGCGTTGGGTCGAAAGCACGCGGCCGGTCTGGTCGTGGCTCGTCCTGGAGTGGCGTCGTCTGGGAACCGCGGCCGCCGTCGTTCTTATCCTGGGATTGCTGTTGCACGCCATGTTCGGTGCCAACGGCATGGTCATCTATCGCCAGAAGCACGCCGAACTGCAATCGCTGCAGAGTGAAGTCGAGCGCCTGCAGACGGAAAACAATCAGTACGTCGATCAGATCAAATCGCTCAAATCCGATCCTGCCGCCATCGAGAAGGAAGCCCGCGAGCAACTGCACTACACTCGCCGTGGAGAAGTTGTGTACGTCGCGCCCGCTCCTCCGCAGAAGCCGCCTACAGGGCGGGCCAAGAACGAGCACTAAAGAACGAGCATTAAAGAACGATGAGCTACTGACTTGAGCTACTGACTGAAGACCGCGTGTGAACTGTCGAGCGAACAACTATCATTTGCAGGCGCTTTCGATTCCGGCATACGCCGCCCGCGAAGCGACTTCCACCATTGCAGCAAGGGCTTGATCTGCGGCTCGTAGGGCTTGAGGCTCTTGCCGTCAATGAACTCCATATTCTGGAAGTTGCCGTCGCGCGCCACGCTGATGTTGTAAGGGTGGGTATCTTGCATGACCAGCGGCGGCACACTCTGCGGAACTTTCATTTCACGAAATTCCTTGCTGTCAACAATCGCGCCTAGCGCATTCCATTCCACGTCGGAGAGTTCGCCTTCATATATCTTGCGGTCAGTATCTTTCCCGTGGTGGCGGCTCGCTTTCTCCGAATGGAAGTGGTGGTCCGTAAACACCAGAGTGCAGTACTGGTCGGCGGATAGGGAACCCGGCAGCACTTCATTAAGAAGGAGCCGAATTGCCGGAGGATTCGGGGTTTGGCCGGAGCCGGCAGTGGTAGCCAGCCCCAATCCCAACAAGAGTGCAAGAAATGCAATGAGTCTTGTCATCGCGCTAACCGCTTCCGCTAACCTATGTTCATCGCTACACAGTATTGGGCCTTTGAATCCTTGAAGTCTGACTTGCTCTTTTTATCGAGACCCTCAAACCACTTCATCAGCGGGCTCAGCGTCTTTTGGTAGGGCGCGCCATTATCGAGGTAGTCATCCATTCCGGTTGGCGAGGTAGTCTTCAAGCGCTCCTTTATTGTGGTGAAGTGCTGCACTGTGCCCGCGTGGTCGATTTGCGCATCGAGGCTCTCAATTTCGCGGACCATGACGGCGTCATCGGGAAAGTCCGGTGCCTTGGGCGACTCGACCTTTTTCAGGGCTTCATCGTCGAGTATTGCCTTCAGGTGCTGAAGGTCATCAGCGGCCAGGGAGCCTTGCGCGAGCTTGATCTTGGGCTTCCCCACCGTCGCTTCCTCTCGTTTCTCTAAAACATACTTGCCGTCGCCATAAACCACCAGGCATGAAAGCCAGTTGGGGTAAGTGAACACACTTCCTCCCTTGCCCTCGGTCAGGCCATGGATGCCAGCCGCGTGCACCACGTTGGTCTCCAGATTCAGACTTGCTTTCGAACGTTGAAGACGAAGCAGCGTCGAGGAGTCTTGACCCACGGCAAGGTTTGCCGACAGCAGGATTCCGAGAACTGGCAGAAGCGTGAGCAACTTGCGAGAACGAAACGGCGCAACCATCTTGTTTCCTCCTGGCCAGGCTACGATGATGCCCGCCATGATATACCGGAATCGCCGCAACTGCGATTCGATTTGTCGCAACTTCCCGCGCGCAGCTTTCCAGATGTTTTTGCCGCCCAGCCTCTCCCCCTCCTGTGATAGAGTTCAGAGATCGCGTCACGTGTGGGAACTAATCTTAAGGAGGGTGACATGCGGAAACTTCTCTTGTTGTTACTTGCCGGCGCGTTGCTTGCGCTGGTTGCCTCGGTGTCATTTGCCAGCGACGCCCAGACCGTGGACGGCTGGGTTAGCGATTCCAAGTGTGGAGTCAAGGGAGCCAATGCGGGCGCGGAAGGATGCACGAAGAAGTGCATCGCGGGCGGTGAAAAAGCCGTCCTGGTTACCGACACGGACCAGAAGGTCCTGGCGGTTGACAATCCCGATGCCCTCAAAGATCACCTTGGACATCACGTTGCTGTTACCGGGCACATTGACGGCGGCAAGATTCACGTTGATAGCGTCAAGATGCTCTAGGGGTAGCGACTCCAACACATGCTAAACGGGCGGCCCTGGTGGCCGCCCAATATTTTTGCGGCAAATACGGACGTCGCACCGCCGGGCTGCGCTCGGCTGGACGGGCGAGGCGCCCGTCCCCACACGAACGGGGTTCTATCGCACCACGCCTTCCAGCGGGGAACTGGCGGTTGCATACAGCTTCCGCGGCATTCGTCCCGCCATGTATGCCTGTCGTCCGGCCAGCACGGCGTGCTTCATCGCTTCCGCCATCAGCACCGGTTCCTGAGCGCCGGCGATGCCGGTGTTCATCAGCACCGCGTCGTAGCCTAGTTCCATGGCGACGGCCGCGTCGGAAGCCGTGCCCACGCCCGCGTCCACAATCAACGGAACGCCCGTGATCAGCTCGCGGAGGATTCGGAGATTGGCGGCGTTCTGAATACCCAACCCGCTGCCGATCGGCGCGCCTAAAGGCATTACTGCCGAGGCTCCCGCGTCCACCAGCCGTTTTGCGAACACGATGTCGTCCGACGTATAGGCCAGCACCGTGAATCCCTCTTTCGCCAGCACTCCCGTGGCTTCGAGCGTCGCTTGCACGTCCGGATAGAGCGTGGCCTGGTCTCCGATTACTTCCAGCTTGATCCAGTCCGAGAGTCCAACCTCGCGCGCCAGCCGAGCAGTACGGATGGTGTCGTCGGCGGTATAGCAGCCGGCGGTGTTGGGCAGAAGGAAATATTTATTCGGATCGATGTAATCGAGCAGCGATTCCTTGCTGCGGTCGAGATTCACGCGGCGCACAGCCACGGTAACCATATCGGCTCCGCTCGCCTCGAGAGCGCGCGCGGTCTCCTGAAAAGATTTATATTTGCCCGTCCCAACGATCAAGCGGGAACGGAATTGCTTGCCGGCGATAATGAATGAGTCCGTCATGATCCTATTGTAAGGGTTGGGATGTCATCCCGAAACTACTTCCGCCTCCGCCCTCTCATACATCTCATCAATCAGCTTGCGGTAGCGCTCTTCGATGCCCCGTCGCCGAACTTTTAAAGTATGCGTCAGGGTTCCATCCTCCGCCGATAGTTCTTCGGGCACCAGCAGCACACGTTTCAGTCTTTCGAAGCGTGCCAGGTTCTGATTCAGGTCTTCGATCATCCCCTCATACAGGGCCTGCACCTTGACGTTCGCAACCAGTTCTCCTCGCGAGGCAAATTCAACCTGGTTCGCCCGTGCCCAATCTTCCAGGGCAGGGAAGTGCGGTGCGATGAGCACGGCCGGAAACTTCCGCCGGTCACCGAACACCACCGCGGTCCCGATGAGCGGGTTCAGCTTCAGCGAATTTTCGATCGGCTGCGGGGCGATGAACTTGCCGCCGGAAGTCTTGATCAGATCTTTCTTGCGATCCGTGATCGAGAGGAATCCGTCACTGTCGAGGTACCCGATGTCGCCCGTCTTGAACCAGCCGTCCACAAACACGGCCTGCGTTTCCACGGGACGATTCCAATAGCCCTTGAATATCGAGGGTCCGCGCACCAGCACTTCGCCGTCGTCGGCAATCCGCACTTCGAGGTTTGCCAGCGGCTTGCCGACCGTCCCCAGTTTGTGCACTTCGGGCGTGTTCACCGCGATCACCGGAGAAGTTTCCGTCAGCCCGTATCCTTCGTGGATGGGAATGCCGATATCGGCATACCACTCCGCCAATTCGAGGCCCAGTGGCGCGCCTCCGGAAATGAACTCCTCCGCCTTTCCACCCATCCCCGCGCGCACTTTGGAAAAGACGAGCCGATTCGCGATTTGCCAGGAGAGCGCCGTGGGTTGCGTCCCAGCCAGAGTCTGGGCGCGGTGAGCGCGCCCCACCGAAAGCGCCCAGCGATAGACGGCGCGAGCCGGAAAGCCCGCGGCCCTGGCGATCACCTGCGCGCGAATTTTTTCGTACACGCGCGGCACGCCAATAAAAATGTTGGGCTGCACTTCCAACAAAGACTGAGCCAGTTTTGCGATGTCGGGACAATAGGCCAGCACCACTCCGCGGTAGAGCAGCGCGAAGTCCACATGCCGCGCCGTCACATGGGAAAGCGGCAGAAACGATACGCTCACCTCGTCCTTTGTTCCAAAGCCGAACGCGTCCATCGCGCACGAGACATTCGACGCCATGTTCCCGTGGGTCAGCATGGCTCCTTTCGGAGTTCCCGTCGTGCCTGAGGTGTAAATAATTGTCGCCAGGTCGTCGGGCCCAATCGACCGCGCGCGGGCATCGAATGCGGGATCGCAGTCGGTCGGCCCCTGCAGCATCAGTTGCTGCATGTGGACCGCGTGCGCAGTTTCGACCGCATCCATTACCAGAATCCGTTCCACCGGCGTGTGCCGTTGGATGGTCAGCACCTTCTCCAACTGATTTTTGGTGGAGACGGCAATGACGCGCGCCCCGCAATCGTTGAGGAGGAACGCAGTTTGCTCCGTGGTTTGGGTGGCGTAAACCGGAACGGTGACCGCGCCCAAGGCAAGCGCCGCGAAATCCGTGATCGTCCATTCCGGGCGATTTTCGCTGAGGATGGCGACGCGATCGCCTTTGCCAACACTCCAAGATTCAAGCGCGCGAGCCACACCCACGACGCCGCGGTAAATCTCCGTGGAGGAGATCGGAACCCAGCCCAGGGCCCCTCTTTGCAGCATGACGCGATCGCGGCGGTTGTCGTGGACCGCCAACAAAATGTCGTTCAGAGTTCTAAGGCTCATCAGCTCCGATCAAGGCCCGCAATCATTGTAGGAAGTTATTGTACGCAGCCATGGAGGACCGCAGTAGCCCTCTTGGGCCGTGTCATCACACAGGTATGTGACGCTTTGACCACGTCCCCGTTCGCAAGGTACGCTTGGGAAGTTTCTCTGAAGGAGTTTCCATGAGACGAAACCGTGTTTCGACAATGCTGGGAGTCTGGCTACTCACAGCTGCGATGGTTTGCCCGCAGATCCTCGCTCAGGGCAACCAGGCGCAGGGCAACAAGCCCGAGCCAGTACCTCTGACACTAAACGTCGGCGACGTCGCTCCCGATTTCAAGCTCCATTACTTTGACGGCAGCGACTTAAAAGAAGTTTCCCTGAGCCAGTATCGCGGCAAGAGCAATGTCGTGCTGGCCTTCTACATCTTTGCCTTCACCGGCGGTTGAACCGCGCAAATGAAGGCCTTCCAGCAGAATCTGAAACAGCTGGAAGCGGCCGACACCCAGGTTCTGGGTGTGAGCATGGACAGCCCCTTCGCCAACAAAGCCTTCGCCGACCAAATCGGCGTCACCTTCCCGCTGCTGAGTGACTGGGGTGGAGACGTCACCCGCCAGTACGGAATCTATGTTGACAAGTACAAAGCCGCGCGCCGTGTCAACTTCCTGATCGGCAAAGACGGAAAGATTCTGGAAGAGCAGATTGACCGGGACGCCATCGATCCCAAGAAAATCGTCGACGCCTGCGAGCGGAAGAAGGTGAGCCGCTGAGTCAAGAGTGCCGGCCGGTTTGACCCTGCTCCACCACGCTGTTATGATTTTTATGCGGGGTGGAGCAGTCTGGTAGCTCGTTGGGCTCATAACCCAAAGGTCGGTGGTTCAAATCCACCCCCCGCAACCAACGCAATCATAAGGTTACGAGGAATTTGGATTTTCGATTGTGGTCTGAAATGGTCCAATAAGGTTTGAAGCGATAGAGCAGAGGCCGTCCACGTGACGGCCTTTGCTATTTGGTGCGGTCTGGAAGGAGTACCCGCTGCACCACGGATGTATTGGCTTTGCGCTTCGCTTCCATGAAGGCTCCACCATAGACGTTCATCGTGGTCGAGATGTTCGCGTGACGCATGAGTTTCTGTTGTACGCCGAGAGGCGCACCAGCCTCGTCGAGCCAAGCGCGGTAGCTGTGACGCAGCGTGTGCCAGCCGATGGGTCCCTGAATCTTGGCACGCGCCGCAGCAGTCTTGAGCACCTTCTTCCGGAGCGTACCAGAATCGTACGGTTTGTTTGTTCGTGGGCTGGGAAAGACCCAGTCTCCTTGCGTCGCTATACAGAGACGCTTCCACTCTAAAAGAATGGTTGCGACGTCTGGATCCAGAGGCAAATCGTCCTGGGAGCATTCGGATTTCAGCTTCGTGACCTGGCTGCGAGCGTACCCTTCCCTCACTTGTATGACCAAGCTTTCGAAGTCGATCAGACTCCAGCGCAGTCCCATCACCTCGCTGATACGAAGGCCCGTGCACCCGGCCAGAAGGACCATACAGCGATAGGGATGGTCTAACTGATCGAGCAAAGCTCCAAACTCTTCCTCTGTCAAAATGCGAGGAGGTTTTAGGCGCTTGCTGACCCCTTTGAGTTCGACCAAGTCCATGGGATTGCGTTCCAAGGGAATCAGTTCCCAGAGCATGGCTTTCTCGAAGAGGCGGTACATGAGACTCCGAATGTGGCCTCTGGTTTTTGGGGCCATTGGCAATTTTCGGAGCCACTCTTGGACTGGATACGGCTTGACCTCCCGTAGCAGGCAAATGCCCCACTTGGGAGAGATGTGCTTGTTGATACGGTTTAGGTCGGGTTCTTTGGTGGTGTGTGCAAGTTCGCCGCGCTCGATCTCTTCGCTGACGTAGCGATCGATCAGGCCTTGAAAGGTAACAACCTCGCGCAGCGGCAAGCCATTGTTGATTTCCAGTCGGAGACCTTCGGCTGCACGTCTGGCATCCGTCTGGGTTGGATAATCTTCGACAGTCCCCAAGGTTATCGAGGGGCGTGTCGTTGATGGATTCTGTCGGTCCCAATAGCGGAATAGCCATACGTCTGGGCCCTTAGTTCTCTTGCGAAGTTCGAGACTTCCGAACTGATAACGGTTTCGTCTAGGCAACTTGTCCTCCCTTGCCTTGACGACGCCGGGATGACTCGGAGCATATCTGAGCCCGCAACCACTCGTCCAGTTCCGAAATGTAGAAGAGCCATTTCTTGCGTTGTCCGTATCCGATGGGATGGCCGGGGATGTGTCCGACTCCTGCCAGGCGCGTAACACTCCTCACATGCATCTGTAGAAACTCCGCGGCAGCCTTCGCGCTCACAGGTCTTTCAGAAGGCTGCGGGGCCTTCCTCTGCATCTCTGCGTCGGGAATGATCTCGGTGCGCATGGGTGGCCAAATGCAAAGACAATCGCACGAAACGCTGAACATGGCTCATTCTTCTCGCCGTGTCCAATGACTTTTCGTATGGAGGTCATTCCTGCAGGTTATTAAAGACAGCGCGAGCCCGATTCGTCACAGCCCTTCTCGTTGACCAAGCCGCCTCGGGGCTGCGGAACTTGTTGAACAAGCGGGGCTTGCGCTAAGAAAATCATTCACCAGGAACGCCAGAGACGTCTTGAGGTACCTGCGGCAACGGCCATCTCATGGTGCCATTCGCGACAATCGGCAAAGGTTGCCCCGACGCTGTGAGAGTTGCAAGAAGGTTGTAACAGCGACGATGGCTTTTTCCTTTGTCGTCAGTTGTTTATCGAACTTTCTGATACCGACCTCGACAACAACTTCAACAACCAAATCACGTTTAATTCCCAGTCATTCCTCCCAGGAATGAGTGTCAGCCGAGAATTCATTGGACTTCGTAATGGAAGTGAGGTTAGTTTTGCGCCCAAAGGTGAAGGCCGCGGAATCTAGACGACCACGCTGCTCGATTCTTTCAACGCGGGCCATGCGGGTTCGCTGGTGACGATTCATGCCACCTCGGCAGAGGCAGCCCTCCCCGTTTTCCCAATCCGGTCATGCGCGACGGCGACCAAACCACTTTCCGTCACGCGGAAGCAGAGATCGGAGAACCAGTTGATTTTGTCGTACATGTCAAACGGCAGCCGGGCCGCCCCATCCTCCGCGAGGTGTTGGGGGCTTCGTGGACATGAGCGCGACACGAAACGCTTTCCGATTGATTCGGTCTGCGAGGGGCAACTTGCGGGCTGCGCCGACTCTCTCAGTGATTCCATTTGGAGTCCGGGTGACTTCCGGCTGGATATTGTAGCGTCGATGCCATGCTTTAGTCCCGTGCCATCCCGCTGCGAAAATACCCCGGCGAGCACACGAACCCGAAGGATGATTGGGCGTGGGGTTCTGCGTCAGCTTGCTCACGGGAATGGTGCGGCGGAGCGGTCGCCGAAGAAGCTTGTAGCTGGGGTGGAGTCCACGGCTTCTGTGCGAGCGGTGAAGGCATGATCGTGCGTTCAATTTTGTGGTGCTGCCAAAACGGTGCTTCGCACCGGAAGAATTTTGACACTCCACCCCTTCGAGGGTCGTGCAAGTGCACCACGGTGCACCTACAGCGTTTTCAAATACATAACGATTTCCGGTGCACTTGGGTGCACCTCTCAAATCCGAGGGAACATGCCAATATCGAAAGGCAAGCCAAACGCGAGTTCTGACAGCGATCGCACTCTAAATCGCGTCTTTCCCGTGACCGCGAAGCTAACGAAAGAAGAGTGGGGGAGGGTCACTGAGTTTGCCAGATCGCAGGGACTTGCACGCGGGGAATGGATACGCGAGGTGATCCTCCGGGAGATGCGCGGAGGAACGGCAAGCGATCCATCGCTGGCGGAGATTCTCGGGGTCCGCTTGCTCCTTGTAAACGTACTGCGGCCTCTAGCCGCAGGCCAGAGACTCGCGCCCGAAGCGTTCGACAAACTGCTCGACCAAATCAGCGACGCGAAGCACCAGCTCGCAAGCAAGTTGGCTAGTGCCTCCGCAAGGAAATAGGTGATAGCAGGCCTCACCTTGGACCGACGAAGACGCGAGCCGTCTATCTCACCGGCGGGAAATCGGGCTTAAAGGCAGGAACAAAGGGCCAGACTTGGGAACGAGTATGTAGTCCCTACCTACCCCGGATGATGGGAGCATAGCCCAGCCTAGCCGTGTGTCAAGGCCGCAGCCGCTGGCGCGGTGCCTTCGGCAGCCTTGACACACGTCTAGGATGGGCAAAAATCATCCAAATATTCCGGGCAGGTAGGAGAAACAAACAAGTGCTAAAGACCACCCACCTTTGGTTTATCAATCCTGTCGTCCCGGTTGTCGAGCTTGACAATATGCCAGAACTAGCATATTCTAGAGTCGGAATATGACAGCCACTTCCATGAGGCCGCTACGCTTCATAGGAGATTCGCTGAAGGTTCTGCGCGAACTCACCGGAAGAGGTCAAGGACGAGATTGGGTTTGCGTTGGAGCGCGTCCAGAGGGGCAAGATGCCGGAGAACGCCAAGCCCCTGAAAGGTATTGCACCGGGCGTCCTGGAGATTGTTTCCGACTTCAGGGGCGATACGTTCAGGGCCGTCTATACCGTGAGGTTCCCACAGGCTGTTTCCCGTTTTGCATGTGTTCCAGAAGAAGTCCAAACGGGGCATCGCGACACCGAAGCATGAAATGGAACTCGTGGAAAGGCGGCTGGCGCAAGTGGTGGAACTGGAGAAGCGAGCCGGAAGAACTTAGGTTGAACAACATGAATTACGCCAAACAGGGGCGAATCACGATGAAAAAGCATGGGTACGTGGAAGGCACTGGAAACGTCTACGCCGATCTGGGTGTTGTCAATCCCCAAGAGGCACGTGCGAAGGCTGATCTGGCTCACCGGATCGTTGACATCATCGAAGCCCGCAAACTGACCCAGGTGCAAGCCGGGAAGGTGTCAGGTGTGGACCAGCCCAAAGTCTCCGCCTTGAAGCGGGGCCGTCTCAGTGATTTCTCATCGAGCGACTTGTTGGCTTCCTGCTCTTACTCGACCATAACGTGCAGATTACCGTCACGCCCAAACCCCATTCCAGCCGGAAACCACCGACCTTGGAAGTGGTGAGTGCGATCCAACACCGAGGGTCCGAAGTAGCGGTTCGGGTTGGCGTTGTCGAGTGAAGTGATGCCACTGTCCTGATCTGCCGCGGCGGGGCTGGCTGCTATACCCGGTCCACCTCCACCCGTATTCCCGAACCGGGACAAGGCATACGACACCTGAAAACTCAATGTGCGCACGCCTCGAAACGGCTGGTGCAGGTTTTGAATTAACTTGGTCTGCAGACCGTTGTACACTGAACGCCCAATAGGTTTCAGAAACGGCAGTGGCGGCGCGCTGGGATTGATGCCCGGAAAAGCGCAGCCGCAAACTTGGTTGAAGTCGGTCGAAGAGGTCAGTCCACTGTTGGCGAAGTCGACCATAGTAGCCGGTCTCGGCGTATATCCGGCGTTTCCGGTTCCAGCAGGATTAGTTGGGCAGAGTACGATTGCCTGGTCGATGGACCCAACCCCGCAATAGGACAACGTCGTGTTGATCGCTTGAACT
>CAVZDM010000025.1:0-62647 GCA_963773955.1 uncultured Acidobacteriaceae bacterium | reverse complement strand
CGTGTTACCGCCGTGAGAGGGCGATGTCCTAGGCCAGGCTAGACGACGGGGACGACTCTGAGGCAGGAGTGCCGGTGAACATTTGATGTTAGCAGCCGTCTAACTGAGTGTCAAAGAAGTCATTCCCATAGGATACGGCCTAACTGATTGGCTGCGCGACTTTACTCAAATCGAAGAACATTTGGCACTGCCTGCGCGGCTAGTCTTCGGCAGCGCATTACAATAGAAGTGAGGTTGCGCATCCTCCGATTCTCCACGTATGCCTGATCCGCTATATCTGAGCCTGTGGTTTCCCGACTTCTGTGGTCCTGCGATGCTGCCTCACATGTTTGCTGTCTTGCAGCAGTTCCCTTCTCGGCACAGCGTCCCGGCATCACTTACGTCGCTGTGCAACCGGTCTCATGGAATGAAGCCAGTGTCCTGGAACGTCGCTTCGCACCAGGCATCGCACCGCAAGACGCAGCCGTGGTCGCCGCCGATCTTATTCATGACGATTTCGCTTATGTTTTTGACGCATATTGGGATCTCTGGACCCCCGATCAGAGTGGTCAGCAGTGGCTTTCTATTCCGAGCCTCGTCAAGTTCATTGTGCAAGGGGAGGAATTTGCCGACGGAGCGTATCAGGAGACCGGACACATCGAGATTGATTTCGGTCAGAATCCACCGTTCGTTCAGGAAAATATTGAACTCACGGAAGAGACCCAGGCGAAGATTCGCGACAACGTAGCAAAACTGGTCGAGTTTACGAAGAAGGCGGAAATGAACACCCGCGCCACCCCGCCTCTGGTCAGAGTCGGAAGAAAGTCTTCCGCAGAAGCTGATAGCACGCCTGTTGACATGTGTGTATAGCGTGTGTATTATTTTCAGCATAAAGCGCGACCAACCATGCACAGCCGGGACGTCATCAAGCACCGGCAAAAAGACGGCTGGTATGAGGTGAATCAAGCGGGGAGCCACAAGCAGTTCAAACATCCGACGAAGAAGGGGCGGGTGACGGTGCCACACCCGAATCGGGACATACCGATTGGTACCCTCAAAAGTATCGAGAAGCAGGCGGGGATCAGATTGAGGTGATCCCCGAGCAGAGAGGCAAAGGAGTGAGGTCATGGAATATATCGCCTATCTTCATAAGGACCGGGATTCGGATTATGGCGTAAGCTTTCCCGATTTTCCCGGCTGCATCACTGCCGGAAAGACCCTCGACGAAGCCAGTCGGATGGCGGCGCAGGCGTTGGCACTCCATATCGAGGGCATGATCGAGGACGGAGACGCAGTGCCGGAACCGTCGAAGCTGGACGCTATCGCGGAAGAGGCGGCCAAGAACGGCGCCATCGCCTTCATGGTGAGGGTTGACGCTCCCGATGCAACGGTACGCGTTAACATCACGGCGCGGGAAAGCCAGCTTGAAAGAATCGATGCGCTGGCCGAAGCGGCGGGGATGACGCGATCGGGATACGTGGTGCGTGCCGCCCTCGGCATTGGCAACGACAAAGACAAGGAGAAGCGGTCGCGCGCGAAATCACGCGGCGCGAAGGCCGGTTGAGAACTCGCGCCATGAGTGAGGCACTCGGTCTTACTTTGCCGTTCCGCCGCTGCGATGAACGATCTCGAAGTGCGTTACGGACTCATCGAAGGCCGTCAGGACTGCACGCGCTTCGGGTTCGACAACGGCCTTCTCCGGTTTCGCTCCGGCGAACCGGCGGACTGCTTGCATCGACTCCCACAGCGTGAGCACAACGAATTCAATCGCGCCATCGACCGCGCGTTGGAGCAGGTAGGCTCCGCGATGTCCTTCGATCGCATCGAGTGCTGGGAAGACCTTTTTCGTTGCGTGATCAATGTAGTCGCCGGATTTCTCGACGGTTGCGCGGGCGCGCCACATGCGTAAGACCATGGGCTTATCTTTATCGTCTGGAGATGAGGCGACTGCGGCGGAAGTATTCGGCCTGATGGGCGTCGCGGAGTCTTCCCCCGCGACTGTCTTCCATTCCCGCACATGCCATCGCTTCACGGCCCCGCTGGTGACATAGGGATCAGCGCGGGCAAACTTCTCCGCGACCTCGGGCGAGTCGCCTTTGAACAGCAACACGGCACCGTCGACCGGATTCGACAATGCTCCGCCCAGCACCAGTTCGCCGCGCTCGCTTGCCTGCCAGGCCTTTTCCAGGTGCGCATCCCGAAACTCCGCGCGCCGGGCGACGTAGTCTTCACCGACCTCGTAGAACAAAAGGTAATGCATACGAGAGGCTCGCTCCTTCTGCGCCGCAGTCCCTCAGCGGCTGAAGCCGTTGGGATTGGGTGCGTGAGACGCAGCGGTAAACCGCTGCGCCACCCAAATCAAGTGCCACATCGAGTTTTTCCGCAGCCTGCTACACCACAAAATACTTCGCCGCCGGATGATGCACCACGATCGCGGACGTACTCTGCTCCGGCTCCAGCAAGAAGCCTGAGGTCAGGCGCACGCCTACGTTCTCTTCCGGCTTTAGCAGCGCGAACAGTTTTGTCTGGTCCTCCAGATTTGGACACGCCGGATAGCCGAAGGAATAGCGCGAGCCTCGATACTTCTGATGGAAGAGATCGCGAATGTGCGGCGAATCTTCGGCGGCTATGCCTAACTCTTCGCGCATCTTCTTATGCAGGAATTCGGCTAGAGCTTCGGCTGTCTCCACGCTTAGGCCGTGGAGATAGAGATAGCGCGTGTATTCTCCGCCTTCAAATAGCCGCTGCGTCTCGACGGAGGCTTTCGGGCCAATCGTCACTAGCGACAGGCCGAGCACATCCATTTTGCCCGAGGATGGAGCGGCGAAGAAGTCGGAGATGCACAGCCGACGCCCTTCCTTCTGGCGTGGGAAGGTAAATCGAAGAATCTCTTTCCCCTGTGTTCCCCCGTGCTCCCTGTGGTTATCGCTTTTGGGTTGGTACACCACGACGTCGTTGCCGTCGCCCTGCGCCGGAAAATATCCGTAGACCACTTTCGGCTCGAACCAGCCCGCGGCGATCACATCTTCTTCCAATTTCTTCTTGATCGGACGATACTTCTCCTCTACCAGCCGCGCGTAATCTTCCTGTGCCGCCGTCTTCAGCTGCCACTGATTCTTGAAGAGGGCGGTGTCGTTGATGTAATTGAAGATTTCACGCAGATCGTAATCCTTCACTACGCGCACGCCCCAGAACGGAGGCTCGGGAATATTCGGCGCATCGGTCACTAGCGCGCTGCGCTCGGAAAACACCGGGCCAGTCTCTTCATCCACCGCCGCGGCTTTTGCGTATTCCTTTACCGTTCGGCCGTCTTGGAGACGCGCCTCGCGCTTGCCGTCTTCTGATGCCAGGTCCTCCATTACGTGGAGGCCGGCGAAGGCGTCTTCTCCGTAGAAGACGGCATTTGAATACTCGCGGCGCAAGTCGTCTTCTACATATTTACGAGTTAGAGCCGCGCCTCCGCAGATCACCGGATACTCGAGCTTCTGGCGTTCCAGTTCCTGGATCACGTACTTCATCTCCAGCGTCGACTTGACCAGCAAACCGCTCAGGCCGATGGCATCGGCGCTGTGCTCCTGCGCGGAGCGGATGATCACGTCTCCTGCCTGCTTGATTCCCAGGTTCACGACTTTGTAACCGTTGTTCGACAGGATGATGTCGACCAGGTTCTTTCCTATGTCGTGCACATCGCCTTTCACCGTGGCCAGCACGATGGTGCCCTTCTGCTGCGAGCCGGTTTTCTTTTCCATCTTCGGCTCCAGATAGGCTACGGCGGCCTTCATTACTCCCGCGGAATCGAGCACCGACGGCAGCTGCATTTTGCGGGCTCCGAAGAGGTCGCCTACCGTTTTCATCCCGTCGAGCAGGACCGTGTTGATCAGGTCTAGCGGGGTGTAGGGGACTAACGCTTCATCCAGCAATTCTTCCAGGCTGCGCTTGGTTTTGCCCTCGCCCACTGACTTTTCGCCGTTGATGATGGCGTACTTCAGCTTGTCTTCGATAGAGAGTGTTTCTACGTGCGCGATGGTCTGCGCCTGCGCCTTGCCCTTCATGCCGGTGAAATGCTGCATGTAAACCTGCAGCGGGTCGCCGTTCGAGCGGTCCTGATAGATCAGCTTGCGGGCGAGTTCCACTTCTTCCGAGGGAATTTTGTAGAGCGGATAAATCTTGGTGTAATTGACAATGGCTACGTCGAGGCCGTTTTCCACCGCCTCGTGCAGAAACACCGAGTTCAGAACGCGGCGCGGATAGGCGTCGAGGCCGAAGCTGATGTTGCTTACGCCCAGCACCGTCTTCACTTCCGGCAGTTCTTCGCGGATGCGTTTCACTGCTTTTAGCGTCTCCATACCGGCTGAGCGGTATTCTTCCTGACCCGTCGAAATGGGGAGGGTCAGAGTGTCGAAGAGCAAGTCCACCGGACGGATGCCATACTTTTGTGTCGCCAGATCGAAGATGCGATGCGCGATCGCTACTTTCTTGTCGGCGGTCAGCGCCATGCCTTCTTCGTCGATGGTCAGCGCGATCACTCCCGCGCCGTAACGCTTGGCCATCGGCAGCACTCTTGAGGTGCGCTTTTCGCCGTCTTCGAGGTTGATGGAATTGATGATGGCTTTGCCGGGGATGCGCTTCAGCGCTTCTTCGACTACGTCGGCTTCGGTGCTATCGATCAGGATCGGCGCGGGCACCCGGGTCGCGATTTTCTCGAGGATGGCGGAGATGTAGCCCTTTTCGTCTTCGCCCACGATGGCGCAACACAGGTCGAGCATGTGCGAACCTTCGTTGGCCAGCTTTTTCGCCAGGGTCAGAATGTCGTCGTACTTTTTGGCCTGCACCAGCTTGCGGAAGTGATCGACGCGCGTGGTGGTGTTCATCTCTTCCGCTACGATAAGGGGCTTGGGCTCCAAGTCGAGTGGGACCGATGTGTAGGCGCTGGAAGCTGCGCCTACGGGCTTTACGTCGCGCTGCGCCGGCTCTACGCCCGTCACCGCATCCACTACTGCTCTCAGATGTTCGGGGCCGGTGCCGCAACATCCGCCTACGATTCTTACTCCGTAGTCTTTTACGAAGTGCTTGTGAAAGTCGGCCAAGTCTTTCGGCGCTAGTTTGTAGACTGCGTGGCCGCTTACGTTCTGCGGCAGGCCGGCATTCGGCAAAATTGAAATGTGCTTGGTGGAGTTCAGGCCCAGATAGCGGACTGCCTCGTTCATCTCCGCCGGGCCGGTGGCACAGTTCAGGCCGATGATGTCGACGTCGTAAGGCTCGAGCGCCGTTAGCGCTGCGCCGATTTCGGTGCCTAGCAGCATGGTGCCGGATTCCTGCAGCGTAACTTGCACCTGCACGGGCAGGCGCTTTCCCGCTTTGCGCATTGCCTCCAGAACAGCTACGGTCGCGATCTTTGCCTGCAGCAGGTCCTGGCAGGTCTCGATCAGCAGCACATCGACTCCGCCCTCGATCAGCGCCAGCGCCTGCTCTTCGTAGGAGGCTTCCATCGCGTCCCAGCCGATGTGGCCTAGCGATGGCAGTTTCGTGGTTGGACCCATGGATCCGGCTACGAATCTCGGTTTGTCTTTCGTCGAAAATTGCTGCGCTACTTCTCTTGCTAGTTGGGCGGCCTTCAGGTTGATCTCGCGGACTTTATCGCGCAGTTCGAACTCGCCTAGAACCAGGCCCGTCCCGCCGAAGGTGTTCGTTTCTACTATGTCGCAGCCCACTTGGAAAAAGTCGGCGTGAATTTCGCGGATAATGTCGGGACGGCTTAGGACCAGAACTTCGCTGCAGTTTTCCTTGCCCCAGTAATCGTCCAGGGTGGGATTGCGCTTCTGGATGTTGGTGCCCATGGCGCCGTCGTAGATTACGACGCGTTGCTTTACGAGTTGGAGAAAGCTGGACAAAAAGTTCTCAGTTCTCAGTTCTCACGTTCTCAGTTCTCACGTTCTCAGCGTTTGCATTGACTGAGAACTGAGAACTGGGAACCGAGAACTGGCTTTATACAACAACGCCGGTCCCGCGGGGAACCGGCGTTTGGTGAAGAATCTCTGAGTTTGCTAACTTCCCGTCACGCCCGCGTCCGTCTCCGATTGCGCAAACACCTGATTGGCTCCCATATGCGCTGGAGCCGGGGCCAGCATCTGCTCTTTTCTGTAAATCAGATTGCTGGCATTGAAACTGGCCAGTTCGAATCCATGGCCGTGGGTGATCGCATCGGTCGGGCACGCCTCCACGCAATAACCGCAGAATATACATCGATTGTAGTCGATGTTGTAGACACGGGCGTAGCGTTCGGCGCCTGAGACTCTGGTTTCAGCGGTGTTCTCCGCGGCCTCTATGTAAATGCAATTAGAGGGGCACGCGGCGGCGCAAAGGAAACAGGCCACACATTTTTCCAGTCCATTTTCGTCGCGCTGCAGGACGTGCATGCCGCGAAAGCGTTCCTGGAACTTCGCGCCTTTCAGGGGGCCGTCGCCGTCGGGATAGTTCTCGACGATGGAGGGCTGAAACATCTCCTTGAGGGTGATGGTCATTCCCTGGGCTATGGCTCCGATGTTTTTGATCACCGACATGCTTGATTAGTATAGCGGATGTTGAAGGGCAGGTGTCAGGTGGCAGGTCTCAGGTGTCGGGTCTTGGCTATTGGCTTTTAGCTTTTCAGAGGATTGGCTACCAAGGACGGGGGGACTTTCGAGGACATGGAATTCTTCTCTTAATGGTTGAGACTCTAGTGGTGCGCTCGGTCGTGCCGGCGCGCCAGTGGCGTTTCAATTTATGTTCTGCCGTGGTTTGCGTTCTCTTCGTTTCAGTTTCATTTTGATCATTATCTTCCTCTGTTTCTCTGTCGTTTTTCTTTTCCGCAGCGGGTTTTCGGGCAGCGCGTTTGCTCAGGAGGTGGAGAAGAAGACAGGGTACTCATCTTCTCCAAAGAGCGCAGCACAGCGAGACGGGGCAAGCCCCGTCTCTACCCGCGGACTGGGGTTGAAATGGAACTGGAACCCGCGGGGGCGGGCTTTGCCTGGGGGCGAGTCTGCGGCCGGGCTGCGGCTGCGGGCTTACCGGCGGAAGATGGCTATGCGGGCGCAGCGTGCCGCTGCGGCTAGTTCGTCTTCGGCTGCGTCGTCCTCCACACGCCCACCCAAGCGGAGCTTGGGTGGGGCACCCGCTTCGATTTCGAGTTCTACAACTTGGGTGCCCTTGGGGCCGGCTCCGCTGGCTTCCGATGCTACCGGAGACGGAGCGCAGGATTACAACTGGGTTTCGGGGCGCGCTACTTCGGTGGTGATCGATCCGGCGGACAGTAGCGGAAACACGGTGCTCCTGGGCGGGGCTTATGGTGGGCTTTGGAAATCGACGAACGCGGGGAGTTTGAATCCCGATCCCAATCCCGGTGCTGCTTCGGTCGTCTGGCAGTCTCTGATTGACGATCAGCCTACGCTGGCGGTGGGAGCGATTGCTTTGCAGCCGGGAAACAGCGACGTAATTCTGGTGGGAACCGGGGAGACGAACAACTCGGCCGATTCTTACTACGGACTGGGAATTCTGCGTTCCGCGGATGGAGGTATGACTTGGACGCAGATCGAGAGCGCGGTCGGTGGTCAATCGTTTCTGGGCATTGGATTCAGCAAAATTGCATTCAGCACGGCGAATCCAAACCTGGTGGTGGCGGCGACGGCGGGAGACAACGGCTTGTGCCTCGGCCTGGAAGCGGCGGCGGGAGGCAACAGCCCGTTCCTTGGTCCGGCAGAGGATGGAAATTCGACGGTGCGTGGACTCTATTACTCGCTGAATGCTGGCGTGACTTGGAATCGCGCAGTCCTTGCGGACGGCTCGGTTCCGGCCTCGGCTTCGGCAGTGATTTACAACCCGAGCCAGGGAGCTAGCGGAGCTTTCTATGCTTTTATCCGGCGGCATGGGTTGTACTCATCGACCGATGGAGTGAACTTCACGCCGCTGCCTGCGCAGCCGAACGCCGGTCTTTCACCCGCGAATTGCCCGACGGGCTCGAACGCCACTACTTGCCCGATTTATCGCGGAGAGTTCGCGGTGGTGCCGGGGCGCAACGAAATGTATGTGTGGATTGTCGATGTGCAGCCCGATGAATATGGCGATCCGGTAGCCGTCGACGAGGGCATCTGGCAGTCTTTGAACGGCGGAGCCAGCTGGACGCAGATTCCGGACAACGGCATCACCAACTGCGGTGACAACGCGTTTGGACCCGACAGCGGCTGCGGAGTGGAGCAGGGCTGGTACAACCTGGCGCTGGCGGCGATCCCCAATGCGGCTGCGCTGACGGATGTTTACGCGGGGGCGGTCAATCTTTACAAGTGCACGTTAGCCGGGGGCACGACCTGCACGCAAGGCGATTGGATCAATCTGACGCACGCGTATGGGTGCAGCCCGCTGGCGGCGCCGGCGCATGTGCATCCTGACCAGCACGGAATCGCGTTCACGGTTGCCGGCAATACGTCGCCCGGCTACTTCGCGCATGACGGCGGGATCAGCCGGACGCTCGATGGCTATTCCGGCTTGACTACCGGGAGCTGCTCGGGGACGAATCAGTTTGACAGCCTGAGCCAGACCCTGGGCTCGATGACGGAATTCGTTTCGGTTTCTGTGCACCCTACGAGCGCTGACATTCTTCTAGGCGGAACGCAGGGTAACGGCTCACCTCAAACCAGCACCGCGACCGAGAACAGCACATGGCAGAACGCGCTGGGCGGGGATGGCGGATTTACTGCCATCAATCCCACGAATCCCGAAGAGTGGTTTGCGACGAATCCCTACGTCACGATTCTGAAGTGCGAGTTGGGAACGGACTGCAACGACAATGGATTTCTTCAAATCGTCGGCCCGGACAGTCTCGGTGGAGATCAGGGAGCATTCAATACTCCTTATATTCTAGACCCGCAGAACAGCAGTGAGATGCTGGTGGGAACCTGCCGGGTGTGGCAGATCACCACCAGCGGAACGGCTCCGCTGCAACTTAGCAATGACTTTGAGACATTGGGGACGGGCGTGTGTACGGGCGATGAGATCAACCTGGCGAATGGGCTGGCGGCGGGCGGTAAGAAGGTGAACGGCAATTCTTCGGTGGTGTATGCGGTGACCAACGGATATGGGCCGCTGAGCGGGAGTCCGGGCGGCGAAGTATGGGTTACGACCAGCGCCGGCGTCACTTTGATGACTAATGTGACGCAGAATGTGAATCCTAACGGCTACGCGATTTCGTCGGTCGCAATGGATGCGTCGGATGCAACGGGCAAGACGGCGTACGTCGGGATCATGGGATTCAGCACGGCGGGGTTTCCGACATCGCATGTTTGGCAGACTACGAACGCGGGCGCGAGTTGGGCGGACTGGACCGGGACGATGCTGACGGAACTGCCGGACGCTCCGGTAAACGCGTTGCTGGTGGATTCCTCGGTGACTCCGTCTCAGATCTATGCGGGTACCGACGTTGGCGTTTTCGTGAGTTCGGCGAGCGCGCCGGGCTGGACGGAAGTTGGTCCCACGCCGGGTGCTGGTGCGTCGGGATTTCTGCCGAACGCTCCGGTCACGGCGTTGCAGATTTTTAATCCGCCCGGCACCGGCATTAAGACGCTGGTGGTATCGACCTACGGGCGGGGTATCTGGACATACGGAATCGCGCCTGACTATACGAATGCGATTTCGAATTCGCCGCAGACGGTGTTTCCAACGCAGACGGCCGTGTTCGACGGAACACTGACGGCGCAAGCCGGATATGCGAGCCCGGTGAATTTGAGTTGCACGGACGAGCAGCCCGCTCTAACGACCTGCACGCCTAGTCCGAATCCGATCACGCCGACTGCAACGTACACATTGACGGCGGGCGGGAGTCTGGGCGATTACAGTTTCAACGCGCACGCGGTGGGGACGGATCCAAGCGCGATCACCCACGACGCGGCCGTGACGCTGCACGTGGTGGACTTCGATTTGACGGTGCCTAGTCCGAATTCGCTGAGCGTGGGGCAGGGTGAAACGTCGGGGCCGAGCACGTTCCAGGTGACGGCGGCGGGAAGTTTTGCGGGAACGGTTGTGTTGAGTTGTCCGACGGGACTGCCTGCGGGAGCGGCTTGCGTTTTCTTGCCGTCGAGTTCGGTGAGTCCGACGTCATCGGCTCCGGTGACGGTGACGTTGACGGTGACGGCGGCGGCCGGAACGCCGGTGGGTGGCCCAGTTACGGTGACGACCCCGGCGATGACGGCGGGCGCACCTGCGGCCAAGACACAGACGTTCGGGCTCACGGTGACTGCCCAGGTGCCGGACTTCACGATTGCGGTGACCGCGACTCCGATCACCACGCCCGTGAATCAGAACGTGACGTGGAGCGGGACGCTGACTGCGTTGGACGGATACAGCGGGAGCGTGGCTTTGACTTGCACGGCGGGCGCTCCGGGAACGTGCGGGATGACGCCGCCGACGGTGACGCCGACGGCGGGGGGCGCTTCGTTTACAGTAACGTTGGGCAGTGCGACGGCTGCAACGTTTAATTTTGCGATTCAGGGAACGGACGGGACGCTCACACACACTACGCCGACAGAGACGCTGACGGTGACGGGGCTGGCGACGGACTTTACCTGGACGGACACGGGCAGCGCGACGGCTACGGTGCTGGCGGGACAGAGCGCCAGCTATACGTTTTCGGCGGCTCCGGTGGGAGGCGCGTCGTTTGGTTCGGCGGTGAGTTTTGCCTGCTCGGGCTTGCCGGGGTTGACTATCGGGCTTCCCGGCGCTGGTTGCGCGTTTAGTCCGGCGACGATTGCAGCGGGGGCGCCGACGACTTCAGTTACTTTGACAATTTGGACCTGTGGGCCGAACTTGCCAACGCTGTGCCCGCCAGGAACCGGCGGGGATGCCCGTCCCTCCACGGGCACTACGCCGAGGGCCGGAGGTGGCCGTCCCTACGCGAGCATCCGTCCCATCGCGTTGCCTTTCTTCACACTTGCCTGGGTGGGGACGATCGGGATCATCGGGCAAAAGAGACGCGGCAAGCCGCATCTCTACAGATTGATCGCGGTTATTTGTTTAGGGCTGGGATTGATGGCGCTGATTTCTTGTGGCGCGATCGCGGGCAGCGGTACTACTCCGCCAATGGTGACGGTGAATCCGGGACTGGCGACTTTGTTTGCGAATGAAGCGGGTAACTCGTGGCCGGCGGGAGTTACTCAGCAACAATTCACCGCCGACCAAAGTGTATCCTGGGCGGTCACGGGCGGGAATGTAAAAGGCACGGTCGGCGCGACGGGTCTATATACGGCTCCGGCAGTGGTGCCGAGCCAGGCGGTGGCGGTGACGGCCACGGCGGCCACTTCGGCGGCTGCGGCTTTCGTGACCGTGGCCGCGCCTACCGCGTTGGGGACATCGCAGATTACGGTGACGGCTACGCCTGCGAGTGGGGTGGCCCACGCGGATGTGGTGGGGATGACTGTGCAGTAGCTTGCCGCTGGCGATCTAACGCTGGCGATCTACCGCCGAGACGCAGAGGGCGCTGAGAAAACAACTTTTTTGGGGCGCGGACTTATGTCTGCGCCTTTTTTGCGTCACAGGTTGTTGCGTCACATCTTCTTGTTCTTGCGTCACGGCGATAAAACGCGGTTGTGAGGTAGGATCATCTTCGGCGAGGCTGCCGTGCTTTGCACGGCTTGGACGGGCGAGGACGCCCGTCTCTCCACAAGCACAACCATTATGACTTATGACATTGCGGTGATTGGCGGGGGGATTGTTGGGCTTTCGTTTGCCATGCAGGCGACGGAGAAATTCCCCGAGTTGCGGCTGGTGGTTCTCGAGAAAGAAGCGGGCGTGGCTCGTCATCAGACGGGACACAATAGCGGCGTCATCCACAGCGGCGTTTATTACAAAGCGGGATCGCTGAAGGCGCGGCTGTGTGTGGCGGGGGCGCGGGAGATGGTGGAGTTCTGCTCGCGACATGGGATTCCGCATGAAGTGTGCGGGAAATTGATTGTCGCTACCAACGCAGAGGAAGTGGCGCGGCTTGATGACTTACTGGCGCGAGGCGTGGCCAATGGGCTCGAAGGTTTGCGCTTGCTGGAGCGCGCGGCGATGCTCGAGATCGAGCCGCATGTGGGCGGAGTGCGCGCGCTGCGCGTGCCCTCGACGGGGATCACGGATTATGCACTGGTGACGGCTAAGTATGCGGAGATCGCGGCGGGACGCGGGGTGGAAGTGAAGACGAGCGCTGGGGTGGTCGGGTTCGGGCGGGCTTCTTCCGGAAATTCGAGCGCGGCGGGGAATACGGTGGTGGTGCGGACGCGCGCGGGAGATTTTTCGGCGCGCTATGTGGTGAATTGCGCGGGGCTGTATAGCGATCGGGTGGCGCGGATGGCGGGAGATGATCCGGGGATGTTGCTGGTGCCGTTTCGCGGGGAATATTACGATCTGGCGGTGGCCCGGCAGCCATTGGTGCGGGGGCTGATTTATCCGGTGCCGGATCCGCAGTATCCGTTTCTGGGAGTGCACTTCACGCGGCGGATTCATGGGAATGTGGATGCGGGTCCGAATGCGGTGCTGGCGTTCCGACGCGAGGGATATCGCTGGCGAGATTTCGATTTGGGCGAGGCGATGGAAGTGTTCCTGGATGCGGGATTTCAGGCAATGGCGCGGCAGCATTGGAAAAATGGGCTGGGAGAGTTTCGGCGGTCGCTGCGGAAGCGGGAGTTTGTGCGGTCATGCCAGCGGCTGGTGCCTGAGGTGCGGATGGAAGATATGACGCCGGGCGGGTCGGGAGTGCGGGCGCAGGCTGTCGGAGCGGATGGCGCGCTGGTAGATGATTTCCGATTTGTGGCGCGGGAGCGGTTTTTGCATGTCCTGAATGTGCCTTCTCCGGCGGCTACGGCCTCGTTGCCGATTGGGCGCGAGATACTGAAGATGGTGCCGGCGGAGATTACGGGTTAGCGGATGGGGGGCCGATTCGATTTCGGCCGGTGGTGTAGTCTTCTGTAGAGACGAGGCTTGCCTCGTCTCGCACGCGGCAAGACGCGGCAAGCCGCGTCTCTACGGAGAATTTGGGGAGAGATTTGCATGGCGCAGAGTTTGAGTTCCAAGAAGAAAGTAGCGGTTTTGGGCGCGGGAAAGATGGGATCGATTCTTTTGCAGTCTTTCTTGCGCGATGGATTGTTGTCGCCGGGGCAGACCTGGGCGACGGTGGCGCATCCGGAGCGGGCGCGGATGCTCAAGGAGAAGTTGAGGATACACGCGGGCACCGACAACTCCGAGGCCGTGAAGAACGCGGACATCATTTTTCTTTGCGTAAAACCACAGGTGGTGGCGGATGTGGCGCGTGAGATCCGCGCGCACCTGAATGCGAAGCAGTTGGTGATTTCAACGGCGGCTTCGGTTCCTACGGAGATGATTGAACGAGCGCTGGAGAAAGAAGTTCCGGTGGTGCGGGCGATGCCGAACACTCCTTGCGTGCTGGGCGCCGGCATGACGGCGCTGTGCAAGGGGAAGTTCGCGACCAAGCAGCATCTGGATCTGGCGACCAAGTTTTTCGATGCGGTGGGGCGCACGGTGAACGTGGACGAAAAACATATGGACGCGGTCACGGGATTGTCGGCGAGCGGGCCAGCGTATATCTACATCATTCTGGAATCGCTGGCGGAGGCGGGAGTGAAGGTCGGTCTGCCGCGCGATGTGGCGACGCTTTTGGCGGCGCAAACCACCATGGGCGCGGCGCGCGTGGTGCTGGAGACGGGCGATCATCCGGCGCTGTTGAAGGATGCGGTGACCACTCCGGCGGGATGCACCATTGACGGGATTATGGAGCTCGAAGAAGGCAAGCTGCGCGTGACGTTGATCAAGGCGGTGGTCAAGGCGGTGCAGCGGGCTAAGGAACTGGCCTTCTCATAGGGCAGGGTTTCCCACCGTCGCGTGGGTCCACGCCCGGCTTCTGCTACGGACAGTAGTCGAACAAAGTGGCTAACTGGAAAATCCGGGCAGGGTAAGCCGGTTGTCTACCCTAGTATCACTTAGCCGCATATCGTAGCCCACCGGGCGCATCGAGAGAACGCCTTGCTGGACTTGTGCTGACTCACACGGGTATGGGGTCCTTCGACTGCGCGGACACTTCACTTCGTGAAGTCCCCGCTCCGCTCAGGATGACAAATATATTTATAGATAGATAGAGGCTTCCCGCCCACTCGTCAATTGGGCAGAGTGAAGCTCAGGGTTACATCCGTCTGGAACCGTGCGGGGTGGTCGTGTTGGCTGTAGGGCTGGTAGCGCCAGTTGCGGACAGCTTCGGCGGCAGCGGCGGCGAGTATGGGGTCTCCGCTTAGGGTGCGGATGTCGGAGACGGAGCCGTCTTCGGCGACTTGGACTTCGAGGACTACGTTGCCGGAACGGTGGTCGGCCAGAGCTTCGGAGGGATACTGGGGCTCGACGCGGCCGATGAGACGGGTTTCGGCTTTCTCGGGAGACAGCCAGACGCTGGGGGCCGCAACCTTCGTTATGGACGACGCTTCTACGATGGCATTGCTGTCTTGCTTCATGTCATCGGGCATGGTCTGGTGGTTTTTCGCCGCGTCGAGCTTGGTGGGAGCGGGCTTCATACGAAAGATGACTCTGCCTTTTTCGTACACGACCAACTCGTCGGCGGTTGGAGCAGCGATGGTGGATCTGGCTGGCGCTCCAGTGGTTGATTTTGTTGCAGCGGATTTCGTCGCGGGGGATTTTATCGGCTCGGCCGGCGTCGAGTTGGCGGGCATGGGCTGCGAGATGTGGCTGCTGGATGCGGTGTGAGATGGGCCTAACCATCCGATTCGGGAACCGATCAGGAAACTGACGGCGACGGTGGCGAGAATGGCTAGACCTCCTAGGACGAGAGTCCAGGCTTCGTAGGAGCGACTGGCAGGCAGAGGTTTGGGCGCGACGAAATCGGGCGGCGTGAACTCGATGGGGACGACGTCGGACGGAACCAGCATGGCGATGGGCTTGCGCTGACTTAGCTCGTCGGCGGCGTGGCGAACCCGAGCGCACTCCTCGGCGAAGCTTTCCAACAGTTTCTGGTGGTGGTTGGAGAATGCAGCGGGCGAGGCTGAGAAAACTTCGAGGACTCCGGCGAACTGAGCGTTCTTGTCCTTACAGTCGAAGATGGGCACGATGAGGATGGCGCGAATGCCGAGGTGGCGCGAGATGGCGGGGTCGACGCGCGGATCGAACTCGGTATCGACGGAAAGCTGGGGTTGATGGGTTTGAAAACAAGCGCCGGAAAGACCGTCGCGGGTGTTGAGGGGGACGCCCAGATCGGGGGCGAGGTGTCCGGTAGCGGCGCGGCAGACCATTTCATTGCCGCGAAGGAGTGCGAGCGCGGCAGAACTGGCGAGAGTGGCTTCGGCGGCGCGGACCACCAGTTCGTTGAGGACCAAATCGAGAGCGAGGTCGGGCGGAAAACCGACGAGGATGTGCTGCTCGAGGGTATGGGTCAGGTCAAGATGCGAATCGTCAGGGACCTCTGACCTCGACATAGGTTGCGGGAACATAATTTGTTCCTGCGGTGCTGCGGGGGAATGCAGGCTCAGAGCGAGTTTCCCGCGAAATGAGAGGGAAGTCAATCGGTGGGGAGAAGATTCGCCAGTTTGGTGATTTTGTCGCTGGGGAGTGGAGAGATCCGTGCTTTCCTGGGTGGACGGAGGGCAAAAGGCCCGTCCAGCCGGGGGTATGGTGCAGTACACGGGGACGCGGGCGGGGTCGCCCGCGTCCACACCTGCAGAGTTAGTGGCCGGTTTCGGTAAAGACGGCGGGGGTGGCTACTCCGGTGGCGGTGGCGGTGATGGTGACGGTCATGGGGGACGCCGGGAGCGTATAGAGTTGGCTTGCCGTTCCATCGGCGGCGGTGACTACGGGATTGGAGTTGGAAAAAGTTCCTCCAGCACCACCGTCGGAAAAGGTGACGCTGTTGCCGGCAACGGGGTTGCCGTACTGGTCGGTCACGATCACGGTGAGGGCCACGGGCAATTGCGTTCCGGCGGTACCGGACTGATTATTGCCGCTGGAGATGGCGATCTTGGCGGCGGGTCCGGCAACGGAGTACTCGGTGAAGACGGCGTTCTTGAAGCCGGTGGAACTGGCGGTGACCGTCACGGTAGCGACGGTGGTGGGCAATTGGAGAGTGGTACTCGCCAAGCCATTGGAGCCGGTGACCACGGAAGACGGACTGGGAATGGCGCCTTTGTTGGCGGTGAAATTGACGGTAACTCCGGAAATACCGTTCTTGTAAGTGTCCTGGGCCTGGACGATGAGGGGATTGGCAAGGGTGGAACCGGCGACACCGGTCTGTTTCGTCCCGCGGTAGTAAACGATCTTTATGGGGGCGTCGGGTGTTGCAGTAGCGGTGGTGGTGGCCGTGCCAAAGCTGGCTTTGGTGGGATCGGAGAAGGTCAGGGTGTAGGTACCAGAATGTTGGGGAAGCGTATAGATCGTGGACGCGTTACCCTTGGAGTCGGTGACGGCGGAGGCGGGATTGAACGAGCCGCAGGTAACGGAGCCGGCTTTGAGGCAGCCATCGCTGAAATTGACAGTAACGCCGACGTCGGGTTTTCCGGTGTAGGGGTCGGCGATCTGGAAGTTGATGGGAGCGAGCGTGGTAGCAACGGGACCCGTCTGGCCGCTGCCCGCGGTAAAGGCAATGAGGTCAAACAGTCCGTAAGCTACCAGACTATCTCGGGTGCCGACATAGACCCTGCCGTTGGCGACGGTCTGAGTAACAAAGTGGCCGACGGCCGGCAAGGTGTCGCGTCCCCCGGTGGCCTGACCCGAGGAATAGAGCTTGGTGAGAGAAACGGCGTCAAAAGCGTAAAGTTGAGGGCTGCTGATGACCCACATAATTCCGTTAGTGTTCCCATTGGCGGAAATTGATGGGGAGTGACTGCCGACATATTTCCCCGGAGTGGTGACGGGAGTACCAAGCAATCCGCCGGACATCGGAAAGGCCATGAGCGGCTCGTCATCGGGGGCGAAGTAGACGGTGCTGTTCCAGTAGGCAGCGGAACCGAACTGAATGGAAGCAGTGGTGGCGTCGCCGATAGTGCCCGGGACGAGAGGAAATTCCTGGATGACCCGACTATCGTTCCCGACCGAGTACTGGCCCAGATCATCGCGATTCAGAACATAGACGATGGCCTGCTTGCCGCTGGCGATGACTTCATGGGGATAAGGGCCGGGTTGATCGGGGAGGATGAGAGTACCGGTGGAACTCAAGTCCTCGTCGTTGGCATCGAGGAAGGCGACGTACCAAGGGGTGAAATAATCGGCCAGAGCGAGCTCTGGGGAAAGTTTGAGGACGCTGTCGCTGTAGGTCTGGCCCCCGTTTTGGATATCGTAGCAGCCCACGCACGATTCGCCCGTCTCCACGAAGATGTTGTTAGCCTCGTCGGCAGCAAGCCCGGTGCCGGCCTGCCAGATGGAAGCCAATCCATGGTAGGCCGAGGTGTTGAAGACGTTGAGCTGCGACAGAGTGGTCTCGTCATAGGAGAGTACCCAGCCGGTGTTGCCGTCGTTGCAAGAGTTCGAGCCGAAGCCCAGGTAAATAACGCCGTTGAGCAACAAGAGGCCGGGGCGGTTCATCTGGTGGAGACCGTTGAAGACGGTGGTTTTCTGGGTGGGGTAGAGGGAACTGGTGCTGATGGTGGTAGCAGCGATCAGGACAGGGGTCTGCTTATCAAGGCCGGTAGTAATGTCGAGGGCGTGGAGATGGTGCTCGACGGTGCCGTTGACGACCGTCTTGGCGTCCAGGTACATGGTGTTGTTAGTGGTATCGATAACCGGGGTTCCGACGATGCCCTCCTGGTAGTAACCCTGGCCGGTGCCGCAGGGCATGGTGTGGGTAGCGACTTGGGCGGTGTAGATTCCCTCAGCAGGGTCGGTGAAATTGGTGTACCAGAGCTGGACGCCGGTGTCGGCGTCAATCGCGTAGACCGAATCCGCCATGGTGGCGACGTAGACGACGTTGTGATTTACGTTGGCAATGTTCACTCCGGGAACGTAGAGCGGCTGGGCCATCACGACATAGTCAACGGGAAAGGTAAAGGCGCGGTGGAAGCTGCTCACGTTGACGTTGGCGGGGGTGAGCAAAGTTTCGTTAAGGTTGGCGCCGTCGCGAGCGTTATCAACGCGGCTGGTTGGAATTGGTGGCTGCGCGAACGAAGACGACAGCAGAGCGATGCAGACGACGAGCAGAGTCAGGCAAAGCTTGCGGGACGCGCCGGAGCGCTTTTTCCCAACGTGATATGACTGCCAGTGTGACAAAAAGTGGCGCATCGCCTTGTTCCCTCCAAAATTCAACGGACACGAGTCCCACTGTGAAATAGCACTTGGAACGCCGGGGGGGAAGGGCTCACGGGAAAAGCAAAATACCTAATGAAACGTAAGAATCAGATAGGTTTTATACACCTGCGGGAGGTGGAATCGCAATCCCAGCTTGTTGCTTAGGCGCAAAGGTTTGCACATTTGGACCCCTTTTTTTCGGGCGGAACGAGCCCTAGAATTAACATCGACGACGCCGTCTGGCTACTGACCTGAACTATCTAACGACTCCAGCCTGGTTCTGAAAGCACTACCTGGAATTCAGGTTATGCCTTATTATGAGCGAATTGAGACGTAATTATGGCGGATTCTCTCTTATCAGAACGCGATCAAGCCGAGATCGAACGCAGTGCGGCCGAGGCCAGGAACTTCGTTCTGCAGCCGGTTGAACGAGCCCAGATTGATCGCTACCTGAATCCTCCGGCGGATACGCCTTACCCCCTGGAGTACGCCTTTCACTTATTGGGGGACATTCGAGGCAAGACGGTACTCGACTTCGGCTGTGGTAAAGGGGAGAACATTATCCCGTTGGCGGAGCGGGGCGCCCGAGTCATTGGCATGGATATCTCTCCGGACTTGATTGCGGTCGCGCAGAAGCGCTTGAGTGACGCGAATCTAGAAGCATCCCTTATAGTCGGTTCGGCATATGAAACCGGTCTGCCTGATGAGTCTGTCGACGTAATTTTCTGCGTGGCGCTCATTCACCATCTCGACATAAGGGTCGTTCGCCAGGAAATGTGGAGGATTCTCCGCAAAGGCGGGGTAATTATCCTCAAGGAGCCTGTCCGATTCTCCAAAGCGTATGCCTGGCTGCGCAGTTTGCTGCCGGCACACGGCGACATTTCAGAGTATGAGCACCCCCTGACGCGAGAAGAACTGGCCACCATGACGCAACCTTTCAAGATGGACGGGACTCGCTATTTCCGGCTGCCATTCGTACCGCTGGTCTCGCGCGTACTGTCCTCGAAGAGCGCTGCCGCCTGGAGAGCGAGCAACTGGATACTCGAACACTGGACAGGAGCCGAGAGTTATTCCACCGGGGTAGTCACGAAGCTGCAAAAAACTGGATAGAACATAGAACAGTGACCAGTGAAGGTGCGCTTCTGCAAGCTGAAGCCTGTTCTTAGTCAACCTTTGAACTAAAATTCACGTTTCCGCCTCATCGTGGTTGCCGCTTGGCGTCCTGATTCGTCTCTTCTCTAAGTTGCCCGTTCCATTCTTGTAACTTATTGCCGGCCGTCGTGGACGGGCTGGCTGCTAAAATGCTGACCTTTGGGGCGGTGATTGCGATCACTCTTTTCTGTGAGATTCGAATTCCCATTCCCGGGCTCCGAAAACGGCGGGTGACGACGACGAGGCGGCGAGGAATGGAAAGACTGCTACAGTAAGAAAGTGCACACCGACGAGCCGGAGGTGCATAGAAAATTCAAGGAGAGAAGGCTCGCTATGCGCATCGCAGTGGTCGGTTCCGGGTATGTGGGGTTGGTGACGGGCGCGTGTTTTGCGGATTTGGGACACGAAGTTGTCCTGGTCGATAACGACGGGCAGAAAATTGCGGCACTGAGGAACGGCGAGGTGCCCATCCACGAACGATTTCTGCCCGAGTTGCTGACGCGGCATCGGGGCGAGCGCATCAAGTTCTCGGGCGACCTGCAGGCGGCGACGCGAGAGAGCGAGGTAGTGTTCATCGCGGTCGGAACGCCGCCGACCGAAAGTGGGGACGCGGATCTGTCGTACGTGGAGTCGGTGGCGCGGGAAATCTCCGGGGGCGTGGACGAATACAAGGTGGTGGTGGAGAAGAGCACGGTTCCGGTGTACACCAGCCAGTGGATTCGGACCATCATCATGAGGAACGGGGCGGATCAGTCGCAGTTCGATGTGGCATCGAATCCGGAATTCCTGCGCGAAGGGACGGCGGTTACGGATTTTCTCTATCCCGATCGCATCGTGTTGGGGGTGGAAAGCGAACGGGCGGCGGAAGTCATGCGCCAGCTCTACGGGCCGCTGACCAGCGGATGGTATTACGGGCGGGGGGATGCGATTCCGCGACCGGAATCGGCCACGGGCAAGGCGCCGCCGCGGCTCATCGTCACCAGCACGAAGAGCGCGGAACTGATCAAGCATGCTTCCAACGCATTTCTGGCGATGAAGATTTCTTTTGTGAATGCAGTGGCTTCGATCTGCGAATCGGTGGGAGCGAATGTACAGCAGGTGTGCGACGGGATCGGGACGGATTCGCGGATCGGGCCGCGATTTATGAATCCGGGAATCGGGTATGGCGGTTCGTGCTTCCCCAAAGATCTGATGGCGTTCCGGGCGGTTGCGAAGGAAAGCGGGTACGACTTCCGGCTGCTGGAAGAAGTGATTCGCATTAATGAAGAGCAGCGGCACCGCTTCTTGCGCAAGGTGCGGAGCGTGCTCTGGACTTTCCGCGGCAAGCGGCTGGGGGTGCTGGGGCTGGCATTCAAGGGTGGGACCGACGATATTCGGGAATCGCCGGCAATGCTGCTGGTGCAGGAACTGCTGCGCGAGGGCTGTCATATTTGTGCCTACGATCCGGCGGCGATGGAGCGCGCGAAAGAGGTGCTGAAATCGGGCGTCGAGTTCGCGTCGGACGCGTACGAGGCTGCGACGGGCGCGGATGCGCTGCTGATCCTGACGGAGTGGGAGGATTTCGCGGCGCTTGATCTGGATCGTCTGCGCTCAGTGGTGAAGTATCCGATCGTGCTGGATGGGCGGAATCTGTATGATCCGGCGGTGATGGTGGAGCACGGATTCTCTTATTACAGTGTGGGGCGTCCGGCGGCGTTGGCGGAAGATTTACCGGCGAGGACGATTCCGCAGAAAAGGGAGCGCGCCTGAAGTCGTAAATCCGCGACCCATGAATACGCGACGAGCGCTGGTGACGGGTGGGGCAGGCTTTCTGGGATCGCATTTGTGCGACGGGCTGCTGGGCGAGGGCTATCGGGTGGTGGCGGCGGACAATCTGCTGACCGGACGCCTCGGGAACATTGAGCATCTGCGGAACGATTCTCGATTTGAGTTTGTGGAGAAAGATGTCTGCCAGCCCGGCGACTGGGGCGCATTGGATTATGTATTTCACTTCGCCAGTCCGGCGAGCCCGGTGGACTATGCCGAACACGGGATTGAAACACTGCGAGTTGGATCGTACGGGACGTTCGAAGCGCTGGAAACGGCGCGGCGGTGTGGCGCGAAGTTCATGATGGCATCGACTTCGGAGTGCTACGGAGATCCGCTGGTGCACCCGCAGACCGAGACGTATTGGGGAAATGTGAATCCGATCGGGCCGCGGTCGGTGTACGACGAGGCGAAACGGTTTTCGGAGGCGGTGACCATGGCCTACCACCGCTATCACCAGGTGGACACGCGGATCGTGCGCATCTTCAACACCTACGGGCCGCGCATGCAGATCAACGACGGACGGGTGATTCCGAATTTTATGTGGCAGGCGCTGCGCGGAGAGAATCTTACGGTGTACGGCGACGGCAGCCAGACACGCAGTTTCTGCTATGTCAGCGATGAGGTGGATGGGATTCTGCGGCTGGCGCGACTCTCGGAGTCGGACCATGAGCCGGTGAATATTGGGAATCCTACGGAGTTCACGATTCTGGAGTGCGCCCGGAAAGTGATTGCGGCAACCGGATCGCGAAGCCAGATCAAGCTCGAAGAGTTGCCGCAGGACGATCCCAAGCAACGGCGTCCCGATATCTCGAAAGCGAAACGGCTGCTCGGATGGGAACCGAAAGTGGAGTTGGAAAGCGGGCTGAAGCTTTCACTGGAATACTTCCGGCGGGCGGTGGCGGAGAAAGAGAAAGAGAAGCGGGCCTAGCGAAGTTGGACAAAAGATTTCTTAGCGGGGTAGTTTGTCCAGCGTCGGACCGGCGGAGAGAACAGCCAGCAGGCGCAGAATCTCTTCGCGCTCGACGGAATCGCGGAAGGTGAAGCGCACACCCATGCCAAAACCGGGATGGGCGGCCAGCACCTGACCCCTGATTCTGAATTTCGTGTCGACCGTGCGCACCAGAATCTCCACTCCAGACTCTCCTGCCAGTGGAGATGGCATTTCGACATAACAGCCGCCCTCGCTGATATCGGACAGAGTGCAGTGATTGGGGACGCTGGTGCCGATGCGGTAGACTTCGGCTCCTATTTTGCAGTTGAGGCGGTGCTCTCCGCGGCGGTTGCCGGCGTTCGAGACGAGGGTGGCTTCTCTGGGCTCGGAGCCCGGATCGGACTGGGCGCGAGACTCAGCCGCAGAGGACTTGCCCGCCGACGACTGGGCGGCCTGTCCGGTTGCCGCGTGAGCGTTATTCTGCTGCAGCCAGGTCTGAATGAGTCGGCGTGAAGACTGGGGCACGTCGAGGAAGCGAATTCCGGTGCGGCCGCTGGCGTCCTGCCATGCAACCTCGCCCGACAAGCGGACCGTTTGCTGCTGACCGGGAAGGGCAAACTCGAAATAAACCTTGCATGCGGGCGGAATTCGGTTGGCGGTTTGCAGCGAAGTTCCACCGTCGCTGAGGTCGGTCATGAGCGCATTCAGTTCCGGTGAACCGGGACACGCGACGTTCGCAGTCGAACTAAGGGGCAGGCGGGGAGCGCGACGGCGTTCGCGGCGCATGAGGCCGCGGGCGGCGCGCAGGCTGATGCGGGTGCGCTCGGCAGAGAGCGGGCGATAGAGAACAAAGTTGGCGCCGAGTCCGAAAACGGGACGGGCATTGAACTCGCTATCGACAATCACAATCAGCATGCTGGAGCGATTTTTGGGCGATTGACGCAAGCGCGCCAGGAATTCCTCGGAACTCTGGTCGGCGCGATAGTCGAGGACGATGACATCGAAGTGCTGGCCTTCGAGCAACTCCAATCCGCGAGAGATCGAGGGCGTATGCTCGGCCGCCATTCCCAGTTCGGACAAGACCAGCGTGAGTAGGCTGGCGGAGTCCTTGTCCGGGCACACCACAAGGGCGCGAAGGTCCATAGTAACCGCATAGTAGAGAAGGTCGGTGGCAATGACAAGTTACCGGTGTCATGCGGCGGGTGTAATTTAGACATTCTTCCTTAATATTTGCACCATGCGTAACTCCCTTCCGTGACTTCCGTGATCTTTCTATATCGGGGGCCGGCGGATAAGGTGAGAGAACGTTCGTGGATTTTTCGCGAGCGGAAGCCCAAAGTAGCAGCCCCCAATTTCGACTGCGCGGCCGGTGAAAGGAAGTGAGCTTTCGCAACGAGCAGCCTGTGACACGTTCGTAACTCTCCTGGAATTACCTTACGAAAAGACAATGTACGGAGGGCCGGTGTACCCCGGTACTTTGACGTACCGCGGGACAGTTCCTAACATCGAGTTACCTAGACAGGTGTCGGCACTGCGATCCGCAAAGAGTCGCGGGAGATACCGGGATTTCAGTTACACGAATTTGTTGTGACGATTTTGTTTCACGAAGCGGGGACCACAGGGCGGCAAATGCTTATGAGAATCCTGGAAGCAAACGCAAGGCATCGCAGGCACCGCGAGAGCGGCTTCAGCTTGATCGAAATGATGGCGGTGATAGCGATTTCCATCATTGTGTCGGTGTTCGCGATGCTCGGCCTGGTGCCGGCGGTAAAGCAACAGCATGTGGTCAATGCGTATAACACCACGCTGTCGTCGCTGCGTCAGGCGCGCGACAACGCGGTAGCGCAATCGACATCGTACTCGGTGACTTTTTCAAACTCTGGCACTCCCAATACGATCACGGTAGCGCCGGCGCTGGCCTCGGGAGTAGCGACATTTGGGGGCGATCAGAAAACCGTGACCTATCAATTGCCCACCGATGTGACGTTTTACGTGGCGCCAGCGATCGCGTCAACGCCGCCTCCAGACGCCTTCGGCTCGGGGTTGAGCGCAATTGACTTTGGCTATACGTCGAACGGGAACGCCGGAGGAACAACGACATCGGTGGTTTACTTCTGCCCGGATGGTTCCGCGCAGATCTCGTTAGCTTGTGCCGGTGGCGGCAACTGGGATAACGGAGTGGTCTACCTCGCGCAAACTGGAAATCTGCTGAGTTCGCGGGCGGTGGACGTGTGGGGCGGGACGGGCCGCATTCACGGATGGCGACTCTACGCCAATACGTCGGGAGGCTATCAATGGGTACGTCAATAATGGCTAGGTCAATCATCAGACGCGGTCGAAACTCTCGGCTGCGGAAACCCGCGGAGAGCGGGGTCTCGCTGCTTGAAGTCGTGATCTCGATGGCCATACTGACCGTGGGCATGGTGAGTATGTTGGGCGTGTTCGGGTTGGCCATGGCGGCGACGCAAACGTCGCAGCAGGACATAATCGCCAAGCAGTTGGCCAACGAGTCCTACGAAAGCATCATCACCGCCCGCAACACGACGCAGATCACCTGGACCATGCTCCAGAATGTATCCAACGGCGGCATCTTCATCGATGGGGCGCAACCTATCTACAACGCAGGCGTCGACGGAATCTATGGAACGGCCGATGACGCAGTCGCAGGCGAGCAAACTCTACAGGACCCGGGATCAGATGGGATCTATCAGACGGCAGACGATGTATTGATCCCTTTGACCGGCTACCAGCGCACGATTCTGATCTCGCCCGTGTTGGACGCATCGGGGAACGTGGTGCCCACGCTGCGCAGCGTGACCATCACCGTGCAGTACAGCACTCCCCAGGTGAAAACGGGGAAAACCTACGTTCTTAATTCGTTCATTTCGCAGTTCTCGTAAGTAAAGGGGAGTTATGAGCGATCGCTCGACGAAGCGCCAGAGTGGATTCAGTCTGATGGAAATGATGATCGCCATAGCACTGGGGTCGGCGGTGCTGGCGGCGGCGGTACAGATTTATATCCAAGGCGTGTCCGCGACCTGGACGGTTACCCAGCGGGCGGAGATGCAGCAGGATTTTCGGGCAGCCTCCAACATACTGACGAAGGACCTGAGCCTGGCCGGAGCGGGCCTGGGCAACGGCGCGGCAATCGCGCTGCCGTCCGCAACCACGCCGGTGTATGGCTGCGATCAGACTTCGACGTGCTACGTCTGTACTACATATACAAGCGGTACATGCGCCGTCGCCGCGGCGGCGAAGTATCCCAAAACCGGCGGCGTGCCCTATCTTTACGGATTGCTCCCGGGATTGAATGCCGGGCCTACGCTCAACGCAGTCCAGGGACCGACCGACGCGGTCACGACCGTGTACACCGACAACGGCTTCTATTTGAATTGCTACACCGCGACGCTCACGGCTGTGGGCGTAGTGACCTTTGCGCCAGCCATAACCGTGCCCGCTACGCCTTGGCCGACGCCGGGTTGTTTGCCTGGCGGCGTTGCCACGGTGCAAGCGGTGAACGACTCGGTGGTGGGGCTGACGAGTGGCGATCTGGTGATGATGACCTTGAACGGCGCCACCGTGATCGGTGAGGTCACGGCGGGCGCGATTACGGTGGGTGCAAATGCGGTGGGACCCACGTACGCCGTCCCCTTCGCCAACGGCGATGTGCTGCACATGAACCAGACAACGGGGGTCAACTACTTTGACACCTTGCCGCATAACGCCACCGGAACGTCGCCCGCGCGCGTTCTGGCGATCACCTATTACCTCGACAGCACCGTCAACCCGGCGCGACTGATGCGGCAGATCAGTGGACACACTCCAATGCCGGTGGCGGAAAACATTGTTTACCTGAAGTTCAGTTATGACCTTTATAACGACACCACCGGAACGCCGTCACCGAACCAGGCTGATGGAGGCGTTTCGCTTGGACTTACGCCTGTCGACATCACCAAGATCAACATTCTGAATATGGCGATCGACAGCACGCTGATGGGCGCCCAGGGTTACCAGCGATTGGATTTGCAGACCTCGGTAGCCGCACGGAATCTGACCTACACCAACAACTATCCCAATTAGCGGCGGAGATCGCGAAGGGGGAGCAGGACGATGGAGAGCGAATCGATGTGGAGTGAAGCGATGGGGAGTGACACCATGGGGAGTTACGGAATGAAAAGCGCGAGACTGCACACCAAAGGATTCACGCTGATAGCATCGTTGCTGTTGCTGTTGCTGCTGTCGGGGATCGCCATCGGTCTGATGATGATGGTCAATACCGAAGGCAAGGTGGGCGGGACCGATATGCGGAACAACACCGCCTTTCACGCCGCCGAGGGTGGCATCGAGACGATGTACTCGAACCTCGCCCTGGTGTTCCAGACCTCGATGGCCCCCACTGCCGCCCAAATCTGCGCTGTGAGTTCCACCCAGCCGGTTATGCCGGGATTCACCTGGACGCAGTATTCGGTGATGCCGGGGACGACGACATCAACGACTTGCCCATCGACGCTGACCGCAACCTGGGGACAGATCACTGGCAACGGGCCGAACGCGGGCTTGTGGGCGCAGATCATCCCAGTGAACATGTTGGCGACGGCGTCCTCAACCACCGGTGGACAGGAAGTAACCATGGTACGGCAAGCGCAGGTGGCGCTGATCCCGGTGTTCCAGTTCGGCGTGTTCTCGGAGAGCGATCTCTCGTTCTTCAGCGGTCCCAATTTTGACATGGCCGGCCCGGTACACACCAATGGAGACTTGTACCCGTTCGTTGGGCCGGGCAGCACCCTGGTTTTTCACAACAAGATAGAGTCCTACGGCAACGTGGTTCGGACCCAGTTAGCCAACGGGTGGAATGCAAACACCAACTACAACGGCACGGTGTGGATGCCGACCGCCTCCAATGGTTGCACCGCGCTGACGGCGGCGGGGAATTGCACGGCTATGTCTGCTCCCAACGCGGCTTCCTACGGGGACGGCAGCGTGGAGGGTGCGGGTGGAAATCCGCCGGTGTCGACCTATAACGGCGCCAACGCCTGGAATACTTTTTCCAAGACCACTACTGCCTTTGAGCTCATCAACGGGAACTATGGAAGTATGACGAATGTGGGGACGGGCGCCAAGAACCTTAAGATGCCGTTCGTGAGCGGTACGACGTATCCTTTCCAGGTTATTCGCCGGCCACAGGTGGGCGAGAGCCCGACGTCGGCGCTGGCCCAGTCGCGGGAATGGAACCTGGCGGTGATTCACGTGGAGCTGAGCGACGATCCGGCGGAATTTCTGAACGGCACCGGAATAGCGGATCCGCAAAACGTCCGCTTGGCGAACCTAACGGCTTTGCAGGCGACATCAACGGGTGCGGGTACGACCGGCATCAATGTCGGGGGAATTTCAATTGCTGCGGGCAATTACGCCGCGACGTTCGCGGCGCCATCGTCCGGCACCTATAACCTGTACTTCGCCGCCGCTTCGAACGCGGTGCCCATGGCCGGCGTTGTGACTGCTGGCACCAGTGCTGCCACCGCCGGCGTCGGAAGCGCAGAATGGCCTTACGCACCCCTACCGTGGTTAGGCAACGCCAACAACTCCAGCCCCACAAAAACGGGGCTCCAGCCGACGGGCGCCACAGGAGCGCAAAGCGCCCCGATTACCTACAACAACACAGCCAGCGTCGCGCCGACGCTCGCCCTTTGCCCTCCGGCAGCTCCGACGCCACAGTACACTCCTACGGGCTGCCCGGCGGCGCCGGCACCTCCGTATTACGCTGTGGCCGGCGTAGCAGCACCGAACAGCTCAGCCGCAGTGGCCGGCCAGACCCAGACCTGGAACCTGATCGATGGCTACCTGCGCGTGGAATATCTGAACAACTCCGGCGTATGGGTCCCGGTGACCAACGAATGGCTGTCACTGGGATTTGCGCGCGGCACAGCCGCAGTTACGCAGTCGGGCGGGGGCACTCCCGCGGCTTCACCTGACTTCACCCCGACTCCAAACCCGATCAATCCGAACGCGATTCTGCTGCTGCAAGAGCCGGCGGATCGCAGCACTATCCCGATGAGCGCCAGCGGGGCTGTCCCGCTCTGTACCGCCAACAACGGGTTAACTGGTGTTAACCAAAGATGCACGGCATGGTCCGTCACACCGCCGCTTCTGCTGGACAACCCGGCGACGAATCCGTACTGGGAGTTTGGCCTTTCAACGTTGGCGACTCAGAGCGTCACCCAGTTCAACTGGTATCCCATCAACTTCTACGATGCCCGCGAAGGCGAGGTTCGCGACAACGCCGTGGCGGACAACAGCTGCTCGTCC
This sequence comes from uncultured Acidobacteriaceae bacterium, assembly GCA_963773955.1. Taxonomy (GTDB): domain Bacteria; phylum Acidobacteriota; class Terriglobia; order Terriglobales; family Acidobacteriaceae; genus Acidiflorens. Next base: position 34,179 of record CAVZDM010000025.1, on the reverse strand, counting down.
AACGGGGTGATGAATGCCGTTGAAATCGATGTGGGCAATCTGAAGCGATGGCTGAGCGGAGCGATCGGAACCAGCGGCACCAACGTGAATTACACCAACCAGAATGGATATGTTCTGTATTTCTCCGATCGCCGGGGAATGCTGCTAAATCCGAACCCGACTACTCCGGACCCCGCTGGGGTTAAGAGCGGAGACTCTGGCCTGGAGGACGTGGTCAACGCCTCCACTGCCGCGGGTACGCCCGACGGAGTCCTGGAGCCAGTTCCCGCCGGCAAGACCTTTTCTCCCGAAGACGTCAATGAGAACGGTCAACCCGACTTCTTCGGCCCGTTGAACATGGGATTGGGTTTTTACGGTACCCAGGCCAACCCTGGTACACCAGGAGTCCAAGGCAAGAACCTGAACACCCAAATCAACAGCACGGCGCACCCCGATCCCTTCGGCACCGCAGCCAACGCCCGGATTGCGAGTTGCAGCAACACCGCGCGCAAGAACTGGGTAAGCGGGGCGCGCCACGTTTTGAGACTGGTGGACGCTTCGCTCGGCAACGTGCCGACGGCCCCGGGTGGAACGTTAGCCGACCCGGGCGGGTTCACGGTAGCATCGGAGAATCCGGTGTACGTCTGGGGCGATTACAACACCAACTCGACCGACACGGTCTGGAACTCCCCGCCTGTAGACCTGGCCGGGCACTCCTCGGCCGCGGTGATCGCGGACGCGGTCACTTTCCTCTCGAACCAGTGGACCGACCAACAGAGTATGCTCGGCAATCCTGGCGGCGGCGCTGGCACCGACGCTACTGTCACCAACCCGGGTAATCGTGTCGCTACCAGTGCCTGGTACCGCCTTGCCGTTGCAGGTGGGAAGAACATCAATTTCCCGCAGCCGGGTTGGGGAGCTGCACAGGATTTCGGCACCGACGGTGGCGTGCACAACTTCCTGCGCTACCTGGAAAACTGGAACGGCAGCCTGAATTACACCGGCTCGATCGTGAGCTTGTACTACTCAACCTATAACACCGGCGTATACAAGTGCTGTAACGTCGTATATAATCCTCCAACGCGAAACTACAGTTTCGACTTGGACTTCTCCACTCCGGCAGGGCTGCCACCCGGAACGCCAATGTTCCGCGACGTGAACAGCCTGGGATTCCGGGAAATGCTCGCGACACGCACCGACTAGAGGCACCGGTCGACGGATTCACCTAACCCCGATCCGCGAGGATCGGGGTTTTTCTTGGTCTAGTGTTATCCTCAATTTCTTCGAGTTGCGATTCGCTTGCACCAACAGAGGGGATGCATCTTCAGGTGATGTTTCGGGCAATCAAGAATGAACAGATCTGAGAATCGCGGGCTATGGCTGCTGCTGGGGTTGCTGGCGATATTTTCGCTGAGCCTGTTTCTGATTCCGGCGTTTGTCATCCGGCCATTTCGCCACCAGTCGGAGAGGGCGCTGGGGCTGGCGATAGCGGTGAGGCGCATCGCCCCCGCGCTCACGGTGGCAGCCCTGGTGGTCGTGGTGACGCTGGGCGCGCTTCTGTGGCGGAGCTCGTCGAGATGGTTGCGGACGGGCATCGTGACGGCGCTGGTGCTAAGCGCGGCGTCGGCGGTGATGGTCCGGCAGAACTATTTTGAATGGATGTTCAACCCGATTACGGCTGCGGGGTTCGTCCCACCTGGCGATGCCCACCTCGGTGACAAGGAAATGGTGATGGCGGTGCGAATCGGGCAGGAAGCGCGCGCTTATCCGATCGTGCAGATGGCCTACCATCACATCCTAAATGACACGGTGGCGGATGTACCGATCGTCGTCACCTATTGAACGCTCTGTCACACCGGTCTGGTGTGGAAGAGAACAGCGCGGGGACGCGAGCTGCATTTCTATCTGGCAGGGATCAATAACCAGAATTTTCTGATGCGCGATCGCGAGACGGGCTCGTGGTGGCAGCAAGTCTCGGGCCGTGCCATCGCGGGCGAACTGGCCGGCAGCGCGCTGGAATTGATGCCGAATGACGAACTCACGTTCGGACTATGGAAGTCCGAAGCATCGCAGGGGCAAGGACAGGGAAGAAGTCTGGTGCTGGCGCCGGTTCCGGGGCATGGCGACAAGGACTACGACAAGAAGTGGGAGGAGGAGGTTGCGAAGTATCCGGTGCCGCTGACCTTTCCCGGGCAGGGGCTGAAGGATCGCGACGTCATTCTGGGAGTCGTGATGGGCGGACAGGCGCGGGCTTTTCCCTTGGCGAAGGTGCGCGGAGCGAGTCCGGTGGAGGATAAGATTGCCGGCGTTCCAGTGGTCTTGGTGACCGGGCCGGATGGCGAGTCGGTGCGCATATTTCGATCACAGTGGAATGGACAGGATATCGAACTCTATCGCGACACGCAGAGTGACGGGAAAAGTGATGGGCAGAGTGACGAGAGAAGCGGGGAGTGGCGGCTGCTCGATTCACAGGGCAACACCTGGAATTTTGCGGGATGCGCGACGAGCGGGCCGGCGGTGGGTCAGTGCTTGGAGAAGATTAATTTCTTGAAGGACTACTGGTTCGACTGGAAGAACTACAATCCGCAGACGACGGTGTATAGCCACTAGAGCGTCGTTGGTCGTTGGTCGTTAGTCTTCGCTTTCAGCGAGGCTTGCGCAGAGGTGGGATTGGCTCGCCTGCCTTACGCGCAACCGGCTCGGGAGGCGGGGCGCTGACCGCCAGATCGGCGGACCAGCAATCGGCCAGAATCTTCCAGGTACCGGCGGGCTGGCGCACGAGGACGACCAGATATTTTCCGCGCTCTTCGCGGCGCTTCCCCATGGCCACGGGCACGAGCATTTTGCAACGGCCGAGATCGAGAGCTATCTCTCCCATCACTTCGACGCGCAGCGATTCCATTTCCACGTCGCCCAATCCGGCTTCGAGCAGCGAGATTAGAAACTCCCTGATCGCGGGCAGACTGCGAACCGGCGGAACGCTGGAGCGGATGAGAGTAGCGTCGGCCGCGTAGAGTTCGAGCAGGTCGTCGATGTGCCTGGTGTTGCAGGCCTGCGCCCAGTCCTGGACAACCTGGCGAGCACCAGCTTCGGCGCGGCCGCCGGGTGATTTTCCCGAAGCGCCGGTGCCCGAAGGACCGGGAGCGCGGCCGCGAGGAGCGCCGGGCTCGGACTCGGCAGAGGGCGCGCCCGATGCGGTGGCCGAGTTGGGGACAAGATGATGATAGTGGTGGTGAAAGTGATGTTGCGCGCCGCTACGAGATTGCGGCTGTGCCCCAGTATCACCGGCTGCAGCCTCCTGAGAGATTCCGCACGAGGCACAAAAGCGCGCACCCGCCGGCAGCGGGCCTCCGCAGGCTGAGCAGGCGTACCCTGGCTCCGCGTCACCGGCCGTCGCCAGATCCTGAGCAGCCACGCTGCCGCCCGCCATGCGCTGGATGGCTTCCACGGCTGCCGCGACGGCTTCGGCATTTGGCTTCGGCCAGTGAAAGCTGCCGGGGAGCCGTTGAAAGAACTCTTCGACCTCCTTGCCTTCGACGAGATGATCCTTCCCGCCGTCGGGTTCTCGGCGCGGCTGTCGGTCCTGCTGTCGGTCCTGCTTTGGATCGGGAGGACTCGAATGGTCTGCGGTCACGGCAACCTCATCGCTGACATTGTAGGAGAATTCACGCGCTAGCGGATGCTGAATCTTACCAATGCCTCGGAATCGGTAGGAACGCCGTTGCAGAGTGCGGGACGATAGCGCCAGAAGCGGACTGCGCGCAGCACGATCTGGTCTTCCACGGGACCGCCGCTGTCCAGCACGAACGCGCTGTGCACGTGTCCGTCAGATCCAACAATGAAGCTGACGCGCACATGCAGATCGTCATCTTGAACGTGCAGCAGCGGGTCAGGCGTAAGCAAGGCTTCCGGCGGACGGACGTGTCCACATTTCGGCAGCGCCAGCGGCTCCGACGTAGGAGCGAACTCGGAGATGTGCGCGGGCATGCGGCGCAGGTTCTTTTCCAGTTGCGTGAGCGGGACACGACGCGGACTGGTGGTCGATGGAGATGGAGAGGCGACGGAACACCAGGCGAGAGCACCGCTGAAGCCGGCTAGAACGACGCCCGTTAGTACCACGGCTGCCGCGAGCGCCTTCCTGCTCGTCGTCTTCGTGCTCGGCCAGAGACACTGCATCGCGGGTGATGTGCGCAATTCGCCTTCCAGTTTCAACCGAACTCCCCGTCTTTATCTTGAATGAGTTAGCTGCACTTCGCCGCCAACTTCTTTCGTCGCCGTGCAATCCCTTGCAAATGAAGCGACCAGACTAGGGCTCTGAAGACTTCTATTGCAGGGCGTTCTGGGTAAACTTATACGCGGTCTGCAGGGTCTCAGCAGTGAAATAGATGCTGGAAGCCTGCGCAGCCGAGCTGTAGTTATCGACGATAATCCCACTGGGACCGCCGTTCACGGCCGCCGTCGTTGTCGTAGTGACGCCATTGTTGTTGGCGAACGCCACCACGCAGCCGGTGGTCGAGGTACCCAACAAAATGGTTTCACAGTCCCCGGTCAACCCGAAGAAAAAGAAATCGGTCGGCAAAGATACCGTACCGGTGTCTGAAGGGTTGGAGTAACCCGCAGCAGTGAAGTTCGCGGTGAATCCGGTGTACGCCGGACCGGTGCCGATCAAGCTGGCTACGGTCACAGTCTGACCGTTCAGGAAATCTTCCGCTGTGCCTTGAATGTATACCTGTTCCCCAACCGTGAGATTACTGTTGTTCGCTGTTACCGTCAGAATGTTTGTCGCCACCGATGTGGCCGTAATCGGAGGGGCGGATACAGTGCCGGTGTCCGGAGCCGTAGGGTAATCCGCAGCGGTGAAGTTCGCGGTGAATCCTGTGTACGTCGGAGCTGTGCCTATCAGGCTGACGACCACCACCGTCTGACCGTTCAGAAAAGCTTCAGCCGTGCCTTGGATGACTACCTCTTCCCCGACGGTGAGATTGCTGTTGGTCGTCGTCACTGTCAGAACGTCGGACGCCACGGATGTAGCCGTAATGTTGTCTGGACTGGCATTGGGATTGAAGAACTCCGTCCATCCCGTGCAACGGTCGGTGGTGGAAGTGGAAAGTTGCACTGGGAAGCCGGTGTTAGGGCTCGGATTCATGATGGGTTGCGTACTGGGTGGGGTCACCGTGAACCCGAAGGTGTACTGCCAGGGGCTAGTATCGTCGACGGGCATGGTGCTGGTGCCGGTGCCGCAAAGACTGATTACGCCGATCGAGGGATTGTTGTAGTACTCGTTGCTGAAAGCGGGCTCGAAGAGGCGGAGTACGGGGGCGGGATGGGGTGTCCCGGTCGATCCTAGGCCAAGGCTGGCTCCCGCCAACGCGGCGTTAGAGTCAGTATCGACCTCCACAAGAGCGGCGGAGCCGAAGAAGACATCATTGGCGCTGACGACGAAGGTTGTGCCGTTGGTGATGTCGACAATCGGCGGGGCCACGATACCAGGGGTAGTGCCGCCGCTGAGTCCAACCACGAGCGTGGGTGCCGAGCGCGCCTGTGGCAGTCGTGTTGATCTGGTAGAGGTTTCCGTTAAAGCTCCCGACCATCAGCATGCCCTGACGACCGTCGAGAACGGGAGAACCCACCTTGTAGCCAGCGTGGAGCGTAATGGGCCATGAAGATGTGCTAAGCGTGGGCGTTGACGTGAAGACACCCGTAATCTGGTAAACCACGCCGTTGTCGGTGCCCACATAGGCTGTATCCGCGCCGTAATCGATCCATGGCGATGAAGTGGTGTCATTGGCGGTCGCGAGTGGCGGCGCTAAGAGGGGTACTGAAGTCATCGTGGGTAATGCGGCGGCGGTGAGCGAGCCCCCGGCCGCCCAGGTCAAGACGTGGAAAATGGCGGAAGCCAGGTTGCCGGAGCCATCGAAGTTTGCAGGAACGCTTTCGACGAAGGCGATCTGCTTTCCGTCCTCGGAAAGAACCGGCGAGGTTACGATCCTGCCCCCAGTGACCGTAGTGATGTTATAGGCAAACAGCACCGTCGGATCTGTGCCGCCGCAAAACCCATCGCCCGCCGCGTCGACGTAGAGATTGTTGAAGCCGACAAGATTCGCATTCGTGGCGGCGGTGTTGGCGGCTTCAGGAGTAGCCAGTCCGAACACAACATAGTCATTGGTGCAATCCGGCGGAGCGCTGGGGTCGAAGGAATACTTTGCCGGAAACGTATCGGCGAGAAGGTGGCCCGCCAAAGCTACGTCCCAATCGCGATGAAGGCCGGATTTGTTGGCGGAAACCGGCACCCTCAAAGGAGCGGCACCCCCGCGGACGCCAGCATTCGGACCCTGCCAACGCTGCATCGTCTGATACCGGATGCGGGGTTCCCGGTCAATCAGATCGGGGTGCCGCGCGAGTCCATCGCGGGTGAAGACGATATGGTGCTGTGACCAGTCTTGCGGAACTCCGGTGTGCCGGGGAGGAGCCGCTTCCTGAGCGCACATACCGGGCACTAGAGCGAAAAAGACAGCGAAAAAAATGACCGACAACGCCGCAGCCGCACTATAAGGACGGATTCGCTTCACACCTACCTCCGATTACGATTGGATTGCCGCCATTGTAGCCGTTTTTCGTTCTGCAAGGGATAACTGATTTTAGGCGGAACCGACGCGGCCGAGCGTGGAGTTTCCCGGCCGAATCGAGCGCACGACACAGTATACTCACCTATTACTTTCATGACCGTCGCAACCAACAGCCTTCAACTTGCACTCCTCTCGGCGGCGATCCTGGGATTTCGTCACGGGTTCGACTACGACCACATTGCGGCCATCTCCGACATCACCAGCGTGCAGACCAGCCGCTGGCGCGGCATGCGACTTGGTTTGCTCTACGCCCTGGGACATGCAGCGATGGTGGTCGCGCTGGGCAGTGCGGTCATCGTCTTTCAGCTCTCATTGCCTCATGGCATCGATCGCATCGCCGAACGGTTGGTGGGACTGACCTTGCTGATCCTGGGAGTCTACGTTCTGGGATCGCTTTTCCAAGGGAACCCGGCGCCTCGCAGCCGCTTTCACCTTATGGCCAAGGCACTGCAGTGGGTCCAGTGGAAAATGAAAAGCTACTGGCACGAGCACGACATCCCGCGTCCGGAGGATAAGACCTGGAATTACAGTTGGAAATCGGTAATCATGATCGGCGTTGTGCACGGGCTCGGGGCGGAGACGCCCAGCCAACTCATGATCTTCTTACTGGCAGCCAATCTGGGCGGGATCGGCAAGGGCTTTGTCGGCCTGGCGATGTTTATCGCCGGATTGCTGGTGATGAATACGGTGATGACCGCATCGGCGGTGGGACTCTTCGGTTTCAGTTCGCGGCTGCCGCGCTTTCAGTTTGTGGTTACAGCGCTGACCGCGATCTATAGCCTGGCGGTTGGCACCCTCTTCTTGTTCGGGTCGTCGGGACTATTACCACCCCTGGGATGAGGCTGCGGGCGGGACGTCTGGATGCTCGACTGGTTATCTCCGGGTCACCTTCTCGTCTCATCGTCCTTGTCCTTGCCTCATTGTCTCGTTTCACCAGGCTCCATGTAATCCCATTCAGTCAGCAATAAATTCTGACACAAGCGGTGACTTAGTAATACAATGTCCGACTGTAGTTACCCGAGGGGGTACTTGATGACAAACATTGCTAAGGCAATCGACCGGCTCCGCGAGGAACGCCGGGATGCTCAGAACCAAGTCCAGAAGCTTGGGGAGGCGATTTCGGTTCTCGAAAAGCTTACCCGAGGCTCGGGCGCAACCGTGCACGCCGGGGCGCCACGCCGCGTCAAGCGCGTTCTCTCCGCGGCAGGGCGCCGGAGAATTTCTCTGGCTCAGAAAGCACGTTGGGCCAAGATCAGACAGATGAAAAAAGCAGCCTAAACACCGGGCGGGCCGGAGTCTGCGCGAGATTCGTTTCGCGCAGGCTGCGGCCCGCTATGTTTCTCTTCGCTTGATCTCGCCTTGTCTTCCTTCGACCATGGCGATTCGCGAGTCAACTTATCCACCTAGCCGTGTCCTCCGCTGAGTTCGCGCACGATGCTGCCGACAAATGCCTTGGCGTCTCCAAACAACATCAGCGTGTTATCGAGATAGTAGAGCGGGTTATCGATGCCCGCGAAGCCAGGATTCATGCTGCGCTTGATGACCATCACGGTATGGGCCTTGTCGACGTCGAGGATAGGCATCCCGTAGATGGGGCTGGAAGCATCGGAGCGGGCGGCTGGGTTGGTGACGTCGTTGGCGCCAATCACCAGGGCGACATCGGTCTGAGGGAAATCGCCGTTGATCTCATCCATCTCAATCAGGCGGTCATAGGGAATATCGGCTTCGGCGAGCAGCACATTCATGTGGCCGGGCATGCGTCCGGCAACGGGGTGAATGGCGAAGCGCACGTCCACGCCGCGCTTGGTGAGAGCATCGTAAAGTTCGCGAACTTTGTGCTGCGCCTGGGCCACGGCCATGCCGTATCCGGGAACCACGATGACGCGGTTCGCGGCCGATAAGATGGCCGCGGCTTCTTCCGGCGTCGCGCTGCGAACCGGTCTGGCTTCTTCTCCCGCCGCGGCCGAGCTTGCACCTGACCAAAGGCGCCGAACAAAACGTTGGTGAAAGAGCGGTTCATGGCCTTCGACATGATGATGGAGAGGATGAGGCCCGACGATCCGTCGAGCGCGCCGGCGATGATGAGCAGCTTGCTGTCGAGAACGAAGCCCATGGCCGCCGCCGACAGACCGGCATAGCCGTTCAACAACGAAATGACGGTCGGCATGTCCGCGCCGCCGATGGGGATGATCAACAACACGCCGAACGCCAGCGCGATCAGGATCATGAACGGAAACAGCGACCGTGAATCCGGATGCAAGACCAGAGATACGGCGATCACCAGGGCACCGGCGAGCAGCAGAAAGTTGACCAGGTTCTGACCTTTGTAAGTCAGCGGCCGCTGCGGCAGAATTTCCTGCAGCTTGCCGGCAGCCATCAAGCTCCCGGTGACGGTCAACCCTCCGAGAATAACTTCGAGGGACAGCACCGACATCATGAATGGTGAGAAGCTCGGTGGTGTGCGCAGGTAAAACTCGGCCGAGCCGACCAGCGTGACGCAGAGTGCGCCAAAGGCGTGGCTGAGCGCGGTTCGCTGCGGAACCGCCGTCATCGCGACTTCTCCGAGCGGAACGCCGATGATGGTACCGAGTACCAGCGCAATGGCGATCAGGTGATAGCTCATGCCGTGGTTGAGCAGCGTGCCGCCGATTGCCAGCACCATGCCGATTTCGCCCGCCCAGATGCCGTGGCGGGCGGTGGTGGGCGAGCTCATCCACTTCAGCGAGAGGATGAAGAGCACGCTTGCAACGAGATACAGAAGCTCGATGATGACTTGGATGACTCCGATTTCTCCCGTCATTATTTGGCCACCGACTTGGCCACCGATTTGTCCGCGGGGCGGCTGGATTTGAACATCTTCAACATGCGGTCGGTGATCAGGAAGCCACCGACGATGTTGCTGGTGGCGGCGACCACGGCGATAAATCCGAAAACAGTGGAGAGCGTGCTCTTGTGCTCGCCCACAAGGACGATCGCACCCACCACCGCAATCGCGTCCAGGGCGTTGGTGAGCGACATCAACGGAGTGTGCAGCAGGGGCGAGACTCGCCGGATCACTTCAAATCCGATGAATCCGGCGAGCACAAAAATAAAAAGTGCGTTGATCAGGTTTGAACCGCTGTTCATCTTTCCTCCGTATTAGTTCGTGGAGCGCCGGGCGTCCTCGCCCGGCCCGGAAGGCGTGACGCCAATTCATCTACAGTCTGTTGTTCTTCTTGCCAATTCAACAAGACCCCCTCAAATTCATAGGACGCTTGATGTTTGGCATCATGAAAGTTCATGTGCCAGGTGTCACCAACACATTCACTTTTCGCATCGAAGCGGTGCAGGAAAACCCCATCATGCATTTCCTCGATCACCAAGAAGCGAGCTGGACCCACTTCCTGACGCCGGTCCTTCCCCCCGGTCAACTCCGGCGGCATACCACGGTAATGCTTAACATTCGAGGAGTACGTGCCCTCCGGCAGTATTGTGGACAAGCGTGCCTTCATTTCTCCGCCAGCGCGGGCAACTTAAAGAACTCGCGGACCCGGGCTTGCACAACCTCGCCACCGTGGGTGAGCAAAGTCTCGCGCACGATTTCATCTTCGAGATTCAGATTCAACTTTTGATCTTTTATGAGATGAGTCAAGAAGGCGGTGATGTTGCGCGCATACATCATGCTGGCGTGATAAGGCACGCCGGTGGCCAGGTTGATCGCTCCTATGATGGTCACACCATGCTTGACCACGGTCTTTCCGGTTTCCGTGATCTCGCAATTGCCGCCGCGTTCGGAAGCCAGATCGAGGATCACCGAACCCGGCGCCATTCCCTTCACCATGTCTTCGGTGACCAGGACGGGCGACTTTTTCCCGGGGATCACCGCTGCGGTGATTACCACATCGCTTTCCTGCACGGCTTTTCCCAGCAACTCACGCTGACGGCGATAGAAGTCTTCATCTTGCGCGCGGGCATATCCGCGAGCGTCCTGCGCGTCTTTCGCCTCGATGGGAAGCTCAACAAAACGTCCACCCAGGCTCTGCACCTGCTCTTTCGCCGCGGGCCTTAAATCGTAGGCGGAAATCACCGCACCCAGGCGGCGGGCGGTCGCAATCGCCTGCAGTCCGGCGACGCCGCACCCGATCACGAACACGCGAGCCGGAGTTATGGTTCCCGCGGCGGTGGTGAGCATGGGAAAGAAGCGCGGATGGCAGTCGGCCGCCACCAGCACCGCCTTGTATCCGCAGACCGTTCCCATCGAGGAGAGCGCGTCCATGCTCTGGGCGCGCGTGGAACGGGGCATCAATTCCACGGAAAACGCAGTGACGCCGGCGTGCGCGATTTCCTGCACGATGTCCTCCGAGCCAAAGGGACGCAGAAATCCGATGAGAATTTGATCGCGGTGAAAAAGCGGCACATCCTGTTTCCCCGTCACGTCGTTGGAGCCGTAACAAAGAATCTGCACGACAATGTCAGCGGCGGCAAATACCGTGGCACGGTCCGCGACGATCTTCGCACCCTTGTCGGCATACTGGGAATCGGGATAGCCAGATTCGATTCCAGCGCCGGACTGAACGTGGACTTCGAAACCCGCCTTGGTCAACGTCGGGATAACTGATGGCACGAGCGCAACCCGCCGCTCGCCCGGATAACTTTCTTTCGGTACACCAATGATCACGAGGCCCTGCCTGTTGAGCAATTTTGTGTCGCGATTAAGATAGTCGGAGCCGTATGGCTCGCATCAATCCTACACTTGCGGGCAACTTCCAACGAACCCAGTTAACGAACCCAGGATTCTAGTTGAGCGCACGGCTGCGCGTAAATGACTTCTTCCGAACAGTTTTGACCCAATTAAAGCGTGAGACTCAATTGGAGTCCGTGATCGTCATCACAGGATGCCGTAATGTCAGCGGAGTTTTGAACGATCCAATCGGCGCCGGCGTCTTCGAGGCTGCGGCGGGTCATGGTCGTGAGAAATGCAATCACTCGGGCGCCAGCAGCCTTGCCCGCGCGAACTCCAGCCGGCGCATCCTCCACCACGATGCAATCAGCGGCGGCGAACCCAAGCTTTGCCGCCGCCTTCAGGTAAGGCTCGGGATCCGGCTTTCCGATCTTCACGTCGGTCGCTGTAATCATCGCCTTGGGGATAGGCAGGCTCGCAGCACGCAGGCGCACTTCGGCCAGCGCGCGTGTACATGAGGTCGCAATGGTCCAGCGATCCGGAGGCAGCGTGTTCAGGAGTTGTCCGGCACCGGGCAGCAGGACCACGCCCTCGAGGTCCTCCATTTCCCGGCGTTCGACTTCGCGATTTTCGCGGTCATTGTCCGCGTTGGGCAGAAGGTCGCGGATCGTAATTCGACTCGGGCGGCCATGCGCCAACTGGACCACAGTCTCCGGATCAAAACCATGTTCAACCGCCCACCGATGCCACACCCGCGTAACCGCGGGAGTGGAATCGATGAGCACGCCGTCCAAGTCAAACAGCACGGCACTGCAGCGGATCGTATCCATTGCATCCAATTTACATTGTCCCGATGAAATGAAGATTGGAAGAGTTGGTCACTTCTTCTTGACACCTCCAAGGGCCTTCTGGAAGAGCTCTCGCAGCTCCCCTTTCAGCACTTTTCCGTAGGCCGTGCGTGGGAGGTCTTGCACGAACGATGAACTGCCGGGGAATTTTATATTTTGCCAACCTTGCGGCAAGAAAGTCCGTCATCTCCGCGCTCGTGGGAACGTTGCTTGCCTCCGCAACCAGAAATGCCACCCCCACCTCGCCCCACGTCGGGTGAGAAGCGCCGATCACCGCGGCATCGCGGATTTGCGGGTGCTTGAGCAGCACAGCCTCAATCTCGGCAGGATAAACGTTAACCCCGCCGCTGATGAACATGTCTTTTGATCGGCCCGCTATGTAGAAAAAGCCTTCGCCGTCGCGCCGCGCCAGGTCTCCCGTATGGAACCAGCCCTGGTCGTCAAGAGAGGCGGCGGTCGCGGCAGCGTCATTCCAGTATCCGCTGCACACATGCGGACCACGCAGCCAGAGTTGGCCGGCCTCACCACACGATACTTCCTGTCCGTCCGAACCCGCGAGGCGAGCTTCGGTAAACATCATGGGTTTGCCGATCGATCCCGCCTTGCGGATGGAATCCGCGCTCGACATGGAGAAACAATTGACCCCGACCTCGGTGAGTCCGTAGCCCTGCTTCAGAACCACGCCCCGGTTGCGGTAGGCCTCGATGAGTTCGACGGGCAGGGGAGCGCCGCCGCTGATAAACCAGCGCACGTGCGACAGATCCACGCGTTCGAATTCCGGAGCTTCCATCAACATCTTGTAAATCGTGGGGACGGCGAGCATCACCGTGCATTTTTCCCGCTCAAGCGTGGCCCAAACTTCACTGGCGTCGAATTCACGATGAAGAACGATCGTGCCTCCCGCCACAAAGATGGGCACCAGAAACACGCTCAGCCCTCCCGCGTGATACAGCGGAGTAAATACCGGGCTGATGTCGTTCTCGCGAAGTTGCCAGCAGGCCGCGGTGTTGTATCCGTTCCAGGCCACCATGCGGTGAGGAATCATCACGCCCTTGGGCTTGCCCGTCGTGCCACTGGTATAAAGCAAGCAGTACAAGTCCTCCGGACGGCACCGTGGGATGTCCCACGCCTCGGATGGCGATGAGACTTGAAGACAATGCGTGTAGGACAGGTCCGCTGGGTCCAGAGGATCGTCGAGCGCAATCCAATGGTCGAGCAAATGTTGCTGCTTGAGGGTTCGAACCTTGTCGCCAAATTCTCCGTCGTAGAGTAGCGCCTTCACACCACTGTCTTGCAGGATGACGCCCAGTTCCACCGGCGTGAAGCGGGTATTGAGCGGCACGAGGATTACACCAGTCTTGCCTGCGGCAAAAAATGCGTCCAGAAACTCAATTCTGTTCTTGGCCAGGATGCCAACCCGATCACCCTTGGACAGGCCGCAGTGCTCAACCCAGAATCGGGCACAGCGGATGGCGCGGTGGTTCAGTTCGGAATAGTTGAGCCGCGGCCCCGAGGGCGCGCAAATCAGGGCGGTGCTTTCAGGACTCAGCCGCGCGCGCTCACCAAGAACATCGCCGTGAATCATAGAATTGCAGGTCTCAGGTGTCAGGTGTCAGGAAAACCTCAAGGGCATCGGGCTTCTGGATTTTCCTGAGACCTGACACCTGAGACCTGAGACCTTCCTCATGGCATGCGGAACGCAACAGCCGCCTGGTTGTATCCCACGCCCGAACCTACCAGCACGACCAGTTCGCGAGCGCGAAGTTTGCCCTTCAGAATCGCATCGTGCAGAGCCATGCCCACGCAAGCCGATCCGGTATACCCGCACTCTTCCATGATCGTGTGCGTACGCTCGAGTGGGATGCCAAGGTCCGTCATCACGTTCTCGATGGTGACCTTGCGGACCTGGGTAAACACGAACAAGCCCACGTCCGCGAGATCGAAACCCGCATTCTTGGCTAATCGACGGACGATTCGCGGCCAGCCCTGTTCATTGATTTCTGGAGGGTAGCGCTCAATGAATCGCACCTGGGTTCGCCCTTCGCGGACCGCTTCTTCGCTGGCCGGTTCAGCCGTTCCTCCGGAATAGATTCCCCAGTTACGGTTATACGATCCGTCCGCCTGCATTTCGGAACCGAGAAAGCCCGGATGATCGGCCGCTTCGAGGACCGCGGCACTCGCGCCATCCCCATAGAAAAAGACGGTCGCATCGTTCGGATCCGCCAGCCGGTGCATTAGATAAGCTCCAACCACAAGAACCGTGCGCAGTGACGGGTTCGTCGCGATCAATCCAGCGGCGGCCGCCAGGCCCGTCGGAAACGATGCGCAAGCGCAGCCGACGTCGAAGGTCCCGGCATTCTTCGCGCCCAGCTTATGCTGAAGCACAACAGAAGTAGCGGGAGTAATAAAATCCGGCGAATCCGTTCCCAGGATCACCAGGTCAACATCTTCCGGCTTTCTTCCCGCTCGTTCGAGCGCCTGGCGGGCAGCCGGCAACGCCAGATCGGATGTGGCCCAATCATCGGGTGCGTACCAGCGCTTTAAAATTCCGGTGGCACTCTCCAGCTTGTCGACTGCTTCCGCGTTGCTGGCAAACCTCTGCCGTAGTTTGTCGTTGCTGACTTCGTTCTCCGGCAAATAGCTGCCGGTCGCGACAATGGTAGCAAATCGAGGCATGAGTCGAGTTTCCCTGAATTGCGGATCGAACCTACAGTGTAAGGCCGCCGTCAACGCTCAGGACGGCGCGGTTAACAAAGCCGGCAGGACTCACGTCAGCGTCTCCGATAGCGCTTCCCACTCCGTCATCAGGTTCCGCAACGCGCTTTTGTGATGGGCAAGTTCTTGGGTCTGGCGCTGAGTTTCCTCCGAGCTCACAAAGCTCTGGAGTTCGGTTTCACACACTGCAATCGAGCCCTCCGCGCGGGCAATTTCTTCTTCTATTTCGTGCAGACGATCCTCCATCTGCTGGCGCTTGATCGGGTTCAGGCGCTTGCCTTTCGCTTCGGCGGCTTCGGCGGCGGGCGCGCGGTCCCCGTTGACGGGCCTTCCGGAAGAAGCAGACGAAGTCATCGCTGCAGGCCCAGCCGCAAACATGGATGGCTTCGGCGCTTCCTCTGCAACCACGGTCCTTCCCTGCTTCCGCCAGAGATAGTCTTCGTAATTTCCCGGATAGATTTCTACTTTGCCGTCGCCGATTTCGAACACGCGCGTGGCCAGTTTGTCGATGAAATATCGGTCGTGCGAAACGAAGACCACCGTGCCGGTGTACTTCACCAACGCCTCAAGAAGCACGTCTTTAGCGCGCAAGTCGAGGTGGTTGGTGGGCTCATCGAGCAGAAGGAAATTGGCGGGGTGCAGCAGCATTTTGAGCAGCGCATAGCGGTTGCGCTCGCCTCCGGAGAGGACGCCGATGCGCTTGAAGACATCGTCGCCCGAAAAAAGAAAACAGCCGAGCAAGCTGCGCAACTGGGTCTGCGTGGAGGCGGGCGAGAGTTCGCCCAGATCGTCGAGTATGCGCGCTTCGGGGTCGAGTTCTTTGTATTGGTCCTGCGCGAAATAGTCGGGCCAGACGTTATGGCCGAGTTTGTATTCGCCGGCGGTTAGTGGTTCCTGACCGGCCAGTAGTTTAATCAGGGTGGACTTCCCTGCTCCGTTCACTCCGACTAATGCGATGCGCTCGCCCCGCTCGATCATGAAATTCACTTTGTCAAAAACCTTGTGTTCATTGAGCCCGCGCTCGCCGTAACTCTTGGCGACGTTTAAGAACTCGGCGACGATGCGTCCGCTCGGCTTCGGCTGCGGGAAAGAAAAATGGACAGTCTTCTCTTCTTCCGGAATTTGGATCCGCTCCATTTTTTCCAGCTCTTTAATGCGGCTCTGCACCTGCTTCGCTTTCGTGGCCGTGTAGCGGAAGCGGTTGATGAACACTTCAAGCTGCTCGATGCGGTCGTGCTGGGTCTTGTACGCGGATTCGAGCTGCTCCTTGCGCGCGGTCTTGCCGGCGAGGTACCGGTCGTAATTGCCGGCGTAGAAGTGCATCTGCTTGTTCCAGATTTCCACGATGCGTTTGACGGTGATGTCGAGGAAATAGCGATCGTGCGAAATGAGAACGAACGCGTAAGGATACGTGGTCAGATATTCCTCGAGCCAGTTGCGGGCTTCGAGATCAAGGTGGTTGGTCGGTTCGTCGAGCAGCAGCAGGTTGGGTTTCTGCAGCAGAAGTTTGGCGAGGGCGATGCGCATCTGCCAACCGCCGGAGAATTCTTCCGTCTGCCGCGCCCAGTCGTCGCGACGGAAGCCTAGCCCGGTGAGAACCTGGCCGACCTGGGCTTCGAGTGTGTAGCCGTCGCGGGCGACGAATTCGTGTTCTAGTCTCTGGTAACGGTCGGCCACGTTGGAATATTCGGGTCCCGCGTGGTCGAGTTCCGACATGCTGCGGGTGAGCGACTCCATTTCTTTTTCGATCGCGTGGAGTTCGGCGAACACCGACATGCACTCGGCGAAAATGGTGCGGCCCGTCATGGTGAGGCCGTCCTGCGGAAGGTATCCGGTGGAAATACCTTTGGCGCGCGAGATGGAGCCGTAGTCGAGCGACTCGCTGCCGGCAAGAATTTTCATGATGGTGGACTTGCCGGTCCCGTTCGCTCCGACTAGGCCGACGCGGGATTCTGGCGTGATCAGCCAGTCGGCGTTCTCGAACAAGAGCTTGTGGCCATAGCGCTTGCCGGCGCCGGAAAGTTGGATCATGGTTGTCTCTATTTAAATATAGCGGACGGGGGCTGAGTGCGGCTGTCACCTTCAGTTGTGAGTTTCCAGTTGCATTTTCAGCGAGAGCGCGGGGGTAGTCCGGCCGGACGGGCAGAATGCCCGTCACCACACACGCACTAGCGAGCGGCGGCCATGCGCGCTACGCCGATATGCTCCAGCGCGCGGTCGATCACCGTCTGGAGTTCGTGGGCGTATTTGACTTCGCGCCCCTTGGCCAGGACAGCACGCGCCCTTTCTGAATCGAACCAGGTGGGATTGCGGTTGTCTTCCTCGGGGCTGCGAGTTTGGCGGACATCCATCAAGAAGGCTTTGACTACGTATTCCTGCACGCCGCCGGTCTGCCAAAAGACGCCCTTGGAGTGCACGTAGATATGGAAATGGCGCGGCTCGATGGTGCCGATGGCGCCGGCTTCTTCTTTCGCTTCGCGCTCGGCGGCCTGGCTGTGCGAGAGGCGAGGTTCGGGGGCTCCCTTGGGAAACGTCCACTTGCTGCCGCCGTTGGTATTGACCAATAGAAACTCGGCATGCGAATTCACCCGCCGGTAACAGACGGCGGCGACCTGCAGGGGTAGCGCAAAGCGAGAGATCCGAGGCACGCTCATTACTCGTAGTTTACTGCAACGATATTTCAGGAGTGTTAAATAGCAACGAAAATGGTGCACCCTTTGGTACGCGGTCCTTTGGTGCGGCGGCCAGTGGCGCAGGCTTATTGCGGGTGGCGGGAGTAGTCGTTACCGAGCAGACAGTTGAGAGCCGCGTCCAAAGCTCAATCCGCTCAACCCGGCCATCTTCCTGGCATTCACCGCCCGGCTCGCAATCAGCACTTGAAAATTCTCTCCCATGCCGACGGGAGTCACCAGGTGTTTGAGTTGGAGGGCTACCTTCGCCCGTTCTTGCGGGATGCGGCAGTCTTCGAAGGCGTCGGCAAACTGATTTGTTTCGCCAATGCCCATCAGGAATTGCGATTGCGTAAGCAGCTTTTCGACCTGCATACCGGCTTGCTCGCAAGCAGCGGCGAGCGCGGTGAAATTGACGTGGGCGGTGAGGTCTTGCTCACCGGGAGCCTGGTAAGGATCGGGGCTCGAAGAGTGATGACGATACGCCATGAGCGTGCCGCGGTGGCGACCCGCGAGTTGTTGGTCGCGCGTGTAACCGTAGTCGATGACAACAATCACCAGCGAGCCGCGTTCCGGGGAGCAGACGGAGCGCGCGACTTGCCGCATCCAATGCTGCGCGAAAAGCGGCACTTCGATGCGCTCGCCTGGTTCGGGATGAACGCCGTAGCGGTCGAGGAACTCCAGTTCTTCGGCGAGCGGCGGGAGCCAGGTTTCCGACAGGCGATCGTTTTCTAGCGCTAGGTGGAGTTTGCCGTGGCTGCTGAGAATCTCGACCGGCAGGGCGTCGAAAAATTCGTTGGCAAAGATAATCAGGGGCGGTTCGGGGGCGAGAGTGCCGCGAATTCCCTCGCTTCGCTCGGCGGGACGGACGAATGCGTCCGTCCCCACGTGAGCTTTGCCGGACTCGATGTGCTCGCGCAGGGTTTCCTGCAGTTTCGCCCGCAATGCGGGCGACGATTCTTGCAAGGTATAAGCGAGCGCAACAAAGAAGTCCGGGAATTTCTTCCTGCACCAATCGAGCACGTCGCGGGCAAATAATCCGCGACCAGGGCCGAGTTCGAGAATTTCGATCGCAGGCGGACGGTCGAGCGCTTGCCATATCTCATCAAACTGCCGGGCCAGCAAGCGTCCGAAAACGGCGTGGACGTCGCTTGAAGTGTAAAAGTCTCCGGCCTTCCCGAATTGTTCGGCGTTGCGGGAATAGTAACCATGGGAAGGATCGTAGAGGCAGATCTGCATGTAGCGCGAGAATGGGATAGGACCACGCTCGCGGATTTCGCGCTCGATTTGTTCGCGAATGGGCAATGCGCTAGGTTCCCTGGCTTCCCTCTCCGGCAGGCATCGAGGCGCGGGGGACGGCACTATCCTGCGGGGTGCGGGTAAACATTTCGACGAAATAGTCGTGCAGTCCGTCGTAGAGCTGGTGCTGAAGATGCCAGGCGAACTGGGGATGATCGAGGTCGCGCGCATGAATCGGGAGCACGTAGGTGTGAACCGGGACGGTCGAGTTCTTCAGATCAATCAGCACTTCGATAGCGCCGTTATTTTCACGCGCCGAAAAAGCAAGCAGCGGATGCTCGTAGCGCTTGAGGTGTTCCTGAACCATCCCGAGTTTGCTGGGGCCTGACACGCCTCCATTCTACTTTGGCTGGTCTAGTTAAGCTGATCTAGTCAGGCCGATCCAGTCAGGCTCGACGGGCGAGGCGCCCGTCCCTCCACCGTATCGATCAAGTGGTCACCGCTAGGCCGCCATGCGCAGCGAATGGCGTTGTTCGTGAAAGGCGCGCTTGACCGCCGGCATAACCAGATAAAGGATTACGATGACGTTGATAATCCCGAAAGCCAACGGAATTCCGTGCACGAGAATCAGGAGCGGCAGCAGAAAGAAGACGCCGATCGCTGATAGAAACAGGGTGAGCAAACGGCCCCAATTTTGCATTTTCAGAAGTCCGTAAGCGGAAATCAGGTGGAGCACTGCAAACACAATAATCACGAGGGTGGCTACGTGCCCAAAGCCAAAAAAACGCCCGGTCGCTCTGCCCTCAGCGGCCAGAGAAGCGAGCTTAGCGGCCAGCCCGGTGAACAGCAGGAGTGACAGACCGAATAGAAGCCAGAGTATGCCGCGCAGAATCTGATAGAAACCGGCCAAAGTGACACCAAGTGGGCGCATGAATCCTCCAACGATTGGAAGAAATATAGCACAAGGGGCAGGAAATCAGGTGTCAGGTGTCAGGTCTCAGGTGTCAGGAAAATCTCACGGCAGCAGGCTTCTGGGTTCTTCCTGAGACTTGGCACCTGAGGCCTGACACCTGTTCTATTCGTAGCGAAGGGCTTCGATGGGATCGAGGCGGGAGGCTTTGATAGCGGGGAGCATTCCGCTGACAACGCCGACAAATCCGAGGATTATGGTCGACGCCAGCAGAGTTGTGGAATCAATGGTCAGATGGATGTCGCCTTCGGTGCCGTTCTCAAAAAAGGCGCTCCAAAGGGTGAGCGATCCGACCGACCACGACACGATGTAAGCGAGAACTACCCCGGCGATCCCACCGAGAAGGGTGATGGCGAGGGCTTCCGCGAGAAACTGGATCAAGATGTGCCAACCGCGCGCGCCCAGGGCTTTCTCGATGCCGATTTCGCGGGTGCGCTGGGTAACGGAGACCAGCATGATGTTCATCAAGCCCACGCCGCCGATGCCCAGCGTGAGCAGTCCGATGAACCCGAGCAGAATCTTGATGCCGATAGTGATGACGCGCAGGTCGAGCAGGTCGGCAAAAACGTCGAAGACAAAGATGGCGCGTTTGTCCTTGGGATCGAATTCATGGTGAAAAGCCATTGACCGGCGTACGCTCTCGGCGACTTTCGCGTGGTCGCCTTCGTATTCCATGGCAATCGCGTTGAGGTAATAAGTATTGATCAGGTCGCTCATGGCGCTGAACGGGATATACACTTTGCCGTTCATGTCGTCGTCGCCATCCTGAATGACGTGTTTGAGCACGCCGACCACTTCGTAGGAGATGCCGTCGACTCGAACTTTTTCGCCGAGAGCGTTCTGGCCAGAGAATAACTTTTTCTTGACGTTAGCACCGAGGATGGCCACGCGGCTGCGTGTGTTTTCGTCCAGTTCGGTGAAGAACGTGCCGTCTTCGATCTCCATGCGGCGCATGTGCGAGTAGTACGGATAGACTCCGCTGATCCCATAACTGCCGCTGCGTGTTCCCCAGGCGACCGTGCTTTGCTTGAAGGCTTCGGGCGAGATGCGCTTGAGCAGAGGCACTTCGGCTTGAAGGTAATCGAGATCGTTGACGGTGAGTTTGATCTCGCTGCCGGCTTTGGTGCCACCCGCCTGCAGCGAGGTGCGTCCGGGGAAGATGAAGACCAGGTTCGTGCCCCAGGAGCGGAAGGCGACCCAGAGTCCGCGCTCGAAGCCGGAACCATAGGCGAGCAGCAGCACGACGGTAGCGATTCCCCAGGCCATGCCCAGCATGGTGAGTATGCTGCGTCTCCGGTTGTGCTTCAGCGCGTTGTAGGCCTGCCGAGCGAGTTCGAGAATCATATTTACTCCTGGCGCAGAGCTTCCACCGGCTGCAGCAGCGCGGCTTGCCGCGCTGGATAGAGTCCCGCGACAATGCCTGCAAATGCGAGCGACAGAATCGCGATCGCCGCCGACGACGGAACGATGCGCGGCGTGTCAAATCCTTCTGGAGCAGGCAAGGCCGCGAGCCCCGTGACCAATGCGGTGGTAATCGCCAGCCCGATGCCCCCGCTCAAAGCGGTCAGGAACGCGCCTTCCACAAAAAACTGGGTCAGGATGGCCCGATGCGTCGCTCCAAGAGCTTTGCGTAGCCCGATCTCGCGCGTACGTTCGGTGACGGAGACGAGCATGATGTTGATGATGCCGATCGCTCCGAGGGCAAGCGTGATCACACCGACCACCCCGAGGAAGTAGTCCATGCCGTCAAAGATCCTGGCGACGCGCTGGTTGTTCTCGATCGTATCCCAGTCCTCGAACGATTCTTCAAGCTTGGGATCGAAGCCGTGACGGCGCGCAATAATGTCGTGGACTTCCTGTTTCGCGACCAGATGATTCGCGGGCGCAAAGGGACGATAGTTCAGGAACGAGATGGCATCTTCGCTGTTCTGCTCTTTCAGCCGAAACAGGTTGCGCATGGTCTCGATGGGAATAAAGATGCGCGCGTTGGTGCCGCTGTTGCCGTCCTGGCCGACTTTGCTGAGCACCCCGACAATCTCAAAACGGATGCCATTGAGCAAGATAGACGAGCCCACCGCCGGACGTCCGGGGAATATGTTTTTCAGCAGTTCCCAGCCGACGACGGCCACCCGCCGCGTTTCGGTATTGTCCTCGTCATTGAACCAGCGTCCCGGGCCGACCGGAACATTGCGGATCTGGTTGTATTCCGGCGCGACACCGAAGACCTGGCCGTTGGTGGAACCGTAGTCGCTGACGGCGCGAATGTCCTCGCGGTTGAGCACCGGCGAGAGATACTTGAGCGAACGCGCCTCGCTGCGAATGGCGAGGTAATCCTGATAAGTGAAATGGTAGGTGCGCCCGGACTGCGTGCTGCCTTCGACCGCGGGGATGCGCCCGGGGAAGCTGAACATGATGTCCTGGCCAAGGTTCTTAAGTTGCCTCGCCTGCCCGCTGCGAAAGCCCTCGCCCAAGCCGACCAGCAAGAGCAGCGATCCCACGCCCCAGGCAATGCCGAACATGGTGAGGAACGAGCGCAACTTGTGGGCCCAGAGGGTGGCCAGCGACTGGCGAACGATTTCGATGAGCATCCGCATGAGTTGGTTCACGGCAGGCCCGCTCCATCCCGGAGGCGAAGCCCGGACTAGCACTCTATTATGTAGTACGGGATCGGGGGCGGCGCGGTTCCCGAAAACACACTGCACCCTTGGAGTTAGACGCTGGAAGCAACCTCGGGGTTAGCTCGATTTTAACGCCGCGCTCCTGCTCACCGCCGGGATCGAAGCTCGTCTAAGAAGCCGACCAGGGGCGTGGCCACGCTCCGCGGCCCATTTTCAGCAAAATTGAGCTGCACGCACATTACATATTGAAGGAGGCATTCCCATGTTTCAAACGAAGTTTCAAACAATGTTTCGAACATCTTTGCGAGGATTCCTGTTCTGCCTGCTGACGGCAGCCCTGCCGGGCGCTATTTCGAGTATAAGTTCGGCGCAATCGTTCGTACTCGATCTGCCCCTGCAGAGCCAGCGGGCGGAGGTTTCACAGAGAATCGGCCTTACCGATGTCACCATCAACTATCACCGCCCGCTGGTGAACGATCGCAAGGTTTGGGATGGCCTGGTCCCCTACGGCAAGGTGTGGCGCGCGGGAGCGAATTTCAACACCATCATCAGCTTCAGCGATCCCGTCCAGATCGAAGGCAAGCCGCTCGACAAGGGGACTTACGGATTGCACATGATCCCGAACGCCGATCAATGGACGATTATTTTTTCGAAGAACTCAACTTCCTGGGGCGCTTTCACCTACGACGAAAAAGAAGATGCGCTGCGCGTCACCGTGAAACCCAAGCCCGCCGATATGCACAACGCGCTGACCTACGACTTCGACGATCTGCAGAAGGATTCGGCAGTAATTGAATTGGAGTGGGAAAAGATCGCCGTCCCCTTCAAGGTTTCGGTCGATGTGCACGACGTGGTCGAGGCCAGCCTGAAGAAACAGCTCCGTAATCTTTCCCAGTACGCGTGGATAAGCGGGGACGATGCGGCCAACTACCTGCTCGCGGAAAAATTCGCTTTGGATGATGCCCTGATGTATGTCAACAAATCCATCGAAAATGAAGATCGCTTCGACAATGAGGATACGAAGGCGAAAGTGTTGACCGCCCTCAATCGCAAGGACGAAGCCGCAGCCGCGCAGAAGAAAGCGCTGGACCTCGCCAGCCCGCTCCAGATCCACCTATACGCCCGTGGGTTGCAGGGTGAAAAACGCAGCGAAGAGGCGTTCGCAATCTTCCGCGAAAACGCCAAGAAACATCCCGAGCAGTGGTTCGTGCATTCGGGACTGGCTCGCATTTACTGCTCGCAGGGCAAGTTCGACGACGCCGCAAAAGAGATGAAAGTGGCACTCGCTGGAGCTCCCGAAAACCAGAAGAGCTATGTGGATGGCCTGGTTAAGCGACTGGAAGCGAAGCAGGACATCAACCAATAGAAATAACCCAGGGGTGGATAAATCAGGGTGGCCCACTCCTTGCAGCTTTATCGCAAGGAGTGGGTGCCAGCAGCGTCGCGCCCTGCGTCGCGCCTCCTCGGAGCCGAAGCGGGAAAGACACGCGAACTAGAGGAGGCAGTGATGAACCTCAAACACATTCGAGCCTACGTCGTGCTGTGCAGCCTGGCCGTCATCTTGCAGCCCCTTTGGGCGCGCAAACAGCAGAATTCAGACGCATCGAAAACGGGCGCCCAACAGACTCCCACGGAGCGCGATGGTCAACACGATTTTGACCCCCTTATCGGTGCATGGAAATATCACCTCAAGAAGCTCCTGCATCCCTTAACTGGTTCCACTAGCTGGACCGAATTTGACGGTACCGGCATCTGCTACAAAATTTGGGGTGGCCGCGCTCAGCTGGATACGATCGAGGTCGATAGCCCGACCGGCCACATCGAAGGTCTGACCCTGCGTCTCTACAATCCCCAAGGTCATCAGTGGCGCCTTTATTGGGCCAACAGCAAAAATGGCGTCCTGGACCCGCCCCAGATCGGTGAATTCAAGAATGGACGCGGCGAGTTTTACGCCCAGGACATCCTGAATGGGAAAAGCATTATTATTCGCTTTGTCTGGACGAACATGACCACGAGTGCGCCCCACTTCGAACAGTCATTCTCCGATGATGGAGGGAAGACCTGGGAGGTAAACTGGATTACGGATCAGACGCGAGTGCAAGATGAATCTGACAAAGCGCACTGAACTCCAGAACCCGAAGTAGAGTCACTCAGAGGAGTTCCGGGGCGGTCTTCTTTGCCATTTTGTTCTGCCGGGTTCCCACCCTTCATTTTTTGAAGGGTGGGATCCCACAGCCGCCTCCCCCATGCGCGCTGTCAGTAAACGATCAAGTCGAAAATAGCGTTGCCTGGATCCGACCCTTGGAAAATACTTGTGTCCAGAACGTTTGCGGATTCGGGGGTCACTATCACCACCGACGCCGTATCTGATCCTATGTAATTAAACCACTTCACCGCGGTGGAATAAAATCTGTCGTCCACTTCAAAACCGAAATCGATAGTGAAAAACCCGTACGCCGACTCTGCGAGATTGAAGCCGCAGGGCGCTGTCGTGGCGGCTGTTCCAGGGAGAGTGGAGTTGAAACAGCGAACAATCCTGTAGGGTGTGTTGATCGCGTCCACCTCTACCATAGCCTTGACCCAGCCGCCGGCAGTGCGGGCTTGCTGCACGTTGCTGTCGGTGGCGAATCCGAATGCGGAACCGGTGCCAAAAACTCCGGTCCCGCCCGTGCCATAAACACCGATGCCGCCCGCGTTGTTGACCCCTGCTACGCCCGACCCGCCGTTGCTGCTGGTCACGCCGTGTACTCCATCCGAGATCGCATTCGTGCCCGAACTCTGACCCCAGATCGCTGGGCCAGCCGCACTGGTACCATAAACTCCATAGCCGCCGGAACTGTTCGACCCCGTGACGCCGGGCGCGCCCGCCGATAGGCCGGTCACTCCGAGACTGGCAGTGATCGCTCCCGCAGTGAAGCTTCCGGTGTTGTCGCGCTTGACGATGGCATTGGCCGTGGCCGCACTGGTGGGCGCGACATTCCAATTCAGCCCCAGCGTTCCGCTCGTGGTCACCGGCGAGCCGCTCACCGTGAAGTCCGACGACGGCGCGCTTAGGCCGACGCTCTTCACCGTGCCCACGCTCGAGGGAAATGTCTGCCCCGTAGCGAACGTGATCTGGCCCTTGTTGGAGATCGACAGCCCGGTTTCGGTGGGCGCCGCCGTTCCCGACCCGAACAGCAGATTCAATTTACCCAAGGGCGTCGCGCTGTTATTGCCGACCGGTTCCGCCTGCCAGCGAAAAGTTTCATTGACAGGTTTCAGCGTGCTGCTGTTGTACGCCGAAGCAGCGAAGTTCAGCGGCTGTGAATTCTTCCCTGCGGTCGAAGTAGATGTTGCGGTCGCCGGCAGGCTCAGCGCTCCGCGGAAGATGCCGGTCCCGCTTACGTCCAGCTTCGCTCCCGGCGCCGTGTTGCCGATGCCGACGTTGGTCCCGTTATCGAAGACCTGCGAGTTGGTGATATCGGCACTGGCATCGAACTTGGCCAGCTTGTTAACGGTGCCGCCCGCCGTGGTGACCGGCGTTGTGCCGGTCGCCAATGGCTGCGGCGCCGCTGCTGCAGGAATCGACGTGCTGCTCATGCTGGCAGGCGGTGCGGCCAGCACAAAAGCGGATGCCGGCAGTCCTCCCACTGTCTCGGCATCCGCTGCCTTCAACGCGTAGGGCACGCTGAGCAGCAACACGCGCGGCTGTTCTTCGCCTCCATTCACCCGCACTCCAAGCCAGCGCGCCTCGCCGGAACTGAACAGTTCCAGTGGCAGACCGTCGGACTTGGTCGCGCCGAGTTGAACGGTGTAGTTACCTTTTGCATCGGCCTGAACGTTCTGGGTCTCAAGCCACAACGGTGCGCCATCATTCTGATCTTTGTAGATGGCGAAGGTGACGCCGGCAATTCCCGAGATCGCCTTACCTTGCGCATCCGCCGTCTTCCCGGAGAAGTTGACCAGGCGTGGAACGGTGGCCGAGGAAGTTGCGGTGGCGCTCGGTTGGGCCGTTCCAAGCGAACAAAGCATTGAAATTGCAAGAAACATCGCAAGCGAATATCGGACGGGTTTCATGTTGCACCTCAGTTCCTTTCGTCTTTTTCTTTCGTACGCCAGGCATATTGCTGCAACTCACAGTTCCGGACAATAGTCGGGAACTTAGCGTTTTGTTGAATTTGCATTACCGTCCAATCCATTGATTCACAATGACTTGCTGCAGATTTACGGAATGGATGTAGAATTTCATCCTCTTGAGGTCAACGGTTGTGGATGCCAAGCCCACGGCAACCCCGGGTACCTTCCGTTTCGGGGATGACTTCGAGCTGAACATGCGCGCCTACGAGCTGCGCTCTGCGGGAATCCCTTTGAAGCTGCAACCCATCGCCATGGAGCTGCTGCTTTTCCTGTTAGAGCGCAGAGGGGAGATGGTCACGCGGGAACAGATCGTTGAGCGTATCTGGGGCAAAGCCGTCTTTCTGGATACCGACAACAGCATTAATGGCGCCATCAGTAAGATCCGCCAGGTGCTACGAGACGATGCTGAGCAGCCCCGCTTCGTGCAAACCATTACCGGGAGGGGATATCGCTTCATCGCAACGGTAGTGGAAGTTAACCCGCCGGTCACCGAACCTATTGCTGTAGAGCAGCGAGCTGCCGCCGACGAAAACCTGGCCGGCAAGAAGGTCTCGCACTACCGCATTCTCCAGGTGCTGGGTGGCGGGGGGATGGGCGTCGTCTACAAAGCGGAAGATTTGAAGCTGGGCCGCCGTGTTGCCATCAAGTTCCTGCCGGCCGAAATGGCCGGCGATCCAAAGGCATTCGAGCGCCTGGAGCGCGAAGCTCGCGCGGCTTCTGCTCTCGAGCATCCCAACATCTGCCCTATCTACGAACTCGGCGAATACGAAGGCCAGCCCTTCATCGTCATGCAGTTGCTGGAGGGCCAGACCCTGCAGGAAAAGATCGAAAGCGCAGCCCAAGGGGAGAAACAGCTCTCTGCAAATGAGGTGGTCGATTTCTCGCTGCAGATTCTCGCGGGACTGGAGGCGGCGCACGAAAAAGGCATCATCCATCGCGACATCAAGCCGGCCAACATCTTTATTACCAGCCGCGGCGAGGTCAAGATCCTCGACTTCGGCCTGGCGAAGATCGTCGAAGAGGACCGCGCCCACCCCCCCAACTCAGAGCAAGCCAATTTGACCGAGACCGTGGCTCCCATGGCCGCGTTTTCAGGTCTCAGATTGACTCGCACCGGCACCACCGTGGGCACAGCCCACTACATGTCTCCCGAGCAGGTGCGGGGCGAGCCGCTGGACCCGCGCACCGATGTCTTCTCCTTTGGCCTCGTGATGTATGAGATGGCCACGGGGCAGCGCTCTTTCCCAGGGAATACGGTCGCCGTGGTTCATGACGCTATTCTGCACCGGGATGTGTTTCCGCCGTGCCAAGCGAACCCACAACTCCCCCGGGCCTGGAGCAGATGATTGGCAAAGCCCTGGAGAAGGACCGGAGCCTACGTTATCAGCACGCCGACGATCTGTGTGCCGATCTCAAGCGGCTGAAGCGTGAAACGGAATCGGGGCTCGGGAAAGTCTCGCGCCCCATAACCGACAGTTCAGCCATAGCTGCTATCGCCCACCAACACAAGACGACCATTGTCGCCAGTGGATTGGTTGCGCTGGCGGTATTGGTGGTGGCAGGCTTTGGCGTTTACTCGCTCATGATCCGCTCTGGGCCGCAGCCATTCAAGGATTTCACCATCACCCAAATCACCAACACGGGCAAGGCAGAGCTGGCGGCAATCTCGCCCGATGGAAAATACGTCTTGCATTTGCAGAACGAAAACGGGATGCGGAGCCTTCGTTTGCGCAACATTCTAACCGGCAGCGATACGCAGATCGTCGCGCCCGCGCCGTTTCGCTACAAGACCCTAGTCTTTTCTCCGGACGGCAATTACGTGTATTTCCGCCAGCTCTTCACCAGCACCGGCTCCGAGTGGAACGCCTACCGCCTCCCCGTGCTCGGCGGCACTCCGCAGCTCCTTGCCCGGGACGTAGACAGCGATATCACTTTTTCCCCCGATGCCCGGCGTATTTCTTATGGGCGTGCCAACGACCCGGAAGAGGGAAAGTACCGCTTGCTTTCGGCCAACCCCGATGGCAGTGACGAGACGATCCTAGCCATTGAGAACATAGAGGGCGTCGGCAACGAGTCTTATCCCGTGTTCTCTGCGTGGTCCGGCGACGGAACGAAAATTGCCTACAGTTATGCCAAGATGGCCGACCAGCCCGGCGTGATCAAGGCGTTCGATTTGGCGAGCAAACACTTAGACGTGCTGGAGCGACTCCCCAACGCGCTCACCTTCGAAGTGCGCTGGTTGCCTGGGGAGCGCTGGCTGATGCTCCTGCACGCGGAGAAAGGGCCGAATTTCGGCAGTCCGCAGATCGGTGAAGTTTCCGTTGCCGACGGCAGGCTGTTCCCCCTCACTCGAGACACGAACAGCTACCTCACCCTGACGCTTTCAGCAGACGGAAAGACCGCCGCTACGGTTCAGGAGAAAACAACGGAAACTCTGGAGCTTTTTCCAGTCCCAGGTCAGGGCTTACGAACAGCTGCAGTCCCTTCCTCTCAAATCGAGGGTGTGAATGCGTTCGATTGGACTACGGATGGAAAACTCATCATCTCGGATGGTTCGCAATTATTGCGCGTAACAACTGATGGTGCAAAAGAGATGGCACTGATGAGGGACCCCACTGCGGCAGTTTTGAACCTGGCTCGCTGTTCCGATAGGTATGTCCTCGTCAGCTGGGCTTACCGTGGAGGCAGTTGGGGCCGCACGATATGGAGAGTCAACGCTGACGGGTCCAGCCCGAAACAACTCAGCAGCGGGACCTTCGACACTTCTCCGACATGCTCACCGGACGGCAAATGGGCTTACTACTTGGATAGTCTGCGGACATTGATGCGAGTGCCAGTAGAAGGGGGCCAAGCCGAAGTTGTTCCCGGGAGCAAGATCCCAAATTCCTACCAGCTGTTAGGCTGTGTCGATTTTTCGCCGGACGAGCGGCGCTTGGTTCTAATTGCCGATACTCACGACAGTAACCACAAAGCACACGCCAAACTTGCGATCGTCAATCTGGATTCACCCTCAACGTCCGTGCCGCGCATTGTCGATCCCGATCCGCGTATCGCTGCCGGTTCGCTCTATACAGGAGGCGCAAGGTTTGGCCCAGACGGCAAGTCTGTCGTTTACATCATCAAGGACAAGGCAGCGAATCTCTGGATGCAGCCGCTCGACTGCTCACCGAGCCATCAGATCACAAATTTCACTTCGGACCTGATCACGGGATTCCGTTGGTCACCGAACCGCCAGACCTTGGCTGTAATGCGCACGCGCAATACTTCGGACGTCGTTGTGCTGAAGGAAACCAACCAATAGTTGGCGTGACCGCCGGGATGATCGGTTGTCGGTGAAACTTGGCGAGTTTCCTTGCAAATCGGTTCCCCGCGCCGCGTACCAGGATTTCTTTAATTTGTGGAAAGGCGCCGATTCAGACCTGCCCATCCTGAAGGACGCCAAAGCAGAGTACACGAAGCTGCAATAGCGGAAAAGCTCCGCCTGGATCATGGCGTCGATGCAACTGGCGATGAAGCCGACTCTTTGATCACCACCACATCCTTGCCCATTCGCTTGCCGACTTCGACGACAGCCGCCACCCACGTTCCAACTGCCGTTGCCGACGTGGCGCGGCTTCGCGCGGTCGGCGACGTCGACGGTGTAGAGTTGCTGCGTCGGCGTCGGTTCTTGCGCCGTCCACGCTTCCTCGGTGACGTTGAAGGCGTTCTCACCGTGCTCGATTTGCTTCGCGCGCGGATTCTCGGGCGTAGCCGCATAGGCGATCGCCTTCCCGTCGGGCCGCCAGGCGAAGGCATCGACACCGTTCTTCTTTTTCGTCGGTAAGCGCAAACGGTTCGCCGCCGTTCATCGGCATTACGTAGAGCTGCGGATGCGCGTCGGCCGTCGCGACGGGCGCCGCGATGTAGGCGATCGCCGAACCGGTCGGCGACCACGCGTAGCTTGAGATGCGCTGGCCGCGGAGAAGCTTGCGCTGTGCGTGCGATCGCACGTCGATTAAAACGAGATCGGTATCCGTGCGGTCTTTATCGAAGTTGCGGCGGCCGATGGTCACGGCGATGCGGGTCGCATCCGGGGAGATCTGCGGCTGCCCGACGGCGACGAGCTTGCGCAAATCGGCGAGCGAGAGCGTGCTGCTCAAGAGCAGCGCTGCGACGATGCTCATTTCGACCACCGCTCGATCCAGCCGGCCCAAGCGCGTATGACCTGCTCGTGTCCGACGGGATCGGTTGGGAAATGCCCGTAGCGCGGGAACACAGTGAACTGCACCGGCACACCTCGTTCTTTGAGCGCATGGTAGAGCAGGTACGATTGCGAACGGGAACGCGCTGATCGCGCGTGTCGCTGAGAATCAACAACGGCGTTTTCATCGCGTCGACGTACGTCAGCGGTGACTCGGCATCATAGGCGGCGCGACCGGCTGGCGTGAAGGGCGACACATTCGGAAAGAACGCCTGATTGAACGGCTCGTTGATATCCGAGAGCACCGCCTGTTCGTACTGGTCGTTGACCGCCGCTCCGCTGACCGCTGCGCGCCAGAAGGTCGCGTGTCCGACGAGCCATGACGTCTGCAAGCCGCCGCCCGACCAGCCGGAAACGAAGATTCGCGATTCGTCGATCATGCCGGTCTTCCGCAGCGCATCGACCGCGGCGAGGTTGTCTTTGCCCGGCCCGCTCGCCATATCACCAACGATCGCCATGAGAAATGCATCGCCGAGATTGTCGCTGCCGCGGTAGTTGGGACGAAATACGAAGTACCCGCGCGCCGCGAGCACTTGATCGAGCTCGCCGCTCTCGATGCCGCCAAGGTCCCGCGTCGACGTCGAGATCGGTCCGCCGTGAATATCCATCACGAGCGGATACTTCTTGCCTGCGGTGTAGCCGATCGGGTAGCGGTATCGCACGCCGACGGCCGTCACGCCGAGATCGGTCGTCATTCGAACGGCTCGACTTTGGCGATCTGGTAATTCGCTGTCCACGCGTTGTTGTCGGAGAGCGCCTTCGCGACGGTTGCGCCGGGCGCGAGGTAGAAGATCTCAGCGTAGTGATCCTGACGTTGCCCGATGAACGCGATGCCGCCGTCGGTAGCGACATCCGCCTGAACGATATCGACGTTGCCGAGATCGATCTTGTGCGCGGTGCCGTCCGGCTTGAGGATCCAGGCGACGTTGCGTACGCCGTCGGGGGTTTCCACGACGAGCCCGGCGTCGTGCGGCAACCACGTAAAGCCATGAATGTTGCGATCGATGGCCTTCGCATTCCAAAGCTCGTGGCCGTCTGCGGTCGAACGAATCGACAGGTCGTTGGTCAGATAGAAGAAGGTGTGGCGCGGAAGCGCCACCGGCAAGCGCAGTTCCATCGTGCGAGAGCACGCCTCGCACCGAGACGCCAGGCACGAGTTGCGTGTCGCTTTTCGCCGCGACGTCGTGCACCCAGGTGGTCTGTTGGTTGAGATGCGCAAGTGCGAGCGCGTCGGGCGAGCGCGTGTAGTAGATCCGTTTTCCGTCCGGCGACCAGGAAATGTCGCCGGCGACACTCCAAATACCGTCGGTCAGACGCACTGCGCCACTGCCATCTGCGTTCACAACCCAGATATGCGAGGGCTGCGTTTGGGTTCGGGTGAGGTAGTTCTGATCGGTGATGACGACCGAGTCGAGATGTTTGTCGACCGCTTTTTTGTTCGGGTTGTCGTTGGGCGCCACATACGCGATGGCCCGGCTATCGGGACGCCAGCTGTACGTCGTCACGCCGTTGGATGCATCGGTCACTTTGAGCGAATCACCACCATTCATCGGTAGGATGTAGAGTTGTGCCGGCTTGTCGCGCTCGGGTGCTGCGACGTACGCGAGCTGCGTGCCGTCGGGCGCCCACTGTGGATCACTGACGTCGATGCGATCGCGGGTAATGACGCGCGCGTTGCCGGTACGTACGCCGACGAGCACGAGCTCGGTATCGCGCCGATTCTCCTTCCAGTTGATCGTCGAGCGGACGTACACGACCTGCGTGCCGTCGGGAGAGATTCCGCGGAGCGTCGACGCCGACGATCTGACGAAGGTCCTCGTAGTCGAGGCCTTTGGCGGACGCGGCCGTGTGCGCTCCCACAACAGCGCAGATGCCGAGGGCAAGCGCAGCAAGCGCAGGGCGAACAAGCATCGAGCCTCCTTCGCGAGGGCCCCGTGACTAGGGACGGATGCGATAGACTAGTCCCGCTTGATCGTCCGCGACGAAGAGACTTCCCTGCGACCCGACGGCGACGCCGGTCGCGCGCCCGATGCGGTATCGCCGTTCATCGGCACAGCGTCGACCTCGGGGCCAGCGTGCAGTTATTTGCGGGGCCCGCTCACGCACGCTTTCTACCGAGGAATTGCTCCCCGCGGAAGACCTTCGGCGAGAGGTTGGTCTGAGCAGCGAGTTGCGCAAGGTCCGGCTCATCGAAGTCAGAGAGTTCGAGGCGCACCATGTAATCGCGGGCGACCGCATAGGCTTCGGCATGCACGTCGACCAGCCGCGTGCGAATGCGGCCGGTCGTTGGATCGACAAGATCGGCGAGCGCAACGGGTTTTACGCGCCCGCCCGAGAGCGCGATCAGCGCACGGCCGCCGCCGCCGCCGAGCAGAGCGCACCGCGCCGTACCCGAGCGTCCGCGTGTAGTCCACATCGAAGGCGACCGGCTTGGCGCAGCGCAACTCGTAGCCGATGTCCTTGTGCAGTACGGTTGCGTCGACGCCGAGCGCGACCAAACGCTCGCGGACGCGATCGCGCAAGAGAATGCCGATCGGGACGTCGGCGAGTCGGACGTTTCCGTACGCATCGCGCGAGACGTTTTCCAAACCCTGGAGCGCGTCTTCCGGAATGCGTTCAACGATGCCCTCGGCCACAACCGCGACGCCGTAGTCGCGGCCTTGCGCGCGCCGTTTGATGATCGCGCCGGCAAGCACGTCGACGATGGATTCAAGCGCGAGCGTGTCGCCGGGAAACTCCTCGGGAATAACCGCAAGCGTTGCACCGGCGGCATTGGCCATACCGAGCGCCAGCGCGCCGGATTTACGTCCCATGCTCACGACGATGTACCAGCGGACGGTCGTGCGCGCGTCTTCGAGCAGGCTCTCGATGATCTGCGCCCCGACCGAGCGCGCCGTTTCGAAGCCAACGTCGGCGCGTTGTCGGGAAGGGGAAGATCGTTGTCGATCGTCTTCGGCACGGTTGCGATGCCGATGACGCCCTTGGTTTTCTCGGCAATGCGCGCGGCACCGAACGTCGTGTCGTCGCCGCCGATGCAGATCAAATAGCGTACGCCCAGTGTTTCAAGCGAGCGTATCGTGCGGTCGAGCGTCGCGGCATCTTTGGCGGGGTTCGTGCGCGAGGTGCGCAAGAACGAGCCGCCACTCGACTGGATCCGCGCGCCATCATCGATGCTGAGTGTCGTCGTCTTGACCGGCGTACCCGCGGCCAGATCGCGATAGCCGTCATAGATGCCGACGACGCGCAGGCCCGAGTTGATCGCCTCGATCGTCGCGGATGCGATGACGCCGTTGATGCCGGGCGCGGGACCACCGCCCACGAGGAGTTGCGAGAGTATCGGCCATGTGCGGAGAAATGCACGCAGGCCATGGAGCTTTCCTACGCGGACATCTGTTTCGATCTCTTCGGGACGCTGGTGACCGACGACGTGCCGCGATCCAGGGCGCTCGTCGAAACGCTTGGTGCGCTCGGAAGCGAGCGCTGGGCGATCGTCACGTCG
>CAVZDM010000024.1:0-44154 GCA_963773955.1 uncultured Acidobacteriaceae bacterium | reverse complement strand
GGAGAGGCTGGCCCCGGTCAGACCCTGGTTGCCAGTTCGATCCTGTAGTCGGTCGGTTGTGCAATTTTTGCATTCCTTGGAGGCGTGGTAAGGAACATGGAAAAACTAGTTCGTATCGCTCTGGCAGCTCTCTTTCTTCTCGGCATCGCTTCCGCCCAGAACGTTCCGGAAATCAACGTATTTGGCGGCTTCTCATACCTCAACTTTGACCTGCTGGCGAACCCGAGCACGGGTACGACCTCGCAGCGCCTGGCTCTAAACGGCTACGATTTCTCCGCCTCGGTCAACCTGTTTCATCACCTTGCGGTCGAGGGGGACTTCAGCGGCCACTCGCTGAGCGATTGCACTGGTATTTCTGGTTTGAATTGCGACGATTTCTCTTACATGGGCGGGCCACGCTACACGTTTGGCACTCGCTCAGGCAAAATCACGGCCTTTGTACACGGCCTGGTTGGTCGAGACAACGCGGATCTTCCTGGATCTTCCGGAGTTTCCGTGTCCGATACGTCGGTAGCGGTCGCTGCCGGCGGTGGCATTGATTATTGGGTCTATCGCCACATGGTAGGAGTTCAGTTGGGGCCGGCCGATTTTATGTACACCCGTCACCTGAATGCCGACGCCGTTCCCAGCCAAAACAACATTCGCGTCTCCGCCGGAGTCGTTTTCAGATTTGGCGGGCAAACTTCTTCGGGTGAACCCTCGCCCAGGGCCAGGCGTGAGTCCTCTTCGAACGCGCGTGCGGCCAAGAATGCGGCTCCCGCAGCTCAACCCTCTGTGGCCGCAAGTCAGTCTGCTCAACTGGGCATACCGGGCCACGGGATGCCGATCCCTGCGCTCGGACTCGCGGTTGGACCCCAGGAATTCGACGGAGCGAAGATTCTGGAGATCGTGCCCGGCGGCGTAGCCGAGATGGCATCCTTGAAGGTAGGCGATCTGATCAAATCAGTGGACGGCAAGGCAGTAAAGACGCCGATGGAACTGGCAGCTGAGCTGTCGGACAAGTCCGGGAAAGTTCACATCGGCATTCAGCGCGGTGACGTTGCCACGGAAACGCTAATCCTGCTGGGCCGCTGAGTATTGCGGACCCGCAGGCGAAATCCTGAGCGAAGCGAAGGATCTCTAAGGATAAGGTGTCGGAGGAAATCTGGTGCGCCCGGAGAGATTCGAACTCCCGACCTACAGCTCCGGAGGCTGCCGCTCTATCCAGACTGAGCTACGGGCGCACGGCGGATTCATTAAGTGTACATTGCCGCAGCACGCGCCTCAACGGTGTGGGGGCGGGTGTAGGGACGGGCGCCTCGCCCGTCCCAGCCGAGCGCAGCTCGGCAGCTTCCACGGTGGCTAGCCGCGATTACCCTTCGACCGTAGCCATCGAACCGCGTTTCCGTTTGTTCGATTGCAAAATCTTCTTGCGCAGCCGCAGCGATTTCGGCGTGACCTCGACGAACTCGTCTTCGGCTACAAATTCAATAGCCTGTTCAAGATTCAGATTGCGGTAAGGCACCAGCCGGATCGCTATGTCGGAAGTCGAAGCCCGCATGTTGGTCAGCTTCTTTTCGCGCACAATATTGACGTCGAGATCCGTGTCCTTGGCGTTCTCGCCGATGATCATGCCTTCGTAGACGTCGATGCCGGGCCCGACGAAGAGTGTGCCGCGCTCCTGCAGATTATAGAGAGCGTGGGAGGTAGTAAGCCCAGGCCGGTCGGCAATCAGCGCGCCTGTCGGGCGATGTGGAATCTCGCCCTGCCACTCGATGTATCCATCAAAAAGCGCGTTCATGACGATGGTGCCGCGCGTGTCGGTGAGCAGCGTGCTGCGCAGTCCAATCAGCCCGCGGCTGGGCACGCGAAACTCGACGCGCACCCGGCCATAGCCATGATTGTGCATGTTGGCCACTTCGCCTTTGCGCGAGCCGACGTGCTCCATGACGACGCCCACGAATTCTTCTGGGATATCGACGGTGAGGTGTTCGACCGGCTCCATCAGTTTGCCAGTTTCTTTGTCGTGCTTGGTGACGATCTCCGGTTTGCCCACCATCAGTTCGTAACCTTCGCGACGCATCATCTCGATCAGAATCGACAACTGCAACTCGCCGCGGCCGAGAACTTTGAACGAGTCGGTCGAGCCCGTTTCTTCCATGCGCAGTGAGACGTTGGTGAGCAGCTCTTTATCGAGGCGCTCGCGCAGGTTGCGCGAAGTGACGTAGTTGCCTTCGCGTCCGCAAAACGGAGAAGTGTTGATAGTGAACAGCATCGCAATCGTCGGCTCGTCGATGACGATGGGCGGAAGCGGCGCGGGATTCTCCGCGTTGGTAATCGTTTCGCCAATGGTGATGCCTTCAACGCCCGCCACGGCAATGATGTCGCCGAGCGAGGTTTCCGTAATGTCGGTGCGCTTGAGCCCGGAGAAGCTGAAGAGCTTGGTAATTTTTGTTTTGTGAAATGACCCGTCGCGCTTGGCGATGGCGACGTCTTCGCCAGTCTTCATGGTCCCGGAGAAAACGCGTGCGATAGCGAGGCGGCCAAGGTAGTCGCTGTAATCGAGATTCGCGACCAGGATTTGCAGCGGCCCGTCCTTGTCCCCTTGCGGCATGGGGATGGTATCAATGATCGACTCAAACAGCAGACGCAGATCCTCACCCGCCGCTCCCTGATGCACGGCGGCCGTGCCTGCCTTGGCGTTCGTATAAAGGACAGGAAAATCAAGCTGCTCTTCCTTGGCGTCTAGATCGATAAAAAGGTCGTAAACCTCGTTAAGAACTTCCTGCGGACGAGCGTCCGGCCGGTCGATCTTATTAATGACCAGAATCGGCTTCAGGTTAGCTTCAAGAGCTTTGCTGAGCACGTAACGCGTCTGCGGCAGCGGACCTTCGCTGGCGTCAACCAGCAGCATGACGCCGTCAACCATCTTGAGCGCCCGCTCCACTTCGCCGCCAAAATCGGAGTGGCCGGGCGTGTCCACAATATTGATTTTTACGCCGGCGTAAAACACGGCTGTGTTCTTGGCAAGAATAGTGATGCCGCGCTCGCGTTCCAGATCGTTCGAGTCCATAACGCGCTCGGCGACGGTCTCGTTGTCGCGGAAGGTGCCGCTTTGGCGGAGCATGGCGTCAACCAGCGTGGTCTTGCCGTGGTCCACGTGGGCGATGATGGCGATGTTGCGAATACTCGGATTCAGATCGAAAACTCCTCAGGACTGCGAATTGGGGCTTAGTACTACTTTACTATGGCGGATGGTTTTGGCGGCTGAGGGCTAAGTTTTATAGTTTGCCATCCCAAAAAGGGTTGTCATCCTGAGCGAAGCGAAGGACCTGCTTTTCGCCGCCGGTCAAGGGGATCTACGCCTCGGCGGATTTTGGGTGGCGCAGCGCTTCAGCGCTGCGGAAAGACGGCTTCGGTTGTAATAGCCCTGACTTGACCTTGCACATCACGCTATCCGGGATCGCTACCATCAGACCGGAGCAGGGGTTTTGAACGTAATGGCTAAAGGGCGAACAAACGACGCAAAGTTGCGCTAACGCCTGTTAACAACACTCTGCGACCTGCAATGTAGAGCGGCCTGCGGTAAATTGTTGGTGTGAAACGCTTCATTGAAGCTGTGCTTGCTGCTGGACTCTTGGCATTCTCCACTTCGTTCACATCGGACAACTCTGACTCAGGTGCGCATTTCGCTTATTTGGGCTTCGACCGCAACGACTATCCCGGCGACAGCAGCTTGAAGTTACTTCGCGGCAAATTCTCTTTTGCGGGCTTCTGGATCAACAACCCGCCGGGGGCGATCAGCAATTCGTGGACGGGGAAACGCCGAGTTGTTGAAGAACTCGGGTTCGGCTTCTTGGTCGTCTTCAACGGTCGTACGTTTGCTCAGATTAGGGCGGCTGCGGACGCAACCAAGCTGGGCGCTTCTGATGGTGCGATGGCAGTCTCATCAGCACGCCACGAAGGATTCCCAGCGAGAACGATTATCTTCCTCGACCAAGAGGAAGGCGGGCGGCTGCTCCCAGAGCAGCGAGCTTATCTTCACGCTTGGTCAGATGCCGTGCAATCCGCAGGGTTTAGAGCGGGCGTGTACTGTTCTGGCATCGCTTTTAAGGAAGGCTCAGGTGCCACCGTCATCACTGCAGAGGACATTCGACAAAATGCAGGTGGAAGACAGTTGGCGTACTGGGTGACCAACGATTCGTGCCCACCCTCGCCGGGCTGTGTGTTGCGGAGTGCGCCTCCGAACCCTGCTGCTAGCGGCGTGCCCTTTGCAGATGTTTGGCAGTTTGCGCAGTCCCCGCGCAGAGCCGAGTTCGCAAGCGGCTGCCCCGCGAACTACAGCAACGATGGAAACTGTTACCCTCCCGGTGGCGAAGCTGAACGATTGCACGTGGACTTAGATGTCGGAATTTCTACTGACCCTTCCGAAGGACGAACTCGCTAGCATCACGGCTGTGGCCTGACCGTCGTTTCGGGCGCGCCTCCGTCAACTGTTGTAATATCCCCATTACACTCATTGACCCGATGGGGTGCCCAACAGCCGGACGTTTGTCTGGAATTCACTGCTTGGCTGCTTTTTTCTGCGTAACCGTAAGTTTTCTTTCCTTGCCCGCATCGTCACGAATGTAAAGGTGGTCGCCCACGTGACCATCCTTTTCAAACCGCAACGGGGTTTGACCGTTAAGACTGATGTCCAGTGTGGTGTGTGTTCGTCCTACATAAACTGTTCCATCATCGAGCTTGAACGAGTAAAGCGATTGGTTCCAGTCCGGGCAATGTCGGCACCATTCGTTGACGTGAGAAACCTCGACTAAGGTTGCGTTTTTCCAGTCCCCACCGGTCTGGCCGATGGTCGCTATAGCGGAAATGAAAAGCACTAGAATCGGAATCAGCCATTTGCCACGCATTTGTTCACCCTCATCATGCGGCACAGCAAGCACATCTTATCGCTTCGAATGGTTCTGCCAACGGTAACTGTTGAAACATCTCGATAACGCTCATTGAGGGGTTTTGAGTTCTAAGGCCGCGACCACACTCAAAATCCCCCCAATTCGATACCAGGCTGTGCCCGATTACGTGGAGTCTCGCCAGCCCTGTCCGCAAGACCGAGCGACCGAGCTCAAACCAAAACACTTCAGTCGTGCCATACGTCCGTGCTTTTTTCATCACCAATTTTATGTACGACCATCACAGACACCCGCCCGCAACCCTGCAATGATCCTCCGAGAGTGCATCATCAAGAACTCCGCCCGTCTCCAGAGACGGTTCCGCAAACTGCCGCAAATTCATTTTTCGGCACTCTTTGACAAAGTGAGAAGTCGACGGGCCGTGAGCACCGCGGACCGGAGGAAAAGTGCATCAATCCGTCAATTTTTGCACTTAAGTCCCATCTTTTGAATTCTTTACCTGTAAGTGCTTTATTTAGAAATCTTTACAGCCAATCCCCGCCAACCAAAAGATTCTAATAGGCTTAAAAGGGGGGTGGGGGGGTAGGGGGGGGGTACCCCCTGCCAACTGAGACCTGAGACCTGAGACCTGATACCAGGAGCCATCATAATGTCATCATCTTCCGATACATCATCCGATAGATATTCCGACGAAGCCTGCCAACAAATAAAACTCGACGGGGAGCCCTGCCGGGCTGCCGCCCTTCGCGGTAAGAAGTTCTGCTATTACCACCTGCACAGCGGCCCGCCGCCGAAAGATGTCAGCAACCCCGGAGTCATCCCTCAGGTTCAGTTCCACCTGCCCCTCTTGGATGACGCCACCTCGATCCAGGCGACTATCACCCTGGTCTGCGAACATTTGCTGCACCGCCGTCTCGAGCCGAAAAAAGCCGGGATTCTGCTCTACGCCATGCAGGTCGCGTCCTCGAATCTGAGTCGCATGAATCCGAGTCGCACGAACGAAGATAGAAATCCGAGGAAAAATGGAGAAAGTAATTCCGATGCTCCTCGAGCCGGCCACGACACTTCCGCCGCCACGCCGTCAGACGAGCCTGATCGCTTGCCGCCCGGAACCATACAAGCCTGCCAGGAGCGAAAGCGATCTGCCGTCTGAACCGAGCCAGTCGGCGGTGCAACGGCAAAAGAGTACCTAAACTCGCGGCATGCGTGGAATCCCACCCTTCGCAAAATACGCGAAGGATGGGGCACCCCTTGTGTTGCTTGTGACGGCGAGGTCAAAGGCCTGGGCCACCCGGCGTCGGCAGTTCGGCAGGCCACTTCTCGAAAAGCGCGAGAAGTGGCGCACCCCAAGTTGTTTTTTCGCTCGACTCAATTACATTTTCAAAACTGAGCCACTACCCATGATCGCGTAGACTTGACGGTCTCCACATGCTCATGCGTCTAAACAATTATTCATTCCGCCGATCCTTTCTCCTCATCCTTATTGTTGGCGTAATGTCCTTAGCGTGCGGTCTCTGTCGGGCACAACAGTCAACTCCCTCACCCGACGCTCCGAAGCCGAGCGCACCCGAGCCCGAGCCAAAGAGCTTCTTCGCGCGCTGGGCGGACTTTTACCGCCAGGACTGGTCGCCGCCGCCCGCTTCCTCGACCTCCTCGGCCACTCCAGCACGTCGCGGTCTTCCATCGCCGCTCGATTCGCCGCCATTTCCTAATTCCGACTGGTCCTACGGAGGTTCGCCCGTAATCGGCGAGCCGGACACGAACAGCTATCCGCTGATGACCGCCATCGCCGTCAATGGAGCCCGCAGCCGCTCGAAGCTCTATGGATGGATCGCTCCAACGCTGAACTTCAGCACCTCCACAAATAGCAATGCGCCGGAGGCGAACGATGTTTACTCCAATCGTTTTGAGCTGAACCAATTCGTCCTTTACGCCGAGCGTCTGCCAGATTCCGTGCAACAAGATCACGTCGACTGGGGATACCACCTGACCGCTCTCTACGGCACCGATTATCGCTATACGACGGGAAAGGGCTACGGGAGCAGCCAGTTGCTGAACGATCATCATCAATACGGACTTGATCCAACGCTGGAGTATCTCGACATTTATATTCCGCAGGTTGCGCAGGGGATGAATTTGAGGATCGGGCGCTTCATCTCCGTGCCTGGCATCGAGGCGCAATTGGCGCCGCAAAACTACATCTTCAGCCACTCGCTGCTCTATGCGATTGACCCATTTACCGATACGGGATTGATGGCGACGGTGAAGCTGAACGACCAGTGGCTGGTACAGCTCGGCATTACCGTCGGCCACGACGTTGCCCCGTGGACGACCGACGCGAAGCCTTCCGGCACGGTGTGCCTGAGCTATACAACCACTTCTGTAAACGACAATCTTTATATCTGCGCCAACGGCATCAACGACGCCAAGTACGCCTACAACAACCTGCAGCAGTACGATGCGACCTGGTATCACAAATTCTCAAAGACGGTGCACATGGCAACCGAGTCCTGGTACATGTATGAGCGCGACGTGCCCGCGCTCGGAGGCGATATCAAGCCGGAACTGGGCGCGAATCCCGCCTATTGCTTGACGGGAGAGGAGCGTTGCACGGCTCCCGAATACGCGGTGGTCAATTTTCTGCAGAAGGAACTTTCAGCGCATGATTTCCTGTCGTTTCGTAGTGATTTTCTCGACGACAAGAAAGGACAGCGCACGGGCTACGCGACGAAATATTCAGAGAACACGATCATGTGGTGTCATTGGATCGGGACGACCGTCCAGTTGCGTCCGGAATTGCGTTTCGAACGTGCCTGGGATCAGAAGGCCTACGACAACGGGCGACGGCAGAATCAGCTGACGGTGGCGAGCGATCTGATTTTTCACTTTTGACCAGGCCGACACTAGCTGCCGGCAGGTTCAACCAACTCCGCGCCAATTTCTGGAGTCACTTCCGCCCGCGTTCGCAGACGATACCAGAACACAATCGCAATCAGCGAGAACAAAAAGATGATGGTCGAGATGGCATTGATTTCTGGGGTGATGCCGCGGCGGAGGCGTCCCCAGATTTCTAGCGGCAGCGTGTTGTCGCGGCCGATCAGGAAGAAGCTGACGGCGATTTCGTCCATGGAGAGGGTGAAGATCAGGAGCGCCGCTCCGATGATGGAGAGTTTGAGATTGGGAAACGTGATGCCCCAGAAAGTTTGCCAGTAGTTGGCGCCTAGGTCTAGCGAAGCTTCTTCCTGGGCGCGATTGAGTTTCTGCAATCCGGCGAAGACTTCGGTGGTGGCTACGGAGATCAGCGCGGTGCCGTGTCCGAGGAAGATGGTGACGAGGCTGAGTTTTACGTCGGCTACGCGGAACAGCATCAGCAGCGAGAGGCCGGTGATGATGCCGGGCAGAATCAGCGGCAATAGAACCAGGCGGCGGAACAGAGCCTTGCCGGGAAATTGCGCGCGATCGAGCGCGAGCGCGGCGGGGATTCCGAAGAGCAGAGCAATCAGCATGGCCGCGAAGGCCACCAGCAGGCTGTTGAAGACCGAATCCCAGATGGGACCGTCGTTGAACAGAATGCGATACCAGTCGAGCGTTAGGTCGCGTGGGGGGAAGCCCCCTACGCCTTGTCCGTTGAAGGAATAGAGGATGAGGATGGCAATGGGCAGGTAGAGGAAAGCGAAGACGGCTAGGGCATGAGCGGTGAGCCAACGCGGACCTTTTATTAGCGAGCCGTTGATCGGCGGACCCGACGAAGACGCGCTCACGAGAAGCTCCATTTCTTCTCCAGCCGTTCCGAGAAGAAGATCAGCCCGAGCA
Source organism: uncultured Acidobacteriaceae bacterium (assembly GCA_963773955.1). GTDB lineage: Bacteria > Acidobacteriota > Terriglobia > Terriglobales > Acidobacteriaceae > Acidiflorens. Next base: position 35,452 of record CAVZDM010000024.1, on the reverse strand, counting down.
CCAGCGCCAGCATGCAGAGCGAGATGGCGGCGCCGAGCGGCCAGTTGTAAGCCGCGCCGAACAGGCTGACCACAATGTTCGAGATCATGATGCCGCTGGGGCCGCCCAGCAGCAGCGGCGCTAGAAAGTCTCCCAGGCTTAAAACGAAGGCGAAGGTTGCGCCGGCTAGCACTCCGGGAATCGAGAGCGGAAAAATCACGCGCCAGAAAGTTTGCGCGGGCGTGGCTCCTAGATCGTGCGAGGCTTCGACCAGATTGCGCGGAATGTGTTCGAGCGATGCGTAGATCGGCAGGAACGTGAACGGCGTATAGATGTGCGTCAATGTAAGCACGACGGCGAACGGGCTGTAGAGCAGGAAGTCGAGCGGATGACTGGTGAGGTGCACATATTGCAGCAGCGTGTTCAGGACGCCGTCGGTGCCGAGAATCGTCTTCCACGCGTAAGCGCGCACCAGATAGCTCACCCACAACGGAATGATGACGAGTTGATAGTAGAGGTCTTTTCTTCCTCCGGCGTGGAACGCAAGAAAGTAGGCAAGCGGATAGCCGAGCAGCATGGAGAAGAACATTACGCGGGCGGCAATCCACATGGAACGCAGCAACGTCTCCCAGTAGACGGGCTTGGTCAGGAGTTCGTGATAGTTGTCGAGGTTCCAGGAATGCACGATGGCTTGCGATTCGGAGACCGACCAGAAGCTGTAGCAAAACATCAGCAGGTAGGGGACAAGCAGAAACACGGCAACCCAAACCAGCGGCGGGACGGTGATCGCGGTGCGGTAGGCGCGGGAGAACATCAGCGCCGCTCCTCGAAACTGGTCGCGCGGACGGGGATGGCATCGGCGGCGGAGAATTCGAACTCGAGCGGGGCTTCGGCATTGCGCAGATCGCGAGCGGCGGCGCGGATGGTCAGGATCAGTCCGCCATCGGATTCGACGCGCAGCAGGTCGGTGGCGCCGTGGAACGCCTGGTCGCGAAGCTGGGCGCGAAAACGAACTGCCGCTTGGTTCGCGGGCGCAGCGGCCGCCGGGCGAATGCACTCCGGCCGCAGCGAGAAAAGCGCCGGGCCATCGGGCAGCGAGGTGGGCCATTGCAGCGCGCTGCAGGTGGCCGTGCCTTGGCGAATGTCGGCTTCCAATAAGTTTGTGTGTCCGATGAATTGTGCGGTGTAGGAAGTTGCGGGCCGGTTGTAGATCTCGCGCGGGCTGGCTACCTGTTCGAGTTCGCCGCTGCGCAACAACGCGATGCGGTCGGACATCACCATGGCCTCTTCCTGATCGTGCGTCACAAAGATGAAGGTGATGCCGACCTCGCGCTGCAGCGCTTTGAGTTCGACCTGCATCTGGCGGCGCAGGTTGGCGTCGAGGGCGGAGAGCGGTTCATCGAGCAGCAGCAGACGCGGACGATTCACTAGCGCGCGGGCGAGCGCTATGCGTTGCTGCTGTCCGCCGCTGATCTTGGAAGGCTTCGACTTGGCGTAGGCGGACATCTTGACCTTCGCCAGCGCCTCGGCTACGCGCGATTGAATTTCGGCGGCTGGGCGTTTGGCGATCGCTAATCCGTAGCCAACGTTTTGTTCGACGGTCATGTGCGGGAATAGTGCATAACTCTGGAAGACAGTGTTCACGCGGCGGCGATAGGGAGGCTCGGTGTCGAGGCGCTCGCCCGACATCCAGACTTCTCCGGAGGTCGATTGCTCGAAACCGGCGAGAATTCGGAGGAGCGTCGTTTTTCCGGAGCCGCTTTCGCCGAGGATGGTCAGAAATTCGCCTTCGGCGATTTCTAGCGAGATATCGCGCAGCACGATATTTTTGCCGAAATGTTTGGCTACGTTGCGGATGGAAAGCAGAGACGCGGAGGTTGGCTGATTGCTGGTTGCGGCTACGGGTTCGGACGTCGTGGCCATGGTTGTCGTTTTGCCGCTGCTTGCACGCGGGCGAGGGCGCCCGCGCTACACATTACTGGGTGGCTTTTACTTCGTTCCAGATCTCGTTGTACTTGGCGCGGCGTGGGACATTTTGCCAGAAATATAGGCGTCGCTGGTAATTGTCTACGTCGTCGAGGTGCAGGCTCTTCACTTCTTCGGGCGTCATGTACTGCGCGGCGTGGGGATTCGCGGGCGTGTAATGAGTTATATCCGTAACCGACTTTTGCGTCTTGGCTTCGATCATATATTCCAGGAATTTGTACGCCAGATCCTTGTTGTCACTTCCAGCGGTGATCATGAGGTGATCGATCCAGCCGGTGGTGTTTTCCTTGGGAATGGTCTCGCCCACGGGAAAGTTTTTTTTCTTAAGCTCCACCGTGTTTAGTGGCCAGCCCATGGAAATAACAACTTCGTGATTCTCGAACAAATTCGTCAAGTCACCGCCGCTGGACCAGATCTTGCGAATGTTGGGCTTCAACTCCACCAGCTTCTTTTTAACTTTGTCGAGCTCCTCGTCGCTGAGATTATAAAGATGGCCCGGATCGGGCTTATCGTAGCCGAGCACCTGCGCGGCCATGTAGACGGTGGAAAGATCGTCCCACACCGAAATTTTGCCTTTCAACTTCGGGTCCCACATGACGTTCCAGCTTTCCGGAGGCTGAGGGAATGCGGTGGTGTCATAGATCATCGGGTCGGGTCCCCACATGAAGGGCACGCCGTAGACTTCGCCCTTCACACGGACCAGCGACAGCGATGTGAGCTGCGGCGAGAGCTGGCCATAGCTCGGCAATTTGCCGAGATCGAGCGGCGCGGCGAGACCGGAGGTCGCAATCATGGTGGCCACATCGCTTGACGGCGAAATCACGTCGTAGTTGCCCGAGCTGCCGCCGCGCAGTTTGGCGACGAGTTCGTCGCTCGATCCCATGTAGGACGCCGAAACCTTGCAATGGTTCTGCTCTTCGAAAGCCTTGACGTAAGCGGGATCGGCGTAGCCTTCCCACACCAGCAGGTTGAGCGTGGGAGTTTTTTTGGCGCAGGATCCGGAGAAGAGGACCAGTAAAACAGCGATCAGGGCGAATGTTGATTTGCGCAACATTATATTCTCCCTCACGGTCGGACCTCAGCGGCTAAAGCCGTTGATGAAAATAAGCTAGCTATCGCAGCGGTAAACCGCTGCGCCACCCAAAAACAAACGCCACCCAAGAACAAGTGCAACTGCGCCCCCAAAACCGGTGCAACTGCGCCACCCAAAAATGAGTGCACCGCCGATTTTTTTAGCCGGCTCTCCACTCACAGAGCCTCAGAATGTCGGTGGAGTGTTGACCCACAACAGCCAAGCCTCGCTCCGGCCGGGATTTTTCCAGTGATGCGGCGTGGCGCTCTCAAAATAAAAGCTGTCACCGCGCTTCAGATGGTACTCCTCGCCGTCAAGAGCGATCTGCAACTCTCCGCGCAGCACGAAAAGAAACTCCTCGCCCTCGTGAGCGTAGGACTCGCCGCTGCCCGCCTGGGGCGCGACGCGGAACAGGTGCGGCTCCATCACTTTGTTGCCCCAGGCGAGCAACTCCATGCGCACGCCGGGACCGGCTTCGAGCACCTTGCGCTTGGGCGGGCGCACCAATCGGGCATTCGATTCCGTCGCATCGAAAAAATCAAGGATGTTGGTGCGGTAGAAGCGTGCTAGCCTGCGCAGTGTGCCGACGGAGGCGCTCATCTGCGAGCGTTCGAGGGCGCTGAGGAAGCCAATGGAAATTTCCGCGGCCGCGGCGACTTCGGCCAGGCTGAGCCCGCGCTGGGTGCGCAGCCGGCGCAGTCTTGGGCCAATGGTCGCAGTGCCGTTGCCGGCAGCAGGTTTGATGGCGCCCTCGCGCTTCAGCGTCTGCACGATGGCGGCAGCGTTCAGTCCGCGGACCTTGCGCAGGTAGCGCGCTTTTTTCAGCAGGCGCACGTCATCGTTGGTGTAAAGACGATACCGGCTTTCGGTGCGCTGGGGGTGCGTCAGCCCGAGCGCTTCCCATCCTCGGATGGCGGACGAAGATATCCCCACTAAACGGGCTACGTCACCGATTTTGAGATAAACTTGGGCGTCGCTCGACATGATTTCCGAATGTGCCCGTGGGCCGCGCCGCGGGGAATGCATTTTTCCCCTTGACAGAGGGCGGCGTGAACCTCTAACCTTGCGCGATTATAGCAAGGTTTGCGTCCCGCGCAAGTTGAATTCGGGTCCCAGTAAAATTTGTTTTCCCGAGATCAGGAGGATCTGTCCCATGCCGTCGTCGAAACCGTCCCGGATGTCTTGCTGGCTCATCTCGTTGAGCTCGGTGCTGAGCCTATGCCTGATCTGTTCCACGCTGGTGACTGCGCAGGGCACCGGCGGACGCATCCTCGGCCGCGTCTCTGACCCGACCGGCGCCATACTGGCGGGAGTGAAAGTCACGCTGACCAATGAAGCCACCGGCGTGAGCAGCGAGACCACCACCAACGGTAACGGCGACTATGGCTTCCCGCAGGTTGCGGTTGGCGTCTATCGCATGGAGTTTGACCTCACTGGCTTCAAGAAGAACCTGCAGCGCGCCGTGAACGTCGATCTCAACCAGATCGTGACCGTGAACTCGGTGTTGCAGATCGGCGCAACCAAAGAGACAGTCGAAGTGACCTCCGAAGCGCCGCTGGTCGATACCAGCAGCACGCAGTTGGGCGCGATTATGGACTCGCGGCAGGTCTCGAACTTGCCACTCAACACGCGTGACACCTATCAGCTTCTGCAACTGCAACCCGGAGTGATGTCCACCGTCGGGTCGAGCAATACACTCGTTTATGGAAGCGACAACTCCGGTGCGGTGTCGGTGAATGGTGGCCGCGGGCGCTCCAACAATTTCAGCGTGAATGGGGGCGATGCCAACGACCTGTTCGCGAACCTTCCGACGGTGCAACCTTCGCCGGACAGCATTGAGGAGTTCCGCGTTCTTACCAATACTTTCGACGCGGAATACGGACGCAATTCCGGTTCGGTCGTTAATGTGGTGACCAAGTCAGGGACCAATGAACTGCATGGCAGTCTCTACGAGTTCTTCCGCAACAAGGTGCTTAACGCCAATGAGTACTGTCTTACGGCGGCCGAAGGTCTTCCGTGCAGTAAGCCCCAGTTCAATCAAAATCAGTTTGGCGGCACTTTTGGAGGACCAATTAAGAAGGACCGAACATTCTTCTTTGCTTCCTACGAAGGGCGCCGTATCCGTCAAGGCATCCCATCGCCGGCGGTCGGTGTGCCCAGTTCGCAGGAAACCCCATCTCCCACAAACGTGTTGAACGGGCAGATTATCTCGGATTTCACCGACGTGAATCCAGCGGGCACACCGTTTCTCGGTGTATTAACCAACTCGGCTCTACTGACGAGCAGACCCGGTTGTCAGACGGCCAACTACTTGGTAAACGGTCCCACCGCGACAATTCAAGATGGTGCGCCGTACGGGTTCATCCCTGGGAACCCGAACCTGCTTCCGCCTGTCTTCCCCAACAGCCAGATTCCGCTGGCTTGCATGGACCCCACGGCGGTTGACCTTATGCAGTTCGTCCCTACTCCGCCGAACGATGGCTCTTTGATCAGCACTGTCCCCACTGAGGCCGTGCGCGGCGATCAGGTCACGGTGAAAATCGACCACCGGCTGAATGAAAAACAGAACCTGAGCTTCTATTACTATTTCAACGACGATCGCACGCTCAACCCTTTTGCCAGCTTCGAACTGGCAGGCGCCGATCTCCCCGGCTTCGGAGACATTGTGGCGGAACGCTTCCAGCAGTGGAACATTACCCACACCTGGACGATCAGCAACAACACGGTGAACGAGTTCCGCTTCAATTACAACCGCGAGGGTCAACAGACATTCCAGCATCCGGCCAATACCGAACTGGTGCAGAACTCCTGCCCCACGGCTCCCGCCTGGCTGACCAGCGTGACCGGGCCCCCGCCTTGTTTTTACGGAGACGTTGCAGGCAACGTCTACGGCATCCATCCAATGCTTAACGCCAGTCGCGAGGGGCTTCCCTTCATCGCCATTTCCGGAGGATTTTCCATCGGCAACGATTGGGAAGGAGAGCTTCCGCAGACGGGGAATTCGTTCCAGTGGGCGGATAGCTTAACCAAGATTTCGGGCAATCATACGATGAAGTTTGGCGTGGATGTTCGCCGGCAGCAGTTTAACCAATTCTATTACTACAACATCAACGGGGAATTTGACTACTACGGGGGAGGGCCGAATGACGTGGGTGCGGGAAATCTGTTCGCCAATTTCCTGTTGGGTCTTCCCGATACATACGGGCAAGGTTCACCTCAAAACGAAGAGATTCGCAACACTGGATTGTATTTGTTCGCGCAGGACAGCTGGAAGATAAGGCCGAATCTCACTTTGAATTATGGGCTGCGATGGGAGTTGAACACCCCTTTGGCGGATAAGGCGCAACACGTCGAGACTTTCCGTCCCGGCCAATCGTCTACGGTCTTTCCCTGTGGAGGCCCTAACACCGATTGCACGTCGCAAAATGCGGTCGGACTGGTCGTTCCGGGTGACCCCGGCGTTCCTGCTGGCATGACGCAAAGTTATTACAAGGCATTTGCTCCCCGCATCGGCATTGCCTGGAGTCCGGGCAGTTCCGGCAAGACCAGCATTCGTGCTGGGTGGGGACTCTTCTATAACCCCATCGAGCAGCTAGTGCTGGCACAGTTCGGCGCTGAGCCACCGTTTGGAGGCAGCGCCGTTGTTTCCGAGACCCAATTCAACCTGCCTTTTCTTGGTCAGGACGGCGTCACTACCTATCTGAATCCGTTTGGCGGTGTCATCACGCCCAAACGCAGCCACTGCTCAGGATTGGGCAAGATTCGAGCCGATCGATCTGTTCGGCGATTTTCAGCCGCACATGCGTACGCAGTATTCCGCGCAGTACAACCTCACCGTCCAGCGTGAATTAACCAGAGACATGAAGCTGGAAATCGGCTACGTGGGATCGCAAGGGCATCGCTTGCTGGCGACGCATGATATCAATTACTCGAACCCGCAGACTTGTCGTGGATATTGATGCAATCCTCCCCCCAGTCAACGGCCTTCCACCGTGTGCCCAGTTCACCGAAGATGCTCCTTTCTTCATTCCCAGTGGAACGGTTCTGCCCGTGGATTTGCATTTGCCATACGCGCAAAACCATTCTGTTATTCCTGCAGGCACGACCGTTGGGGCCAACGGCATCACGCTGGTGGGCTTGCGTCCATACTCGTCGCCCCAGTGTGATCCGATGACCGGTAACGGCTGTCCGGTCGGCGGAATTCCGGTGTTTACCGGCATCTTTGCCCAGGATACGATTGCCAGCTCAGCCTATAACTCGTTGCAAGTTTCGTTGGACAAACGCTTTGCCCGCGGACTCCAATTTACCGCAGCGTACACTTGGAGCAAGTCGATTGACGAGGCCTCGAGCTTCGAGGGAATATTGAATCCACTGCCGGGCGCCAATAACTATGCGCGCTCGCTCTTTGACGCACGCCACCGCTTTGTCGTTAGTTATCAATGGAACCTGCCGATAAGAAAATACAGTGGTTTTGCCGGAAAACTGCTGGATGGGTGGGCGCTGTCGGGTATCACGACATATCAGACAGGTTTTCCGATCCGTATCACGTCATCGTCGGACAACGAGTTAATGAACAGTTTCGACTTTGAGTTGCCCGGCGAACCCGATCAGGTTGGCGCCTTTCATTGGCAAAGACCCCAGAGTAACGGTAACTACTATTTTAATAACCCCACCGACCAGACTTCGATTTTCAGCGAGGCGAACGTGTTTGGCCGCGTTGGCACTGCTCCACGCACGATTTGCTGCGGACCGGGAATCAGCGAAACAGATATCTCTGCCATCAAGATGATTCCGCTCAACGAGCGTATGCACTTCGAATTTCGTGCAGAGTTGTTCAATGTTTTCAATCACACGCAGTTCTATAACCCGGATGGCAACAGCACCGACGGTACGCAGTTTGGCCAGGTCACGCAGGTCAAAGACCCGCGGCTGGCGCAGTTCGCCTTGAAGTTTTACTTCTAGTTCGCAAGACGAGTTCGAAAGAATTAAGATAGTAGTGTTCGATCCCCGGGCGGTTTCGGCCGTCCGGGCCTAATCTAATGGCCGATCCGGCCTGAGCATTCTTGGAGAATCTCGATGTACCCCGCATTGCAAAAAGAGCTCGATACTTTCGAGCGACGTACTCCGAAGTCCGCCGAAGCGCATAAAAAAAACCTGAAGCGTTTGCCTCTGGGCGTAGCCAGTAATTATCGTGCTTACGATCCTTATCCGATTTTTGTCGCAGACGCGTCGGGAAGCAAGTTTCGCGATCTCGACGGCAACGAATACCTCGACCACAATCTATGTTTCGGCACGCTCATGGCGGGCCACTCGCATCCGGCGGTGATTAAGGCCGTCGAAAGCCGCCTGCACAAGGGCACCGCTTATGGGATGCCGCACAACATGGAGTGGGAACTGGCGGAAGAAATCTGCACGCGGTTTCCGGTGGAGATGTGCCGCTTCGGCAACAGCGGTACCGAAGCCACCATGCATACCATTCGTCTTGCCCGTGCGGCTACGGGGCGCGACAAGATTATCAAATTCGAAGGCGGCTACCACGGGCTGCATGATGCGGCGCTGGTCAGCGTGAAGCCGCATCCGCCGGCCGACGATTTCGGCGATATCAAGAATCCGAAGCCGGTTTCGGGTGGGGCAGGCGTGCCGAAGGCGAGCATCGCGAACGTGCTGGTGGCGACGTTCAATGATCTGGAAACGGTGGAGCGTCGCTTCAAGGAAAATCCGAATGAGGTTGCGGCCATCATCCTGGAGCCGATCATGATGAACGTCGGCCTCTGCATGCCGCAGAAGGGATTTCTAGAGGGTCTGCGGGCACTCTGCGACAAGCACGGCGCGCTCTTGATCTTCGACGAAGTCAAGACGGGCGCGAAGCTCTGCTGGGGCGGCGCGTCGGAGTACTTCGGCGTGGCACCCGATATGATCTGCCTGGCGAAGTCGATTGGCGGCGGATTCCCGCTGGCGGCTTTCGGTACGCACAAGCGGGTCATGAAGCTGATCTCGGACCACAAAGTGTTTCACGGCGGCACTTACAACACGAATCCGATCTCGATGGCTGCGGGCATTGCGACTTTCCGCGAAGTGCTTACCCGGGCGAATTACACGCACATCGAGAAACTTAGTAACAAGCTGGTCGACGGCTATAAGAAGACGATCGCGAAGGTCGGATTGCAAGGTTACATCGCCAGCGCCGGAGCGAACGGTGTGCTGATGCTGTATCCGAAGGAGATTCGCAACTACCGCGACTGGCTGCCGATTGACGTTGACCTATGGCGGCATTACTGGTTCGGCATGGTGAATCGCGGCGTCATGTGCCAGCCGTACTGGTGGGACGAGCAGTGGACGATTTCCGTGCAGCATACCGAGGCCGATATCGACCGGCACCTGGCGGCATTTGCCGACGTCGCTGAGTCGCTGTCCGCCGCGCAGCAGGAGCGGTTGGGAGCTGTAGCAACACATTAACATAAACGGGATCGGGTCATCTGGCCATCGGGTTATCGGGTGATTGAAAATCCGAGATCCGGATGGGGTAGATGGCCCGATCACCCGATGACCCGATGACCCGATCATCCCATGACTTTTGACGATGACTTCTGACCCCAACCAGCCGCACTTGAAGCGCGTCCTCGGACGCTTTGACCTGGTGTTGCTGTTTGTCGTTGCGGTATTCAATCTCAACGTTGTCCCGAGCATCGCTGCCAACGGCGGCGTGACTGTCTGGCTTTGGATCATCTCATTGCTTTTGTTTTTCTGGCCGCAGGGGATCGCGGTGATTGAACTTGCGCATCGTTACCCCGGCGAAGGCGGCGTCTATTTGTGGGCGAAGGAAGTTTTCGGCGACTTCCACGGCTTTCTTTCCGGCTGGTGTTACTGGACGAATAACATGCTGTACGTGCCGACAGTGATGCTGTATTTCGTCGGAGTAACAGTGTTTGCGATGGGTCCGGGCCACGCGGCGCTCGCCGACAACAAGAATTTTGCGATGGCGGCTTCGGTCTCGCTGCTGGTGTTGCTGACGGTCGTAAACATTGTTGGACTGGGAGTCGGGAAGTGGCTCAACAATCTGGGAGCCATCGGAACATTTGTTGCGGCGGCCGTTCTGATTGGTTTGGGATTTACGGTCTGGTCGCGTTTCGGAACGACCGTAACGGCGGCTGACTTCCGCATTCCGGCGGATCCCCGGTTCGTTCTGAATTCGTTCGGCGTAATTTGCTTCGGCCTGGTTGGACTTGAGCTTGCTTCGGTGATGGGCGACGAAATCCGCGATCCGCAGAAAACCTTGCCGGGTGCGGTGGCGTGGGGTGGAATGGTTTCCGGGCTGCTTTATATCGGAGCGACGCTCACGCTGCTGGTTGCGGTCGGGAAGAACGACATCAGCGTGCTGCAGGGCATTGTGCAGGCCGTCAGCCATATGGCGGGAAAAGTTGGCGTGGCGTGGATTATCACTCCCTTTGCGGTGATGCTGAGTCTTTCGATCGCAGGCATCGGCTCGGCCTGGATGGGAGGTTCGGCGCGCATTCCGTTTGTCGCCGGACTTGATTCTTATATGCCGTCGTGGCTGGGAAGAGTGCATCCGAAGTACGCAACTCCTTATGCGGCGCTGATCGTGCAGGCGGTCGTTTCGCTGGTATTGATCGTCGTCAATTTCTACGCTTCGGGCGGGGTGCAGGAAGCGTTTCAGACCATGCTTTCGCTGGCGGTAGTTCTGCAACTGGTGCCGTTTCTATATGTGTTTGGAGCGTTGCTGAAGTTCGCTTTCGGCGGCGACTTGACCGGCGCGCGCTACAGCCGCGGCACGCTGATGATTTCCGGGTTCTGTGGCTTTGTGACTACGGCGCTCGGAATTGCACTGGCGTTCTTTCCAGCCAAGCAGATTACCTCGGTCTGGAGGTATGAAGCGAAGATGTTCGGCTTCACGTTGTTTTTTCTGGTGCTGGCCGCGTTCTTCTTTTTTGTATACGGGCGGCTGAAACCGCCGCAACTGGGAACTGTAAGGTCTACGTAGGTGATGGACGCCCTCGGCTGTCCCTAGACCGCAGCTTGGCAAAGATTGCGAGTGCTGAGAAAGTTGCCCGAGCTTTGCTCGGCTCGGACGGGCGAGGGCGCCCGTCCCCACACTAATCTGCTTGTGGAGGACTTATGCCTGGTGGAGTTACAACCGACGTCAAGACTTATTCGATGCTGATCAACGGTGAGTGGGTTGCGAGTAAGTCGGCCAAGACCTTTCCCGTGTATGATCCGTCGACCGAAGAAGTGATTGCACAGGTTCCCGATGCGAACGCGGACGACGTGAATCGCGCGGTCGCGGCTGCCAAGGCTGCCTTTGAAGATGGTCCGTGGGCAACCACCACGGCGCAGGAGCGTGGCCGCATTCTTTTCCGTTTGGCTGAGAAGGTACGCCAGAGCCTGCCCATGCTCGCAGAACTCGAATGCCGTAATTCGGGCAAGCCGATTGTCGAGGCCGAGTTCGATATCAACGACGTGGCTACGTGCTTCGAATACTACGGCGGCCTGGCCACGAAAGTCGTCGGCTATGTGAACCCGGTTCCCGATAACGCGATGAGCCTCTCGCTGAAGGAACCGATGGGCGTTGCCGGACAGATCGTTCCCTGGAATTATCCGCTGACCATGGCTGCGTGGAAGCTGGCGCCGGCGCTGGCGGCGGGTTGCACCTGCGTGCTTAAACCGGCCGAGCAGACGCCGCTCACCGCGCTCGAACTGGCAAAGTGGTTCGACGAAGTCGGCCTGCCGAAAGGCGTGGTCAACGTGGTCACCGGCTTCGGCGAAAGTTGCGGCTCGCCGCTGGTCAAGCACCCGGACGTCAACAAGATTGCTTTTACCGGCTCGGCCGCGGTCGGCAAGATCATCGTGAAAGAGGCCGCCGATACGGTGAAGCGCGTGACGCTCGAACTGGGCGGCAAGTCGCCTAACATCTTTTTCGCCGATGCCGACTTCGAAGCCGCCATCGATGGAGCGCTGTTCGGTGTCTTCATCAATCAAGGAGAAGTCTGCTCGGCCGGTAGCCGCATCCTCGTGCAGAAATCGATTTACAACAAGTTTGTTGAAGCGATGGCCGAGAAAGCCAAGAAGATCAAGATTGGTCCGCCGCTCGAGCGCGAGACTAAGATGGGAGCCTTGGTATCGAAAGAGCAATACGACCGCGTCTGCTCCTATCTCGAAATCGGCAAGAAAGAAGCCAAAGTTGCCGCGGGCGGCGGGCGTGCTGACCAGTTCGCGAAGGGTTACTATGTGCAGCCGACCATCTTCTACAACGTGGATAACAACGCCCGCATCGCGCGTGAAGAAATCTTCGGCCCGGTTGCGGCCGTGATTCCGTTCGACGATGAAAAAGACGCGTTGAAGATCGCGAACGACACGCCTTACGGGCTGGCCGCCGCCGTTTGGACGCGCGACATTTTCAAAGCCATGCGTGCGGTCAAGGCGCTGCGCGCGGGCATTGTGTGGGTGAACCACATGCAGCCGACTTATGTGGAAGCTCCGTGGGGTGGCTACAAGCAGTCAGGCTTCGGCCGCGAACTCGGGCCGTGGGGCATCGAAGAATATCTCGAGACCAAGCAGGTGTACATCAATCTGAATGAAGCTCCGATCGGCTGGTACTGAGAGACAGTGGCCAGTTATCGGTGGTCAGTTGCCAGTGGAACTGATCTTACTGAGAACTGAGAACTGACAACTGAGAACTGAGAACTGAATTTATGTCCACCATTCAATTACGCACTCCGATTCCCGGGCCCCGCTCACAGGCGCTTATGAAGCGTCGCAATGCCGCGGTTGTGCAGGCGGCTTATCACGCCACGCCGGTTTTTGTGGCAAAGGCTGAAGGGGCCGTCGTCGACGACGTCGACGGCAACCGCCTGATTGATTTTGCCGGCGGTATCGGCTGCCTCAACACCGGACATCGCGCTCCCGCGGTGGTCGACGCCGTGCGCCGCCAACTCGATCGCTTCCTGCACACCAGCTTCAACGTGCTGCCTTACGAAAGCTACATTGCCGTCTGCGAAAGGCTGAATGCGCTGGTGCCGGGCAAGGGACCGAAGAAAACCATCCTTGTGAACACGGGCGCGGAAGCAGTCGAGAATGCGATCAAGATCGCGCGCTGTTACACGAAGCGGCCCGCGATCATCTGCTTTGAAGACGCGTTCCACGGACGCACTTACATGGCGATGGCTGCAACCAGTAAGACGCATCCGTACAAGGCGGGGTTCGAGCCGTTTCCGAGCGAGGTTTACCGCATTCCTTATGCTTATTGCTTCCGCTGCTCTTACTCGATGAAGTATCCGTCGTGCGACGTGCATTGCGCGCGGCACATCGAAGACACGTTCAAGCGGGTGGTGGCGGCCGAATCGGTGGCGGCGGTGATCGTCGAGCCGATTCTCGGTGAAGGCGGATTCGTTACGCCGCCGGCGGAGTTTTATCCAACACTTGGCGCGATCTGCCGCAAGCACGGCATTCTGCTGATCGCCGACGAAGTGCAAACTGGGTTCGCGCGCACGGGCGCGATGTTTGCGTGTGAACGGCTGGGGTTGGAACCCGACCTGGTGACGATGGCGAAATCGCTGACGGGCGGCTTGCCCATGGCGGCGGTTACGGGACGCGCCGATATTATGGATGCGCCCGGCTCGGGCCAGCTGGGCGGCACGTTTGCGGGCAATCCGGCGGCCTGCGAAGCGGCGTTGGCCGTGCTCGACATGATCGAAAAGGAAAATCTCTGCGCGCGCGCCAACGTTCTGGGCGAGCGCTTCCGCAAGCGCGCGGCGAAGTGGCAGGAGCGGTGGGAATTGGTCGGCGATGTCCGAGGACTGGGCGCGATGCAAGCGCTTGAACTGGTGCGGTCGAAGACAAGCCGCCAGCCCGCTGACGAGGAGACCAAACAAGTGTCACAATATTGTTACGAGCACGGTCTGGTGACGATCACCGCCGGATCGTACGGCAACGTGATTCGTCTGCTCATGCCGCTGGTCGTCACCGACGCGCAGATGGATGAAGCCATGGACGTGCTCGAAGCCGCGCTGGCTCACGTTGCCGAGAAGAAAGGCGTCTTGGCAGAGCAGCTCACGTAGTTTATTCGCACACAGCGAGTGAGCCTGGCGTTGCCCGGCCAGACAGCCGAGGGCGGCTGTCGCTACGTGGTTCTTGGTTTCTATTTTTTGCGATTGCGAAAGGCAGCGTTCCCATGTCAACCGTCGCCGCACCTCCCGTCAACAAAATTCCTCAATTCATTAATGGTCAGTGGGTCGAATCGCACGCCGCTGAGTGGCAAGACGTCATCAATCCGGCTACGGCTGAGGTCATCGGGCGCGTTCCGATTTCCGATGCCGCCGAGGTTACTCGTGCCATTGATGCGGCGCAGGCTGCCTATCCGGAATGGCGGCGCACTCCCGCTGAAGACCGCATCCAGCCGCTGTTTAAGCTCAAGATGCTGATGGAAGAGCACCACGACGATCTCGCTCGCATCATCACGCTGGAAAATGGCAAGACGTTTACCGAAGCGAAGGCGGAAATGCGGCGGGCCATCGAGAACGTCGAGGTCGCCTGCGGCATTCCGATGATGATGCAGGGCCACAACCTGGAAGATGTGGCGCGCGGTATTGACGAGACCATGATTCGCCAGCCGCTGGGCGTGGTGGCGGCGATTGTGCCCTTTAATTTTCCGGGGATGATTCCGTTCTGGTTTCTGCCGTACGCGATTGCCTGCGGGAACACGCTGATCATAAAACCCTCGGAGCGCGTGCCGCTGACCATGAAGCTCGCCTTCGAATTGCTGGAGAAGACGGGGATTCCGAAGGGAGTAGTGAACCTGGTCAATGGCGGCAAGGTTGCGGTCGATACGCTCCTCGATCATCCAAGTGTTCGGGCCATCAGCTTCGTCGGTTCGACGCCGGTCGCGCGCTACATTTATGCGCGTGCTGGCGCGAATGGAAAGCGCGCGCAATGCCAGGGCGGCGCGAAGAATTACGTGATCGTTCTGCCTGACGCCGACATGCAGATGGCGACGCAGATTATTTCCGACAGCGCATTCGGATGCGCGGGACAACGCTGCCTGGCGGTATCGGTTGCGGTCACGGTGGGCGAAGCGCAAAAAACATTTCGCGACTCGATCAGCGAAGCTGCGGCGAGCCTGCGCGTGGGCAATGGGCTCAACGAGGGTGTGCAGATGGGGCCGGTGATCACGCGCCAGAGTAAAGAACGGGTGCAGACTTTGATTGGCGCCGGCGCCCGGGACGGTGCGAAAGTGGTGGTCGATGGACGCAATCCCAAAGTGGCGAAATATGAAGCTGGAAATTTTGTGAAGCCTACGGTGCTTGACGGCGTTCCGGCGAGCAGCGAACTGACGAACACGGAAATATTTGGTCCGGTGCTCAGCCTGGTTCATGCCAGCAACATGGACGAAGCTATGGAGATGGTGGCCCGCAGTCCATTTGGCAATCAGGCATCGCTGTTTACTTCGAGCGGATCGGCGGCGCGTCGCTTCCGCTATGAAACTCCCGCCGGGAATATCGGAATTAACATTGGCGTTGCCGCGCCTATGGCGTACTTCCCCTTCAGCGGATGGAAAGACAGCTTCTTCGGCATCATGCACGCACAGGGGCGCGACGCGGTCGAGTTCTACACCGAGAAGAAAATTGTGGTCGAGCGCTGGGCAAAGGAGCACTCGCGGAAGTTTTGAGTAAGTCCTGGGCAAGTCCTGAAAATCTTATGACTACTACAACTGCGGTTCCCGCCATGACCGGCCAGGAGATGGTCGACCTCACGAAGAAACACACGCTGTTTGAGTGGTCGGCGCAATCCAAGGTTGATCCGATTCCGGTGGCGCGGGCAAAGGGCATTTATTTCTGGACGCCGGAAGGGAAGCGCTTCATCGACTTCAACAGTCAGTTGATGTCGGTGAACATCGGACACGGTGATGAGCGCGTCATCCAGGCCATTGCTGAACAGGCATCGGTGTTGGCCTATGCCAATCCGTTCATGGCGACGGAGCCGCGGGCGCGGCTGGGAGCGAAGCTGGCGGAGATCGCTCCGGGCGATATTGACACATTCTTTTTTACCAACGGCGGCGCTGAGGCCAACGAGAACGCCATTAAGATCGCTCGCTTCTTCACTGGACGTCACAAGATCCTTGCACGCTATCGCTCGTATCACGGTGCTACGGCCGGCGCCATCAGCCTTACGGGCGATCCTCGGCGATGGGCGGTTGAGCCCGGGATTCCGGGGGTGGTACGGGTGCTCGATCCGTATCACGGCATCGAGCGCGGATGGGAATCGGCAGAAACCTCGCTGGCCATGATCGACGAAGTTATCCAGTTGGAAGGCCCGCACACAATTGCCGCATTTATTCTGGAGCCGGTGACCGGGACCAACGGTATTCTCGTGCCGCCGGATGGATATCTCGAAGGCGTGCGCAAACTGTGTGACAAGTACGGGATTCTGATGATCGCCGACGAAGTAATGTCGGGTTTTGGCCGCACCGGTAAGTGGTTTGCGGTCGACCACTGGAAGGTCGTCCCCGACTTGCTGTGCATGGCAAAAGGACTAACTTCCAGTTACATTCCGTTGGGCGCAGTCGGTATGCGGAGACATATAGCGAAGCATTTTGACGATAAAGTGTTCTATGGTGGACTTACTTACAACAGTCATCCGATGGGATGCGCCACGGCGCTGGCTACTATTAGCGTTTATGAGGAGGACAAGCTGATTGAGAATTCCCGGAAGATGGGCGCGGTCATGCAAAAACTGGGCGCGGAGTTGCAGGCGAAACACCGGTCGGTGGGCGCGGTACGGTCGATCGGGCTGTTTGGCATCTTCGAGCTGATCCGGGATCGCAAGACGCGGCAGCCCATGGCTCCGTTCAATGGCACCTCGGACGAGATGATTGCGCTCGGCAAGTTCTTCCGTGAGAACGGGCTCTATACATTTGTTCGCTGGAATACCTTCTTCACCAATCCTCCACTGTGCATCAACGAGCCGCAACTACGGGAGGCCTTTGCGATCATCGACAAGGGGCTGGAGATTACGGATTGGGCGGTGAAGGAGTAGCTATCGAGCTATCTCGTGGCGAATGACAGCCGGTAGTTCTTCTCGGAGTTGGCAACCGCTCTTCTGACTCTTCATCATCGCTGCTGCCAGATTCAGAATTCGGTCGGCAGCTTGCTCCGGGCTCACTCCACGAGCGTGAATGTTCGAGATGAGGTTGCGATTGGCGTCGGTGTCCGATGCTTTCGGTTGGTACGCCATGTAAGCCGACAGGCTTTCGGCGGTTGCCAAACCCGGCCGCTCGCCGATCAGGAGGACCACAACTCTAGGCTGCAGCAACTCGCCAATCTCGTTTAGAATACCCACCCGGCAGTAACGAATCGCGAATGTCTCGCCGACACTCCAGCTTCGAGTCTTTGCTCCTTCACACAGAAGCGGTAACAGTCGAGGAACTTGCAGAGCGACGGCAGTTACTGAGAGCCCATCGCCGACCACGACTTGTAAGTCGCGTCCCGGGGTGCAGCGTCGGCTAACCTCCGCGCGGGATACGGCATTCAGGTGACGGCCCAGGTCGGGGCGCAAGAGATACTCATCTTTGCTCTTTGCCTGGGAGCAGACATCGAACAAATTCCATTGGGCAACGAATTCTTCGCCGAGGTCGCTGGCGAGATCTAACTCCGTGCGCACGGCGTCGCGGGCCGCAGAATGCGCCTCGCGCAACTCCAGTTGAGTGTTCGTTCTGTACGCGGCCCCGCTGCGGCCGGCTAGCAGGCGCGCGGGAGTCTGAGCGCGCACCTTCGTTATGATCTCGGGCAGATCGTGCTCAGGCAAGTGCGGCAGCGCGAGTTTGTCATCGTCCGCACCCATTCAGACCGCCTTCTCCAGCGACGCCTCCAAACCCTGCATCAGTTGCCGCCGTGCGGACGCGTCCAGGGATGCCGGTTCATTACCGCGATAGATCCCCATGCCCTGCAGCCACGCGAGGAACTCCGGAGCTGGGCGCAACTGGAAGAGGCGTCTGGCAGCCAACGCGTCGTGATAACTGGTGGATTGGTAATTCAGCATCACGTCGTCTGAACAGGGAACGCCCATGAAGTAGTTACAGCCCGCGGCCGTCAAGAGTAACAGCAGGTTGTCGGCTGAGTTCTGATCGGCGGCGGCGTGATTCGTATAGCAGACGTCGCAGCCCATGGGCAGGCCAAGTAACTTACCCATGAAATGGTCTTCGAGTCCGGCGCGGATGATCTGCCGTTCGTCGTAGAGATACTCAGGACCGATGAACCCAACGACACTGTTGAGGAGAAATGGATGAAAGGCGCGTGCGAGTCCGTAGGCTCGCGCTTCGAGCGTCAGTTGGTCGACTCCATGATGCGCTTCGGCGGAGAGAGCGCTGCCCTGGCCGGTTTCGAAGTACATGACGTCGTCGCCCACCCAGCGGACGTTGGTATTGCGCTGGCGATGATGTTCGAGAACCTGTTCCCGGCCCTCGCGCAGCATGTTCAAAGTGATGCCGAAGCTGCGGTTGGCCGCTTCCGTCCCCGCTACGGACTGGAAAAGAAGGTCGACGGGCGCACCGCGATTTAACGCTGCCAGCTGCGTCGTGATATGCGCTAAGCAACAGGTCTGCGTGGGGATTTCATACGCATCGACCAGGCGATTCAACGCCGCTAGAATCGCGCTAACTGTCTCCACCGAGTCGGTGGCCGGGTTCACGCCGATGACCGCGTCTCCGCAGCCGAAGAGCAATCCTTCGAATGCGGCGAGTAAGATTCCGGCTATGTCGTCGGCGGGGTGGTTGGGTTGCACGCGGATGCCCAGCACTCCGCGCTCTCCCATGGTGTTGCGGCAGCGGGTGACGTTACGCATCTTGACGGCCGCTAGCACCAGATCCTTGTTGCTCATCAGCTTGGCTACAGCGGCGGCGATTTCAGGGATGATGGCGTTCTGTAGCGGCTGCAGCTGGGTGCCGGTCGTTCCGTCGTCCAGCAGGAATTCGCGAAACTCGCCCACCGTCATACTGGCTATGGAGCGGAAGGCTTGCTGATCGAATGAGTCGAGAATTAGGCGGGAGACGTCGTCGCCGGCGGGGTCGATCAGGGGGTGGCGGACAATTTCATCGAGCGTCAAGTCTGCCAGTTTGCGTTTCGCCGCGACTCGCTCTCGTTCCGATCGCGCGGCGATGCCGGCCAACTGGTCGCCAGACTTTTCCTCGTTGGCTTTGGCAAACAGCTCGCGGAGATCGGAGAAGTCGAATCGCTCGATCATGGGACGATGCCCGCTCGGAGACACCATGTTACAGAAAAAAGTCTTAAGTGACGTGTTGTAGTTTGCGGGAATATTCGGTTGGGTGGCCTGTAGGGCCGGTTAGCGCCAGCTGCGCAGCTGACCGTCAGAGGGGGAAACGATCATGGGTTCGTGGTGGGCTTTGGTAGCGTGCGCATTGATTGCGGTCGCGGCCTGGGTGCGGAGGTTACCGGCCTTGGCGTCGAAGTCGAGCGTGCTCACGCTGTGGGCACAGCGCGTGCACGTGAACTTCATGCCACTCTTGATGCGCTCGATTCGGTAGGCTTTCACTGTCTGCATTGTAGCCCTCTGCCGCCGGAAGCGATGCAATCCATGGTGGGGCGGCGAAAGTAACTCTATGCTCGGCAGCTTATCTGGAGCTGCTTTGGACAGTCGCAGGGGCCGAGCTGGCGCTCGGCTGGACAGCCGGGGGCGGCTGTCCCTACGCCGCCTTGGGCGGGCGAGGGCACCCTTTGGGCGAGCCGGCAGGATGCCGGCGCTACTTCTCCAGGCGATTGTATTTTTTCAGGACCTCGCGCAGGCGGTCGTGCGGCAGGGCGATGACCGTGAAGTCGTTGATGCCGGTCATGGTCTCGGCGGCGACCATGGCGTTGATCACGGCTTCCTCCGTCGCCTGCACCGTGGCCAGAAAGATGGGGTTCATCTGCTGGTTGGCCAGCATTTTCAGGTCGTGTACGCCGGTCGGGCCGCCTGCTTCCGGGTTGGCGGTGGAGAAGGCGATGAAGATGTCACCGGAGCCGTCGCCGGAAAAACTGCCGTCGCGGCCGAGTCCTAGAGTGGCGCGGCGAACGACGCGCTTCAGTTGCGTCGGAATGAGCGGGGCGTCGGTCGCGACCACGATGATGATCGATCCGAAGTCTTCTTCGCGAAAGGTATGATCGGTGATTTCCTGGCCGACGGGGACTCCGGCAATTCGCAACTGAGTGCGCTTTCCGTAATTGCACTGCACGAGCACTCCGATCGTGTAGCCGCCGAATTTGGCGGGAAGGACGCGCGACGAGGTGCCGATGCCGCCCTTGAATTCGTTGCAAATCATGCCGGTGCCGCCACCGACATTGCCTTCTTCGACCGGACCGCCATGGGCAGTATCGAGGGCGTGAAAGGCATGTTCGGGCCTCACGTGGAAACCATTCATGTCGTTTAAGTCATCATCGGCGGTTTCGGCGACGACCGGCAAGGACCAGTAATAGCCCTCGGAGTCGGGTGGACCTTTCTTCATGCGCCACGCAATGACGGCGTCGCGCACCACACCCACGCTGCTGGTGTTGGTAATCATGATCGGTCCGTCGAGAATGCCGGATTCCTCGAGCCACGTGGTGCCAGTCATTTCGCCGTTTCCGTTGAGCGCAAACCAGGCGCCAAATACGGGGTCCAGGGATTCTTTGCCGCGGGGAAGAACGGCGGTGACGCCGGTGCGGACGGGGCCTTTGCCGACTACGAGTTTCCCGCTGCCGGAGATGAGGGTTGTGTTTCCAACTTCGACGCCCTTGACGTCGGTGATGGCGTTGTACGGGCCGGGTGTGCCGTCGAAGGGAACTCCGAGGTCGCGGGCTCGGGGCTTGGTTTGGGCAAACGCGAGAGTGGCAACGCAGAAAAGAGCGCAGACGAGTACTGTGAGGAATAGGAGTATCCGAAATCGCATCATAAGGTTGTTGATTGAGCGTCGGCGGCAGTATAAAGCATGGGAGCGTTGCGTTAGAATCCTGCTAGAACATAGCCCCTAAATCGGGGAAAGCAGTCGCATTCAGGAGACGAAATGGAAAACTGGAAGCGGGCGGTGATTGCGGGATCGGTGGGAGCGGCGACGATGTTGCTGATGAAGGGGAAACGTCCGGCGGCAGTACTGGTGGGAGGAGTGGGGTTGGCAGTGCTGGCGTCGGAGTATCCGAATCAGTTTGCGCAGATTCGCGAAGAGCTGCCTTCGTATGTTCGGCAGGGAACAAAGTTTCTGGATATGGCGATGAGGATCGGCGGCAGGATCGAAGAGTTGGTGGAAAAGCGCGCGGCGCGGGCGTTTGAGGAGTTGGGGGACTACTGAGCCTTCGCGAAAAAGACGCGGCAAGCCGCGTCTCCACAGCTGTTTTCGAGACTACTCGATTCCCAGTTGTTTGCGGGCTTCAGAGCTTAGGCGTTCGGGAGTCCAGGGCGGATTCCAGACTACGTTGACGTTGGCGTTGCGGACGCCGGGGAGCTGTTCGACTCGGGACTTGACCTGCGCACTGATGTTGACGTGTTCGGGGCAACCCTGGGCGGTGAGGGTCATATCGACGGTGACGTCCTGTTGGCCTTCCGGTACATCGTCAAAGCGGATTTCGTAGATCAGGCCGAGATCGACAATGTTGACGGGGATTTCGGGATCGTAGCACTGCTTGAGTGCGTTCAGAACGTCATCCAGGGCGATGGGCATGGTCTTATTCTATAGCGAATCCGCAGGTTGAGGCGGCCCAGGGGAAGCTGCCGAGCTGCGCTCGACTGGACAGCCGAGGGCGGCTGTCCCTACGCGGACGGGCGAGGCGCCCGTCCCCACACGATCATGACCATCGATTCCGAGTTTCAGAAGAAACTGCAGATCTTCCTGGCCGCGGCCATTGTGCTTGCGGGCGGACGCGCCGCCTACATTGTCTACGAGCGGCACGAGGCGATGAAGAACGACGCCGGGCCCAGGCAGGAAACCTTGCTGAAGGCGGACTACTACGTTACGCCGAGGAAGTTGCATCCTTATGATCTGACGTCGGCGCATCAGTTGACCGAGCAGCCGGTGTGGGTGAAGCTCGGTTATCAGCTTACGTACTATCCATACGATCGGGAACGGCGCAAGACTGATTTCGAGCATGAGGCGGGATTGCTGCTGCCTTTGCAGAAGCTGGCGATTCAGGATGTGGTGACCGATATCGCCCCGAAGGCTCCGGGGATGAAGCAGGTGCTGGCGGTCTTTGCGTTGGAGGGCAAGGGCTATGCGGCTCCGATTGGAGCGGAAAAGAGCGGCGAGTTCAAGATTTACTCCGACGACATTTTCTTCATCGAAGATCCACACGAGCTTTACAAGCACTGGCCGGCGGATGTCTGGCAGAAGATTGACGCTCATGAAGTGCAAGCGGGGATGAGCGAGTTACAGGCCAGCTTTGCCATTGGACTAGGCATGGCGCAGGGTTCGGGCGATTATGGGTCGAGGACTTTGCGTTATCCGAATGGCGGAAAGCCGCTGGTGATCGCGTTTGAGGACGACAAGGCGGTTGAGATCAAGCCGGGGTCGTAAGCGTTCACCGCCGAGACGCAGAGTTCGCCGAGAAAATCGCTAGGGGGTACCCAGGCGGGCGCGAACGAACTCGACTACTTCTGGCGTTACGTAGTTTGGCGGTTTGATCGCGAAGGTTGGACGATCGATCACCGGCTTCAGCGAGACACGCTCCCAGGCGGGGCTTTTGGAGTCCGCGACGGAGTGCAGCAGGACGGCGTCGGCGCGGTCGAGAAAGGTTTGCGCGGAGGCTTTGAAATCGGCGGTTTGCGGGTCGAGCACGGTCAGATAGAGATCCGGTTTCAGGAAGCGCAGGATGCTGTTCGATTCGATGATGGCGTTTTCGGTCGAGGCGAGGATCTTGCGAATGCGCGGAATGGCTTCCGCGAGATGCCCTTGCTCGGTGCGGACCCACCAGGAGTGATCGGCTCCGGCGACGAGGAAGCGCGAGGTGTCGGACTCGCCGGCGCGGTCCTTTTCTTCTGACACAGCCCAGGAATGATCGGCGGTGGCACAGTCGCAGGCTGCGCCGTTGGCGGAGCAGATGCCGTGTCCGTATTGCGTGATCTTGAGAGCGGTCCAATGGAAGCCGGGCAGGGCGGCGATCAGACCGGCAACTACGCTGGTTTTGCCTACGCTCCGGGAGTGGCCGCCGATGACTAGGATGGGCATGGGAAAGCAGCTCTTAGCTTTTAGCTCTTAGCCTTTAGTCCTAAGCGCGTCGCTCGTGGCGCTGCAGAGACGCGGCGAGCCGCGTCTCTACGGAAAATTCAGGCTGAGGCTCAGCGTTCCTTCTTCGCCGACCTTGATACGAACGCCAGTTCTTTAAGATACTCCTTCACCGGACGCGCGGGAGTTCCCCAGAAGATGACGCCTTTCCCGCGCAGTATCTTCTTTGGCAGGATGCCACCTTGGCCTCCTATCATTGCGCCCGATTCCACGCGAGCATGATCTCCGATGCCGACCTGGCCCCCCATGACGACATCGTCTTCGATGGTGACACTGCCGGAGAGGCCGGTTTGCGCGGCGATAATGACATTCTCGCCGATCTGGCAGTTGTGGCCGATGTGCACCAGGTTATCAATCTTCGTGCCGCGGCGGATGCGGGTTTCATCGAGGGCGCCGCGGTCGATGGTGGAGTTGGCCCCGATTTCGACATCGTCTTCGATCACCAGGCGTCCGATCTGTGGGGACTGCTCGTAGCGTCCGGTTTGGGGGTCGCGGACGTAGCCGAAGCCTTCACTGCCCAGGACCGCTCCAGCCTGCACGATGACGCGGTCGCCTAGAGTTGTGCCCGGGTAGATGGTGACGTTCGCGTCGATTCGGCAATGGCTTCCAATTGCCGCGTTATCTCCGATCGCCGAACCCGAGCCAATCGTAGTTTCATCGCCGACCGTGACGCGTTCGCCAAGAATCGCGCCGGGGCCGATGGCTACGTTCTTGCCGACGGCAGCGGAAGCGGGAACGATGGCGGAAGAATGAATGACGCGATTGCGGACGGGGTCGCGAAGCAGCTTCGCGGCTCGAGCAAAGGTAAGGCGCGGCTGGGACGAAATCAAGATGGGCTTGGACCCTGCGTTGACAGCGAAATCTCCAGCGATTACCGCCGCGGCGGATGAGCCGAGGGCGGTGTCGAGATATTGGGCATCCTCCACGAAGACGAGGCTGCCGGTGGTAGCGGATTGCAGGCTGGAGACACTGGTTACGGTGACGGAGCTGTCTCCGAGGAGACGGCAGCCGAGCTGCTCGGCGAGATCGCGCAGGGTTTGCTTCATGGTTTCCTATTGTCGCTTTCCGGGGCGGATGTGTACAACGCGGGAGGCGATTCGCACAGGATCGCAGCGCGCGGCAGTTGCCGAGCTTCGCTCGGCTGGACGGGCGAGGCGCCCGTCCCCACACGAGCCCGTCCCCACACGACCACACTCGCTTAGTACAAGCGAGGCTGGCCTGGAGGGCGGGTTTTCCAGCGGCGGTGCACCCAGAGCCACTGGTCCGGATAGCGGCGGATGAAGTCTTCGATGACGCGGGTGAATCTTGCGGTGTTGGCTACGATGTCGGCTTCGTTATCGGGAGTGCGAATCAACTCGACGGCGGGATCGAAGCGCAGGATGTACTTGCGCAGTGTCTTATCCCACACGGTAAAGCCAGGGACGACGGCGGCGTCGGTGCGCAGGGCAATGCGAGCAAGTCCGCTGGCGGTGCAGGCCGGGATGCCGAAGAAATCGACGAACACACCCTGGGGCGGGGTCATATTGGTATCCATGAGGATGCCGACGGTTTCGCCGGCGCGCATGGCGGAAAGAAGGCCACGCACGAAGTCGTCTTTGTCGACGGTGCGGTTTCCGTGCATGGTGCGGTAACGCTGGAGCAGCCCGTCGATGTAAGGATTGTCGAGCGAGCGCATGACGATCGAGAGCGGATGACCTTGCAACGAGTGGGCGAAGGCGGAGACTTCCCAGGCTCCGAGGTGCCCGGTGAGAAACAGGACGCCTTTGCCTCGAGCATAGGCACGCTCGAAGTTTTCAAAGCCGTCGTAGACCACAACGCGAGAAACATTTTCACGGGTGTAGCGCGGAAAGAGGCAAACTTCGGCGAGCTGGCGTCCGAGCGAAACGAACTCGCCGCGAATCACGCGGCGGCGCTCTCGCTGCGACATTTCAGGGAAGGCGAGCGCCAGGTTGCGCAGACCGACGCGACGCAGGCGTCCGTGCACCGCGTAGACGGTCAACCCCAGTGTGATTCCGACGGCGCGTGCGACGGGACGGGGGAGTAAGCCCAGGATTTTTATCCAGGGCCAGACTAGAGCGTACTCAAGGTGTTCTCGCACGATGGTAGTTCTCAGTTCCCGGTTCTCAGTTCTCAGTGACCTGAATCGAAGACTGAGAACCGGGAACTGAGAACTGAGAACTTTACTACTTCGCCGCTTGCTGGGCCCACTTGGCCAGCGTGCTCAAGAAGGGGTACGCGGCTTTGGGCGCTTCGATTTCTCCAGTGAGCGATGTCTTAAAGGGCACCATGCGGCCATAGAATTCTCGGGTGCTGTCCTTGTCCTGCTTGATGACGGCGCCGGCCAGTTCGAGTCCGGCGAAAAGGCCACGGGAGCGCGAGTAGGTCAGAACCTCCGCCCTCATTTTCCAATCGGTATCGGCGGCGGCGTGGCGTCCGACGGGGCCGGCAGCCGCGCTGGCATCGGCGCCGAGTTTGAACTTGCTGGAGAGCAGGTTATCCATGCCGTTTTTGTTCATGATTAGCATGACGACATCGGTTGCCTGGGCGCCGATTTGCAGGCCGAAACTGCCGCCGCCAATAGTGAAGAAGGCGGGCGCGCTCCAGCCTTTTGGAGTGCGGCAACTGGCAACGCCTTTGCCATAACGGCCGCCGAAGACGAATCCACCATTGAGCAGTGACGGAACCACAGCCACGCATTCGGCCGATCCAAGAATTTCTTCAGGGATGCGCTGATCAGGCGCGCCTTGGATTTCGTCGAGCACCGTACCCGCGGCTTCGACCCGCCCGGAAGCCCTGGTGTTGGCGTCCGGGGCCTTGGTGTCCTCATCAGTATTGGCGGCAAGAATCGTTGTTTGGAAACATGTCAGGAAACAGACGAGCAGCAGCAGAACGAGGGATTTTCGCATCATGCCTCACTTGGAATCTAGGGTATGGATTCTATGGTCGTATTGCTAACTATGATTCTATTCGATGCGGGCCGAGGAACGGGGGATTACCGCGATGGAGATGCTGGGGAGTGATCAGGGTGAGTCAGGTTGCGCGGCAAAAAAATGCGGGGCTGAAAGCGGCGACCCTAATCTCCGTTTCCAACCCCGTCTCCCAGGTTCTGTGGTAGGTAAAGGGAGTATGCGGCAGGTGTAGGAAGCGGACAAGATTACCAGGGTCACCGTACCTTGGTAACCAAAGAACGGGGGCGGAAGGCAGGCTGACTGGTGCCGGTCAGAAAGCCTGACAGGGAGCAAGGTCGGCCGGGCAACGTTGATTTTTCGACCCCATCCGCATATTAAGGTGCAGGGAAAACTCAGATGCCAGCTACCCCGTCTGTCCCTGCGGAAGTGTGAATCCAATCTTCGCTCGGCGATTGGATGGAGGGTTCATCAGTTTCCTGATGGCATCAACGATTTTCTGGATCGTGCCGTCGTGAGTCTCCAGGTGCTCTTCCAATTCCTTTACCTTGTCGGCGAATTCTTTGTTTGCGGCGAGCACTTGACGAAGGCGGACAAAGGCGCGCACCACAAAAACGCTCATTCTTACCGCCTGCTCCGAGTTGAGTACGGTCGCTGCCATGATTGCGCCGTGTTCCGTGAAGGCGTATGGCAGCGAGCGACGGCCACCGCGTTTGTTGTTTGAGGTTGCAAATTGCAACCTCAAAGCGGCGAACTCACGACGCGTGAGTTGGAACCTGAAATCGGAAGGAAAGCGCTCCCGGTTGCGGTTCACCTGCTGGTTAAGACGCTTGACTGCAACTCCATAGAGCTCGGCCAAAGCGGTATCGAGGATAATTTTCTGATGGCGCAGAATCGCGATTCGGGATTCGATGGGGACCACGACCGCTCTTCTGCGGGCTGCTGACGGTTGTCGGATTTGTCTGGGTCTTGGCGAACGGACTCTCATCCAGACATCGTAACTGTCGTAGCCGGTGGAGTCTGTGATCGATGTACACACCGAATGTGACGAAACCGAACTTTTAAAAATATGTGATGCTCAATCTTAATGTTGCTTGCCCAGCTCAACACTGTTGCTGCCATGATCGACCCGCGTCGCGTTGAAGACACATGGAAACGGGCGTTGGACGCCATGTTTCATGTTTGCGGTTGCAAATTGCAACCTCAAAGCGGCGAACTCCCAGAGCACGAGTTGGAGCAAATCGGAAGAAACGTGTCGTGGAGGCGAAGCAGACAACAAGAAGCTACGTGACGCTAACCTCCGTGTACGTCCCGTACACTTGCCGCAGCGCCTCGCAGATTTCGCCTACGGTGGCGTAGGCGCGGACGGCGTCGACAATGTAGGGCATGGTGTTGACATCGGAAATGTTGCCGTTGGTGCCCGCAGTGGGGGTTTTGGCGGCAGCTTGTTTCAGTACATCGAGCCGGCGCTGAACTTCTTCGTTCGAGCGGCGGCCGCGCAGGGCCTTGAGTTTCTTCTCCTGAGCGCGGGCAACCGATTCGCCGATGTAGAGAATATTGGGCGACTCTTCTTCGATGACAAAATCATTCACGCCGACCGTGATCTTCTCGTTGGCTTCAACGGCGCGCTGGTACTGGTAGCTGGCTTCGGCGATTTCTTTCTGCGGATATCCGCGCTCAATGGCTTTGACCATACCTCCCAGCTGATCGAGCTTCTCGAAGTAATCGAAGGCGCCGCTTTCCATGTCGAGGGTCTGCTTCTCGACGAAGTAGCTGCCGCCGAGCGGATCGACAGTTTGGGCCACTCCCGATTCGAAGGCAATGATCTGCTGCGTACGCAGTGCTATGCGCGCGGCTTCAGCCGTAGGCAAGGCGAGGGCTTCGTCGTAGGCATCGGTGTGCAATGACTGCGTGCCGCCGAGCACGGCAGCCAACGCCTGCAGGGCGACGCGCGCGATGTTGTTCATCGGTTGCTGCGCGGGCAGCGACACTCCGGCGGTCTGGGTGTGGAAACGCATCAAGCGGGTGCGATCGTTCTTGGCGCCGAAGCGATCTTTCATCAGTCGATACCAGATCTTGCGCGCGGCCCGGTATTTGGCGATCTCTTCGAAGAAGTCGTTGTGCGCGTTGAAGAAGAAGCTGAGGCGCGGGCCGAAGTCGTCGACCTCGAGGCCGCGGCGGCGCGCCCATTCCACATATTCGACGCCGTCGTAGATAGTGAAAGCGAGTTCCTGCAGCGCGGTCGATCCGGCTTCGCGGATGTGGTAGCCGCTGATGGAGATGGTGTTGAAGCGCGGGGTAAACTTCGATCCGAATTCGAAGGTGTCGATCACCAGGCGCATCGAGGGCGCGGGCGGGTAGATATATTCCTTCTGCGCGATGTATTCCTTCAGGATGTCGTTCTGGATGGTGCCGGAAATCTTCTTCCAGTCGGCGCCTTGTTTTTCCGCCACCACCAGGTACATGGCCCAGAGAACGCTCGCGGGCGAGTTGATGGTCATCGACGTGGTGACGTTTTCAAGGCTGATGCCGTCGAAAAGGATCTCCATATCTTCGAGCGAATCGATAGCCACGCCGCACTTGCCGACTTCGCCTTCGCTCGCCGGGTGGTCGGAGTCGTAGCCCATAAGCGTGGGCAGGTCGAAGGCTACGGAGAGGCCGCCGCCGCCGTGTTCGAGAAGATATTTGTAGCGCTGGTTCGTTTCTTCGGGCGAGGCGAAGCCGGAGAACATGCGCATCGTCCAGAGCTTGCCGCGATAGCCGGTCGAGTGAATGCCGCGCGTGTAGGGCGGTTGGCCGGGATAGCCCAGGTATTGGTCGTAGTTCCAGTCGGCGGGGAGGTCGGCCTGGGTGTAGAGGCGGCGGATCGGGGCATTCGAGATGGTGCTGAAACGGGCGTGGCCGTGCTCGTCGAGATTGGTGCCGGTGGCGGCGCCAATCGGCTTTTCGGGAGCCTTCTCCAGCGTCGGCGCTAGCGTTTTCTCCGCCCACTCTTTCTCCGACCGAGCGGGATGGCGCCCTTCAAGGACGTCGGAAATCGGGCTTTCAGCCACGGCCTTCGAACGATCGGCTTTTGGTTTGTTTTCGGGCATTCCGTTCCTAAGGCTGACTTTGATGATAGAGGACCGATTGCCGTACTGCAAAACGGCGCGACCGACCGAGCGGTTGGGGGAAGTCAAAACCAAGTTCTTAACCACGGGGGAGCACAGAGGACGCAGAGGAAATCGTCAGATGCCTGATGCCGCTTGACGCTTGTTTTCTTCCGCACCTATGCTGGTCTTCGTCTCGGCGGAGGAGAATCTGAAAGCCTTTCGGCGGTTGTTGCAGCGTACTCCGGTGTACGGCGCGTACAAAGCGCTGGGCCACTATCCCGACTACTGGTACTGGATACTGCGCGGACGACCGTCGCGATCTCCGCATCTGTTGAAACAGAAAGTCGTGCGCGAATATGGCGAGAAATTTGGGCTGCGGACATTGGTCGAGACCGGAACTTACTACGGCGAGATGGTCGCCGCGATGAAGAGTCGTTTCGACCGCATCTATTCCATCGAATATGTTCCGGCGCTGGCGGAGCGAGCCGTGCGCAAATTCGCGCGCGATCAGCACGTGCGAATTTTCTGCGGAGACAGCCGCGTGGTCATGCCCGAGGTGCTGGCATTGCTGAAGGGGCCGGCATTGTTCTGGCTGGACGCTGGTTACTACGGCTGGGTTGGCAAGCAGGGCGATCAGCAACGGTTATCGGCGGAACTGGAGATGATTCTGAGCCATCCATATGCGCACATGATCCTGCTCGACGACGCACGCGGACTGACCGGACGGGACGGGGTTCCTTCGGTCGGCGACGTGAAGGCTTATGTGGAGTCGAAGTTTCCTGAGCGGTCGGTGGAAGTGGAATTCGATATCATGCGCATCACGCTGCGGGGGTAGAGAACGCCGCTGGAGACGCGGCGAGCCGCGTCTCTACCGTTGATCATTTCCTACGATTCTTTCTTGTGCGCGAGTTCCCAGGCCTTCGCGTATTTCCAGGAGACGTAAACGGCGTGATAGAGGTGCAGCAGCAGGCCTTCACGGCCGTCGAGAAATCCGAGACGGAAGAAATAGTTGTAGGTGAACGTTGCCCACGGGCGCAGGACGATGTTGAACACGCTGAAGCCGCGTTGGCCTTTGGCTACTGCCATCTCGGCGCCGAGGGAGGAGTAGCGGTTCATGTGGTCAATGTAATCGGTGAGCGTGGGGTAGGAGTGGTGGATGATCTCGATAGGATCACCCATTTCGTAGAACAGAGAGGGTCTATACCCGAGGCCATTATTGAGCCGCAGGTCTTCGTGCACCAGACGGTCTTCGAAGCGCGCGCAACCACGCCGAACCAAACGCAACTTTGGATCCGGATAAAAGCCGCCATGCCGGATGGGGCGTCCCAGGAAACAATTGCGCCGCGAAAAGATCATGCCCCCTTGAAAATCGACGAACTCTTCCTTGTGTTTTCCGAAGAGGACAAGAAGGAGGAACTCGCGCATTCCCGAGGCGACCTCCTCATCCGCATCCAAGCTCAGAATCCAATCGCCCGTCGCTTTGTCGATCGCCGAATTTTTCTGCGCGGCGTAGCCCTTCCATTCTTCTATGAAGACTTTCGCGCCGAAGGATTTTGCGACCTCGACGGTGCGGTCGGTTGAGCCGGAGTCGACGACTATGATCTCGCCTTTGCCGTCGGCGACTAGCGGCTGCACGCTGGCGAGGGCGCGTCCGATGTTGGACTCTTCGTTGTTGGTGATGATGACTACGGAGAGGATCACGCGGGGCTCCTGCTGGCGCCCGCTAAGAGCTTGCCGAGCTTTGCTCGGCATGGACAGCCGAGGGCGGCTGTCCCTACGCGAGCATTGTCCACACCCGCCTTGCCGATGTTTGAGAACATCACGGAGAGAGGATACGCGAGAGGCGGCCAAAGCGTAAAAGGGAAACGCCGGGCGGGGACGCCCGGCGCTCCATCGGTCCTGCTTTGCGGTGCTACTGTTGCGGCTGCGCGGGAGCACTGGCTGGCATTTGTTGGTCAGCGGGCCGCGCTGCCACGTGGGGAATATTCGGTGTGTGGGTGACCTGGCCGCGCTCGGCGTCGGCGATCAGGATGCCGGCGTGATCGAGCAGAAGTCCGATGGACCGGTCCAATTCGACTTCTGCCTTCTCGTACAGCGCCTTGGCGGAGACGAGCGTGACTTCAGCCTGGGTCATGGCCGCCTGGTTCTGCAGCACCAGCGTGGACGTGGATGCTCCGAGCGCGTATTTCTTTTGTTCGGCGTCGAGCGACTGGCGCGCCAGATCCACGGCGGCCTGGGCGGAAGCGACGCTGGCACGATTCTGCTGCACTCCAAACTGCGCGTTGCGCACTTCGATGCGTACCTGGTTCTCGATCTGCTGGATGCGCAACTGGGCTTGCCGGTATTCGAATTCCGAACGCACTTGGGTGGCTTGACCGGCGCGGTTGCGGAGCGGGATATTGACGCTAATGCCTACCCCTTTGTCTGGCGCGGTGGAGTTTATCAGTTGATTCAACGTTGCACCGTAGCCGATGGGAGCAGGTGTCGGCGGAAGAGGAGTACCGGGGGGGTAGCAGAATGACGGTTCCGTTGTGCATATGTAGTTAGGATTCGCATTGCCGCCGGCACCCGATCCGCCATAGTAGGCGAAAAGATCTACCGAAGGTAGAAGGGCGCTGCGGATCGCCTTATTGCTGATTTCTGTATTCGAAAGATTGATCCGCTGTTCCGCGAGTTCCGGGCGATGACTAAGCGCATCGTTCACCAGGTCCTGGGTAGGGATGATTGCTTCCTGCGCAGGCAGCTCCATGGTTGAGGTTGGAATCACTTCGGCATCGGCCAACACTGGATCGACCAGCGTGCGGCTGAGTGCATTCTTCATGAGGAGTTGCTGCAGTTCAAGATTGGTCAGCGCCAGGGTCAGGGTCTGCTGATTGGAGGCGACTATGCTCTGTGCCCGCACCACTTCGATCGGCGCGAGGGTTCCAATTTCCACCTGCTTCTGATTGTCAGAGAGCGTCTTCTGCGCGAAGGACAGCTGTTCCTTTTGAACCCGGACATTCTCATAGGCGTATACCAGGTCCCAATACATGTTTTCGATCTGGTCGACGGTGGTGGTGATCTGCAGCCGGAAGGCTACGTCTGAGATCTCCCTGTTGTTCTTGGCAATTTGAATGAAGCGCGTGTTCGGAGCAAATCCAAAGCCCTGCAGCAGGTGCTGCGTCAGCCTGAACTGGAAATTTGAGTTCAGGACTGGGGTGAAGGCATTGAATGGGTTATCGGAAGTGACCCGGGTGTTGTTGAACCCGATGGACATATTGGTACCCCACTGGAATCCCTGCGTATAAGCGAAATTGCCGGTTCCCGTGTTCTGGTGAGGGCCGCAAAACAGTGAGGTGCAGTCGATTCCGAGGTGGTCGATTTGCAACGTGCCCGTGAGGACCGGATCGAAGCTGGTGATCTGCGGACCGCTACCGAAGGTGGATACGACAATGCCGCCCGAACCGGCCCCGGCGCCGCCTGAGGCGACCGAAGTTCCGCCCTGGCCCGCGCCCACCTGTGTACCGAGCCCGCCCACACCGCCGCCCGGTGTGTTCTGCACGACGCCGTTGTTGACACCGAAAGTGCTGGCGCCGGCCTTGGCTCGCCACACGTCGGTATCGGCAATGTTCAGGTTGTAGCGGGCGATCGCGATATCGAGATTATTTTCGAGCGCCAGCGCCACCGCGTCGTTCATCGAGATATAGAGTTTGCCGTCGTGCATCAACTGGTCGATGCGCGGCGTGTTGGCCAGGTTCGGCGGAGCTACGTGGCGCGCCGTGTAAGGGCCAAGCACGTTGGGGAAAGGCGACCGCGGTTTCGCATATTCCTGCACATCAAACGGCTGCGACGACGACACCGCCTTCTGCGCCGACGGCGCACTGGGCGAGGCATCCTGCGCCCGCCCGGCAGGTACCATGATTACAGCCAGAAAGACGGCGGCAAGGAAAAGGGCGGCCGCGGCCCGCGGAAACGCTGTCAACACGCTAGAACGTTGCATTCGCATCATCTCCATTGATCACACTCGATTGGATCACACTCGAGCGATCAGGCTTAAGAGGAACGGACGTAGTGATTCGGACTTTTGCCAACACTTCTGCTGACACTCTGCTAATACGTAGAACGGCCGGCAAGAGTTCCTTGGAATCTTCGTTCTTGCAGCACTCTCACTGCGACCCTGGGGAAAGAGATTTTTTTCCACTGATCGTAAGTGAAAGTTATCGCAAGTGAAATAGTATAGCTGACGCGCCGCCACGCTCTCCGTGACGGCGGCGGTGAAACTTTGTAACTAGTAACGATGATGCTCAAGCGGCTTAGGACGCGAAAAAAACGTGCGTAATCTCAGATTGATCCTTTCATATGACGGCACCGAGTTCGCCGGCTGGCAGGTGCAGCCCGGCCGGACCACCGTGCAGGGTGCGCTGGCCTCAGCCATTGGACGGTTGAGCGGGGAAAATGTACTGCCCCAGGGTTCCGGGCGCACCGACGCGGGCGTGCACGCGCTGGCCCAGGTGGCCAGTTTTGCCACCGCTTCCGCGATTCCGGTAGAAAACTGGATGAAGGCGCTGAACGACCTGCTGCCCGCTTCGATGCGGGTGCTGGAGGTGACGGAGGCCCCGCCCGAATTCCACGCGCGCAAATCGGCGCGCGCCAAAACTTATCGGTATCGCATTTACCGCGGAGCGATTTGCCCGCCGTTTCTGGCGCGCTATGTGTGGCATTACCCGTATCCGCTGGAGGAACCGGCCATGGTTGCAGGTGCTCGCGTGGTTGTGGGCGAACACGATTTTACTTCGTTCGCGGCGGTGGATCCGGAGCGGGTGGAGCGGATGGCGGCGAGCGAAAATCTTAACCACGGGGGGCACCCTTCGACTTCGCTCAGGGCAGGCTCCGGAACACAGGGGCCCACGGAATGCCAGGTAAGTAATGTTCGCACTATCTTCTCTTCCCAATGGACGCGCGAAGGCGAGGAGCTGATCTACACGGTTCGGGGCAGCGGATTTCTTCATCACATGGTGCGTAACCTGGTCGGTACCTTCCTGCTGATGGGGAAAGGAACGGTGCGCACGGAAGATTTGCGCCGCATTCTCGACGCGCGTGAGCGCACCGCGGCCGGTCCGACCGCACCGGCTAGCGGGCTGTATCTGGTTGCGGTGGAATATTGAGGCGAACCGCACCAACGTTCTTGTCATCCTGAGCGGAGCGAAGGACCTGCTTCTTGCGGCGAACAGCAGGTCCTTCGCTCCGCTCAGGATGACAATTTCCACGAAAGATGAAGCCTCTGGCGCGGCCGTTCTGTCCCGCGTACACTTCTTCGCAGATGGCCGCCAACGTCGAATTCGCCGTGTCCCGCATTGCCTCCGTGAACCCGGCGACGGGCGAAGTTCTAGGCGAACTGGATAGCGCCGGCCCGACGGAAGTGCGCGCTGCGGTGGCCCGCGCGCGCGCCACACAGCCGGACTGGAACGCCTGGGGCATCCGCAATCGCGTAAGCGTGTTGCGCCGGTTTCAGCAGATTGTTCTTGCGCATAAGAGCGACATCGCGCGGCGCATCACGCAGGAAGCCGGCAAGCCCGTGGTCGAGGCGCTGCTGACCGAAGTTCTGGTCGTGCTCGATGCGGCGCGATTCCTGATTGACAACGCATACGCGATCCTGCACGAAGAAAAGTTGCCGCACGGCAATGCCGCAATGAAGACCAAGTCGGGGCGTATTCTTCACGAGCCTTATGGCGTGATCGGGATCATCTCGCCCTGGAATTATCCGTTCTCGATTCCTGCGACTGAAGCTATGGCGGCGCTGGTGGCGGGAAATGCCGTGGTGCTTAAGCCTTCAGAGTTGACGCCGCTGATTGCGGTCGAATTACAAGCGCTGTTGCGCGAGGCTGGAGTTCCCGACGATGTTTTCCAGGTGCTCCCAGGCGAAGGCGCGACCGGGGCTGCGCTGGTTAAGAGCGAAATCGACAAACTGGTTTTCACCGGAAGCGTCGCGACGGGCCGGCGCATCGCGCAGACCGCCGCCGAGCGCCTGCTTCCGGTGGTGCTGGAACTGGGCGGCAAGGACGCCATGCTGGTGCTCGAAGATGCCGACGTCGACGTCGCATCGAGCGGCGCCGTCTGGGGAGCCTTTGTGAACGCGGGCCAGACCTGCTTGTCAGTTGAGCGCTGCTATGTGCATCAGAGTTTGTAT
>CAVZDM010000023.1:0-40348 GCA_963773955.1 uncultured Acidobacteriaceae bacterium | reverse complement strand
GGCGAACCTGCAGTCAATTCGACCTCGGGCCGCGCGAGATCGCGACGGTGCTGCCAATCGGCCTGCTGGTTATCTACTACGGCGTGCACCCGCAACCTGTGATCCACGCGAGCTCCGCCTCGATCGACGTGATCCTTAAGGAGCTTCGAGCAGGCCGTCACGGCGACCAAGACCGCCGGGCTGTGACGGCGCGCCGACCGAACCCGATCAAGAGAACGAGCGATCCATGCACGAGACCGCCCCCTCTTCCGGGTCGTCCTGCCCGAGGCGGTCGCGCTGGGAGCGTCCTGCTCGTGCTCGACGGCGCGCTGCGCGGCGAGCGGGCCTACAGTGTCGTCACCGAGGCCTCCGTCGCGATTGCTCGGCATCGTCTTCCGATCGCCGTGTGGAAGACGCGCCCGATGGGGATCACCTTTTACTGGGCCTTCGCCGACGACCCTTTCACCCGCTTCATGAGCGGGCTCGCCCTCATCGGCTCGCTGGTGACGCTGCTCCTGTCGCTCGAATTCATGCGCAAGGAGCGGATCGCGGGTTTCGAGTTCCCGCTGCTGATCCTGCTCTCGACGCTCGGCATGCTGATGCTGATCGCAGCCAACGACTTCATCGCGCTCTATCTCGGCCTCGAGCTGATGAGCCTCGCGCTCTACGTGATCGCCGCCTATCGCCGCCATGACCTGCGCGCGACCGAGGCCGGCCTGAAGTATTTCGTCCTCGGCGCGCTGTCGTCCGGCATGCTGCTCTACGGCATTTCGCTGATCTACGGTTACGCCGGCTCGGTGACCTTCCGCGCCGTCGCCGCGGCGGTGCACGATCATCACAACATGGGCGTGCTGTTCGGCCTCGTCTTTTTGCTGGCGGGCCTCGCCTTCAAGATCTCCGCCGTGCCGTTCCATATGTGGACGCCTGACGTGTACCAGGGCGCGCCGACCCCAGTGACCACGTTCTTCGCCTCGGCGCCCAAGATCGCGGCGATGGCGGTGCTGGTGCGCGTCGTCTTTTCCGCCTTCCCCGGAATCGCCGGCGACTGGCGTCAGATCCTCGTCTTCGTATCGATCGCCTCGATGGGGCTCGGCGCCTTCGCCGCCATCGGCCAGCGCAACATCAAGCGACTGATGGCCTATTCGTCGATCGTCCACATGGGCTTTGCGCTCGTCGAACTCGCCGCCGGCACCGTCGAGGGCGCGCAGAGCGTGATCGTCTACATGTCGATCTACGTCGTCATGACGCTCGGCACGTTCGCCGCGATCCTGTCGATGCGGCGCGACGGCGTCGCCGTGGAGACGATCAGCGATCTCGCCGGGCTCGCCCGCACGGATTCGGTGATGGCTTTTTTCCTCGCCACGATGATGTTCTCGCTTGCCGGCGTCCCGCCGCTGGCCGACTTCTTCGCCAAGTTTTATGTGTTCGCCGCGGCGATCAAGGCCGATCTCTATGGTGCTCGCCGTGATCGGCGTGCTGTTCAGCGCGGTGGGCGCCTACTATTACCTGCGGATCGTCAAAGTGATGTATTTCTACCAGCCTGCCGTGGCGTTCGACCAGCCGGGCGTCGTCGCCCGCAGCGTGCTGGCCCTGGCTGGGGTCTCATCATCGCTTTCATCCTTGCTCCCTCGCTCTTGACCAACGCCGCCATGGCGGCGGCGCAAACGCTGTTTTGAGCAGTGCCGCCACGCGGGGGCCGCGCCGCTCGGATGGCGGATCGATCGTCTCGACACGATCGACTCGACCAATGCCGAGGCGCGCCGCCGCGCCGTCTCGGGCGATCCCGGCCGGCTGTGGATCGTCGCTGGCGAGCAGAGCGCCGGCCGCGGCCGCCGAGGCCGCGGTTGGGTGTCGCCGCGGGGCAATCTCCATGCGAGCGCGCTGCTCATTGATCCTTGCCCGCAGGCGCGCTCGCCGCAATTGGGCTTCGTCGCCGGCGTGGCCCTCGTCCGTTCGGCCCGGGACCTCGGCGCGGGGCGGGCGCGTCTCGACTGGCCAACGATCTCGTCGTCGGCGGCGCCAAATGCGCCGGCCTCTTCTTCCACCCACTGGGCAGCAACCGCACCAATGTCGACGGCACGGTCAATGTGCTGGTTGCGGCGCGCGACGCGAAAGTGAAACGGGTTGTTTATGCCGCCTCATCGTCGGCGTATGGGGACACTCCCACGCTTCCCAAGCGTGAAGACATGAACCCCAATCCGATCTCGCCGTACGCTGTGGCCAAGCTGGCCAGCGAGCTTTACATGGTGTCGTTCTACCGTTGCTATGGCCTCGAAACCGTCTGCCTGCGCTACTTCAATATTTTCGGGCCTCGGCAGGACCCTTCATCGCCCTACTCCGGTGTGCTTGCCAAATTCAGTATGCAGATGCTGCGCGGGGAGCAGCCCACGATTTTTGGCGACGGCGAAACCAGCCGTGATTTCACCTACATCGACAACGCGGTTTCAGCCAATCTGCTGGCCTGCACCGCCCGGGCGGCCGAGTGTGCCGGACGCGTTTTTAATTGCGCCACCGGCCAGCGGGTCACGTTGAATGAAACCTTTCACGCTTTAAAACCGCTGACCGGCTACAAAGGCGCCGTTAAGCACAGTCCGGAACGAGCCGGGGACATCAAACATTCGCTGGCCGACATCACGCAGGCGCAGAAGCACCTGGGATACAGAGTTCTGGTGAATTTCGAAGACGGTCTGCGGCGTACGGTGGAGTGGTACAAGAGCCAGGACAAGCCCGTCCGAGTGTGAGAAGGGCAAGGTTTCAAGGTTTCAAGGTTTCAAGGTTTCAAGGTTTCAAGGTTTCAGAGTTTCAAGGTTGCAAGGTCTACGGGGGCGTAAACATTGAAACCTTGAAATTCTGAAACCTTGATCGTGACACCTTTACGCTTTCGACTTTTCCCAAGCGGTGAGTTCGTTGAGGTCGTAGCGGAACGGACCGTACGCGCTGAAAGCTTTCTCATCGAACAGCCGCTTGGCGCCGCAGCTCAGGCAAACCTGGTAGGAAAATCCCTGCACGCCAATTGGCCAGCTCATCTTGCGGTGCCAGCAGCCTCGGAACGCCACCACGGCCGCGCCCGCCAGACTGCTTGCCACCACTCCGGGC
Organism: uncultured Acidobacteriaceae bacterium; assembly: GCA_963773955.1. Taxonomy (GTDB): domain Bacteria; phylum Acidobacteriota; class Terriglobia; order Terriglobales; family Acidobacteriaceae; genus Acidiflorens. The sequence goes on along the minus strand of CAVZDM010000023.1, from coordinate 37,273 downwards.
CACCACCAGCTGTACTTCTTCAGTTTTACGTGCTTTCCCTGCTCGACTGCTTCGGTCATCACATCTCCGGGCTGCCTGAGACGAGGCAAGCCTCGTCTCTACAAAGCTGCTGCTTAACCATAGGATGAATCGAGGCCAGGGGCAAAATCTGAAGGGTCGTAGCTCGGGGGCCCAGACCCCCGGCGGCGCAGGGTGCAGTCCCAGAGCCGCAAAAGGACGTGTACTAAAGGACATTGCAGTACCCTCCCAAAGACTATTAGGCTCAATGTTGGAGTTGTGTGCGTCGTTTCCTGGGGAGAGTCCCGTTTGAACGTGCTCCGGTGAGATTGGACGGCTGAACCCGGTCGAACCGAGGCCGGCAATGAGCCTTCCGACGAGCCAGGGATATGATGTTAAAGATGCGACCGAAGAAACGATGAACACAGGTTTTTTGTTGTTCTGACCGTGCCCGCATGAGTGCCAATCCAACCCGAGTTGACTGGGAAGCGCCGACCACGGCCGACCCCAGTTTTCCATTGCAGGAGGGCAACCGCGTCCTCGAATCGATTGCGCGCCAGGAAGCTCTGCGCGCCCTGCTTGCCTTCTCGGACTTGCACGAGCAGATACGGAACCGGCACACCGCCACAGGACGCACCTCCGATGGCGACTTGTTTGAAACGGAACGCTTCATCCTGGACGAAGTGCTGCAATTGATCTCGGACCGCGCTCAGGCCGTCACCCAGGCGGATGGCATCGTGGTCGCGCTGGCGGATGGATCGGCGAAGGAATGGCCGGAGATGGTGTGCCGCGCAGCCTCTGGACCGCTCGCCGTCGAACGCGGCGTTCACCTGGTCCGCGAATCCGAGTTTCTACAGGACTGCCTGGAATCGGGGCGCATTCTTCGTTGCGATGATTGTGAGGTCGATGCTCGCGTCGAATTGGACTTTGCGCGCGCGCTGGGAGCTCGCTCTACGGTGCTGATCCCGTTGCGTGGCCGGCACGAACAGCTGGGCGTGCTGCAGGCATTTTCAAGCACCGCTCGGGCGTTCACGGATCACGACGTTCGCTGTTTCGATCTGTTCTCTGAGCTGGTTCTTTCCGCGCTCAAACCCGAAGATCAGGATCGGCGCATCCACTGGCTGTCGGATGTGGCGAACGAAGTCCTAAACGTGAAACCAGCTGCGGCGGTGCCGGTTGCTGCGGACACGGCGGCAATCGAACTTCCTGAAGTCGAGCCCGGTATCACCAGCGCGGCGGCGGAGCATACTCCGTCTCCCGTTACCGAGACCATTCCCGCGATGCTGCAAGTTCCACAGGCAGCGCCTCCAATGCCGGAGCTGGTTCCGGAAGTGGCAGCGGAGGAGCAGCCGGTTTTCAATCCGGCGACCTTCGCCGATCTGTATGAGCGCAGCGTCGCCGACGAATCATTCGCGAACGACACTCTAGAGATCGACGAGCCGGCAACTTCCAGCGAACCACTTCACGTCTTGCCATTTTTGCAACGCCATTCTTTTCCCGGCGGATGGCATCCCGGATTGCGCGCGGTGATGGGTTTGGTGGCAGTGGCCGCGCTGTTTTCCGCCGGAGCGTGGTGGGGCATGCAGTTTCATGAGAAGGCGTCGGGCACGAAGACCGCGGCCACCAACACTGCGATCTCGCCACAATCCGTGACCGCACCGCCAGCGCCCCGGGATGTTCTCTCGGGGGCAGTCGCCGATAATCTGATGGATCCTGCGAAGGCCGCTTCCGACGCGCCACTGACCGCGGTGGCGGAAGATAAGTTGGCGGCGTTGCCGAAAATCACTGGGGTGCGGCATTGGTCCTCGTCCATGGGAAGCACGGTGGTCATCGACATGGAAGACCAGGTGCCATACGAAGTGCATCGTCTGATGTCGCCGGAACGGATTTACTTTGACTTGCACGATACGGTTCTATCGCCCGGATTGGATGGAAAGACGATGGATGTCGGCGATGCTTCGCTGACGCGTGTGCGAGTCGCTCAGCCTGTCGCTGGCGTGACGCGAATCGTGCTCGACACGAAGGATGGATCGAATTTCTCCGTCAGCATGGAGTCGAGCCCCTATCGCCTGGTGGTCGAGCTGCGCGGCAGTGAGAAAACTTTGGCTGCGAATCAATACCATCCAGCTCCGCCCCCGGTGAAAGCGGCGCCTGCAACGGCATTGGCGACTGCATCCGATCAACGCTTGCCGGCTAGAACCGGAAAAATGCGCATCGTGCTCGACGCCGGACACGGCGGCTGGGACCTGGGCACGGTCGGACGCCAGGGACTGCTGGAAAAAGATCTGGTGCTCGACGTGACTCAGCGTCTGGGCAAGTTGCTGCAAGTGCGATTGGGTGCGGAAGTAATGTTCACGCGCACCGGTGACACCTATCTCCCACTCGATCAGCGTGCTGACTTCGCCAACCAGGCGCAGGCCGATCTGTTCGTTTCCGTTCACGCCAACTACAGCAGTTCGGCGGCGGCGCGGGGAGTCGAGACTTACTATACGAATCTGTTTGCGGCCCCGGGATCGCGGGAAGTGGAAAAGCCCGACGATGGAACTTCCCCCAAGCTGACGCCGGTAACGCTATCGGCCGGAGCGTTACACGAACAAGATCGAGGAGTCGCAGCGTCTCGCGGCAAGTGTCCAGCGTTCTCTCTATGCCACGCTGGCCGCGAGCAGCCCGGACATTCGCAACCGCGGCATCAAGGACTCCGCCTTTGCCGTGCTGACCGGCACGACCATGCCCGCTATTCTTACCGAGATTTCTTTTGTGAGCAGTCCGGCGGACGAGCGCAACCTGCAGAGCGCGGCTTACCGCCAGAAAATTGCGGAAGCGCTTTACCAGGGCGTCGCCCGCTATCAGCAATCTTCTCCACGCGCGAAAGTTGCCCAACTGCAAACCGACGCCGCGCACCGGTAAGGGCGATGAGCCGAGGCCATCAAGGGCTGAAGCCCGCATTTTTCCGGCTCTGGACGGCACGGCTAAAGAGGGCTGCGGAAAAACGCAATCGGTCGAGAAAGGGCGACCACCAGGGCTAAAGCCCGAGCTGATGTCACGGGACTTACGCGGCCCTGAAGGGCCGCTCTTCCACGGTGATCCGCGCATTCGTGAGTTTTTCCGCAGCCTGTAAAGCCGTGCCCTTCCCGTTCGTGCTCGAGCCTGGTTCGCGGATGATGCAAGACTGGGCAAGCCCCGTCTCTACACGAGTTTTTCCGCAAGCTGTAAAGACGTGCCCTTCCACAACCTTTCCTTCCCTGATCTAGTTCATGCCCGTGACGCCGCCATACTTTGTCAGCCACTTCAACTCTTCGCGCACCATGATCTCTCCGTGCCAGGGATTGTTGTCGAAGTCGTGGCCCTCGCCGGGAAAAATCAGCAATTCGCTCGGAACGTTCAGCACATGCAGAGCGCGATCGAGCAGATAAGCCTCGAGCGGCGCGACCCGAATGTCGTCCGCCCCAGCGACCACGAGGGTTGGCGTGCGGACTTTATTGAGCTGGAAAATCGGGGCTTCGCTTCGATAGCGATCGGGCGCTTCCCAGGGTAGCCCGCCGAGGAAATATGCGTCGTCAAAGGCGTCGTCATCGTTGCCCCAGTTGGCGACATTCTCCACCGCGCCCGCGCCGGTGACGGCTGCCTTAAAGCGCGTGGTCTGCGTGATCAGCCAGTTGGTCATGTAACCGCCGAAGCTGTAGCCGCCTATGGTCAACTGGTCCGGATTCGCAATCCCGTCTTTCACGAGCGCATCGACGCCGGTCAATATATCCTTGCCGGGTGCGGAATCCATCTCAGGAATGATCTGTAGCGCGAACTTGTCTCCGTAGCCGGTCGATCCTCGATAATTTGGCTCGAACACCAGCCAGCCCGCGGTGGCGGCGAGACGATCCCACTGATACCAATCCGCCTCGAAGTGGTTGCCATCGGCATCCTGCGGCCCGCCGTGGATGTACACAAACATCGGCAGGTTCTTCGCCTCGAACTTTCCGGGCGGATACATCAACATGCCTTCCACCGGCGTGCCGTCGTCGGAGGTCCAGCGATAAGGCTTGGCCAGGGGCAGGTCGCGCTCGGTGAACAGCTTGTTGAAAGAAGTAATAGGCCGTGCCTGCGTTAGTTTGTCGGGACCCTCGGCGATGTAAACTTCCGTGGGCCGCACGATTGCCGAGTATACAAACGCTATACGTGTGCTTTGGGATTGCGACGCGGCAGCGGGGATTTCATACCTTCCAGCCCATCCCTCGCGCTTCACCATGGCCGCTTTCGGATTCGCTTGCGATACCAGTTGCACCTCGGTTCCGACGCGGCAGGCGCAGAGCACCGAGCCGTCGGGCAGAGGCGTGTACTGCACGACTTCACCCGGGTAGTCGGCGAACCAGCGCTGGACTTCTCTGTTCTCGGGCTTCTTGTCGGATGTGTCGGCGGCGTCGATCCAGTAAAGGCGCGGCTGCGGATCTTCATACTTTCTTTCCAATGATCCCAGGTCGACTTGAAAGAACAAATGGCGATTGTCCGGAGCCCACGCCAGATTCAGTTCCTCGGCTTCGTTGCGGGTCAGGCGTATGGGCGCGACTTCCGACGGATCGTTCGCTAAGCTATGGCTCGCCAGGTTGACGAGGTAGAGGTCGATGTCTTCAACTTTCTCCTCCAGTTCGGACACCGGGTAGGTCACGAACGCCAAGCGTTGGCCGTCGTGCGAGATGCTGATTTGATTTACCCGCAGCGGCGTGCGCGCAATCGCGATCGCCGCGGGTGTGGCATGGGAATCTTTCTCCGCATCCGAGATATCTTTGGGATTGGAACTGGATTTGGAATTCGAATTGGAACCGAGCACGGCGTGGCGTGCCAGTGCTTCCTCGAGATTGAGCTGGAAAATCACGTCGCCGCGCTCATCGCCACGGAAACGGATTACGTCCTTCCAATCTTGCTTGTGATCGTCGTTCTGCTGCCTGCTCCAGGGTTCGCGGGTTGCGAAAACGATTGCCTTTGAGTCGCCCGACCAGGCAAAGGCGTGGACTTCTTCGTCGCGCGAGGTGAGGGCAAATGCCTCGCCGCCACTGGGCGAAATCAGAAACAACTGGGCGACGCTCTTGTCTTTATCCTTATCTCTGGCATTGCCGTCTCCTTCGCCTTCGTCCGCGGCTTGGGCCGCGGCAACTTTGCGTTCGGAGAGGAACGCGATCCACCGGCCGTCAGGCGACCATTGCGGCGAACCGTCACGTCCCGCATGCGTCAACTGCACCAGACTCCCGCCGCTGGCCGCGATCCGGTAGAGCCAGAGTTCTTTGCGGTTGATCTGCTGATCCCAGTCGGCCTTTTCTATTCCGATGACAACGGAGCTGCCATCCGGAGAAATCTTCACCGCGTCGAAACTAACCGAGTCGAAAAACTCGTGAAGCGTGAGCTTGGGTCTTGTGGTTTGGGCTTGCGTAAGAATTGAAGCTGCAATTGCGGAGACCAGCGAAACTAGCAAAATGGATCGTCGCATAGAATTTTGTTGCCCCGAGGTTCGTTCCCTGGTGTTCTTACGATTTTGTCCCTGTCCTTCATTGCGCCGTCGGTTGAGCGCTGCGGATCGCCTCATCCAGCGTCTGGTTGCTCGGCACGCTTTGTTCGACTACGCGCCATCCGTCGTCGTAACCACGGAAACCGACCGTTGACCGGTAGTGCACTCCGCTGTCGTAAAGCGCGGCGCCCACCTGATTGATCGATACCCAACGCCAGGTGAACTCGACGTCGGCAAAGTTGCCCGCCTTGCTGATTCCGGAAATACTCAACAGTTCGCGGCGCGCGACCTGGATCGCCATTGGCCCGTTGTCGCGGCCATTGTCGGGAAGGGCATTCGAAATCAGGGGCCGCATCGTCTCTACTCCGAGGGGCGTGAGCAGCACGTCCCAGCAGGGCGGAGGCTCGACTCCGACGGGACACTTCTGCTCCGTGCCGATGAGCCATCCGTGGCGCTGTAACACCATGAAGTCGGGAGAACTGAAATCCTTGTTGGAAACGACGCCGGTCCTGAGCCAGAACAATTGCGGTGCTTTGAATGTGTCGGTGGCCGAGATCAAATCGGCGGCGAGCCGGCGCGTCAGGAAATCGCGCGGAGAACAGCTCAGGCACACACACAATAAGGCGGCCAGGAGCAGCGCTTTTGAGGCGGAGAAAGTGCACCTTCGCTGCCCAGCCCCTAAAGGGGCATCCCATTTCGAAAAGCTTACGGTATCGCTAAAGCGATACCCTGATACGACACCGGAGTTTCCCCGCAGCCAGTTTGTCTTGCGCATGATGTGATTATGGTCGCGAGAGGATTCTAACCAATTGCGACTGCCTGCGGGGCATAAAAGGCGCGGCCGCAATTTGACCGTCAAATTTCTTCGACCAGCGCCCGGGGACCGGGGCGTGACAGGCCGGGCAGTCGCCTTGCGCAGTCAGATTGTATTTTTCGATCGAATATCCATAGCGCTGGATCAGCATTTCGCCACACTTGTGACAATGAGTATCTTCCAGACCCTCCACCCGACCAGGAAGATTGCCCGCGTAGATGTGACGCAACCCAGCTTCACGCCCGATGGCGGCAGCGCGCAGCAGATCTTCGGGACGCGTGTCAGCGGGCGAAGTCATTTTGTAGTCCTGGTGAAAGGCGGTCACGTGCCAGGGAATGTCGGGCGAGACGCCGGCCAGAAATGCGGTCAGGTTGCGCAGCTCGTCGTCGCTGTCGTTGAAGCCGGGAATGAGCAAGGTGACGATCTCCAGCCACACGCCCATCCGGTGCAAACTACGGATGGTGTCGAGAATCGGTTGCAGGCGGCCGCCAAGCTCGCGGTAGTGGCGATCGTCGAAGCTCTTGAGATCCACTTTGTAGAGATCGATCCAGGGGCCGAGATACTCCAGCACCTGCGGAGTTCCATTGCCATTCGAAACAAACGCGGTCAACAAGCCCGCCTGGCGCGCCTGGCGGAAAACCGCAACCGCCCACTCGCTGGTGATCAGCGGCTCGTTATAGGTGCTGACCACAACTTTTGCGCCTTGGGCAAGGGCGTCTTTTACCAGCAGTTCCGGATCGGCCTCGAGCGGCGGCGAAACAGCGTCCGGGTCGCGCAGCGCCTGCGAAGTGACCCAGTTCTGGCAGTACGCGCAATGCAGATCGCAGCCCAGCATTCCGAAACTGTACGCGAGGGCTCCGGGATAGGCATGGAAGAACGGCTTCTTCTCGATCGGATCGCACTGCACTCCGGCGACATAGCCATAGGGAACGTAGAGCGTGCCCCCGTGGTTGAAGCGAACCTTGCAAACGCCGGGCTGTCCCTCGGGAATCGGGCAGCAGTGGCCGCAGGCGTAGCAGCGCACCTGATTGCGATCCAGCTTTTCCCATAGGGCTGGGTCGCCTTCGTGCACTCGGTCGTCGGCCGTTAAAACATCGCGCAGTGTGGCCACACAGATATTCTACGGCTGTTCTTGGGCTGTGGAGGGCGAAGTTCTTTACCACGGGGAGCACAGAGGACACAGGGGAAAACAGAATACCGCTTAGTTCGCTTCGGATTTTGCGCGCTGGTTATGGGAGCGAAGCCACACTTCGGCCTGCTGCCGCGCGGTAGACACCTGCGCCCGGGTCATCTGGGAAGCGAGCCCTTCGAGTCGAGACTTGCTGTTGACGTCACCTTCGGCGAGCGCGATCTCGGACCAGAAGTAGGCTTTGGACAAATCTTCGGGAACTCCACGCCCCGCCCAATAGTAGGCGCCGAGCGCAGACTGCGCGGTAACATGCCCCTCTTCGGCAGCGCGCAGGAACCACTGCATGGCCTGCGCATCATCCTGCCGAACATCCTCCCCGTTATGGAAGCGCACGCCCATCTGATATTGCGCTTCCGGGTCTCCCTGATCTGCGAGCTTGCGCAAGTCAGCCAGGGACTGCGGTTGCGCGCGTTGCAGTTGCAATGGCAATTGCGATGACCGCTGCGATGCCTGCGGCGAGGCGGGCCAACGCTTCTCGATTATGGGAGCGCTTAGGTAGCCTGCGGCCATCGCCACTACTGCAACCACCATCCCGAGCAGTATGAGGTGAGGCAGGCGGGATGGAGCTGCGGGCACAGCTCCGCGGACCTGCTCCGGAACCTTGTCTCGGACCTTCTCTTGAACTGGCTCCGAGATGATTTCTCCAGCAACCTGCTGCGGGAGTTGCTCAGGAACTTCAGGTTCCCGCTCCCACAAGGCCTCGCGAATCGCGTGCATCGACTCGAACTCCGGCGAATCCAACGCCACCGAATCAGACTCCGAAACGGGAGGCCGCGCTATGCTAAGCGTAGCGTCTGGGTCGATCGGTGGCTCCGGTTGAACCGCTTCGGGCTGTGTCTCTTCGCGCAGCGCCCTTTCAGGCTGGATCTTGGGAATCATTTCCGCGAGCCGATCTAGAACCGTCCCGTGGGCCTTGGTGAAACCGCGTCGCTGCGGAGAGAAGACCTCCAGCAGGCCGACGACCCGAAAATTGGACAGGATGGGAGCGGCCATGAGCGAGCCTATCCCCAGTGCGCGACCGACTTCCGGATCGATCCGCGGATCGTCTTCCGTATCTTCGCAGGAGACGAGGCGACCACTGCGCACGCACTCTCCAGACAACCCTCGCTGCACGTCCACGGGAGCTCCCAGCGGCGGAACTGGCTCGCCGGCCCGCGCCCGGCAGATCATTTGGTCATCCGTGAGAAACGCCAGGGCCGCGCTGCAGGCCCCCGTGAGACTCAAGGCGCGCTCGGTGATGAGTTGCAAAACTGCATCCACGTCGTCACCTATCTCGCGGACCTCACCGCGAACCGATTCCACGGAAGAAAACATTTCTCTTCGATCGGCGATCGGGACGACCGTCCTCGATTGCTGCACCGGCAACGACTCGGGCGGATTCTCTTCCTCGCGGCGCGCGCGTTGCTCGGTTCGAGCAGCGTAGTTGGAGCAGGCGATCAGCAGGTTTGCAAAAAGCCATTCTTTCAGTATTCGCTGGGAACTCTCGGACAGCCCGGAAAATCGAACCCCGCCGCGGCCATCGTCATCGCTCCACATCACTTGGCCGCTGCTGTGAATGTAACTCTTCGTTTCAGGCAGATCGAGGCAGAGGGTTACGGCCCGGTTCGGTTCGAGGCGTTCACTGGTTTGGACGGCGAAGCCGTCTTCGTGCAGGTCAAGCAATTCGCTCAGGTCGACAACCATGCCGCTGTCGGGGCCATTGAAGCTGGCGTAAACCGGAGTGTGGAGCTTTTGACGAACCAAACGGCGGCGATCTCCGTTGGGAGCCCCTGCACTTGGATTCGGCCATCCACGCATGCTCTGCCCCATGGAAGTTACATCCATATTAACTCAGGAAGCAATAGGAATGGAGCAAGATCAGCCGGAAGGCCTGCATTGGAGCCCTTGCCTCTAGAGGTTAGCGGCCAGAGACGAGGTGTCGCCTTGGGCAACCGGCACCAGAACCTCGGGCATGGTCAGCACTCGATCGAGCGCATCCGCGAGGGTAGCGGGAAATTCGGAAGTCAGGAGGTTGACGTCCAATTGAAGATCGCGGCGGCTGTAGATGCGGTAGACGACCAGTGTGCCGCGCTGCCGGTTCGAATTGGTCACCAGATCCAGCGTCAGCTTCCACGAAGGCTGGCTGGAAATTGTCATCATGTGCGGAAATTTGCTCCAGTGAAAATGGCGATTACTTTCGGTGGGCGCAGCGTGATCACCGGGAAGCGACTTGAGGTGCAATTCAAACGCATCGAAATCGTTGCTATCAAAGGCGGCGACCAGGATGCTGCGCACCTGAGCGAAATCACCGGCCACTTTGAGTTCCTCGATCGCGCGGCGCACCGAAAGATTGTTGATCACGATCTGCCGCTGGTCAATGGTGCGCTGCGCCACTCGCCGCAGTTCACCAAACTCCAGGTAGTTCAAATGCTGGACTCCCAACCAGATGCCGGTTCCCACGACCGCCAGCACCAGCCCAAGGGTGCTGCCCGTCGGCCAAAGCAGGAACAGGCTGAGCATGGCAAATATCGCGGAGACAGCATAGAGAACGATCACCACTTGGCGATGCGTAAAGCCCATCTGCAGCAACTTGTGGTGGATGTGTTCGCGATCGGCAGTGAAAATCGGACGCCCGCTGATCAGCCGTCGCACGATGGACAGCAAGGTTTCCAGAATCGGCAATCCGAACGAGACCACTGGGATGGCCACGGCCACGAACGTTGGAGCTTTCTGCGCTCCTGCCAGCGCCAGCGCGCTCAGCATGAAACCGATGAACAGGCTGCCCGAGTCACCCAGAAAAATTGTGGCTGGATTGAAGTTAAAGCGCAGGAATCCGAGGATAGCGCCGGCGAGGGTCACGCTCATCAGGGAGCCCAGCCAGGAATGATCGACCAGGGAGACGACAAAAACCACCATCGTCGAAAACAATGCTGATCCGGCAGCCAAACCATCCAGGCCATCGATCAGGTTAAAGGCATTGGTGACCGCGACCACCCACAACACGGTGAGAGGCAATCCGACGAACCAGGGCAGCGAGTGGGAACCAAAGATCAGCGGCAGATCGAGAACGCGCATCCCGCCGGCAAAAAGCATGGCAGCGGCGATCGCCTGCACCGCAAACTTCACATATGGACCGGCGCCGTGGAGATCATCGTAGATTCCAAGGCAGAAAATCAGGCAGGCCGGAACGTAGATGCGGAGAAGCATGCTGGGCGCGAACCCACCGAGCAGGCGGGGAAATATGAGAGAGAGCCCCAGCCACACGCTCAAACTGACTGAGAAAGCCAGGAAGATCGCGACTCCCCCCAAACGGGGAAGCGGGGATTGGTGGATGTGCCGCCCGGCTTGAGGCACGGAAACCCAGCCTCTGCGCGCTGCCAAGTCTCGCACTTCACGCGTGGCCACAAATGACAAAGCCAGCGAGAATGCAAATAAACCAAAGAACAGGAGCGTCAAATCAAAATTCCCTTCCGGCTGAAACGCCCGGCACATCACACCACACCCACTGCGCGGAAGTTTCAGTCATTTCTTCCAGACGAAGTTTCCCTGTAGCTGGCGCCGGTGTGATGAAATTTTTATTTGTTGGAACTATACAACTCGTGGCAGTCACTGAGCAACTGTTCGGACGTATTTCTTTGTTCACTGCTGGCGGTCTCGGGCTGTGAAGCAGGCGCTCTGCGCTGATTGCACCGGGTTGCGTATGTTAAACTCGACGCACGCATAAATCCAGGAGTTGTGGTATGTCAGGGCGGAATCGACGCTTCCTTTTGCGAAGCTTGTACGTAATTCTGGTTGGTTCGTGCAGCCTCCACCTTCTGGCCCAGGCGCCAGCCACGGGGCAGGCACCGCAGCCCGCGCCGGCGAATGAAACGGCTTCGCCCCAATCGCCTCGTCTGTTGGCCAATTCCAATGTGAAACTGGGCATCGGCGATCTGATTGACATCACGGTGTACGGAGTTCCGGATCTCCTGACCAAGACCCGCATCAGTGGTTCCGGAGACGTTTACTTTCCTCTGATTGACTACGTTCACATTGCTGACCTGACCACCGATGAAGCACAGGAGTTGATTCAAAAGCGACTCGAGGATGGAGGCTTTGTCCGCGGCCCCCACGTTTCCATTTTCGTGGACGAATCTGCTTCGCAAGCAATCACCATGGTGGGAGAGGTGGGTCGCCCGGGGCCCTACGCGGCCCTTGGAGAGCGCCGCCTTTTCGACTTGATCTCGGCGGCGGGAGGATTGACCGACAAGGCGGGCCGACTCGTCAGCATCGAACATCGCGGAGATCCAGGTAATAAGGTTGAGTTGCAGCTATCGCAGAACCTGGCGGAAGATACCCAGAACAACGTGGATGTTTTCCCGGGAGATACGATCATTGTGTCGCGCGCCGGGATCATTTACGTCGTAGGTGATGTGAACCATCCGAGCGGATTCCTGATCGAGGACAATTCCCTCAGTGTTCTCAAAGCCCTGGCGTTGGCCGGCGGCAGCACTCGCACTTCTGCCTTGGCTAAGACCAGGATTCTGCGGCAGACGCCGAATGGGGTTCAGGAAATTCCCGTCAACCTGAAGAAGGTGCTCTATGCCAAGGCGCCGGATATGCCTCTGGTGAAAGGCGACATTCTGTTCATCCCCGGAAGTTCGGCTAAGGCTGCGGCATATCGCACTGCCGACGCAGCCATGTCGCTATCCACCGCCCTGGCAGTGGTTGCGGTTCATCCTTAGTGCTCATGTGGAACTGGGCGCCCTTGCCCTTCCAAGGCGAGCACAGCGATATAATCCCGCGCTGTTTTTTCGCGCGAACATTTGTTGACGATGTATTGCCGCCCGCTGGTTCCCATTTGTCGTCTGCGCTCGGGATCCCCCACCAAGTCGAGAATCGCCTTCACCAGGGCTTTACTATTCTCGGGTTCCACAAAAACGCCGGCACTGGCTTCTTCGACAATCTGACGAGCCTGCCCGTCGACAGCCACGATGACCGGCCGCTCGCACGCCATGTATTCGAGGAGCTTGGTGGGAATCACCGTCTTGAACAGCTCAGTCTTTTTCAACATGACCAAGCAGAGATCGGCGGAGGAAACATAGGCTGGAATCCTTTCCCGTGGCTGCTGACCGAGGAACTGAATGTTGGTGAGTCCGCGAGCAGCGGCGAGTTCCACGATCCGTTCCTTTTCCGCCCCTTCCCCAATCAGCAAGAACATCGCGTTCGGCAACGCAGTTCGTAGTTCTTCGGCGGCGGCAAGCAGCGTCTCCAGTCCATGCGCGTTGCCCATCGTGCCGATGTAGCAGATCAGAAAACGATCTTCGAGCTTCAGTTGCTTTCGCACTTCCATCACTCCCGGGTCGGGGCGAAAGAGATCCGTCTCCACTCCATTCTCGACAATAGAAATTTTGGCGGCGGGGACGTTCCAGTAGCGGATCAGGTGGTCCTTGAAGGCGGGGCTCACGACCACGATCCGGTCAGCGCGACGATAAAGAAATCCAGCGATTGCGCCCAGCGTGCGATGGAGCAAAGTTCCCTCGCCGCCCGCGCCGACTGCGGCGAGCGATTCCGGCCAAAGATCGCGAACCTCGAAGATGAAAGGGACACGCTTCCAGAACGCCAGCCACCATCCGGAAAGCGCGCACAGCAATTGCGGAGAGGTAGCAATGATGACGTCCGGTTTGCGCAAAGCCAATCCGCTGACCGCAGCCGAAACACAGAACGACGCATAGTTGCGGATCCTTTCGTGCGCCTTGCGGTTGGGCAGCGGCCAGAGCCAGGTGCGAACGACACGCACGCCATCGACGGTTTCCGTGTAGCGAAGCCGGTGCAGCCGCGAGCGCCAATCTTCAGGCACAACGCCGGTCGGATGGTTTGGAAATCCCGTGAGCACAGTTACTTCATGACCCATGCGCGCCCAATGCCGCGACAATTCGGCGGCGCGCGCCGCCGGCGCTCCCATTTCAGGCGGAAAGTATTGTGAAACGTAGAGAATCTTCACGATGATGAAAGCAATTAGTAGTGCAGCAATTTGAAAACGCTCTTCTCAATCAGTGCGCGGGTTCGATTACCGCGACGCTGCGCGTAGCCTTCCCACCGGTCGGCAACCGCCGCAAAGCGGGCGTCGCCCGTCAGCTTTGACATCACGCGCAACTGTACGATATGCAACTGGTGATAGAAAGGACTCGCTACCATTTTCAGACGAGTTCCGGATTGCTCATACAGCGACCAGTAGCCGGTATCGAATCGATCCAGATTATGAATCAGCGTCTCGACGCCGCGATCGAAGACCTCCTTCGACGGAGCATCGGCGTGCGCCAGCCAGAAATCGAACGCGCCCCACAGCGCCCACATGAATCCGTTCAGAATGTGCGTCGGTGGATCGACGAGATACTCTTCGATCCAGAGGTTCTTCTCTTCGTCCTCAAGAAGGACACCACCTTCGGCGATGGGCTTGGTGAGCGCAACGAACGCCTTTTCGGCAGCGCTTTGATATTGATACATCTCGTCTTCAGGATGAGGATGAGAACGAGAATGCGCATGCGCCCGCAAAAGAAGTGAAATGCCCTGCCCCTGAGCCAGTCCCGAATACCATGGCGCCTTGAGCGTGTCCCGATACTCCCAGTCAAAGTGATGGGTCCACACCCAAAGCCCGTGGGAATTCTGCTCCAGGTTGGCGGCAAGCCAGTCGGCGGCCTTGAGAGTCCTCTGCCAGCGAGCTTCATCTCCGGTGGCACCGAAAATGTTGTAGTTTGCGAGCCCCCACTGCGCAATCGCGATCGGGTTGTACTGCAGGCCAATCAATCCGTGGTAGTCAAGCATGGGAATGCCGGCAGCATCGTAGTGCCCGGTGTAGTCCGCCTTCTCGCGAAACAGCATGTAGTATTCGCCAAGGCGGCCGGCGGTGGCACGCGGATTGATCTCCGGCGTCTCATGCCAGAATGTCAGCTGGCTTCGTCCGGAGCCCAGTCCGGAAAAAAGGTAGGCGCTGAAGATACGCCGATAGTAATGCCAACGCGTGGAAAGGCTCATGCCGATTCGACTTCCCAGAGTGTCGTGACCAGATCGTCCGGCTCGACGGCGATGGTCGTCGTCGCCAGATAATGAGTAGGGTTCTCGCCGTCGGGCAGGATAGCGTTACCGTACTGAAAATAACGCATCGGCAATCTGTCCTTCTTCCAGCGAGCCAGCACCTGCCAGTTCGTTCCGTCGCAGGAGCCGGCGAGATGGACTTCACGGCCGATGTTCACAGCGCTGGGCTCGATCATCGTCGAAAAAAACATCGCCTCGCCAACTCGGCAGCCGTATATGGAAGAGCTGGCGAGATCACCGACTTGCTCGACGTTCCCTGCCCGATCGAGCCACTGTATGTGATTTTGTTCGAAAGGCGTGTCGGTCGAAAGGTACAACCCCTTTTGAGTTGGAATCGCAGCCACGGCGCGGGCTTGCTGGTTGCCTGCCAGCACCTCTTCCACCGAGCGAAGGTCACAGGATGCACGCAGCACTTTGCACTCTGCGCCTTCGTCTCCCGTCAGTATCCAGAGGCAATCGCCCCATCGGTCGTAAACAATGTTGTGGACGTGTCGTATGCTTCCCGCCGAAAAAGTGTAGGCAATCTGCCACGTGCGTCCGCGATCGGTCGAAACGTAAATGTGGACTTCCGCACGCTCGCGATTATCGAAATACTCGCCCCAATAAATGTTTCCTGATGGGACCCCCGTGACGTGCAGCGGCCGAGTGCCGCGCTGCACCTGATGAGTAACCTGAAATTCATCGCTGTCCGGGAATCGCGTGACCAGTGCGCCCGGAACCACGCCCACCATGGCCTGACCGTCGAAAATAGCCAGCGCATGAAAGCCGTCGCGCACGAGGCGATAGCTCAGCGCCGCGCGCGACGTGAGATTCCTCCACCAGACTGGATGAAAGCACGCGACCGTTTCCCACTGCGCGCCGCCGCCGATTTGCGGAATAACGCGCAGCCGAACAATCTGATAGCCACGGCACCCGTACAAAGTGTCGCCTTGCCACGCCAGCACTCGAACGCCGTGCCAGGCAGCGACTCTCCGCAGCTTTAGACCGGAGGATGCGGCCACCGCAACTGGAGTTTCAGTCATGCCCGCGTCAAATTCTAGGTGCCTGAGCCTTCTGTCTTGACTTCGGACTTGCACGCAAAAAAAGGCCCGATGGCCAGCACATCCATCTTGGTTCGCTGGAAGCAATCGATGGCTTCTTGCGGAGTGCACACGATCGGCTCATTCTCGTTGAAGCTCGTGTTCAGAATTACCGGGATCCCGGTTTTCTTGCCGAAAGTCTGGATCAGATCGTAGTACAGCGGATTCTCTTCCCGCGCCACCGTCTGCAATCGCCCGGTGTTGTCGACGTGGTTCACGGCGCAGAGGCTCTTCCTTTTCTCCGGACGAATCTTATACACATGCAGCATGTAGGGCGATGGATGATCATGCTCGAAATAGTCGTGCTGCGCTTCGGCCAAGATCGAGGGCGCAAAGGGCCGAAACCACTCGCGGTGTTTGATGCGAGCGTTCAACACGTCCTTCATGTCGGGCCGGCCCGGATGCGTCACGATGGAACGATTGCCCAGCGCGCGCGGCCCCCATTCCATGCGCCCCTGAAACCATCCCACGACATTGCCTTCGACCATCTGATCGGTAACCGCGTCGAGCAGCGGCAGGCGCTCCAGCCGCTGATACTTTACGCCAGCGCTTTTCAATGCGGATTCAATCTGCGCATCGGAGAACTCCGGCCCGAGGTAGGCATGATTCATCTCGCCGCCGCTCCGGCGCGGCTGTTTCAACACCGAGTGATAGGTGTGCAACGCGGCGCCAATCGCCAGGCCTTCGTCGCCGGCCGCCGGCTGAATCCAGGTGCGACGGAATGGCGTTCGGGAAAATAACTTGCCGTTGGCTACGCTGTTGAGCGCACAGCCCCCTGCCAGCGCAAGATTCTCATCGGGCACGCGCTTATGCATCTCGTTCACTAGATGAAAGAACACTTCCTCGAAACAATATTGCATGGCATAGGCCAGATCCATGTCGCGCTGCGTGATCTCGGCGTGCGGTTCGCGGGGCGTGCCGAACAATTTTTCCATCTTGTCGGAGAAATGCCGCGCCAGGCGCACTGTTCCGTCGGGCAGCACCTGCATTCCCTGATTGCTCCCCAACGGTTTAAAGTAACTCATGTTGAGCTGAAAGCTTCCGTTCTTGAGCGCGATAATCTTTCGAATCTCGTCAACGTAGGTGTCTTTTCCGTACGGCGCCAGTCCCATGACTTTGCCTTCATCGCCATATTTCTTGTAGCCGATGAAATCGCAGATCATAGTGTAGAAACTGCCGAGCGAGTGCGGCAGAAACACGCGGTCGAGCACCTGAATTTCATTGCCTTCGCAGCGCGCCGTCATCGTCGAGACAAAATCTCCCGAACCGTCGTAGCTGAAACCCGCCGCCTTTTCCCACGGCGAACAGTAGTACGAACTGGCGATGTGCGCGATGTGGTGTTCGAGATGATGCTCCTGAAACTTCAGCATGGCAACATCCACGTCGAGCGCCTGTGCCAGCAGCGAACGCACATCGCGCATCGACTCTTTGCGCTGCCGCATCTTGATAAAATTCAAGACCTTCGCCGGATTCGCCAGCGCATATCGCACCTTCCTGGCGAGATTGGCGTCGCTGTCCTGCCCCACGGCAACGTGCTGTACCTCGGTGATCTTCGCGCCTGCCGCATCCAGACAAGCTTTTACCGCCAGCGCAGGAAAGCCGCCGAAATGCTTGCGCCGGTTCAGCCGCTCTTCAGCCACTGCAAAGAGAATTTTTCCATCATCGATAATCGCCGCCGAAGCATCGGCGTGAAACATATTCAGGCCCAGAATCAGCATTTACGGCTCGTTCCCTTCTCTGGTTATTCCGTTCGGTAGAGACGGGGCTTGCCCCGTCTACTGAGACGCGGCAAGCCGCGTCTCTACGGGAGGTTATGCCCGGACTTGTCCTGCAGCGCGGACGCGACAAACTCACTGAGTTGTACCTTCACAGGCTGCCCGGTCTGGCAAGAATTCTGCAATCGAAGAGTCGCGAGAGTCGAGCCCACGACTTGTTCAAAGGAAATGGGCGGCGGAGCCTTGGCGAGAAGCGCATCCACGAACGCCTGCATTTCTGCTTTGTGGCCTTTGTCCTGTGCCCATCGCGCGCGGGTAACTTGTTTGCGCCCGTTGCGAACCAGTTCCAGTCGCCGAAAATCTTCGAGGATCGCAACCGAACCGCCGCCGAATACTTCCACCCGCTCCTTGGAAACCGACTTGTCTCCGTTGGCGAGATAGCTGATCGTTCCTAGCGTTCCGTTCGCGAACTTGAGCGATGCGACGACGTTATCCTGGCTGTACTGCCCTGGATTGCCCACCGTCTGCGCCTGCACCTCCATGGGACACGCGCCCGCAAGAAAACAGAGAAAGTCCACAAAATGGCAAACCTCGCCGAGAATGCGTCCGCCTCCCTGCTCAGGATCGTTCACCCAATGATCAGCAGAGATATAACCCGCGTTCACCCGATAGTGAATGGCCAGCGGTTCGTGGATCTCCGATAAAAACCGTTTCATCTGAATCGCCATGGGCGCGAATCGACGATTAAAACCGACCATGAGGAGCGGCGCATTTTTTTCGGCCGACGCACAAACCAGCGCCGCCAGTTCGCCTTCACTCAGGCAAAGCGGCTTTTCGCAGAAAACCGCCTTCCCCGCACCCAAGGCCGCGAGCGACTGGGTGGCATGAAGGTTATGACGGGTAGCAATCAGCATCGCTTTGATTCTTGCATCCTGCAGAAGTTCCACTTCTGAATTCGAGCAGTAGGAGAATCCAAATTTCTCGGCCGCCTTCCGGCTACGCGGCCCGGTCGCATTGCAGACGCCGATGAAAGAAACGCCTGTGATCGCCTTCAGCGCGGGCAAGAGCGTGTTCTGCGCGAAACTTCCGGCCCCCAGCACGCCCAGACCGATGGATCCTGACGAGGGCGTGGCCGCGGTCAGCCGAGCGCCCACCGAAATTCTTTCCAGCAAACGCGGTGGACTTCCAGATTCAGTTTCAGCGCCCGCGTAGGTGAGCAGCGCGGCGAGAAACGGTTCACCTGCACTGCCCGTGATCAGGTCATAGGCGCGGGTCGCCTGTTCCATCGGAAAGCGGTGCGTGATCAGCGAAGGAAGATTAAGTTTGCCATCCGCGATGAATTGCAGAAACGCTTCCAGGTTGCGCGTTTCCGTCCACCGCACATGTCCAATGGGATAATCGCGCCCTTTCTGCTCATACGCAGCGTCATAACGACCAGGACCATAAGAGCGCGAAATTCTGAAGTCTAGTTCCTTCTCGTAATATAGTTTGCGCTGCAACTCCATGCCGACGGTTCCCACGGCAACTACAATGGCGCGATCACGCGCCAGTTCCGCCGCCAGGTTCACCGGTTCGCTGCTCGAAGTCTCCGCCGTAATCAGCACCGAGTCCACGCCGACGCCGCCCGTTTTCTGAAAACACAAATCGCGGAACTCGCGCGCGCTGGTCGAAACAGCCTCACATCCGCTCCCGATCGCGAGATCGGCGCACTGCCGCAACAGATCCATCCCAAAGACGCGGCAGCCGGCGGCCTTCAGCAACTGCACTGTGATTTGTCCGAGCAATCCGAGGCCGATCACCGCGACCGTGTTACCCAGCGCGACTTCCGCGGTGCGAATGCCGTGCAGGCAAATCGCCCCGACCGTCCCGAAGGCTGCCTCTTCGTAAGAAACTTCGCCTCCCAGCTGAGGGCTGTGGTCGCTGCCGAGCTGCGCTCGGCCTGGACGGCCGAGGGCGGCCGTCCCTACGCGAGACGAGGTTTCCCCGCACTCGGGAATCTTCGCCACCAGCATGCGCGGCACGCACGCGATTTCGGCGTGAACGGCAAATCCCGCACCGGCGCAGGCCACGCGGTCGCCAGGTTGAAGGTCGCGGACTCCTTCACCGACGGCGATCACTGTCCCGGCGCTGCTATAGCCCGGAGCCTGCGGCTGATCGAGCCGGCTGCGCACGGCCTGAAGCGCTGAGAAAATCCCGTCACGCCGCATTTTGCCGATGACTTCGCGAACCAGGTCCGGCCGGGCCTGAGCCTTTTGCAGCAAGTTCTTGCCGGCAAACTCCGCCGAAGCGCGCTCCGTACCGGCCGAAACGACCGAGGCCGCAATGCGCACCAGCACGCAGCCCGACAATAGCATCGGCGCGGGGACTTCCTCGATCGTGATCTCGCCGGTGCGCGCGTGTTGGAGAACTTGTCTCATCTTTAGCGACTTACTTGGTGGCTAACTTGTTCGGGAATCCGGCTATTCTCCGGCAGGGGCATCTTTAAATGCGAGACCACCCCGCGGAACTTGCCGCTCGGTTCCCGCTCAATTTGCTGCACATACTCGAAGCGGACCTGGAGCGAAGGACTAAGCCAGCTGCGGATGTCGCGCCTGATTTCCATCTCGTCCTTTGTCCCATAGGCCGCGCGGCGCACCAGACGAATCGTGATCTCCCCCAGTTGCTCCTGGATAATTTGAGCTTCGTTTACGTTCAGAGCATCTTTGAAAAGATAGTCCAGGCGCGCGATACGAGATCCCTCGGGCGTCACAACATAATCGTCGCACCGTCCTTCTACCCGCAGCAACACTCTGGAACTGCGCCCACACGCGCAGGCCTTGCCATCCTCCTCCCAGATTGCAGTATCACCCACTTCGTACCGTATGAAAGGGAAATCATCGCAAGCGAATCCCGTGCACACAATGGTTTTGGCCGCGTCACCCTGCGCGCGTTCCATGCCCTCCACAATCCCAAACTCGAAGTCTTCATGGTAAACGAACTCTGGACACCTGGAAGCATTGCCGCACGCCTCCGTACAACCATAGTGATCGCTCAGGATGGCGCCAGTAAACTTCTGTATGTCGCGCCGCTGAAAATCTAGCATGTTTTCCGCGCCCGTAAAGATGACTCGGGGCCGCGACTCAAGATCGAGATGAAGCCCGGCATCGCCCGCATGCACCGCAAGCATGTGGATGAAAGAAGGATAGCCGGTGTAGAAATCAAAGCGCTGCGCGTTAAGAAATTTCATGACGCTCGCAATCTTTCCGGGCGCAAGGCTTTGCATGTTGATCAACACCTGGTGCATGGGGCTGTTCCAGCGCCAGTAAGGCGGAGTACTCTGCGTGATTGGAACCACCCGTTGCCCCGTAAAGTTCACATGCCAGGCACCCGGAGAAACACCGAATCGCAAACGATGACGCCACCAGACCGCCCATTGGAACGCGACTGCCTCTTCGCTCATGTAGAAGCGCAGCGCTTTACCCGTAGTCCCACTCGTATGACGTGAGAACAGATCGCGTTTTCGTGCTTTCAGGGAAACAAGGCGATCCGCATTCTGCCGCACATCCTCTTTCGTGAGCACGGGCAGCTTGGCGAGATCCTCGCGTTTCCGAATATCGTCGGGCGATAGCCGCAGGCTCTTCCAACGCTCGCGATAATAGGGAACATTCTCAAAGGCGTGGCGTATGAGCAAATGCAACTTTTCGTTCTGGTACGCTTCAATTTCCGAACCACTCCATTTTTCCGACTCCACCAATTCGCGCAGACGCTGCTCAAAGATGCTTCCGAAGCGCGTGCGGGCCTCTTTCTTCCCGTAATACCAGCAGGCGGCGTTCTGCAGGAAAATGGGCAAGCGCGGATAAATCTGCTCGGCCATGAACGATTCGCTCATCGGTTGGTCGCCGCCGCCGAAGTATTCTCGTCACTCGTCGAAATATTCTCGATGCGCCCTTTCCAGCCGAAATGAGGCTCGAAGTGAAACGTTTCGTTCGAGGGAACTTCCGACTAACGGCCCGTTCCACGCCGGATGATTGCTGCAGTACCTCAACGTCACGCCACTGGTGATCGGCAAGCGGCAGTCCGCGGCTCTGGAATGCTCCCGTAACTATCGGAATTTTCGCCGGGTCGAAGCCCATCAGATAAGCGCAGGCAGTGTCAACGCTCGGTGGATGCACGCCGAACAGAACGACGCCCGCAGCAACCGGATCAGGGTTCAGAGGACCGCGTCCCTGACCGGCAAGGATTCCATCCACCAGGGCGTAGTGGCGTTTTCGATTTTGCGGCAGCGGCGCACGCAGCGAACCGTCAGGATTGCCGTAGAGCACAATCTTGTTGAGGTCGAGGCACATTCGCCAAACGGTATCGTTCCCCCACCAGTTTCCACTGCGCACCGTCTGCTCCGTGTCGCCAAAAACCGGCCTCCCGACGCTACGCGCCACACGGTGCATCCACGGCCCAACCACCGGGACCCGCAACGACAACTGGCGAACTCCGGCGGCAATCCTGCGCTCGGCGCGATGTTTCAACCCAGGGTTAGGATGCTCGTCGCCGCCGCGAGCGGAAGGGCCTTCAGTGTGGTGAGGCAGCCAATTCTTATCGGCGTTGACCCCGACCAGATTCTTGAGGCTGGCGGTAATGCCGGCCTTCTTGTGCGTCTTCAACTTGGGCAGACTGAAAACCACATCGCACTTGATGGCACACCCGGCAATCAGGTATTCGTGGCGTCCGCCAGTGTGATGACGATTGACGACACCAGCGTCGTAATCGGCGCCATAATAGCGTCCGCCGCCGGTGTGTTCCGCGAATTCACTGGCCTGGCCCAAATCGAAGGCAACCGATCCGTAGATGTTAGCGGGGAGCTTGCGCCGCTCCACCACCACATCGCCACGCGCCGTCCATTCTTCCTGGCGCAGATCGACGAGTTCGAAGGCAAGGGCGTGGGCACGATAAAAATCGCGGATGACGTCCAACCCGAGAATGCCCACCATCTCAGAGAAAGATGCGTCCGTCTGCGGAGCGTCCGCGAGAATGATCTTGCCCTTCGGGCCAACCGCTTTCCAGACGTAATCGGCGACCGCACGGATCACGCTTCCGTGAGTAATCGTGTAGCGCCAGCCCTGTGGATCACGCGGATGCCGCTGATGAACCATGTTCGGTTTTAACAAAACGGTTTCGCCGGGATGAATCAGTTCTTGCAGCGGATTCCATTCTGCTGTGCCGAAATGAGCAGCGTCCAGCCCGGCCGCGTCGAAGCAGCCACGCACGGCTTCGTAAGCCGGGTTGGATTCCGATGCGATGTCGGCGAAAAAATATTCGGGATAGCGCTGCGCCGGTGGAAACGGCGCCAGGTCGGCGTATCGTGCGCTTTCGCCGCGGTAGACAATCACCGTCTTGTCCGGCAACACACCCATCACAGACTCTGCCCTGAAGACTGGCGCGCTTGCTCCTGTCTAACCCGTCGCAACTCATAAATCTTCGACTTGATGTGAAACATTTGCACGCCCTGGAACCCGCAGTAGATGAGCCCGGGGACGCCATCCAGAAATCCCAGGCCGAACAGATACTTGACCAGAAAAAACAGCACGGGGGAACCGGGGATGCCCATGAACCGCTTCTTCAGCCAGCGACGCCGCTGCGCCTGCGTGCCGAAAAGCGCCGGCCGGAGCTGCTCTTGCGCGTCCCCGTCCAGCCAGACCTTGGCTTCCCAGTTGGAATACTCATCGTGCTTTTGAATGTATCGCGAGAGCGATTCCACGTTGCGATGAACCAGTGGATTCCTGAGTCGAGCGGTGCGGCCTTCGACCACGACGTGCTCGTGAACTTCCATATCGGCCATCGAGGAATCCTGATCCTTGAGGCGGCATTCATAACGTCCCTTGCCACGGCGAAACAGCGAGAGCTTCCAGAAGCCCGCGCCTCCGTGGCGCAGAAGCCGTCCGAGAAAATACATGCGCAATGAGATGTAGTAGCCGTTGACGTCTGGATTGCGGAGGTCTGGATTACAGATCGCCTGCTGGATCTCTTTCACGAGTTCGGGGGTCAGAGCTTCGTCGGCGTCGATCAGCAGAATCCAGTCGAACGCCAGCGGCAGAGTCTCCATCGCCCATTGGCGCTTCTTCGGCCATCCGCCCTGATAGTGAAACTGGACGACCTGCGCACCATAAGACCGCGAGATCTCCACGGTCGCATCCGTGCTCTGGGAGTCGATGACATAGACCTCACCCACATCACGAAGAGACTCGAGGCAATGCGGCAGATTGCGCGCTTCGTTGCGCGCAGCCACAATCGCGGTCAGCGGCAGCAGCCGGGCCGAGCGCTCGGTCTGAACCTGTCTTGAGTCTTCCAGCTTGGGCATTAGGGCGGTGGAGAAGCGCTCTCAGCATTTTACTCTGCCTTGCGCCTCGAGAGCACGATTCGCGGGCATCTGGCGGACGATGCCTCGCGCAGTTGGTCGCGGTCCTCATCCGGACACCGACTGCAGTTCGCACCAGCGCTGCAGCACGTAGAGAGACCACGGCCGCGACCAGGACGTCGCACCGCGCAGAAAATCCTTCCAGACCAGCTGCACTTGGTTCGCATCCAGCAGCCCGCCGAGCGAGCCCGTTCTTGACCCGTTTCGCTCCCAGAACCGGCTCGATCTCCGCGCGAAGTTCTTCCCGCAGCCAGCGTTCAAACGGCAGCGTGAAGCCTCGCTTGGGGCGATGCACAATCTCGTCAGGCAACTTGCCGGCCAGAGTACCCGACAAAGCCCCGACCAGAAGCTTCTTGGGCGTGCCGTTCAGCTTCCACGCGCCGGGAAGCGCCAAAACCGCCTTCGCGAGTTGGTGATCAATCAGGGGAACCCGAACCTCCAGGCCCTGCGACATGCTCATGAAATCGGCGTCGCGCAACAGCGTATTGAGCATGTAGCAGCGCAACTCCAGATAAGAAACCCGATTCACGGCGTCGAGCGGAAGCGCCCGCGCCAGACGATCACGCTGCGAGGCAACCGCGGTTTCAGCCACCTGTGGATTTGTACCCGGGAATAGAAGATCGCGCTGGCCGGGCGTGAACAGCATACGACTGAGAAAGTAAGGATGCAGAATCCGGCCGTTGTCACCGGCCAACGACGCCAGCTTGCGATTCTGATCGTTAGCCGGCGAAAGCGCGGCAAACGCGGAAGCCAGCGGACCGCGCGCGGCGCCCGGCACGTGCTGCCAGAAACGGGCGAAGCGCTCCATGCGTGGAATGGTGCGGAAGCTCGAATATCCGGCGAAAACCTCATCGCCGCCCAGTCCGGACAGCGCGACTTTCACTCCGGCGGCGCGGGTCTCGCGCGAAACAAAGTAAGTGTTGACGCCGTCCATGGTGGGCAGATCCATGGCTCGAAGAGCGTCGGGGATAGCAGCGAGGACGTCTTCCTGTGAAACGGTGATCTCGTGATGATCGGTGTGAAACTTCCTGGCGATGGTGCGGGAATGTTCGGCTTCGGAAAAATCGGCTTCGCGAAAGACAATCGAGAACGTGCTGGGGGTTACGCCGCCCTGACTCAGAATGCTGACCAGCGCGCTCGAGTCGATCCCGCCAGAAAGAAATACGCCCACCGGCACGTCGCTGACCAGTTGCAGGCGCACGGCCTCTTCGAGCATGGGCCGCAAACTGGAAGCCGCACGATTCTCATCCTCCCGTGAAAGAGAAGAAGGCGCCGACTTTTCTCCGAAAGTTTCTTCGCCGGTCAAGTCCCAGTACGACGCCTGCCGCACAGTTCCGTTTTCCCAAGTCAGAGTGTGGCCGGGAGGAAGCGAGTGAACACCTTCCACCAGCGTGATTGGATCGTAAGCGGAGCCGAACGTCAGGAAGTTGATGAGTCCGGCATGGTCCACACGCCGCGGCAGAAGACCGGTCCCGAGCAGCGTGCGGACTTCCGAGGCAAAGAGAAAATACGAGCCCGCCTGTGCATAGCACAGCGGCTTGATTCCCATGGGATCGCGGGCGAGGAACAGACGGTGCTGGCGCGCGTCCCAAAGGGCAAAGGCAAACATCCCGCGAAACTTCGTGAGGCACTTCTCACCCCATCGTGCGTAGGCCTTCAGCAGGACTTCGGTATCGGACTGGCTGACGAAGCCTGCGCCCTCCTGCTCGAGTTCTTTGCGGACGTCGCGAAAGTTGTAAATCTCGCCGTTGTAAACGATCCAGTTGCCGGTTTGGTCGTCATGCATGGGTTGGTGCGCCAGCGGACGAAAGGTCAAGAATGGCGAGACGGCGGCTGCCCAAGCCGATTTCCACCGGTTCGGGTACGGAATCACGAAGAACAATCGTGCCGGAATCGTCCGGACCTCGATGGGCGAGAGATTTGGTAGCCCGCTCCAGCACATCCGCCGGGATACGCGCGTTGTGCGCTACGATGCCAAAGATTCCGCACATAGGGATGCGATCAGGAATGTTAACATCCGCAGTGCAGGCGACGGCAAGTGGCTCCAGCGGCCTCCTGGACGCTTACGAAATAATGCCTCTAGATTTGAATCAACCTATCCTCACACCGTACACTCGAAAAGCTAGACACGCCCAGCTCAGGAGATTCGTTGAACAATTCTCGTCACATGTTGATTCGTCGCCCGGTCATAGTCGCAATTATTCTATTTACTTTAGGTGTCTACTCATATCCGGCACTTGAGACCCGTGCGAAGACAGGCTCCACAGAATCGCCTGCCATTCTGGCTTCAGACGTTGGTCTGTACCTGCTGATGAGCAGACTGACGACGCCCAGCGCGGGTGCGATCTTGAATCCATACTATGGTGTCGAGGTGCCGACCAATGCCACGGCGCATCTCAGGTTCCGGCTGGCATTCGTGCTCTTTGGGTATCTGAACACACTGCTCGGCGGGCATCTCTGGCTGGCACTGTTTGTTTGGAACTTGCTTTGGTGGGGATTGCTTTGTGGGATTGCGGTTTGGCTCTTCGAACAATTCCTGCCGGATAACTCACCTTTAGTTATTGCCTCGGGCTTAGCATTTCTAATGTGGTCAAACTTCGGGTTACTGAAACCGCTAGTTATGGCTTGGATCCACTTGCCATCCTTGAAAGGTTTTGAGAACGTGGGACTTGCCTACGCCGACCTTTCTTTCCTCAACTCCCCATTCCCCTCCTGCTCGCATACCTCGGCCTACAGATGAGCTTGCTGCGCGCCCAACGCTTCCGGATCTGGGTAGGGATGGGACTACTGCAGTCGCTGGCTTTTGCGATCTTTCCTTACACCACGTTAATGATGGCCGGTATCACGCTGGTCGCAACCGTTTGGCTGATTGCGGCTCGCATCCAATCGATACCGTGGCGTACTCTTGTTTCCTATGGAACAATCTGCGCGGTGGTCGACTTACTCTATCTCCAACTTCGGATCACTTATTAGTACTAATGAGCGGCCAACACAACCGCCGATTTTTCATATCGAGTTAGCGGTGTTGCCTCACTGGATCGGCGGGATGTGGATAATCCTCGGACTCCTCACCGTGGCGGCAATCCTGATCCGTGAGCTTCCGGCAGAAGCCAAGTGGCCCCTTGTCGGCTTGGGGCTGACCAATATGAGCCTTCTCTTGGGCGATGTCTTCTTCTCTGAGACTTCATTGATGATGTCGCATCATGCGGGATACTTCGTTCACCCAACCGTAGCCGTGCTTTTAACCTTTATATTGTCTGCTCTGTGTGTACGTCTGCGAACATTGGCCCGATATTCACGATTTGCTCTGGGAGCCGTGGTCATCCTTTTCGCTGTAAATGCGATGCTGCTTGCTGAAGCGACCTATAGGGCATTCCTGCCGCTTAACCAACAACAAGTTGAAATTGCAAGCCTGTTGAAGTCCATTCCTGTCAGACCTGACGACCTCTTGATTGTTCGTGCAAACACCGTTGATGATCCCTGTGAATGGGCTCCCCTGGTGTCAGGCGCCAAGGTACTCTTCTGCCGGAACGCTGCAGCACTTCTTACACTGAATCAGAACCAGACAATCCAGCGTTTTCGCCAGGCGCTGTATCTCTACTTCATAGGGAAGGATAGCCGGCAACTCGAGAGGCTTGCGGAAGATCCGCAAGCATATGAAGAGCAAATGCGACTCGCGTATTTCGGCGGGGTCATACCGTTTCGAAAGGAAGAGCGCGCGCGAGGTCTAAGCGCAATTCGGATGCAACTGATTCCCCTGCTCGACGGTGCTGAACGCCAGGATCCACCCCAGGTCGCTTTCTTTCGCCAATATTCGCGCATCCTGGTAGTTGATGATCCGCAACATCCGGTTTTTTACCGTCAGCGGCTAGCTTCGTATCTGGTCATTCAGAAGGAAGTCCCATGGGGAGATCTGACGGTCCTTTCTTTAAGTCCGAAGTAAGTTGTTTCGACGCGGGTGCGTGCGAAACCGATCTCTGCCCGCCCGCGTTGAGCAGGCGCGATGGGCGTAGAATACACTTCCCGTAGAATTCAAAAAGGAGATTCTGGTTCGATGGCTGCAGTCGCGCACTCGGCAGAGCCGCTTCCCATGCAACTGAAAGCTTCAAGTCGCCTGAAGATTGCGCCACTCATCGCTTACGCGGTGTTGCTGTGCCTCGTTTCGATACACCTGTACAAAAATCCAATCTATAGCATGGACTCGATTCAGTACATGGGGAATGCTCTCCTCATGGAGGTGACCGACCCCGTAATAATCCACCAGAGGGTGTATTCAGAAATCAACCTCCGGGTTCCAAGAGGTCCCCGGGACCAACTACTGGGCCGCCAATCGGGTGCGCCCGAAGACCAGAACGAGTCTCGCCGACAGCGGGCGACCAATCCCTATCGGTTCATGGAATTCCTACCGCTCTTTGCGATTCGCCCCCTATACAACCAGGCCCTGTGGTTGGTGAGCAAGACTGGTATGGGGTTGGTACGCGCAAGCATCTTCCTCTCGGTCGCTCCGTATTTCCTGCTGGGCATCCTTCTGATGATGTGGGTTTCACAATACGTGAACGCGACGCTGGCAATCTTAATAGCGTCTTTGTTGATGATCAGCCCCCCACTGCTGGAGCTTGGCCGGTGCACGGGGTCGGATGCTCTGGCAACGCTATTTGCGTTTTTATCCCTCTACTTGATATTCGAGAGGAGTCTGCTTACAGCAGGATTGGCCATCCTGCTCGCGTCCATCTATTTTCGAACAGATAATCTCGTGCTTGCGGGACCCGTTATTCTCGCCTGCTGGCTGGAGCGAAGGCTCGATCTTGTTAAGGCTTCAGCTTTGGCATTACTTGCGCTGGTCTCGGCACTTTCGATAAGTCATTTCGCAGGAGACTATGGCATAAAAATGCTTTACTTCCGTAATTTTGTCGGCACCCCAGTGGCCCCGGGTGAAATGACGGTTCAGTTTTCGATTCACGACTACCTGGCTGCCCTCAGATCCGGGATAACTCTCTTCGCGGGCAGCTTCATTGTCCCATTCCTCCTAGTTGGGATCGGCGGATTCTTTGCTGCTCGGCGAATGCGGAGCGTTGCCGTGGTCACCTTCGCTTACGTGCTGCTTCATTTCGTTGCGCTCCCAAACTGGCAGGAGCGTTGGTTTGGCGTCTTCTATCTCTCGATGGCGGTCGCGGCCGCAGAGACACTGCAAGGGCGGATGTCTGTACCTCCCGGAACCGCGCGATTACTCGACTCGCAGACCAGTCTGAAAAACGAGGATGAGCGCGAAGCTCGGATCACCGCCTGCCAAGGATCAAAAGAGCGATAGTGGCAACCAGAAAACCAGACTGTGCCCCAACCGGCGATGCAAGCTCTTTGCTTCGCCCCAAAATGCCCGAACTGGACTCCGTTCGTGGTTTTGCCATATTGATGGTGTTGTTTTTTCACGGCTTCGCCTCCCGCTATGGCACGCACGGATTGTCCGGATTCCCGAAGTTATTGGTATGGTTTCTTCTACCCGGCTGGACCGGAGTCAACCTGTTCTTCGCTCTCTCCGGCTTTCTCATTACTGGAATCCTGCTCGATAGCAAACACCATCCCCAGTACTACCGGCGTTTCTATGTTCGCCGGGCACTTCGCATTTTACCGGCCTATTACGCGATCCTCCTGCTGTTGGCGGTTTTCGGCCGATATGCTCTGCAAGGCGAACATCTCTCTTGGGCCTTCCTTGGTCTGAGTACTGTCTACCTCGCCAACGTTACTGTTCTGTTTGGGGTATCCATGCAGTTCGGCGTGCTCTGGTCGCTCGCGGTCGAAGAACACTTCTATCTTGTCTGGCCGCTCATCGTTCGTAACGTTAGCCGGAGCACCGCTGGTGTCATGGCCATCGCAATCGCTGTCGTAGCCACGCTCGCTCGAATCGTTACCTCTTGGCTAGGACACGATTGTTTCGCTCATTACACCTGGCTGGTGGCGGATGGTTTGGCCATGGGGTCCGTTCTCGCTGTCTTAATGCGGGGGCGGCTTGGAACGCGCACGGGGCTGAAACTGGTTTCGCTGGTGGCGTTTCTGGGGAGCGCCACCCTGGTTCTTATCGACCGTCTCTTTCACCGTCCGCTCGCTGGAGGCGCGCTGCACATCACCGCGCTAAATCTTTTTTGCACCGGTTTGGTGGGCTGCACGCTATTGGTGGGCACGAACTCGTGGAGGTTCCTGGTGAATCGTCGGATCCTCAGGTTCTTCGGCGAAATCAGCTATGGGCTCTATCTCATCCACATGTTGATGTTTAACATCTATGACAATCTGCAGCAACGATTTTTCCCACATCTGCCTTCGTTCGACGGCCGCTTCGATCTGATCGTTATTCGGTTCTTGGCATGCGGCAGCGTTGCGATCGTGCTGGCGGCCCTTTCGCGGAGGTACTTCGAGGAGCCGTTTCTGCGCTTAAAAAATCACGCCTCGTTCGCCCCATCGGAAGGTATGGTTCGAGAAGCGCCAGGAGCAGAAGGCGGGGATGCGTCTGGTT
The DNA here is from genome assembly GCA_963773955.1 of uncultured Acidobacteriaceae bacterium. Classification (GTDB taxonomy): domain Bacteria; phylum Acidobacteriota; class Terriglobia; order Terriglobales; family Acidobacteriaceae; genus Acidiflorens. The sequence continues at coordinate 7,042 of CAVZDM010000023.1, read as the reverse complement.
GACACAGAGCAGGCTCATGCGATCACTTGGCGATAGATCGCGGCGAGGTGTTGCGCCTGATGCGATAGCGTCAGTTTCTCCAGGATCGTCTGGCGCGCCGCCGCCCCAATGCGCGCGCGCAATTCCGGCGCGCCGAGTAAAGCGGAAAGCCCCTGCACAAGTTCCTCGAGCCCATCCGCAGAAATGAGCCATCCATTTTTTCCATGCTCAATCACTTCGTCAATTCCCTGCCCTCTACAGCCAATCACAGGTTTACCGCACGACATCGCTTCCAGGTACACGCATCCCAAACCCTCGTTGCGGCTGGGCAATACGAATACGGAGCAACGACGCATGGCCTCTGCTACTGCGGAGCGGCTCTGCTGTCCGACAAACAGAACCTGCTGCCCAATGCCCAAATCGCGCGCCAGCCCTTCAAACTGGGAGCGATCCGAACCTTCTCCGATGATGCGGCATCGGATCTGTGGTAAAGAGGATCTGAGAATTCCGAGCGCTCGCAAGACCAGTTCGTGGCCTTTGCTGCGCAGCAAATTGCCCACCATCAGAATCTCTGGATCGAACGGCCCCACCCCATCCGGATTTGGAGAAAAAAGATCTGGATTTACGCCGTTGTAAACGATGGCGCTGCAGGTTTCCGCGGGCGTTCCGGTTCTTAGAATTTCCTGCACCTTGCCACTGATACAGATTACGGTCCGCGCCGCGCGGTAGACGTCCACCGAAGCTTTCCGGCGCCAGGCCGCCGGAATTCCATCCAGAAAGCACGTGTTAAACACATCCAACCCATGGACAGTAACCACGAACGGAATATCCAACCGCCTGGAAATCAACCGAGCCGCGTGGCCGCAGGGCAGAGCCGCGTGCGCGTGGATCACATCAATTCTCTTCACCCTATGCAGCTTCTTTATTCGTCGCAGAAGACGGGCGTAGAGCAGTTTCCCCGCGGTTGAGAGTCCGAAGTTTCCGGGGACTTGCGGGTATCGCACCCAATCGGCAGCAGCCGTTGAACTCGGTCGTCTTCGAGGATAGTAAATCGGGGCCGCTGCAATCACGCTGGAATCGACGCCGAACTGCTTAAGCTGCTCGATCGGTTCTGCAATGAAGCAGCCGCTCACCTCATTTTGGTCCGACGGGAAAAATGGGGTCAGCGTCAAGACGTGCAGCATAGCTCAGGCTGAAGCCTCTTGCGGCGAAGCCTCTTTCTCAACCCGAGAAGCCGACAACCGCTCGGCATGCTTGGCGCCGGCAAACCGATCCTTCAATCGCAGGAATCTTTCTTCAAAATACTTCCGCGAAAGATACGCAACGCCGACGGCAGCCCCGCCCGCGAGAAGAAACCTCAGCACGACCAGGCCGAAGCGACCGGAGGTTGGCTGCAACCAAGGCCAGAAATTCCGGCACAGTTTGTCGTACGTGCGAAAAACCAGCAGATGGATCAGGTAAAGCCCGTAGCTGATGTAGCCCAGGAATCGGAGAACGGAATTATTCACATAGCGGCGGTGAGAACTCGTTCCCAGCAGGAGTACGAGCAACAAGAATCCCGCAAAAACAAAGTCGATCACCGTCTCCTGCAACGCCGCACCGAGCACGCGCTCGCGGGTTAATATCCCGAATGGACGTCCGACGCCAGCCAGCACGAACCCACCGGCCAACAAAGTCCCACAAACCACAGCGACCATTTTTCGCGAGACTGAGGTTCGAAGGAGAATGGCAAGCAAACTGCCGGTCGCAAGTCCGTCCGCTACGAACCACGTGTACCAGCCCAGCCCGGCGGTGTATCCCAGGCGGAAAAAGACGGCGCGGAGGACCGGTATCAGCACGCACAAAGCTACCGTGATGATCGCCAAGTGCCTTCGCGTCAGCTTATAGATAACCGCTGGCCAGAGGATGTAGTAATGCTCTTCGACAGCAAGGGACCAGAGCGGCCCATAGTCGGTGGCAACGCCGAACAGTCCGGTGACATTCGCAAGGTAGATGAAGCTCAGTCCAAGAAATCCCGCGGAAGCTTGATGCAGCATGGCTAGAAGAATCAGCAGCAGGTAATAGGCCGGCAATATTCGCAACGCTCGTCGAGTGTAGAAGCGGCGGAAGTACCGTGGCTTTTCCTTGGAGTCGAGCAGAATGCCGGTGATCAGAAATCCCGAGAGAACGAAAAACAGGTTCACTCCCACCCAGCCGGGTTGGGTCGCGAGCAGGAAAAGCCGCGGCAGACCGCTGAAGTGAAAACTGCCGTATGACGAATAGAAAGCGTGCAACAGGAGCACGCCGATTATGGCGAGACCGCGCACGGAATCCAACTCCGGCATCACTGGCCTGATGAGCGGATCGGGTTTTTCCGGCAAGGATTCCATGGGCGTGAAGCTCTTCAGCATGCGAATCGAGCGCTCAAGATCGAGCAATAGTAATCTGACATTTTCTCCCTTAATTTCGAAAAGGGAAAGCCGTGTATACCGGTTCTGGCTCAGCTTCGCTCCCTCTCACGTCGCACCAATTCCCGGGCCAGAACAACCAGGCGTTGAACATGCTCGCTCCAGCTGAAGTCGCGCGCACGCCTCACGCCATTGCGCGACAGTTTTTCCGCCAGCTCCGGCGATTCCTGAATCTGCATTACGCGTTCCGCCAGCGCGTCGGAAGAAAAGCGAGGAAAATAAACTCCCGCATCCCCGCAGATTTCACGATGCACCGGCAAATCCGACGCCACCACCGGCACGCCACTCGACATCGCCTCGATCAGCGGATGAGCAAAGGATTCGGCAAAAGCCGGGGTCACGTATATGTGGCAAGCACGGTAGAGGTGATGAAGCGAGCGATACGGAATCGTTCCAAGCTCGACGATATTCTGGCTGCCGCCAGGATGAAGATCGTTGGCCAGCGACGCCGCAGACTCCGCTCGATATGTCCCCGGATTCTCGTCCGATTTCAGTCGGCAGGTAAGAAACAGCTTCACCTGCTTTCCCTTCAGACGCCTGCTCAAGATGGGCATTGCGCGGAAGAGAGTTTCGAAATTCCGATAGTAATTGTAGTGGCTTACAAACAGCAGGCGGAGGGCGTCTTTGCCTTGCTCCAGCTGGGCTTTCGCTGCCGCTGGCAGGGGCGCATCGTCGCCGGTAAAAGCATCCGGGTCAAATCCATGATGCACGGAAAGGACATTCCTGCCACTCCACTGGCTAAGTTCGTGGGCGAACGCTTCGCTTGGGGCGACGGTAACTTCGGCGCGGATGATGGATCGCCGCGCCAACCAGCCCTTGACCAAGGTGTCCACCCATATGGCGTAGTCTCCGCGAGCACGAACATCGCGGAGGAAATCGCCGGAAGTATAGAGTGAGTTGCGCGACAGAAGTATCTGCGGGACGGGAGAATTCCAAAGCGCAAAATTGCCCGCGGAAATCAACACCTGAGCGCCGCTGCGCCGGATCAGCTGCGGCAGCCTCGTCTGCTCGCGAATAAAACGCCGAGGTACGCCCCCAGACTCTATCTCTTCGACAAAGGAAATATTCGGCAGTTCCCCAAATTCCCGGCGCATCGCGGGAGTCACCAGCACCGCAGTTTCCGTGTCCACCTTCCTAGCGAGATGTGGAATCACGTTGCGCAGGTAGGTAAGGCCTCCGCCCGCACTGGCGGCCAGGCCATTCATGAACAACTTGATCATCGGTTGGGTACGACCCGGTTGGGCACGACCACTCCAAAAGCGGCCGACGCCGGACGAGAAGCTCGCGAAACAACGCCGGCTATCGGCGCCACAACGGCCTCGGGGACAAAATCCGCGAGTAGAAACGCGAAAACCCAAAAATAAACGCAGAGATAATAACCCACGGCAAAAAGCCAATCTTCGAAGTTGGCGTGGATCAGGCCTCCCAACACCACCATGGCCAGCGGAATCGCGTAATGGCGTGGATCGGCAGTTCGCCTCATCCACGCGCAGACTTTCCATATGTTCCCTAGCGTCAGCGCCAAGAGCGCTATGAACGGTAACCCTCCCAACAGACCCACCCACTCCGCCAGGGTCATGTAGCTGCTGCCGTGCTCACCAACCGTCTCGGCGCTTGAGGCAACAGTTCCGAAATGCAATCCGGGATCCTCGCCCGTCGGACTCGTGCCATACCCCGTTCCGAACATCGGATGTTCTTTGATCGCCGCGATCGCCTTCTCCCAAGGCGTCCGCCGCGAAGCCAGAATTCCCACTTCCTTGTGCCCCTTGTAGAGCACCGCATCCTTCAGGTCCAACAGCGACTTGTTCAAGGCTTGTGGAGCTAACATCCCACCGACCGCCACCAGGACCAGAATCAGTGCCGCCACCTTCACCATCAACCTGTACTGATGCAGGCAGAAACAGAAGATCAGGGTCACGAGCACCATCGAAACCATTGCCGCACGCGCCATGCTGAAATGAACAAGGTACACGCAAAGAAGCAGGGCAACCAACCGCCGGAATTTCACCGCGGGTCCATCGGTGTTGAGCCATCCCCACAACAGGACGGGAAACGTTCCGACACTCATCGCCAAGCCCAGGGAGTTGGGATTACCCCAAATACTTTCACCCAGACCGAAATAGCTGATCGCGGTTACATACACGACGATCTCACAACCCCAAAGGAGTCCGCGAAAAAAACGGCCTTCCCGGCCGAGAGCAGCCAGCCGAGCGCCTGAAGCACAATATGTAAAAAGAAGGAACAGGCTCAAAGCTTTCAGGGATGCCATCTGCATATACGAGGAAACCGTGGCGGAGACAAACGCGGCGCAGATGCAAAAGAAAGCGACTAGATGGAATGCACCGAAAGGTCTGCGGGGATTCTTTGTCCAGACAATATAGCCAACGGCTGCACCCGCAGCCAGTACGATCCAGCGTCCCAGGTTCCCGGCGCTTTGCATGGGGACACTCGCGCCTGCCCAAACAAAGGTGATGATCAGCAGAACAAGAAAACGCTCGTCATATTTCCAGAGGGCGGCGATGATAATCTCCAGCAGCAGGATCATGCCCAGGAACGAAACGTTGCCGAAGTATTGCAAATGGGAATAGACAAGATACAGCGCCAGGATCAAGCCCAGCCCAATGCCAGCCCAGTGCAGCGGTTTCACTGAATTCATCGAGCCTCCGTCCCGGCGGAGATCGCAGCCGCGGCCAACCCATTCGGGCGCATGCTTCCGGTGAGTAGTTTCGAATCCGTTCCAGGCTGCGCGCGCTCATCTGTTGCCTGAGTGCCGATCGGGTTGCCTGAGCACAGAATCCATCGCCAGGCTGAGTTTCTCCGAATCCCGGGGGGCACAACATAACCATTCCATCCATCTTCGACCAGGTCGCCGGAACATCCCGCGACATTGCTCACGATAATCGGTAATCCGCACGCCATCGCTTCGTTCACCACCAAACCCCATGTGTCGCTGTGCGTCGGTAGAACCAATGCTTCCGCGAGCGCATAGAGACCCGCCAGATCTTCGCGCTGCGCGAATCCAGGAAAGCAAACTGCGCCCGGGCTGATCCGTCTCGCCCGCTGCATCAGTTCCTCTCTAGACGCACCATCGCCCGCGAACACCAAACCCACCTCGGATCGCAGTCCGGCGTCTAGTTTGGCATAAGCTTCGAGGAGATCAAAAACACCTTTTTCCGGCACCAACCTCCCCACCCACAGAAGGAACCGTGGCGGAAGCCCGAACTTTTCTCGAAAAGCAACCGGCTTGCTCTTCACCGCTTCCGCCTGCGTCGCAAAGAAAGCGTTATCGACTGCGTTGGGCGCGGTAAGAATGCTCTCGGCCGCGGCTCCCAGCAAGCACAAATACTCGAAAGCCGCCTTGCCCGGTACCACAAACCCATCGCAGCGCTTCATGAAACGTGCCTTCAGGAATTCTACCGCCTGGCGCTGGCCGCGCATGTCGCGGGCGTTGCTCTCCGACCATAAAATAAACCGGACCCCCGGCGACGTGCCCACATCAGCGCTTGCCAGACGCAACGTAATTATATCCGCCGCAAATAATCGCTTCCGGAGAAAACTCTTTCAACGACGCCGAAAGCCCGGCATTCAACAGAAAGTGCCCCACCACCGGCGCCGAAACCGCCAGGCGGGCAGCACTTCATACGAGAAGCGAATTTCATCTTTATACACGCGCCATTGCCTTAGGACAGGGTCCGTTTCCGAGAGAAAGATGACCTTCAGATCGATTCCATCATGCTTCGCGAGTGCATTGAACACCGGGATGCGATACGGAGAGATGATCTCGGTCAAGATCGCGATCCGGCGTTTCATGCCTGCCACTCGCGCGAAGAGATCTCGCACCGAAGATCGCGCAACCGGGCCCGCAGTCCCATCACGGTATCCCGGCCTGTAACTGTTTTCTCCAGGTGTTCGCGGGCAGCTTGCAGCAATCGCCTTCGAGCTGCGAGTGCCGGACCGGCGACGCTCGGATGCGTCTCCGCCGGGTCCGCTTTCCAAGTCGTACATCTCCTCCGTCGATCCCGGCTCCAGCCGCATGACCAACTTGAAGCGCGAATCGCGAACCCCGAGAGGAGCCTCGGTACTCTCCGGCTTTCTGGCCGGAAGGGATTCCCACAATCGGTCGCCACACTCGATGATCGCGGGGCCAATCGCAGGGCCAATCGAAGAAACGCCCGCGGGATCGTCCCAAGCCCGCCCTCGCTGCAAGCTTTTCTCCAGTCAGACTTCCGTCCCTGGAAAGCAGCCGGAGCCTGCACACCCACAACCTCGAGCAGAGTGGGAGCCAGGTGCAGATGGCTCATCGGGGAAGCTGGAACTTTCACCACTGGCCCTTCGGAGCGGGAAGCACCGGATCAAGAGCGGCACACGAACGATTTCCTCAGTCAGACGAACCGGCGAGTGGTAACGCCCGCCATGGTCAAGAAATTCCTCACCGTGATCCGCGGTCAGAGCAAGCACACAATCGTCCCACAGATGCGTTTGCTTGAGACTCTGTACCAGCCGGGCTATCTGGCGGTCCACCGACCGAACGCCGGCGTCGTACAACTCGATAACCTCATCCCGTTTTCCTCGAAAGCCGGAAGGCGTCAGGTCCGAACGCTTCCAGAATTCATTCA
>CAVZDM010000022.1:0-8058 GCA_963773955.1 uncultured Acidobacteriaceae bacterium | reverse complement strand
TCCGCGCTGGAACGCGAAGGTACGAATATTGTTGCCGTAGTCGAATGTGATCGAGCCCATCTTCTGCAGACGCAGCATGCCTTCGACGTGCTTCGCCATCGAGTCGAGCGACCGCTCCTGATATGCCTGCGGATCGTTCTTTCTCAAATCGAGCGCGGCTTCGAAGGTCATGCCGTTCGGCACATATCCATTCAGCGGATCGTGCGCCGGAGTCTGATCGGTGAGAATGTCGGGCACCACGCCGCGCTCGGCCAACTCCGGAATAATGTCCGCGCAATTGCCGACTAACCCGACCGAAACGTTTTCTTTTTTGCGGACGGCATTTTTCAGAATGCGCAACGCCTCGTCGAGCGTGGTCACGAGAAAGTCGCAGTAGCCGGTTTTGAGGCGTTTCTTGATGCGTTCGGGATCAACGTCAATTCCAAGAAACGCCGCACCGGTCATGGTTGCCGCAAGCGGCTGCGCGCCTCCCATGCCTCCCATGCCGCCGGAGACGATCAGCTTTCCGCTCAGATCGCCTCCGAAATGCTTGTCGCCTGCGGCGTTGAAGGTTTCGTAGGTGCCTTGCACGATCCCTTGCGAGCCTATGTAGATCCACGAACCGGCTGTCATCTGTCCGTACATCATCAGGCCAGCGCGCTCGAGTTCGTTGAACTTTTCCCAGTTGGAAAAGTGGCCGACGAGATTGGAGTTCGCGATGAGCACGCGCGGTGCGTACTCGTGCGTCTTGAACACGCCTACCGGCTTGCCGGACTGCACCAACAGCGTTTCGTCGTTATCGAGATTCTTCAGCTCGCGGACGATGGCGTGGTAGCAATCCCAATTGCGCGCCGCTTTACCCGTGCCGCCGTAAACGACCAGATCCTGAGGACGCTCGGCGACTTCCTCGTCGAGATTGTTCATCAACATGCGCATGGCCGCTTCCTGCTGCCATCCTTTGCAGGAAAGCGTGGTGCCGCGCGGGGCGCGAATGCGAGTGTAGGAAGATGTGGGAGTTTCGATGTCGACGGGCATGGAGATATGGTAGTTGGTTGGGAGCGAAATCATCAATCGCAAGTGATGCCGTCCACGCCGCTCCCAAATCTGGTCATCCCTAGAAGAATTGTCATCCTGAGCGAAGCGAAGGACCTGCTGTCGGCCGCAGACTCCTCATCCCTTGTCTCGAATCCGAACAACAATTCACGGTCAACGCCGCTCCGGGAATGCCTTGGTGCTTGCTGGTTAATGCTGCCACCCCCCCACCCCCCCCTACCCCCCCCACCCCCCTCTTAACGTTATTAGAATCATCGGGTTGGCGGGCTAGCTTTGTAAAGATTTCAGGAATAACGACTTATAGGTAAAGAATTCCAGAATAAGGACTTACTGGCTTTCTATCTGGTTTCCTGTTGTTTTGACCCTGTTTCGTCCCGATCAGTTTGTCAAGCCCTGCCCGGGGAATCGAAGATTTCAAAGAGCGTTCTTGGCCGCCTCTGGAGGCGGGCACACGCTTCGCTGCTGCGATCTGGGAATGATTCTTGCACGGCATGACGATGGCGTCAGTGATCGTGGGCACAGTGCGGATGTGATGAAAGAGGAACGTGGGGAGTTCGCTAGTCAGACATGAGGGGTGGAATCCCACTCATTCGCAAAGAGCGCGAATGAGTGGGGCACCCGGCCTCTCCATCACTCCCACTCAATCGTCCCCGGCGGTTTCGATGTGATGTCATACACCACGCGGTTCACGCCACGCACCTCATTCACAATCCGATTGGAAATCGTCTTCAGCACTTCATAGGGCAGCGCAACCCAGTCGGCGGTCATGCCATCTTCGGAATGGACGGCGCGAACGGCGCAGGTGTAGGCGTACGTCCGCTGATCTCCCATCACTCCTACCGACATCACCGGTAAGAGCACGGCAAACGACTGCCAGATTTTCTGATACAGACCGGCCTTCTTGATCTCTCCAACGACGATATCGTCGCACTCACGCAGCAGGTCGGCACGTTCTTTGGTTACTTCACCCAAAATACGTACGGCCAGCCCCGGACCGGGGAACGGCTGCCTCTGCAGAATGTCCTCAGGCATGCCGAGATCGCGGCCGATGCGACGCACCTCATCTTTGAACAAATCTTTCAGCGGCTCGATGAGCTTGAGCTTCATCTTCGCGGGCAGTCCTCCGACGTTGTGGTGCGACTTGATGACCTGCGACGGGCCACGCACGGAGCGCGATTCGATTACGTCGGGATAGAGTGTCCCCTGCACCAGCCACTTGACGTGGCCTCCTGCTTTTTCGTTTTCTTGAAATATGCGGCGCGCTTCCCGGTCGAAGACGGCAATGAACTCTTTGCCGATGATCTTGCGCTTCTTCTCCGGATCGGTCACGCCAGCCAGTTTGCGCATGAAGCGCTCGGTGGCATCGACCGCAACCAGGTGCAGTCCGAGATTGTCGCGCAGGTTTTTCTGCACTTTCTCGAACTCGTTCTTGCGCAGCACTCCGTTGTTGACGAAGACGCAAGTGAGCCGCGATTTTCCGGAAGCGTCGCGCATGGCGCGATCCACCAGCACCGCTGCCAGGGAAGAATCCACTCCGCCGGACAGCGCGCAGATGGCGCGCCCGTGGCCGACTTGCTGCTTTACTTGTGCGACGGTTGCATCAATAAAATGCTGCGGCGTCCAGGAAGGTTTCGCTCCGCAAATGTTGATGGCGAAGTTGCGCAGAATGTCGGAGCCGAGCGGAGTGTGGTGGACTTCGGGGTGGAATTGCACCGCCCACATTTTTCTCTCGGCGTTTTCAATTGCGGCGACCGCATTCGGAGTTTTCGCGGTCAAGCGGAAACCTGGAGGCAGCTCTTCGGCGGAGTCGCCATGCGACATCCAGACTGCGAGCAGGTGAGGCAATCCCTGAAAGAGTTGCGAGTCGGATTGCTGGATCTCGACTTTGGCGTGGCCGTATTCGCGTTTGGCGGCGGGACGAACTTTTCCGCCCAACGCATAGACCATGAACTGCAATCCGTAGCAGATGCCGAGCACGGGGACGCCGAGCTCGAAGACACTTTTGTCGGCCAGGGGCGCGTCTTTGTCGTAGACCGACGACGGTCCGCCTGAAAGAATGATTCCCACCGGAGAGTAGCTGCGAATTTCTTTCAGGCTGGCGTTGAACGGGAGGACTACGGAAAAGATCTTCTGTTCGCGGATGCGGCGCGCTATCAGCTGAGAATACTGCGCTCCGAAGTCTAGGACTACGATGGATTGGGTTTCCACGGATGAGTGTCTCAGATTGACGGCTTGGTTGCAAACCAGACCAAAATCCTAACCACAGGGGACACAGAGATACACAGAGGAACACAGGGAAGTGCAATTACCTGCTCTTCTGTGTCGATTGTCGCCTTTTACCGTACTACTATATTCACCAGCTTTTTCGGCACGACGATGACCTTCACAACCTGCTTGCCTTTGATTGCTGCTCGTACCTTCTCATCGGCGAGCGCTGATTGCTTGATTTGATCCTCGGTCGCATCCGCCGGCACCACCACCACGCTGCGCAGCTTTCCGTTGACCTGAACCGGAATCTCGATCTCATCCTCGGCCGCCAGCGCGGGATCGTACTTTGGCCAGGGAGCTTTCAGCAGATTGCTTTTGTCGCCCGTCATCTCCCACAATTCGTGGGCCAGATAAGGGGCCATGGGCGCGAGCAGCAATGCGATGTTGCGCTGCACGTCCAAGATCAAGGAAGCGGGAACCTGTCCGCCGGCAATGGCTTCTTCCGCTCCATAAATCTCGTTGACCAGTTCCATGATGGCCGCGATGCAGGTGTTGAAGTGCCAGCGTCCATGGAAGTCATCGCTGACGCGTTTGATGGTCTGGTGCAGCTTGCGCTGGAGGGCACGCGCCTGGGGCGGTAAGGCGTCAGCTGCCGGAGACGCGGCGAGCAGCGTCTCTACGGGAGGGTTGCGCAAATAGAACCGGTATACGCGACCGAGGAACCGCTGAATGCCCTCGATGCCGGACTCCTGCCAATCCAGATCGCGCTCTGGAGGCGCGGCAAACAAACTGTACAGGCGCGTTGCATCCGCCCCGTAGCGCTCCACCATCTCGTCCGGAGACACCACATTTCCGAAACTCTTCGACATCTTCGCGCCCTCTTTGATCACCATTCCCTGGGTAAACAAGCGCGCCACGGGTTCGTCGTTTTTTACCAGTCCCATATCGCGCATGAACTTGGTCCAGAAGCGCGAATAAATAAGGTGGAGAATGGCATGCTCGACGCCGCCAATATATTGATCGATGGGAAACCAGTAGGCGATCTTGGCGGAGTCAAACGGAGCCTGGTCGTTGCGCGCGTCGGCGTAGCGGTAGAAGTACCACGACGAATCGACGAACGTATCCATGGTGTCGGTTTCGCGCCGCGCCGGGCCGCCGCACTTGGGGCACGTCGTATTCAGAAACTCCGGCACATTCATCAGCGGCGATCCGCCCGCCAGAGTGACCGGTACGTTGTCCGGCAAAATCACCGGCAAGTCTTTTTCAGCGACGGGTACGACGCCGTCTTTGTCGCAGTACACCATGGGAATCGGCGTGCCCCAGTAGCGCTGCCGCGAGATTCCCCAGTCTCTCAAACGGAAAGTGACCGTCGCCTTGCCGAATCCTTTCTCTTCGGCGCGTGCCGACATTTTGGCAATCGCGTCCTGGCAGCTGAGCCCGTTGAACTCGCCCGAGTTCACCACGATCCCGTCCATCGTGGTAAAGGGAAGCGGCGGCGCAGTCATGGTTTCTTCCGGATCGGTGCTCGCGGGCAGAATCACCAGCCGGATGTCGAGCTTGTACTTCTCGGCAAATTCGTAATCGCGCTCATCGTGAGCGGGCACGCTCATGATTGCGCCCGTGCCGTAGTCCATCAAAATGTAGTTCGCGACCCACACCGGCACTGCTTCGCCGTTGTACGGATTTTTCGCGTAGCGCCCGGTGAACACGCCATGCTTTTCGATGTTGCCGATGTCGCCCGCTTCTTTCGCGCGGCGCTGCTCGGCGATCAACTCTTCCACCTTGACGCGCAGCTCGGCATTGCGGGCAATCATGTCGGCCACGATCGGGTGCTCGGGCGCCAACTGCACCGAAGTCGCGCCGTAGATCGTGTCGACGCGCGTGGTGAATACCGTGATTGTCGATCCCGCCGGACCGATCGTGCCGCCGAGGTCGAAATCCACCAGCGTGCCTGCGCTGCGACCAATCCAGTTCTGCTGCATGATGCGGACTTTTTCCGGCCAGCCGGGCAGGTTTTCCAGATCGCGCAGCAACTCGTCCGCGTACTTCGTGATCCGCAGGAACCATTGTTCCAATTCGCGCTGCTCAACCGGAGTGTCTTCATGCCGCCAGCACATTCCGCCGACGACCTGTTCGTTCGCCAGCACGGTGGCGCACTGCGGACACCAGTTCACCTTGCTCTTCTTGCGATACGCCAGCCCCGACTCGTAGAGCTTTAGAAAGAACCACTGATTCCAGCGGTAGTAATCGGGCAGGCAGGTGGTAACCTCGCGCGACCAGTCGTACGCGAACCCGAGGCGCTTCATTTGCACCTTCATGGCCGCAATATTCGCCAGCGTCCACTGCTTGGGGGGAGTGTTGTTCTTGATGGCGGCATTCTCCGCGGGCAAGCCAAACGAATCCCAGCCCATCGGATGAAGCACGTTGTAGCCGTTCATCCACATGTAACGGGCCAGAGCATCGCCAATGGAATAGTTGCGCACGTGTCCCATGTGCAGCGCGCCTGAGGGGTAGGGAAGCATCTCCAACACGTAATACTTCGGTTTCGTGGGGTGGGCATCGGCGGCATAGAGCGACGGATCGCGTTGCCAGCGCTCGGTCCATTTTTGCTCGATGCGCTGCGCGTCATAACGTTCTTCGCGCGCGGTGGTCACGGGTTTATCTTCAGGTGGCATATATATCAAGGATAGTTCAGTAATTTGTAATCGTTGATTTTACAACGTGCGGACCGCCAATACGCATCCCGGGGGGAGAGACGGGTGCAGACAGGCAGACTGTGTACACCCAAGTCCCTCGAAGCATACAATTCGCCAAAGAGGAGGGTTTATGCATATCCCCCGCCTTCTGGTTCTCGCGCTGCTGATATCGCCATGCGTCGCGCGCGTGGCGGCGCAGTCCTCGCCGGACAAGACCGCTGCCGTTTCCCAGCCTCGGCTGGACGGCCTGGTTGCTCCGCCGGAGTTTCGCGCGCACGTTCTTCCGCTACCTGCGCGCTCTCCGAATTTGCGGACCAGAAATCGTGACATACAGCCGCAGCTGCGCAGTCTTCCTTTTGACTCCACGCTGGCGCAAGACGACCGCGACAAAGTCTGCTACTCCATCCGGAGCTACCGCGTCACTCGCGACGAACCCGGGTCCGACTCGACCAGGCTGGCGGGTTATTCGGAATGCCAACCTGCGGCTCGGTTTCAGGTGAGAACCGCCGTGGATTCGCGGGAGCCAGTGCCTCGCTGATCAAACCTGCCCGCGTTTGCGGCGCGGCGTCATGAATGTATACACTGGGACGCGAAGATACCTCCCCCAAAGCGTTTTCGAAGAAACAGAGGCAGATCGAGGTTAAGAGATGCCCAAGCATCGCAGGTACGCTTTGGCAGCGGCGGCGATTCTGGTCGTAGTACACCTGCTTCTCGTCGCATTCAGGTACGGGACCGACTTTGCCTCTCTGTGGAGTGACTGGGTCGGAACGGTGGCGGTCCTCCTGGCAGCCATTGTCTGCTGGTCCACCTCCCGTCGATCAGGTCCGTTTGGGAAACGGGTTTGGCGTCTGGTGTCTGTTTCTCTTGCTCTCGCTGTTCTGACCCAGCTCGGCTACACCTACTACTTCGACTATCGGCACGCTCCCTCCGGTACGCTTTGGCCGAGCGATTTCCTGTTTTTTTTCTGGCCCGTGCCCGCCGTGATGACACTGTTTCTGAGTCCGCGAGACCCGAACAGCGGATTCCGGTGGTTGCGGTTCTACGATTTTGTGCAAGTCAGTGCTCTCGTGCTTGCCCTCGAGCTTTCTCTGCTCTATGTGCCTTCCCGATGGCAAACCTCGGGGCGGGCCATGGAATTTCGCGCTTTTTACGTCGGCCTCACCTTCTTCGGCGTGCTGACTCTGAGTTTTCTGGTTCGAGGGCTGCTGACTCCATATCGCACGGCACGCGCATTCTTTCTTCGCATGACGGGGTTCTTTTTCGCCTTAGCCATCACCGACAGTACGACTCTATTCGCCTATGCCACCGGCAACTATCATCAAGGTAGTTGGTCCGGCATCATGTGGACCGTCACTTACTGCATTCCCGTGGTGATTGCTGGGACCTGGGACGGCACCGAGCAGATCCCACTGGAGGCGGTCGACTCCTTCACGCCGCGCATGCAGTTGCTCGCGCAGTTCTCTCCCTTGGTCATTCCCGCGATTACTTTTCCACTGGCATTGCAGATTGCCCAGGAGCAGTTCGGCTGGTCCATTCTGCTGGTGATGGTCTCGTTCACCGCTGCCGCCGGTCGTTTGTATATGGTGCAGCGTCAGTTGCTCTATAGTTCGCAGGAGTCGCAGAAGAATATGTCCCTGCTGCAGGGGATTATCGAGGGAACCACCGACGCTGTCTTCGTCAAGGACTTGCAGGGCCGTTACCTGATGATCAATTCCGCCGGTGCTGTTCCCCTTGGAAGGACGGTCGAGGAGGTCATCGGTAAGGATGCCAGTGAGCTCTTCCCTCCGGAAACCGGCCGTCAAATTATGGAGCGCGACCGCGCTGTCCTCGAGTCAGGAGACACTTGTACCTACGAGCAACGTGGAATCCCAGCCGACGTAACCAGAGTGTACCTTAGCACCAAGAGTCCCTATCGCGATGCGACCGGCCGCATTATTGGCCTGGTCGGAATCTCGCGCGACATCACCGATCGCAAGCGAGCGGAAGAGGAGATTCGCAAGTCCGAGCAGAGGTTGCGGATTCACGTAGAGCATACGCCGCTGGCAGTGATTGAGTGGGATCTGCAGTTTTGCGTCGCAGACTGGAATGCGGCTGCCGAACGCATCTTCGGATTTTCCCGCTA
>CAVZDM010000021.1:0-13811 GCA_963773955.1 uncultured Acidobacteriaceae bacterium | reverse complement strand
CAGATGAGCACAGCGATCGCTGCCTCGCTGCTCGGCGCCGGCCTGCTCCTGGCCTGGCCTGACCCGGCGCGCCAGCGAGAAGACCATATACTTGGCGGTGGTGGCGGATCTGGCCTCGATGGTGCTGCTGATCGCCGAGCTGGGCCGTGGTGCACCAGCATGCGGCGGCCTTTGTGCTGCTGCTGATGGCGACGGCCTGCCTCGGAGCGGGCTTCGGTCTCACGTCATCGCTCAATACCCTGGCCGCCGCGTTCCGTCCCGCGACGGCGGACAAGTCCGTACTGGTACTGAACGCATTGCTCGGCCTGGGCACGGCGCTTGCGCCAGTGTTCGTCGCGCTGTTCAACGGCCTTGGGTTCTGGATAGGCCTGCCGGCGCCGGCCGCCTGCCTGCTCGCTGGCCTGATCGGCGTCAGCCTGCGCCTGCCCCTCGATCCGGGGGCGCCCCAGCCACAGGCAGCCAGCCACAGGCAGCCCGGCCAGGCAGCCCGGCCACAGGCAGCCCGGCCGACCGGCCCGGACGCAGGCCAGGGAGCACCGGGGCGGGCCGCCGGCGTGGCCGGATTCTGGGTCTTCGCGGCGTTCGCGGTCCTGTACGGGTTCTGCGAGACGATGAACGGGAACTGGTCGCAGCTGGATGTCACGTCGCTCGGCGTCAGGTCAGCGACCACGCTCGCGCTGACCGGCTTCTGGGCTGCGGTGACCGCAGGCCGGGTGCTGGTCGCCGCGATCCAGCGCTGGCTGCCCAGCCGGGCCGCCTACCACGGCCTGCCGCCGTTCCTGCTCGCCGCCGCATTCGTGTGGATCGCGGTCCTCGCCAGAGGCTGCTGCGGCCGTGGCCGCGTTTAGCCTCGCGGGACTGGGCTGCTCGGCGTTGCTGCCGCTCACGATCAGCTTCGGGCAGCGGAAACTGGCGGGCAGCCAGGCGATGGTAGCAGGCGGCGTCATCGCCTTCTACCAGGCTGGTTATGGCCTCGCCGCGTTCGGCATAGGCCCGCTGATCAGCGCGGGCGTCCAGCTGCCGGCGATCTTCGCGGCCAGCGCGGCCGCGGCTGCCGTCATGGGCGGCCTGTCCCGGCGGTCGCGCATCGGCAGCCGTCGCCCGCCGCGGTGCACCCTCGGCCTGCGCATCCGCGGCCGGGGGCCAGACCAGCCGTGCGAACCGGGGAGACGGCAGCCTAGGGCTCATATCACCGGGTCGTGCCATCGGTTTCCAGCGCAGCCTCTATCCATCTAGGACGACAATAAGGAGAAGTAAACCCATGAAACGTTCACTCAGAGCGTTACTGCTGTTGGTAGGTCTGGTAGGCACGTTTGCGTATGCTGCGATCCCGAGAGTTCCAACTCCGGACGGGCCGTTTCCGTGTCCAACCCGTGGTCCGAAATGCGATCTATAGTCGCATATTTGACCCGATAACGTAGCTGTTCGCATCTCGAATGCGATTTTCTGGGCTGGCCCTCCGTGGCCGGCCTCTTTTTTTTAGTTCTCGTTTTTCGTACCCGTGGTTTCAGATTCTACCTTTGCGCCGGCGGACACTTTTCCTTCCCCTGATCCCTTCGCATCCGCCTCGGGAGTTTCCGCCTCGCCGTTGCTGTTAGTAATGTACTGAACGATGATCGAGATGCGCCGGTTCGACGCGTCCAGCGGATCCTTTGCATTGCGCAGGCGCTGGTCCGCAAAGCCCCGCACTTGCGAGATCTGATCG
Organism: uncultured Acidobacteriaceae bacterium; assembly: GCA_963773955.1. Taxonomy (GTDB): domain Bacteria; phylum Acidobacteriota; class Terriglobia; order Terriglobales; family Acidobacteriaceae; genus Acidiflorens. The sequence continues at coordinate 12,106 of CAVZDM010000021.1, read as the reverse complement.
TGGCGCAATCCCGATTGCTGCATTAGTCGCCGCGCCGCATTTGCCCGGTCGGACGAGAGTTCCCAGTTGCTGTAGCTGTTCTTGCCGGTAAAAGGTTTGGCATCGGTATGTCCCTCGACCGAAATACGGTTGGGAACTTTTCCCAATTCCGCCGCCAGCAGAGCCACTATCTCCTGTCCACTCTTGTTGAGCTCGGCACTCCCGCTTTCGAAGAATGTTCCTCCCGCCGATTCCAGCAACTCGATGCGCAGACCTTCCGAGGTCACCGTGATCTCGATATTTTTTTTCAGCTTCTCCAGATCGATGATGCTCTGAATACTCTTTTGCAACTGGTCTTTGAGCTTCGTCATATCCTCTTTGGCCGGTGGCGGCTTCTCGCCGTTTCCGGAGAGACTGCTTCCAAGCTCCTTCCCGGTTCCGCTGGGATCTTTGAAGTAACCGCTGATGGCCACCTGAATCGGCTTGCTGGTGTTCATGAGCCACAACACGATGAACAGCGCCATCATGGCGGTGACGAAGTCCGCGTAGGCGACCTTCCAGGCGCCGCCGTGATGGCCGCCATGGCCGCCTTTTTTCTTGATGATGATGATGGGTGGTGTCGGCATTGCTGGTCATTACCCCGCAGCCGCGGCAGCAGTATCCGCCGGCGCCGCCGCTTCGGATCTCCTGGTCCGGCAGGCTCCTTCAACCGCCGCGAACGAAGGACGAACGTGCCCGGGCACCATCCGCCGCCCCATTTCAACCGCCATGATCGGGGCTACACCTTTCAGAAAAGAAATCATGGTCACGCGCAACACCTGCATGAACGCGTGTTCTTCGTCCGCCATCTTGCCCATGCGTGCCGCCAGCGGTCCTACCAGCCCGTAGCACAACAGAATGCCCAAAAAAGTCCCCACCAGCGCCGCCGCTACTTTGCGTCCAATTTCTTCCGGAGGTCCGCCCAGCGCGCTCATTGTGATCACCACGCCCAGCACCGCCGCGACAATGCCGAGCCCAGGAAGTGAGTCCGCCATGGTCATCAATCCCGACACCGGCTCGTTCGCCCCGTGATGATGGACTTCCATGTCCGCCTCCAGCATCTGATCCAGATCGAACACTTCCACGCCGCCGCTCACTGCCATGCGCATCGTGTCGCAGACGAAATCCACGGCAAGATGGTTCTTCACGAAACCTTCGTATTTCGAGAACAGCGGGCTACTGTTCGGCGACTCGATGTCCCTCTCCAGTGACACCAGACCTTCTTTGCGTGCCTTTTGCAGTACTTCATACATCATCTTCAGCGTATCGACGTAGCGCTCGGTACCGTACTTCGATGATCCAAAGGCGCCGATTACCCCGCTGATCATCTGTTTCAGAGTGTGGACTGGATTGGAGATCAGCACTGTCCCCAGCGCCGCCCCGCCAATAATGATCAGCTCCGCCGGCTGGGCCAGCACCTTCATGTTGCCGTGCTCCATCAGGTAGCCGGCCGCGATGCAGCCAAAGACAATCACGATGCCAATAATCGAAAACATGGAACATCATCCTCGCGAGCTTCGACCGTCGTTCGCAGCGCCCGCCGCTGCCGTTTTCGCCGCCCCGCTCGAATGCGACGCCTTCATCTCCAGCAGAAGCGATTTCAGGTTGTGGCCGGCAGTGGCCACCGTGTAGGTCACCTCTGCCTCAATCAGAAAACGATCCCCCCACCACGATACTTCCGAATGGGTCAGCAGGTTCCATACGGTTTCAGCTGTCTTTGCCACTGTCACCGGACTGGCCGAAGGCAGCACCGCCAGAAATTCATTCTCTTCCCAGCATCCCAGAAAGTGTTCCGCGTCCAGGCCGTGCCGCAGCGTGTGCGCTGCCGTGCGCAGAAAAGGCGCGACTGACTGCGGACCGTGTTTTCGGCAAGACTCCTCCAGCCCTAATACTCGAATTCGCAACAACCCGAAGCCGAGATGCGATTCCTCCAGGCTTGCGAGGCATTCATTCAACACGGCGCGTGTCAGCCGCCGCGAAGGTATTCCAGTGGTTGCGTCCAGACAGCCATACATCGCCGGCCCGCTCGACTCCTCGCGGTAGCCCGGCGCTTCTTCGAACACAACCGTCGCCCCTCCGATCGCGCCACTCTGCTCCTCGATCGGCAGCATGTGGACATTCACCGGTACACGATGTCCACTTTTGTGCAGGAAGAAAGTTGTGCACGACTGCGCCCGCTGCTCGGAGAGGGCAACCGTCACCGCACGTTGCTCGCCGCTAAAACTATTGCCCTGGCGATCACAAGCCTGCACCACTTCTTCCAGGACATGTCCCACCACTTCATGCGCCAGATACCCGGTGATGTTTTCCGCGCCATGGTTCCAAAAACGAATGCGTCGTTCCCGGTCCACGATGTAGATACCCACAGGCAAGTCTTCCACCAAATGCCGAAACAGCTTCGGATTATCAAGAAGGTTGGAGAACATGACCCGACACGCCGCCTTCTACTCTCATCGGCAGTCAAGGCAGGGAACTTCAGGAGCCAGAGGGGCACCTGACTCAAGGCAGAATTCCTTCCGCGTGAGCCGATTTCATCGGTACTATGGATCGTTATGGATCATCCGGAACATCGCAGTGCACTGGGACTGGGGACGAGGGCGGTTTGGTCCGGAGAACAGGGCGAACGCTGGGCTGGTGCGACCCAAGTCCCAGTAGCCCTCAGCGTCTCATTCGGCTACAAGACGATCGAGGAGTGGCTCGAAGTTGCGCTGGGGAAAAAAGCCGGGCACATCTATGGCCGCAACACCAATCCAACCGTGGCGGTGTTTGAAGATAAAGTCAGAGACTTGGAAGGCGCACAAGCAGCAACCAGCTTCGCCAGCGGCATGGCTGCCATCAGCAACACATTGTTTACGCTCCTCTCCCCTGGGGACCGCGTGGTCTCAATCAAAGACACCTATGGCGGGACGAACAAGCTTTTTGTAGAGTTCCTGCCGCGTTTCCAAATCGCAGTGTCCCTTTGCGATACGACGGACCACCAGAGAATCGAAGCAGTCATGGCACGTGGCTGCAAACTGCTCTATCTCGAAACGCCCACGAATCCGACGGTCAAAATCGTCGATATCGCCCGGCTCGCTGCTGCCGCGCACCGTCACGGAGCCTTGGTCGTGGTCGACAACACACTCGCTACCCCGATCAATCAGCTTCCACTGCAACTTGGTGCCGATCTGGTCGTGCACAGCGCGACCAAGTTCCTGGGCGGTCATGCGGACGCCCTTGGTGGCATCGTGTGCGGGCCCCAGGACCTGGTGAACCGCATTTATCATTTCCGCGAAATCAACGGCGCTTGCCTCGAACCGATGTCCGCATACCTTCTTCTGCGCGGAATAAAGACTCTTCATTTACGCGTGCGCCAGCAGAACGAAAATGCTCTGCAGATTGCCCGGTTTCTCGCCTCGCACCCTCGTGTAGCAAGGGTTTTCTACCCAGGACTAGCGACGCATGAGAATCACGACATCGCATGCCGTCAGATGGCTGGCTTTGGCGGCGTGCTCAGTTTCGTGCTTAACGACGGCTTCGAGGCAGTGAAGTCATTCTTGCCGCGACTGCGTTACGCTAATCTGGCAGCGAACTTAGGTGCGGTAGAGACCGTTGCTGGACCTCCGTCGACCACCAGTCATGTTGAATCAACACCCGAAGAACGCGCAGCCAGTGGCATTCCCGAGGCTCTGATCCGCTACTCGGTTGGCATTGAAGACGTGGCAGATTTGATTGCCGACCTAAGGCAGGCGCTGGACGGCTAGGGCGGCGATCGCGCGAACGGATAACCAAACTCGCCTACTCTTGTCTGCTTCCGCTCACCTCGGGGGCGGTTGTCCGCTGCTCGGAACTGGCCGCGGCCCCACCCTATGCGCCAGTTCTCCCGCGTCGAAAATCGGAGGCTGGCAAGTGAACCCAGAGCACACCAAGGCAAACGACCGTCCCTCGCCCAGCGCCGGAAGATTCGGGATCGTCTCCGCCAAAGCCGGTGGCAAGTTCGGCGCGACCGCCTTATCGGCATCCAACCGCAGCACTGCCATACTCAAGCCGAGCGGCCGCACCGCAGCCCGATAAAGTTCCGCGGCCGCGTCATCCTTCCCGACGACCACCACTTGCGTGGGCGGCTGGAGAAACCGCACCACGGCCAGACCATAAGTCGCAGCAAAAATTCCGTGCTGTCCCGCGACCCCCGCGTAGACTTCCAGCGTCTGCTCGGCCCTGTCGCGATACGACGCATGGTTGGATTTAGATGAAGATGACGCGTCCTGGGCGTAACCGTCGAGACGCAGCAGCGCAATCGCCGCCGCCGAATTTCCCGCCGGAGTCGGCGAATCCTGGAACGGTTTCCGCCGCGTCCCCAAAATACCTAGCGCGGCTTTTTCGTCCGACGCTGCGCGCGTATCAAAAAATCCCCCGCCCACCGGATCAAAGAATGCCGCCACCATCGCTTCTCCGATCGACCGCGCAAAGCGGAAGTAGCTCAAGTCCGCCGTAGCCTCGTAAGCGTCGAGGCAAGCAATCACCGCGAAAGCATAATCATCCAGCACCCCAGGAATTTCCCGCCGCTCCGCGTGAGCGTCCGATGAAGCCCCCGAGAACTTCTCGGAATAAGCAATCACATGCTTTAATGTGGAGCGGGCGCCCTCGCCCGCTGCCGTTGACTTTGCATCGAAATTCCATCCCTCGGAAAGCAGCCGATCCAGCGAGCGCAAAGCAAAGTGCGGCGTCTCCGCCAGATCAAGCACCTTGGCCGCCTCCAGATATGCCGAAACGCACATGGCATTCCAGCCCGTGTAAATCGTCTTGTCCACATAAGGAGTAGGACGCAACAACCGCGCCGCGTACATCTTCTTCTTGGCCGCTGCCAACAGCGTGTGCGCCCGCTCTTCCGGAATCTTCAGCCGCCCGGCAATCTCCTCCACCGATGCCGTAACGCAAAGCACATTCTTCGCCGGATTGTGATGCATGTCCCCAGCTTCCTGAATGTCGTAATAGGCCGTCGCCACCGCGAACTCATCTTCGTTCAGCGCCGCTTTCGTTTCCGCCAGCGTCCAGGTGAAATAATCGCCGTCGTCGTCCATCGAATAGTCGGCATCCTGCGAAGCGTAGAAGCCGCCGTGCGCGCGGTCGCTGAGCCATTCGTCCATCCAGCGAATCATGTCGCGCGCCACCCCGGCGAAGAACTCATCTCCCGTCGCTTGATACGCGTGCACATAATTCTTCAGCAACTCCGAGTTGTCGTAGCACATCTTCTCGAAGTGCGGAACGATCCAGCGCTCGTCCACCGAGTAGCGATGGAAGCCGCCCGCCAACTGGTCATAGACGCCGCCGCGCGCCATTTTCTTCAGCGTGTGGACAAAAATACTGCGCAGTTCCTCATATTTCGTACCATCATGTGTCGCACCATCGCCGCTCGATCCGCCGCGAACATACTGATCCATCAGCAGGTCAAGCGCCGCCGGATGCGGAAACTTGGGCGCGCTTCCAAATCCGCCGTTGACCTCGTCAAACATCTTGCGCGCCGATTCCAAAATCGCGTCAATCACCGTCGCGGACACCGTCCCTCCGCCCGAAAAAGCCTCCGCCCGCGAGACTGCGCTCTCGACCATCTGCGCCTGCTCCATCACGTCGCCGTGCTTATCGCGATACGCCTGAGCAATCGAAAGCAAAACGCGCTTGAAACTGGGCCGCCCATAAGCGTCCGCCGGAGGAAAATACGTCCCGCCGTAAAACGGCTTGCCGTCAGGAGTAAGAAACGCCGTAAGCGGCCACCCACCTTGTCCGGTGAGTGCGCTCACCGCCACCTGATACCGGCTGTCAATATCGGGACGCTCGTCGCGATCCACCTTCACCGCGATGTAATGCTCGTTTACGATCGCCGCCACTTCCGGATCGTCATAAGACTCGCGATCCATCACATGACACCAGTGGCACCAGACCGCCCCGATATCCAGAAGCATGGGCTTGTTCGCCGCGCGAGCCGCCGCAAAAGCTTCCTCTCCAAATTCATGCCACTGGATCGGCTGATACATTGCCGAACGCAAATAAGAAGAAGACGCGCGCGCGAGCGAATTGTGAGAGCCGGTAGTCATCAGCAGAGTCTATCGCGAGAGCGAGCAAGAATGGTGAACCTCTGCGACCGAACACGCGCCTATGGCCGGGGCGCAGTCTGTCAAGTGCTGAAATAGTACGCAGAGACGACCGCCGGGTTCATGCCCGGAAGTTACCTTCCGCCATCCGGGGCCGGTGCCTAGAATCCAGCGAGACCGAGACAAAGGCCGCTATTCCGGGTTTACCATGAGGGTGTTTCATTCTGCCGAAAGGCTTATCTAGAGGAGACCATGAAAACTGCACGATATTGCGCCGTACTCTTGTTCTTTGTTGCTGCCTGCGCCGCGTTGACCTTCGCCGACGAACCGGGAAGGCATCCGGCATACCTGCACGCGCTCACCGACCTGCGCCACGCCCGCGCTCACCTGGAGCGCGGAACATGGTCCGGCCGCATGGATCGAGAAGAAGATCACGCCATCGAGGAGATCGACAAAGCCATTGGAGAGATCAAGCACGCTGCAATTGATGATGGCAAGAATTTGAATGACCATCCGCAGGTCGATGCGCACATGGGACGCAGAGGCCGCTATCGCCGCGCGCTGGAATTGCTCGACAAGGCGCACAATGACATCGCCCGCGAAGAAGATGATCCCTCCGTGCGCGGTCTGCGCAATCGCGCTCTCCGCCACATCGACGAAGCGCACCGCATCGTCGATCACCTGATCATGCAGGCCGGCGACTAGAAGCGTCTGGTTCTCATCAATTGAGGGGTGCCCCACGTCTCGCGCTTTTCGAGACGTGGGACTCTTCGATGGGCATCAAGTTGAATCCCAAGCAGATCAAGCGAACAGCCAAGAGCTAACGGCCAATAGCTAAGAGCCCAGTTTCTTCGCCATTGAACAATAAATCTCCACCGCCTCCACCAGTTGCGCCTTCTCCACGAACTCGCCCTCGGTATGGGCCACGTGAATCGATCCCGGCCCCAGCAGCAGCGGCTCGCCCCAGTTGGTCAGCGACGGAACGTCGGTCGTGAAAGCCGCCACCATCGTCGGCAACCCGTCCAGCGTCCGCAGACGCAGGAACGGAGTCTCGCGGGTGAAGCGAACCTCGGCAAGCTCGCCGACCGTCTCCGTAATCTCGCGGCGCAGCGCGTCCGCCGGGCCCACCAGGCGATAGAAAAGATCAGCCTTGGCAAAATCAGAAATCACATTCGGAGCGCGCCCGCCCTGAATCGAGCCCACGTTTTTTGTGCAAGGCCCGACCTCGGCATCTTCGGGAAGTTTCATTGCGTGGAGCCGGTGCAGCGCTTCGACCAGTTTGTCGATGGCCGATTCGCCCAGCTCCGGATACGCCGAATGCGCCATCTTTCCGCGCGCCACCAGTTCCACGTGCAGAGCGCCCTTGCTGGCCAGCGCCAGCTTATTTTCGGTGGGCTCGCCATTAATCATGAAGCGCGCGCCGATCGGATGCTGATTGGCCAACTTCGCACCGGCCGAATCCCGCTCCTCGCCCACCAGAAATAGCAGCCCGACGAAAACGCCCGCCCCGCGCAGCTTCTCCGCCGCCAGAATCTCGGCCGCAATAATCCCCTTGGCGTCGCAGGAGCCGCGCCCGTAAATGCGCGCTTCGTTTTCGGATGAAGTGATAAACGGCGGCACCGTGTCCATGTGCGTGGAGAAAACAATCTCCGGACGATCATGTCCCGGCCACGTAGCCAGCACGTTCGCACGCGCGCCCTCGACCGGCATTTTCCGAGCGTGCAGCCCGCGCCGCCGCAGCTCGTCACAAAGAAAATCCCCCACCGCAATTTCATTCGGTGTGATGGATTCGATATCGATCAGGCGGCGGGTAAGCGCGAACAGGTCCATGCAGGGAAAGCATAACAGTCGTTGGTCGCTCGTCGCTAGTCGCTGGCGGGCAGATTCTCTACAATACGTAGCGACGAACGCCTGCATACGACCAGCGACCAACGACTAACGACTAACGCCGCCCCGTGCCGCCCGAAGCTTCCACAATCCGCTCGCTCTTCCTCGCCGGCCCTGCCGGACGCCTGGAAGCTCTGCTCAACGCCGGATCGCCCGATGCGACGCACGCCGCCCTGGTCTGCCATCCGCATCCGCTCTACGGCGGAACGCTGCACAACAAAGTCGTCTTCCACGCGATGAAGGCGCTCAACAGCTTCGGATTCCCCGTGCTGCGCTTCAACTTCCGCGGCACGGGCCTGAGCGAAGGCGAACACGCAAACGGAGTCGGCGAAGTCGAAGACGTGCGCGCCGCCCTCGACTGGCTCGAACGCGAATTCACGCTGCCAGTAATCTTCGCCGGTTTTTCTTTCGGAGCCGCCGTCGGATTGCGTGCCGCCTATTCCGACCCCCGTGTAAGCGCGCTCATCGCCCTCGGCCTGCCCGCCGTCGCGGTCGCAGATCGCAAAGACGACCGCATCTACGATTTCGAATTTCTACGCGACTCCACCAAGCCCAAACTCTTCGTAAGCGGATCGCGTGATCAGTTCGCTCCGCCAGGCAAACTCGAAGCGCTCGTCAACACCTTCGCCGACCCTAAGAAGCTAGTGCGTATCGACGCCGGAGATCACTTCTTCGAAGGAAGACTCAAGGAAATGCGGGTAGCCATCGAAGACTGGACTCGGGAGACATTGGCTGTCGGATAGGCTATTTCGGAAATCTAAATCCGTCTTCTTCAATCAAATCTTTCCAGACCCAAGCGATACGGAACCGCGCCTCGCGTTCGGCGGCTTCGGTGGTGTTCTCCGGCCATTGGAATTTGCATACGAACGTATTTAGGAGGTTCGACGCGCGATCTGCAAAGGCTTCCCACGTTTCGGACGGCTGAGGCATTGTCGAATATCGATAGGCGGCAATTCCAGATGCCGTTTGTATGTGGGGCTGAACGACTGCATTCTTGACGAGCCAAAGTTCAGCGTCAACAATCGCGGCTCCTCTGCCGCGCAGCCACTCTGCTACCATCAGTGCGTCGTCTCTAAACCATCCGATCTCGCCGTGGTAGGCGAATCCTCGGTCAATGAACGATTGCGGGAACTCAGCCGGTAGGTGAGGTTTCGCATTCCGTCTCATCTCGCGGCGGAGCGGTTGGTAGAGTTCTCTCAAAGCATTTGGAGTGTCTGACGAAACTTCCCTAAAAAATCCGCCAGCTTCGATTACGAAAAACTCCCACAATGGGTTTCCAGCCAAGTGGGGTGGCCAGAGAACAACACCCAAAGGCGATGTCCCATGTTTTATATGAACTTTGATCTCTGCCTTTAGTTCTCTCGACGACCGTTCGTTGAGTTCTTTAAATCCTCGTGTCCCCTCGGAAACGTCAAAGTCGCGATTCACGGCCACAATCACTTCATGCATACAACCGTCCTCGGAATAGGCACCTATCGAAGTAACGTCATCAGGATGAAATTCCCAGAGTCGGGTCTGCCCTTGGAAACACGATACGAAAATCCCATCCGCGTTGATCCGCGGTTCCGAGTCGCTGGTTATCAACTTTGCCATAGCCCATCCTAAACCGCACCGGCGAGTATCGTGAATCTCGCCTTTCTCAGCAACTAGTGAGCGCATCGTTGGTGAGATATCCCCCGTCCCCAGCGACCGCGGCTTGGCGCATTTGCCACACGACTTCTGGCAACCAGCAACTGTCTCTATAATCCCGTTCATGTCCGACCTGACTCCCGAGCGCGACCAGCAATTCCGCCGCATGCGCGAAGTTGCCCGCGAGATCTTCACCTCCGCGCTCAAGAACGCCTCCATCGAAAGCGCCTTCGCCCGCAACATCCACTGCGAGCGCCGCGTCCTGCGTATCGGAGACGATCTCCACGATCTCGACGCCTACCACCGCGTCTTCGTCGTCTCCATCGGAAAAGCCGCGCATACCATGGCTGCCGCTCTCGAAGACCAAGCCGGGAGCAGTCTTGAAGGCGTCGTCGCATCGTCGGTCGAACCGGTAAGCCAAGTCCGCGGTTTCCGCTATTTTCGCGGGGGACATCCCACCCCCACCGCCGAATCCATCAACGCCGCCAGCGCCATTCTCAAATCGCTGAATGCTCTCGACTCCACTTCGCTGGCCATCTTCATGATTTCCGGCGGCGGTTCCTCCATCGTCGAAAAGGCGGTAGACGATGACATCTCTTTGCCCGACCTCGCGGCCACCTATCGCACGCTCGTGCATTCCGGCGCACCCATTGCCGAGATCAACGCCATCCGCAAACATCTCTCCGCCGTCAAAGGCGGACGCCTCGCCCAGGCCGCCTATCCTGCGCAGCAGGTTTCGATTCTCGTCTCCGACGTGCCCGACGATACACCCGACGCGCTCGCCTCCGGCCCCACCATGCCCGACTCCACTTCCATTCATGACTGCGAGCGCATCGCCGCCAAGTACAGTCTCATCGATCAGTTCCCCAAATCCGTCGGAGATCTCTTCCGTCAGCACGCTCTCGACGAGACGCCCAAATCCGACGACCCCGCCTTCGTCCGCGCGCGCTGGTGGACCGTGCTCTCGAATAAAGTGGCCATCGATGAGGCCGCCGTCGCTGCCACCCGCGCCGGTTTCGCCGTCGAAGTCGATAATTCCTGCGACGACTGGCCCTACGACAAAGCCGCAGACTACCTGCTCAACCGTCTGCGTGAATTGCGCCGCGCCGTGTCACGAGTCTGTCTGATCTCCGGCGGCGAGGTGACCGTGGCAGTCCGCAATGGTGGCATCGGAGGACGCAACCAGCAGTTCGCCCTCGCCTGCGCCGAAAAAATATCAGGACACGACATTACCGTGCTCAGCGCCGGCACGGACGGCATCGATGGCAACAGTTTCGCCGCCGGCGCCGTAGTCGATGGTGCCACCATTGGCCGTCTTGGCGATCAAGCCGCCGGTGCCGAAGCCGTGCGCCACGCGCTCTCGACCTTCAATGCCTATCCTCTTTTCGACGCGTTGGGCGACGCCGTCATGACCGGACCCACCGGAAACAATCTTCGCGATCTGCGCATCCTGCTGGCTTACTGACTCGCCCGCCGCGACCTCTCGGCAAGCCTTGAACGTTCGCCTGACATTCGCCATTACATAGAGGTATACACCTTCGTAGCTCCACGGCTGTCATCCAGTAATACATTATGTATCAATAAGTTACGGACGAAGTAAATTCTTGTAATTCTTCCTCTGGCACGGCAGCGTCGCGCCTTCAGCCTGCATCCAATCTGTTAAAATCAAACTAAACTTACCGGAGGTTTCATTGAAACGGACATTGCGTACTGCCATCCTCTTGTCTTTTGTCTGCGCTTCCGTGGCAGGCTTATCAAATTTCGCACAGGCCCAGAAGGTCGACGTCGCTTTCGGTCTCAGCACAGTGACAGCGCCCGCTGCCAACTCAAGCGGCCCATCGCTCACCGGTGGCACCTATCCCGGCTTCAGCGGCGACGTGCTCTTCTGGCACAATTTCGGCATCGGCGGCGAAGTCTACTGGAGGGCGACCCAGAGCATTTACCCCGCCATTCCCCCCACCCCTTATCGCCCAGTCTTTTTGGACTTCAACGGGGTTTACGCGCCCAAACTCGCCAGCCATACCTACCTGGAGCTGGTTGCCGGCATCGGCGCGGTCGACACACGTATTTATTGCCAGGATTGCAGCAATGGCTACACCAACTACTCGACCGATAAACACTTCATGGGAGACTTCGGCGCGGGGCTCAAGTTCTATCCCGCGCACAATTTCTTCATCCGGCCAGAGGCCAAGGTCTACCTCGTCACCAACAACCAGCTGTTCAGTTCTGCATATGCCACGCGCTTCGGCCTTTCCATCGGCTACACGTTCAAATAAAGTTATTCCTGTCTGACGTGGGACAGCCGCCAACGGCTGTCCCGCCGAGCGAAGCTCGGCAGGTCTCGCGCTCCCACTCTTTAAATTTATTATTCCTTCCAACTTGCGAGTGGCCCGCTTCACCCATCCCGCATTATGATAGAGCCATGAATTTCGGCTTCTCCGGCGAGATGATTTTCCTGTTTCTTCTGGCGCTGATCCTTTTCGGCCCCAAGAAAATGCCGGACA
>CAVZDM010000020.1:0-7861 GCA_963773955.1 uncultured Acidobacteriaceae bacterium | reverse complement strand
AACAACCAGCTGTTCAGTTCTGCATATGCCACGCGCTTCGGCCTTTCCATCGGCTACACGTTCAAATAAAGTTATTCCTGTCTGACGTGGGACAGCCGCCAACGGCTGTCCCGCCGAGCGAAGCTCGGCAGGTCTCGCGCTCCCACTCTTTAAATTTATTATTCCTTCCAACTTGCGAGTGGCCCGCTTCACCCATCCCGCATTATGATAGAGCCATGAATTTCGGCTTCTCCGGCGAGATGATTTTCCTGTTTCTTCTGGCGCTGATCCTTTTCGGCCCCAAGAAAATGCCGGAGATCGGCCGCCAGGTGGCGCGCTTCCTCAACGAGTTCCGGCGCGCTTCGAACGAATTCCGCTCGCAGATCGAGTCCGAAATCAATTCCCTGGATCGTAGTAACGCCAACGCCAGCAGCCCCCGCCAGCAGATCCTGCCGCCTCTCCAGGCCCCGCTCGGATCGCTGGCCAATCGCATCTTCAATCCGCCGCCCGTGGAAAAACTGGAAGCTGCCGACACTCCCGTTGCGGAAAATACCGCCGCTCCCGCCCCGACAGTTGAAGCTCCGGTGGTTGAGGCTTCGAAGGTTGCGCCCGATGCCTGAAGCGGCCGCCTCCTCACCCCTGAACGAATCCGCCAAGGATAAGGATAACGAGCAAATGCCCACCATGGGCTTCCTCGATCATCTCGAGGAACTGCGCAAGCGCATCGTTTATTCCATCATCGCCATCGTCGTGGGCTTCTTCGCCTGCTGGGGATATGCCGAGAATATCTACGCCATCATGCAGCGTCCCATCATGGACGCGCTGCAACGCAATGGCCTTTCGGCCAAGCTGGTTTACGTCAATCCCATTGAACCTTTCAATCTGTATCTGAAAGTCGGGATGATGGCCGGCTTGTTCGTCGCCTCGCCCTTCGTGCTCTATCAGATCTGGTGCTTCATTTCGCCGGGTCTCTACCGCAACGAGAAGCGCTACGTCTTCCCCTTCATGGCCTCGACGATAGCTCTGTTTCTTTCCGGCGGATACTTCGGCTACAAAGTTGTCCTGCCGCAGGCGCTGGTGTTCCTGATCGGCTACGGCAAAGATTTCCAGCCGATGATCACGCTCAGCGAATACAGTTCTCTGTTTCTGACCATCATCGTCGGCCTGGGCGCGGTGTTCGAAATGCCGATTCTGGTATTCTTCCTGGCGCTCATGGGCATCGTCAGCGCCGGTTGGATGTGGCACAACATCCGCTATTCCATTCTGGCCATCTTCGTGGTCGCGGCCATCATTACGCCTACCCCCGATATCCTGAACATGTGCATCTTCGCCGCGCCTATGATTGCACTATATGTGCTAAGCATTGCCATCGCCTGGCTCGTGCATCCCAACCAACGTAGAAAGCGCGCGGAGAAAAAAGGATCCTAACCACAGAGGGCACAGAGGAAGAGGAAGAGGACCACACGGCACCCATGAATCCATCCAAGACCGCAAGAACTTCCCCTAAAGCCTTCCCCTGTGTTCCCCTGTGTTCCCTGTGGTTAAGAATTTGCGTGGCGTTGTCACTGGCCATAGCCGTGGCGAACACAGTAGCCTGCGCCAAAGGAGCCAACGTCGACGCCAGCAGCACCGCCGCCACAAGCGCGGCTGCCGCGCCAGCGCCGCCCGAGGCCGCCGCTCCCGACTCCGCCCCGCTCCCGCACATCGATTCGAGGCGCGCCTTCCAGTACACCCGCGAAGTCACCGCCTTCGGCGAGCGCTACATGGGCAATGAGAATCACAAGAAACTGGAGCGCTATATCCTCGACCACCTGAAAGGCGATCAGGTCGAAGACGACGCCTTTACCGCCGACACCGTGGAAGGGAAGTTCCCCGTCCGCAACATCCTCGCCAAATTTCCCGGCACAAAAGACGGCATCATCGTCATCATGGGCCACTACGACACCAACTACCCGCTGCGCAATACCGGATACGTAGGCGCCAACGACGGCGGCTCTTCCACCGCCATCCTGCTCGAATACGCCAACCAGTTGCGCGATAAGTTGCGCGACGGGGGACCGAGTAAGAAGCGCGACGGCTACAGTGTCTGGCTGGTCTGGACCGACGGCGAAGAAGCCGTCAAGTCATGGTCTGATACCGACAGCCTGTACGGCACCCGCCATCTCGCCGAAAAATGGGAGAAGGACGGCACCCTGAAGAAAATCAAAGCGCTCATGGTCATGGACATGATCGCTCCCACCGATCTTGCCATTCTGCGCGATACCAACTCCACTCCGTGGCTGCTCGACCTGATCTACGCCGCTGCCGAGCGCGGTGGCTACCAGTCGCATTTCTATGCCCTTCAAGGCGGCGAGGAAGACGATCACATTCCTTTCGTGAAACGCGGAGTCCCCTGCGCCGATATCATTGATGTGCCCTACGGCTACAACGACGTCTTCCATCACACCCCGCAAGACACCATGGACAAGCTAAGCCCCAAGAGCCTGGAAATCGTGGGCGACACTACCTTGGAAACCATCCGACTGCTCGACCAGCGCTAGCAGCGGCACCCAATTTGATCCTCGTCCGTTAAATTGTCATCCTGAGCGAAGCGAAGGAGCTGCTTTTTGCACGCGCTACCCAAAGTCCGTACCAACTCCTGCTAAAATTTCTCAGCGCCCGCGGGGGCGACTCTAATCGGCTCCGGCAGCCGTGAGTGTGTGGGGAATCCAGCTTGTTCCATCGAATTCTTCCAGCAATCTTTCTCTGGCTCTCAGCATCCATCGTTCCAGCAAGCGCGCAAGCGCCCAGTGCTCCGGGCAAGCCGCTTCCGCCCGGACCCATGCAACACAAGATCAAGGCTGCTTGCACTACCTGCCACAATGCCAGCCGCATCACCGAGCAGCACTTGACGCGCCGGCAGTGGCTAGACCAACTGGTAAAAATGGAAGGCCTCGGCGCGGTCATCCCCGACGACGATCGCAAGGCTATGCTGGATTATCTGACCAAGAACTTCGGTCCCGAAAAAGGTGCGGCAACAACAACAGGAAAGTAGTTGGGATCAGCAGTTGAGCCATGAAGAGCAAAGCGCTGTCCGACCCAACATCCGAAGTGACGTTACAGACAGCGCTGCCCGTGACCTTGCGGAAAACTAGCCTCAGCATGAGCTGACCAAAACAAGACTTCAAGTGATTGTTTAGGTACGTGAAGCACGCCTATTTTTCCTCTGTGTCCCCTGTGCCCTCTGTGGTAGAGATCTTCTCCGGACGCAGCAACGGAAACAGAATCACATCGCGAATCGTGTGCGAGTCGGTGAACAGCATTGCCAGCCGGTCCACTCCCAAGCCCACGCCGCCCGCCGGAGGCATGCCATACGACAGCGCGTTTATATAATTCTCGTCCATCTGATGAGCTTCTTCGTCGCCGCGTTCGCGTTCCTTCAGTTGCGCCTCGAAGCGCCGCCGCTGATCTTCGGGATCGTTCAATTCGCTGAAGCCGTTGGCGATTTCCATCTTCCCCGCGAATATCTCAAAGCGTTCGGTCCAGTCCGGCTCATCCGGTTTCTGCTTTGACAACGGCGAGACGGCGGTCGGAAATTCATAAATGATAGTAGGCTGCATCAAGTGTTCTTCGGCCACCGCCTCAAAAACATTAGCGATCGTCTTGCCCACCGGCGCTGCCGGATCGTACGCCAATTTAATTCCCGCCTCGCGCACGCGCTCGACCAGCGCCGCGACCGACTCGCGCGCCGCAAAGTCGCTGCGCTCGGGCTTGGCGCCAGCTTTCTCTGGCCAGAAGTGGACGATCGCCTCCCGCATGGTCATCCGCCGCCAGTTCGCGTGTGCCCAGTCAATCTCATGCTCGCCCCACTTCGTCTTCGTCCCGCCCGTCACATCTTTGACCGCCTGCTCGATCGCGCCCTGCGTGGTTTCCAGAATGCCGAGATAATCCGTGTAAGCCTGGTAAGCCTCGAGCATGGTGAACTCAGGATTCCATCTCCACCCCAGCCCTTCATTGCGGAAGTTGCGATTGATCTCATACACGCGATCGAATCCGCCTACCGTCAGCCGTTTCAAATAAAGTTCCGGAGCGATGCGCAGAAACAGATCCATATCCAAAGTGTTGTGATGCGTCTTAAAAGGACGAGCCACCGCTCCGCCCGCCATCGGCTGCATCATCGGCGTCTCGACTTCCATGAATCCCTGCGCGTCAAAATACCGCCGCAGCGATTGCACCAGCTTGCTGCGCTTCAAAAACACTTCGCGCACTTCCGGATTCATCACCAGATCCAGATACCGTTGCCGATAGCGCAATTCAACGTCGGTCAACCCATGAAATTTTTCCGGCAAAGGCAGCAGGTCTTTCGCAAGAAAGGTCAGTTCGTCCGCATGAATGCTAAGTTCGCCCGTGCGCGTGCGAAACAGATATCCGCGAACGCCAATATGATCGCCCAGGTCAAGCAGCTTCCACAGTTCGTAGCCGGCATCGCCAATCGCATCTTTCTTGACGTAGATCTGCAGCCGCTGTCCGTCCTGCTGCAAGTGCGCGAACCCGGCCTTGCCCATCAGCCGTATGGCCATGATGCGTCCCGCAACCCGCACCGTCACCCGCGGAGATTCCAGTTCCTCCGTCGTCTGCCCGCTGTACTCGGCCAGAATTTGCGGCACGGTATGGCTGTAGTTAAACTTCCGCGGATACGCCGGATGCCCGAGAGCCTCAATCTTTTTCAGCTTCTCGCGCCGGATTTCATAAATGTTTTCGTCGAGTGCCAATGAGTGTCCTTGAGTTCAAAACTTTTCAGAGTAAGCTTCTGATTATAGACAAGCTGCAGTGCAATTCGTGGTAACCTTACTCGTTTCGCCGCGCTTTTCCGCTCCCAGGAGTGCTAGAGGCCATGCGAGCGCCCTCCATTTGTCTTTTGTCGCTGGTCGCTTCTGCCGCTGCAGTGCTTTCCGCTTGTGGTAGCGGGAGCGGCATGCAGACACCTCCGCCCGCTCCAGTTTTCACCAGCACACCGGTAACGGCCGCTTCGCAGGGAGTGCTTTATTCCTATCAGGTAACGGCGACTGATCCGGCGGGCGGGACGGTTGCGTTCGCACTGACCTCGGCTCCTGCCAGCGCAACCCTCAGTGGCGACATGGTTGGCTGGACGCCTGCCGCCGCGCAGTCGCGTGTCTCAAACAGCTTCACAATCACGGCGACCACCACCTCCGGCGGCACCGGAATCCAATCGTGGAATGTAACTCCAACGGGCACGATCACGGTCAGCGTGATGAATACTAACTGGACATCGACCGGGCCACAGACCTTTCCCGGCGGGTTTCCCTTAGGGTCTGCGATTGTGCCGAATGGAGATGGCTCCTTTACCGTGATCCCAGGTTCCTTAACCGCGCCCGGCATCTTCAGCATTCCTGCCGTGCCCGCAGGGTATTACTGGCTAGCCAGCGGTATCAATTTGACAAGCCTCTATGACGCCTTCTGGACGAGCAGCAGTTCGGTTGACTTGGGTCGGGACGTACCCGGCCCCCCGACGGCTCTGACCACCAAACAGAGCACCACTTTCGATTTCGGCATCGCTGGTCTCTCTCCTACATCGGCGTCTAGCCTGGTTGATGTTTCCACCGACTTCCCGCCCATTCTCGCCCCGGGTTTCTTATTGACTCCTGCCCCGGAGGCGACAACCGTTTCAGGGACCACAACCGTCGACAGCGAACTCGATTGGTCAAAAGTCGATACCGTTTTTCTGACGCAATACGAGCCTGCGGCTCTAGGCTCGCTGAACTTCCTGGAACTGGGGCCCGCCCTCACGCTTTCGAATCCGGCATTCGTCGACGGTGGTACGAACGCGATTGCCGAAACGCTCCAGCCCAGCCCGCAGGCTTCGCTGAATGTCAGCGTGCCGGGTTCACAGTGGGCGCCGCTGTTTAATAATGTCGGGCCTTCCGCAGCCGCAGCGTCGGGATCGTGGTTGTCAATCTCAGCCGAGCCTTTTGTCGTCGGCCTGAACCAAAGCCCAGATCCATTCGCACTGAATTTGGCTCTGGTCACCATTCCTCCCTTCGGAATTGGGCCACCGCAACTATTCCCGGACTTTTGCCTGAATGGATCAGCCGATCCTCTCGGAATTCCCGCCAGCCAGCCCCCGATCCTTACCGACGAAGATTTTGGCGCGCTGCAATACGGCGACCCATTTCCACCATCCTGGGCTCGGGCCGTCGCCTTCTGCCAGGTGGCCTTAGTACCGATTCCGGTGGTCGGCTCACCGGGGATCACTGTGCCGTTGCCTCTGCCCTACGGCGTGGCCGTTCCACCTTCCAGCTCTCCCTCGCTGGCGCCCCTGGCGGAGCCGGTCGTGAATCCCACCATCAACGGCGCCAGTCTTTTCACAGAAAGCACCATCAACACCACGGTAGCGACCCTGAGCTGGTCCGCGCCCCAAGGCACTGCTCCTTTCGGCTACAGAATCACTGCCTTCACACAAACACCCATACCGAATGGGGTCGAATACGCATCTGCGGGTGAGTTCGGCACCGCGAAGACCTCCGTAACCCTGCCTCCGCTCACTGCGGGCCAAACGTATGTGTTCATCATTACGACCGCGGTCGATGCCGCCGCCAACATGGAGACCAGCCCGTGGCGTTCGGCCCTGCCCACAGGTTTTGCTAACGTCATCTCTGCCCCGATGACGGTCAGTTCCAGCGCAGCCAGGCCCGCGATCCACGGCGATGTCAAGGTTTTCGAGGAACTCTTCCGGCGCAGGGGGAAACCCTTTACTCCCGGCTTCGCCACTCAGCCCGCGCCTCGTTTGCGTGGAATACAATAGTTCCCGTCTCACCGTCTCCGGAGGCTGCCATGCATGGATTCCTAGCTCTCGCTCTCGTCCTGGTTGTGACCGTCGCTGCGCACCCGCAATCTTCGCCCGACGAAGCCGCGGTTCGCAGCATCATTAAAGACGAGATCGCCGTTTGGAATGCCGGGGACGCCGCCGCCTTCGCGCGTCATTTTGCCGCCGACGGCACTTTCACGAACATCCGCGGGCAGTTCTTTACCGGGCGCGAGGCTTTCACGGAGAGGCATGACTTCATCTTCAAGGGAATCTACCGCGGAACCACCATGAAGCAGGATGTTGTTTCTCTGAAGTTCGTCCGGCCCGATGTTGCCGTCGTGGAAACACTCACGGCCGTGATCGGGATTCAAAAGATGCCTCCGGGGTTGAGTGCTGATGACAAGGGGCGCCTCCGTTCGCGCCTGTTACAGGTCATGGTGAAAGATGGAGGCGAATGGAAGATAGCCGCCTTCCACAACACGGATGTCAGGCCGGATGTGCCGGTACCCGATCCTCAATAGAGTCTCGAACCTCAGGCTTGGACCCTGGACTTAGACCCTCAAGTGCCGAATCTCTCCGCGGCGCGAGCCCTCGCCTTGGCGGCTTCTTCATCCCGATTTTTCGGCGGCGCGGTCGTATCGAGCGCGTGGAGAAGACGAGCCGAGACGCCGGCGATTTCATCGATCGCGGCCAGGAACGCAGCTTCATTCGCTTTTGACGGCTTATTGAAGCCCGTGATTTTTCTCACGAACTGAAGCGAAGCCGCTCGCACCTCTTCGTCGGTGACGGGCGGATCGAAGTTGAAAAGGGTTCTGATATTTCGGCACATACGATATGACCTCGCAGTGACCTCGGGCCGTGCAGAAGTCCCAAACGGAGTGAGACAACAGTTTCCTTTAAAGCAGGCTTGATGGCAAACCAGCCCGTGACATTTTCTCATGGCAGAGTCGTCGGGAAGAGCGGGTTCAGACTACGATCCAAAGAGCCTGCGGCGCATGGCTCCGGCCAGGACGATCAAGCCCGTTGCGAACAATCCGAGTGTGCCGGGTTCTGGACCGTTAATGGCGAAATTCGTTT
>CAVZDM010000019.1:0-30582 GCA_963773955.1 uncultured Acidobacteriaceae bacterium | reverse complement strand
CGGTACAGCGTCGCCGTAGAGCCGATCTGCACTCCAGGTGGTACCACGCGGATGAGATTCGGCTGACCGGGAGCCATCTTCTTTGCTTTCTGGCGGTGGCGACCTTGGCCGGCAGGGGAGCGGGTATGGGAGCGCCATCGGATAGTTGGTAATAGCCCAGACTGCCGTCCAATCCACCCGCCACAAAGCGCTGCCTCGGGAGGAGCGCCAGCGCGGGCGGCCAATCCGGCTGCAGTTCCAACACTTTGCGCTCGGATAAGTCCGCCGTGTTCCAGAGCTTCACCGTGCGATTGGCGGCGCTGGAGATAAGTGTCTGGCCGTCCGCGGAATAGGCCAGGCTAAGGATGGCTCCCTCATGCGCATAGCGGGATTCCATGATGGGATTGCTGCCTTCCAGGGCTTTCTCGCTAATGCTCCATCTCCGAATGCGGTTATCCGATCCGCCGGCCACCAAGGTCTTGCCATCGGGAGCAAAGGCCACAGTCTGTTGTTCCTTGAGCGGCTGCGATAAAGTGTCCAACCGATTTCCGGTGGCCACATCCCAAAGCTTCACGGTGCGATCCGCGCTGGCACTGGCCAGCACTTTGCCGTCCGGCCGGAAACTGAGTCCGTAGATGCAGCCATTGTGCCCTTTGAGCAGCTTGAGTTCCTCCCCGCTGCCGATGTTCCACAGCTTGATCTTCTGATCGTAACCGCCTGTGGCGAGCACTTTGCCATCCGGAGAAAGCGCCAGCGCGTACAAAGCGTCCGTGTGGCCCTCAAACTTGCGCAGGAGCTTCCCATCGCTCACCTGGAATTGGTAAGCGATGCCGGTCAACCCAGCGTCGCCCGCTGCTGCGAAAAGGCTCTGGCCCGTCACTGGAAAAGGCCAGAGCATTCACGCTCCCGGCAATGTCCCTGATGGTCCGCAAAGTCTGGCGGGTGTCGCCATTGACCAAGTTGATGGCTCCGAATCTGCCCACCGCCATCGTGGCACCGGTCGGAGCCACCGCCAAGGCGCGAATCGCCCGTTGAGGTTCGCCCTTCGGCAAGATCTTCGGAAGCCGCTCCAGCACATCCCCAGGCTTCATCGGTGCTGCCGGCGGCAGCGCTCCGCCGTCGATCCACTCGCGGATCAAAGCAATCTCATCCGGTTTCAAGTGATCGCGCTTGCCGGGCGGCATGAACTTGTTCTTGCCTTCCTTGCCCGAGCGGCCTTCGAGGAATTTTACGAGGAGGGATTCCTGCGCATTGCCGGGCGCGATCACTTTGCCTGTCTTGCCGCCCTTCATGAGCGCCTCGTGCGTCTCCAAATTGAACTCGCTGTCCGGATCATCCTTGCCGTGACAGTCGGAGCAATACTCCTGGAAAATGGGGGCGATCTTCGCGGCGAAGTCGACCGGTGGAGCGGCGGCTTGAGTGACAACGGCGAATCCCACGGAGAGGAGGAAGATCACAGCCGGGAGTCCAATGCGCTGATGTTTAAGATTCATGGGTTGAAAAAGGACAAGGTGACTTTAAATTGGATTGCGTCATTGATACTCTCCCGTGCACGGAGTAGTCGCATCCGCGGTTGATTGGTTAGCGAAGAGCGGCCCCGTCCGCTGCACCGCTCCCCAAGTCAGCGATGAACCCGGCATCTCCGCATTTGCCGCCATCGCTCGAAAATCGCGCGAGCGTCTTGGAGTGCGGTGGCCTATGCCACCGCCTTGGCCGCTCCCACAACCATTTCGCCGCGGGTCAGGTCGCCGTACTCGGCGGTATTCGAAATCGAATAGCGCATGCGGCTTAATCCGCCTTCATACACGAGGTCGACGATCAGCTTCATCTCGTGCACGCACTCGAAGTAAGCGATCTCGGGAGCGTAGCCGGCGGCCACCAGCGTCTCGAAGCCTTTCTGCATCAGCGAAGTCAAGCCGCCGCAGAGAACGGCTTGTTCTCCGAACAGGTCGCTCTCGGTTTCTTCTCTGAAGGTTGTTTGCAGGACGCCGGCTCGGGTCGAGCCGATCCCGTGCGCGTAGCTGAGGGCGAATTCATGGGCGCGTCCGCTGGCATCCTGGTGAATGGCCAGCAGCGATGGCACGCCTCCGCCCTGCGAATACACACGCCGCAGCAAATGGCCGGGGCTCTTGGGCGCGATCATGACCACGTCCACATCTTTTGGAGGCTTGATGGTCTTGAAATGAATCGAGAAGCCGTGCGAGAAGCCTAGAATTTTTCCTTTGCGCAGATGGGGCTTGATCGCCGATTCGTAGAAGTCGGCCTGGGTCTCGTCGGGGGTGAGAATCTGGATCCAGTCGGCGCTCTTGGCGGCCTCCGGGGGAGCGACTACGGTCATGCCATCGGCGCGCGCCTGCTGGGCTGAGCCGCGCTCGGGATCGAGGCCGATGATTACGTCGTATCCGCTGTCGCGGAGATTCTGCGCCTGCGCGTGTCCCTGGGAACCGTAACCGAAAACAGCGATGGTTTTGCCCTTCAGGGCGGAAGGATTGGCATCGTTTTGATAGAAGACTGTGGCCACTGGAAAACTCCTTATGGATATTGGCTGAAATGCCGAATTATGTTTGAAAGCAAAGAACCGACCAATCGGTCGGTTTAGGAGATGCTAAACACCTCGACCTCATGGTGTCAACCACGGATTCCCGCGGTGCCTATTCTAGATCGGGATCGGTTGATGTGGGAGCTACGGCAGATCCAAGTCGAGAGCATAGATTTCGTCGGTACTCAAATCGCGGACAAAGAGCGCCGAGCCGTCGGGAGCGATACCGCTCCAGCCATAGGCAGGAGGGGCTAAGTACCTGGGCAGCCCCTTTAAATCGACCAGAAGTTCCGAGTGGGTCTGGCCGACCTTAACCCTGCGAAAAGTCGGATGGTCGCGGTGAAGGTGCTGTCGTAGTAAAGATAACTTCCATCTGGCGACCAGTTGAGATAACCCACCACGCCCGGCTCAGTGATCCAGTCCGACCATTTTTGGGTTTTGAAGTCGAAAAGCAGCAGCTTTGTAGAATCCAAGTTAAGCGCCGCCAGATACTGACCGTCGGGCGACCAGCGTGGGCTGAAGAGATTCTCCGAACCAGGGACGGTAGAAACCTGATGAGTGACGAGGTCGATGATATAGATGGCCATTGCTTCGGACGACCCGAGTTCCCAGTTCGCGCGAAGGCGATTTTCTTGCCATCGGGAGACCAGGTCGCGTCCACCTGGGGGTGGTTTTCTGCGAGCATTTCCTGGGGCGCACCACCTTGGGCAGAGATCAGAAACGTCTTCCAAGGCCGGCCGGGCTGGATATCTACATAGGCGATCTGGGTAGCGTCGGGAGACCAGTGGGGCAGGCCGGCCAAAACCGGCGGATAGGTTAGTTGCAAGCGATCGCTGCCGTCCACGCGGCTGCGCCAGAGTGTGTGCTCGGGATAGGAAACATAGGTGACCCACTTGCCGTCACGCGAGAAGTCCAGTTCGCCCGCCGAAATCCCCGCAAGAAAGGGCACGAATTGCTTGGACTTGGGGTCGTAGCGGACGAGTTCTCCGCGGCCCTGCCTCGCATGTACAAAGAGTTTCTTGCCATCGGCGCTGGGCGTCAGACTACCGAAAGACAGTGGACCGGTCGTCAGTTGGAAGGGCGCGGAAGAATGTCCTGCGAAACAGCCCCGCCGATTCGCGTATCGCCCAGACGTTCGCTTCCGGAAGCAGTGTCGCTCAGGAAGAAATAGTAGCGGCCGTCCGGAGTCCACTGCACCGCAGCATTCGCTGGGCGGGTTATGCCATCCCGGCAGTACGGGATGAAGATTGCTGCCGTCCGATCGAATCTCCCAGAGCGCAGAAGAGTTGTTCTCGGGTCTTTGGATCGTCGAAGCGAATACGGGTTCCGTCCGGAGAGAAGCTGGGATCGTAAGGCGTGCCCGAAACGGTAATCAGCTTATGAGGATCGGTTCCATCGGCGTTCGCCTGGTATATGTCGGAGGCCCTGAAAAATACGAGGTGGCGGCCGTCGGGTGACCATGTGGCACCATGCGCGACAATATCGCCGAGACGGCGAGGGGCTCCCGAAGGCAGAGGCAGACTCCACAGCGGAGATTCGGCCTCGGTTCCCACAAAGCTTTCCGCCAAGAGCTGCGTATGATCGGGTGATATGTCATGGGCGACCACACTGCCAAAGGGAGTTGGAATCGGCGAGATCTCGCCGCCACCCGTGGAAACCTGCACGATCCGGTCTGGATCTCCTCGCTCATTGATATATAACCGGGACCCATCGGTCGCAACGACCTCTTTGGGTATGCCGTCGCGAGTGAGTTGCGTCGTGGCCAGTACCCTGGGTGGAGGCGGCGAAGAACTTAGCCAGGCGAACGCCCCGGCAAGAACGACAATCACAGTCAAGATTGCCGCGGGCCAGAGCCAGTTGAATTTGCGGGCGGGCGCCGGAGGTGTGGCGGCTTCGATCTTTCCGGAAGTGGTGTCGCGCCGGAGGCGCTTCAGATCGGCGCATAACTCGGCCGCGCTCTGGAAGCGGACTTCACGATCTTTTTCGAGGGCCTTCTGAATGATTCGCTCCAACTCGCTGGGAATTTGCGGGTTGAAACGCGCGGGCTGCCCGGGTGCTTTATTCAGGATGGAGTCGAACAGCGCGGCCGTGGTATCGCCGCGAAAGGGAAGAAGTCCCGTGACCATCTCGTAAAGAACGGCGCCGAAAGAGAACAGGTCGGTGCGGGCGTCGAGTTCTTTCCCGAGCGCCTGCTCGGGAGACATGTAGGCTACTGTGCCCAAGGCGCTGCCCGGACTGGTGAGGTGTCCTTCGCTTATCGTGCGTGATCGGTCCGACTTCGGGATGTTAACCGCGCCAATTTTGGCCAGACCGAAGTCGAGAATCTTGGCGTGTCCGCGGTTGGTGACGAAGAGGTTCCCTGGTTTGATGTCGCGATGCACGATGCCTTTGGCATGCGCTGCATCCAGGGCGTCGGCGATCTCGATTGCCAGCGACAATACGGTTTCGATCTCGAGAGGGCGACCGGCGATCAGGTGCTTTAGCGTTTGCCCTTCGAGGAACTCCATGACGATAAAAGGCTGGCCATCCTGCTCACCGATTTCGTAGATGGTGCAGATGTTCGGATGGTTCAGGGCTGACGCGGCCTGCGCTTCGCGCTCGAAACGAGCAAGGGACTGAGCGTCTCGGGCGACCTCGTCGGGTAGAAACTTCAGGGCCACGAAGCGGTGGAGTTTCGTGTCTTCGGCCTTGTAAACCACTCCCATCCCGCCGCCACCGAGCCTCTCGGTCACCTGGTAGTGCGAGATGGTTCGGCCGATCATGATTCGTCCGACTACGGTTCGTCCGACTATGGTTCGTCCGACTATGGTTCGCGCCGAGATGCGCAGTGTTGGCAGGCTTATGTTAGGGAGGCTGGGCAGGGAAGTCAAAAGGTCACTTGCCGTGGAGCGACACGCTACTAGAGCCCGGAGCCCATTCCGCGATACCATCTCTGGTGATGCTTCGCGAAGCTGCCACCGAAACTCGTCAGGAACCCCGGCAGGACCCTCGCCAGGAAATCCTGCGTGCCGCCGCTCGTCTTTTTCAACAGCGGGGATACGACGCCACTTCCATGAACGATGTTGCAGCCGCGCTCAAGCTCTCCAAGGGCGGGCTCTATCATCACTTCCAGTCGAAAGACGAAATCCTTTACAACATCATGTCGCACGCCATGGAGATCACCGAGGAGCGCGTGATCAATGTGGTGCGACGCATCGACGGGACGAGCGTTGCCGGAGCCGAAGAGCGATTGCGCACGCTGATCCGGCTGCACATTCAGGTGGTGCTCAGTGCCGAAGACCGTGAAATTACGGTCATGCTGCATGAAAATCATCCGCTGCCGCCGGCGCTCCGGCGCAAGATCAACGGACGCAAGAAGGATTACCTGGTCTTCGTCGAGAACCTCATTGCCGACGTGCAGCGCAAGCGGAGTTCTCCGTCGCCGGTCACGCCGCGCGCGGCCGCCTTTGCCCTGGTCGGCATGATTAACTGGATCTATCAGTGGTACAAGCCCGAGGGTCCGCTGACGGGAGACGCGCTGGTGCAGCAGTACACGGATATTTTCTTTCATGGCGCGGTCGGCTAGGAAGCTCTCAGCAACTGCCCAGCCCCTAAAGGGGCTCTGATTTCTGAGGACTTTCGGCATCGCTAAAGCGATGCCCTGATACGAAGCTGAGCTCTTCGGCATCTTGTTGAATGGCTGCGCGGCGGACGGAACGTGACTCACTTCTTCCACATCGACGATCTTGCGCGCCAGCGGGCGGAGAAGGGTAAGCTCTACCTCGAATTCCTCCGCGTGCCTGCCATGAGCGCTGGCGTCTACGTTCTGGCGAAAGGCGGCAGTGATCCGCAGACGCCGCACCGCGAAGACGAGATGTACTACGTCGTCCGCGGACGTGCTCGCATGCAAATTGGCTCTGATCACGCTGAAGTGCGGGCTGGTTCGGTCATTTTTGTCGAGGCGGAACTGGAGCATCGGTTCTACGACGTCCAGGAAGAACTCGAAGCCCTGGTGTTCTTCGCGCCGGCGGAACAGGAATAAGATCCGTCTGTAGATACGCGGATTGCCGCATCTCCCGCAGTGTCTCCTGCCGCTTCCGAGCAAGACGGGGCAAGCCCCGTCTCTACCGGTCACTTTGCTGGCACCCAATACACTTCTTCTTTTAAATTCTCTTTCTTGAAACCGAGCCGCTTCAGGATGCCCTTGCCGTGCTCGACCATCTCAGGATGCCCGCAAAGATACGCGATGCTGTTGGCCGCAGTGCATCCCCACTGGTCAGCGTACTTGCGAATCAGTTCATCGACGCGGCCGACCTCGCCTCTCCAATTCTCATCCTCCCACGGACGGCTCACCGTGAAAACACAGCGAAACCATGGCGCCTGTTTCGCGATGCTTTCCAGTTCCTCGCGATAACCGAACTCCCATGACCGGCTGGCGCCGTTCAGCAGAAATAATTTGTGGTCGCCCGCGAACCTACCCTCTTTCCAGTCTTTGAACAGGGTTCGCAGATAGCTGACAAAAGGCGCGATTCCGGTCACGGTGCTCACCATCAGGTGGTTCGTATGCTCCGGATGCGCGCGATCGAAGGTGAACAGACCCTTTGCAACTTTGCGCAGCAGAACCTGATCGCCCAACTGAAGGTCATGTAGTGGCGGCGTGGTCTCACCGTGCGGTACGAGTTCAAAAAAGAATTCTAGTTCCTTTTCGTGGGGAGAAGAAGCGATCGAGTAGGGACGCTCCAGCCGTCGCGCGTCTCGCTCAATGCCGAGCGTCGCGAATTGGCCCGGAGTAAACTTGAACTCCTCGCCTGGGTCAAGAGCAATGCGGATCATCCAAAGGTCTGGCGCAAAATCCACGCGCTCGGTGATGCGGGCCAGATAGTGCTTGTCGTCCATAGAGAAGGTCTCAGGTCTCAGGTGTCAGGTCTCAGGAAACCGCTGATACTACTTGTCATCCATCGATCAACTCCCCACTCGAACCAGGTAACCGACCGGTCGGTTGCGGGGTGCTATAGACTACCGCATTTTGCTGTTTTTTGGGGTGGGTTATTTAAGGTCGATTAAGCTTTGACACTGCGTTGTTGGACTTCTTCGGAGGTAAGCCCATAAAGTGGCGGGGTCGGGACCTCCAACATTGCTAGATACAAATATATCTGGCCTCGATGATGGATCTCATGTTCCATCATCAGGCGCAGCCATTTCCAGACCGTGATCTTCGACCCGTCCGGAGTCGCGCACTTTGCTGTCAGTCCCGCATCGCCCAGGCGGGAAAGAATCTCGATCGTCTGCCCATGAAGCGTCTGCCGGAAGGTCATTACTGCTTCATAGCCATCGGCCAGCTCTCGTCCGCAACCGGCGTATCGACTCGGCTGTCCCACGGCGGTTTCCGCGAACATGTAGCGTTCGATGGCCGCGATGTGGCGAACCAAATCTCCGAGGGTGAATTTGCCTTCGCGAAACGACCACTCCAGTTTGTCGGGCGGAATGCATTGCGCAACCCGCGTGGTCCGTTGGTGAACCTTGTTGAAATATTCCAGGAAACCGTCGATCGTGTGGATTTGCATGGCTTGAACACCGACTCTACGACTCTACGATTTTGATGGCGGAAACTCTTCGACGTGGAATTCTCCCTTGCGGCCGAAGTAGATGACCCTCCTGCCCGTGATAAAGACCCAGTACGCAATGATTCCGGCCGCCATCGCCCGCTTGAGGAACTCGGGGTAGCGGATCTGATCGGCTTGGGCCGCTCGAACTGCGCCTACGATTCCGGACTGAGAAAAATCTTCAGCAATCTTGGTGGCGGGAAGAGTCATTTTCTCGCTATGAGTCTCGCCCGTCGGCAGGTAAAAGGTATCCACGGCTCGCGCCAGATCGGCGAAATAGGATTCAACACCAGCGCCGGCGAGGGCTCCGATAACCTGCGGGAACGTAAACCTTCCTGCTTCCGACTCGTGGAGGGTGTTGCGCATCACTTCAGTGTTCATGATTTCCCCCATTATCGGCAGGAGTGCGCACGGAAAGAGAACAGCCCGCAAGCTTTTCAGCCTGCGGGCTGCCCGGTGGACTGTTTGGGATTGACTGAGGTGGTCACTCTCGTGGCCCCTCGCTCGGACACCCCGTCACGCGAAAACCGCGCGTGCCGGGGACCCCGATTTCCGGTGCCGGGCACAGCGTGTGTCCGGCGGATCAGACTTTATCAATCAGCCCATATTCACGGATTGTTTGCGAGAGATTGTTCCCGATTCCCCCGACCAAAGGTTCCTCGAGAACTCCGCTTAGAGCAACCGCCCTAAGACTCAGCCACCTCACCTGGTCTGGTACTTCTACTATGACAATCAGAACTTATCATCCGACCACCTCCTTCCCGGTGTACCGGCAGAGTACAAAAAAAGCTGGGAAGGAGTCAACGGCACAGAGGTGGAGTGCCGGAAGAGGCAATAGTGC
Organism: uncultured Acidobacteriaceae bacterium; assembly: GCA_963773955.1. GTDB lineage: Bacteria > Acidobacteriota > Terriglobia > Terriglobales > Acidobacteriaceae > Acidiflorens. The sequence goes on along the minus strand of CAVZDM010000019.1, from coordinate 21,641 downwards.
AGGTGTCAGGTGTCAGGTCTTAGGTCTCAGCAAAAACCCGCGTCGCAGCTACTGAGAACTGGCAACTGAGAACTGCCCTTCGCGGGTACACTTATTTCGCCGAATGAATCGAACCGACATGCCAGCCGTGAGCGTCGCGGCGACCGTCCTCAACGAGCGCGATGACATCGACGCTCTGGTTGAGAGCCTGATGCAGCAGACGCTCTCTCCTGCCGAAGTGATCGTCGTCGATGGTGGATCCACGGACGGAACATGGGAGCGTCTTGAAGCCGCCCGCTTAGAATACCCGACTCTGATTCCCATCCGCGATGAAAGCTGCAGCTTGAAAAGCTGTCCGGGACCGATCGCACGCGGCCGCAATGTCGGAATCGCCGCAGCTACCTCCGATGTGGTGGCATGCGCCGATGCCGGTTGCACCTACCACCCCGACTGGCTCGCCAACCTGACGGCTCGAATTTTCGGCGGCGTCGCCGAGTATTCCGTTGGCGGATCATATATCGATCCAAGCAACTCCACTACGTGGGACATTGCCTCCGCGCCCTTCTTCGGCGTGAAGTTAAACCCCGACGCAGGCACCAAGTCGTGCACCGCGCGTTCGATGGCCTTTCGCAAAGAGCTGTGGCGACGAGTCGGCGGATTCCCAGAGAACGTTTTCCTCGGAGAAGACACCGTATTCGATTCCAAGGTGCGCAAGCTGGTGACCCCCGCTTTCGCGGAACGCGCCAAGGCGGCTTACCAGCCGCGCCACAGTTTCCGCTCGGCGCTCCGCCAAATGGTCAGCTATTCCGTGACCGATGGCGTCTTGGGAGGACGCTCGGCGCGCCTGTGGCGGAATATCGCTCGCTGCCTCGTCGAGATTCTCGCGGCTGTTGCTTTGGTCTACTCGCCCATCCCGCTGTTATGCGTGCTCGCGCTCGAAATCTACTTTGCTTTCCGGCTGGACTGGAGCGATCTCCGAAAGGCGGACTTGAAAACATCCCTGCGAACTCTGCCCGCGCGCCTGGTATTTTCCCTGCTCGTCCCCTGGGTGGTCGCGTGGTATCAGACGCTGGGCAGCATCACCAAGAAGAACCGTCCCAACCGGCAGAACGTTGGTTAGCCGCTTGTGAGAAAACTCGATCGCCAAATCCAGCGCCTAAAGGCGCATTGATGCTCATGCAGTTGCGGAACGCCTGAAGGCGTTCCCTGATACGAATCTCACTTGCACCTGCTGGTGCGGGCGCTAGCCTTCATTGCGCAGATTGAAGTCTCTGCAGCTCGCTTCTGGCGAGCGCGTTTTCGGGGTTAGACGACACTTCCGCCTGGTATTCTGCGATTGCCCGCTCCCGGTTGCCGCTGGCCTCGAAGATCTTCGCCAGAACGAAATGAAATCCAGGCGAGCCTGGCGACCTTTGCAGGGCACGCTCGGCATTCTGGGTTGCCTCGGTCAATTTTCCCTGCTCCATCTGGGCGCGCGCGAGATAGATGAATTGGTCTGAATCTTTATCATCGATCTGGATCGCGCGCTTCAGATAATCCTCGGCATCGGAAAATCGTCCCATTCGGTAATAGGCGTAACCCAGGTTGTAGTTCGACAGCCAAAAGCGCGGATCGCGCTGCAGCGCGCTCAAATACAGCGGGACGGCTTGGTCATAACGTCCCATGTTGCCGAGTTCATTGGCCAGATTGACCTGTACGATCGGGTTCTGAGGGGCATACGCCATTGCGTTCTGGTAGAGCAAAATGTTGCTGGCCCACTGCACTTGATAAATCAAGGTCCCGATGAAAGCGGCTGTACAGAGAATCGCCACCACCGCTCTCCTAAGCGTTTTTGAGGTAGAGATTTGTTCGACCGCCAGCGCTATCAGAATCACAATCCCCACCGAAGGCAGGTAGAGAAAACGATCGTGGACAAAATTGTCAGGCGCAATTGCCCGCAAATATAAACTCGGCAGGATAGTCAGAATCGCCCACCCCAAGGCGAAGACTCCAACGCGACGGTCGGGGAGTTTAGAGATCCCGTACCCCGCCACGACCAAAGCGCCCAACAGGAAGATGACGGGCAGCAGAAAGTTCTCAAAGCCCGGCGCGGTTACATAGGCCAGCGAGTAGAACTCGCTGGAGGAGATCGGCAGCAGCAGATGCTTCAGATCGAACCATAGGATCGATGGCCAGGTAAGAACCATCGTGGTCCAACTGAGAGGCGCGAGGGATTGCGCCATGCCATGAAGCGTCATTCTCCTGGCAGCGAGATAGATCGCAAGAACCGCGAAATAAGGAATCGAAGCGAGACCGTCCTTTAAGGCCGAGCCTTTCAAGGCCGACCAAGCCGGCTCTGAATTTTCGGCGGCGCGCGCAGGCACAAAGATCACCACGCAACCAAGAATCAGAATTGGGAAGACGGCTGCGGTTTCCTTCGAGAGCAGCGCCAATCCGAACAAAAACACGGATGCTGCCATCCATATCACTTTTCTGTCAGTGCGAAAGTTCAAATACGCAAGGAAGCTGCCGAGCAGCAGCGCGGTCATGAGCAAGTCGTTAACGGAGGAAAGCCAGGCGACGTTTTCCACGTGAACGGGATGCAGTCCAAAGAAAACGGCAGCCAGGGCGGCGGTGCTGCGACTGCCGGTCAACTTTCCGGCTGCCACAAAGACGAGGTAGGTCGCCAGAACATGAAACGCCAGCATGGCAAAGTGCCATCCTGCTGGATGCAGGCCGAAGATGACGAAGTTGAGACGCATCCATAGGAAGGTGAGGGGCCGGTAAAAGTTTCCGCTTGTCGGCGCCGCGACGTCGCCTGAAATCTGAGGAACGAAGTAATGAGCTAAGAAGCGCCAGGAACGGAGTACGGCATTGTCCACGATCGTGGGCTTGTCGTCATAAACGAAGCCGAACGAAAGTGTGCCCAGATAGGCGAGAACGGTAACCGCGCAGACCAGGACCTCCATCACGCCGCTCTTATTTAGGAACTCGTCGAGGGACTTTGCGGGTGCAGATGGGCTATCCAATTTCCGGCCGACTGGTTGCACGCGGTTGAGTATATCTGACGGGAAACACTCGCAGTACATGCCCGCCAGATACCTACCTTCGTTACTGCCCCTTCCCTAGACTGAAAGTATTCCTGCAAAGCAGGAAAGGCTTCCCCCCCAAGTCATAGATCTTTGAAGGCGTCAGCCCTTCCAGCGGTATGCATCTGGTTGGGCCAGTCCTAAATGCGCCAGCACGCGGTTGGCGAATTCCTGTGCCATGGCATCGGCGCTCGACGGGTGGTTATAGAACGTTGGGATCAGCGGGAAGATGGTCGCGCCCGCATCCGCCGCGAGAGACATGTTGCGGATGTGGATTTTGTTCAGCGGCGTCTCGCGAACGCACAGCAGGAGCGGCCGACGCTCCTTAAGAGTGACATCGGCGGCGCGCTCGAGGAGGTGCGAGGCGATGCCGTTGGCAATGCGGCCAAGGGTGCCGACGCTGCAGGGGATGACGACCATCGCGTCGGAAGGATACGACCCGCTGGCCACGTTCGCTCCGATATCGGTGTTGGACTGCTGCTGAATCTTCGCCGAAGGTGCGCCGATGATTTGACGTAAGAGGTCAGAACGGCCTTCGATGGCAAGCTCTTCGGCCATGACGCGCAGGCTGCTGTCGGAAGCGATGAAGTTCACCGTCTTCACCCGCGGATCGCGTTCCACGATGAGTAGAAAGTGCTTCAGAAATATCGATCCACTGGCGCCGGTCGTGGCAACGGTCAGATTTTCCGGCGTCAGGGGCAAAGTTGGGGCTCCACGAGGCTCGCTTCGGTTCACGGCCTCGAAAACTGAGGATAGGGACGCAGGAAAAGCAAGTCAAGGACAGCAGGCTGCGGAAAGCCCTTATTCCGAGGGCAGCCCCTAAAGGGGCGTACGGGTTCGAGGGCTTTTCGGCATCGCTAAAGCGATGCCCTGATACGAACCGGCGAACGACTAACGACCAGCGACCAACGACGCATTTATGGCCACCACCAGCATCTTACGATCGCGACGCAGTGCCGCCCAGCTCCACGCCATCGCCAGCGTGGAGCGTGAGATTCGCGCCATTGATCCGGCTGCTGGACGAAAATATCTGCGGGACTTTCGCGAGGCCTACTGCTCCTACGAGAAAGTTCTCGGCGCAAGCGATGTGCGCCACGAAATCGCCAACGCTGGAACCGTTTTAGTGGGCGATTATCATGCTCTACCTAACTCGCAACGTTATCTGGCCGAAATCCTCCGCGATTCCGAACTCCAGCAGCGGCCCATTGTGCTGGGAGTCGAAACCATTTTTTCCCGCGACCAGCATATTCTCGACGAATGGTATCGCGGCGAGATCGACGAAAATGAACTGCGCCAGCGCATCCGCTTCGAACTCGACTGGGGATACGACTGGGCGCCATTTTACGAATTACTCTCCGCCGCGCGCCACCGCGGCGCCTCCATCTATGGGCTCGATTGCATGCCTCGCGAAGATCTGCGCAAGATCGGAGCTCGTGACCGTCACGCCGCCGACAAAATTGCCGAACTCCGCCAGCGTCATTCCGATGCGCTCATTCTGATCCTATTTGGCGAGTCGCACCTCGCGCCCCAACATTTGCCGGCCCTGTTGCAGCAGCGGCTGCCCGCGGAAGCGATGCTCACCGTCCTGCAAAACGTCGACGCCCTCTACTGGCGCGCCGCCGGAGAAGCCAGCGACCACGTCGAAGCGGTCGAAGTACGCAACGAGGTCCGCAAGGACGTCCGCGAGCATGTTCTCTGCGTCTTCAACGCCACGCCGCTCGAGAAATACGAGCATTACCGCCTCTGCCTCGACCGCTGGGGACGCAGCGATAATGACCACAGCGCACCCGATCTCGGCCCCACGCTTTATAACCTGATCGACGGCATGGTGCGATTTCTCGGCATCAATCAGTACTCTCCGCACAACACTACACAGCCCAGGCTTCTGGTTGACCTGATGCCCGAGGTTTACTCGCGCAGCTCGGACGCGCTGCTGCACCGGCTGCTATCGCGCAAAGGATTCACCGCTGGGCATCGCCGGTCTCTGCTGCGGCAGGTTCGCGAGCGTGGCAGCGTCTACCTGACTCCGATCAACGCCGTGTACGTGCGGCAGTTTCGTATGACGTCCTCGGCCGAGGACGCCACCCGCTTTCTGCATCAGGCCTGTCGCGGACTGCCGAATCTTTCTCCTTGCCACGGCAACCCGGCGCCGAACGCCGTACACGCCGCGGAGTCGCTGGACAAAGACGATGCGTTTTACATGACCGTCATCGAAAACGCGCTCGCCTGTTTTGGATCGCGCATATTGCATCCGGCCCGTCCCGCTCTGCGCGATACCGACATCGCGGAGTTGTTCGACGTAACGCGTGAAGACCTCGAACACCAGACTTCGCTTCCCTTCGCCGACGCGGTCGAGGCCCTCGACTTTCTGATGCTGCACCGCCAGCAGGATTTCGGTGGCGCGCCAGCTCCGGGTTTCACCGGCCGCAAGTACGAATACGTCGTCGAGCAACTCGGATATCTCACCGGCAACGATCTCTATGACGCCTACCTCGAAGGCCGCCTGACCACCGCCGCCCTGCGCAAACTTTTCCTCGCCCACATCGAACAGCCCGGCGTCGCCCGCAAAGCCTACGTCCAGATGAGAACCCGGCTGAGTTCCGAAAGATCAAAGCCTTGAACCACAGGGGACACGGAGGAACACAGGGGAGAGTCTGAGCCAAGAGCGGAGGATTTTACCCGCGCCATTCGTTTGCCGCTCTCGGCGCTCTCTGCGTCTCGGCGGTTCAAGTTTTTGATCTACTGCGGTATCCTCACCTGTCCGATGCCTGACGACTTCCCACTCCAGTCCCAGACGCCCGATGCGCTCATGCTCTTCGGCTTCTGGTATCGCGCGCTCCCGGCCAATCAAGTCCATCGCGGACAGCTCGCCAAGACGATGCTGCTCGAACAACCGCTCGTCGTCGGACGCGACCAGCAAGGCCGGGCCTTTGCCTTGCGCGACGCCTGTCCGCATCGCGGCATGCCGCTTTCCTGCGGACAATTCGACGGCCAGCAAATCGAATGTTCCTATCACGGCTGGAAATTCGACGCACACTCCGGCCAGTGCCAACTGATTCCGTCGCTCGTAGCCGAGCAGACTCTGAAGATCGACCGCATTTACGCGGGCAGCTATCCGTGCGAAGAGCGCGACGATTTTGTCTGGGTCTTTATTCCTGATCCCGGTCCAGTTGGGGCTGGATTCTCGAAGTCCGCGCCGGCTCCCGTTCCCGCGCCCGAGATTCCGAAATTCAGCTCGCGCTACAAACTCGCCTATCTCACCGCCGACCTGCCCTGCTCCGTCGACCACGGCATCATCGGGCTGATGGACCCGGCACACGGTCCCTTCGTTCACCAGGCATGGTGGTGGCGCACCCAAAAGTCGATTCACGAAAAACAGAAACACTTCGAACCGATTCCGTACGGATTTCGCATGAGCGCGCACACACCCAGCTCCAACAGCGCTCCCTACAAACTTCTGCGCCTTTACGCCGATGCTGATTCGATTTCCACGACCATCGACTTCGTCCTGCCCAATCTGCGCTCGGAAATTATTCGCGCTGGCAAATACTGGTTCGCGAGCCTGACCACCGTCACTCCGATCACGCGCACCCAGTGCCGCATCGACGTTGTGGCCGCGTGGAATTTGTTTCGCTGGATTCCGTTTGGCCCCGAGTTACTGAAATTCGTCTTCGCAAAATTCGTGGAGCAGGACCGCCGGACGATGGAGCTGCAGTCGGAGGGACTGAAACACAACCCACACCTCATGCTGATCGACGATGCCGACCGTCCCGCGAAGTGGTATTTCGGTTTGAAAAACGCGATGCTGGACATGAAGAAAAACGGCGGAGAGTTTAGGCATCCGATGAGCGGGCCGGTGACGCTGAAGTGGAGAAGCTGACAAGACCAGGTCTCGGGTCTCAGGTGTCAGGTCTCAGGAAAAACCGTGCGACCCGAATCGAACAGTCAATCATCGCCACGAAAGGATTTGCCTGAGACCCGACACCTGAGACCTAGTCTTTCGCCAGCCAGTCCATCGCTTCTTCCCGCGTCTTGAAGGTCGCAATCTCGCGCTGGGAAAAATTGTGGAAACTTTCCATGAAGGCCTTTGGGATACTCTCAGTGCCAACCCACGCCGTCTTCTTCACAAACGGCCGGGTCGAGCGCCAACACTTCTTTGATTCTGGTGGCAACCGTGTGATCCACTGTGGCGCCGGTGAAATCGGCGAGTGTGACCACCGACTCGTGCCCGTGCTGCGCCACCACGACCCTCACATACTCATGCAGAAGCTGCATCTCGTGCGCATTGGCGTGCGAAAAGTCCAGCAACAGAATCCGCTTGCCCTGGTGCTCGATGAAATGTATGCGATCATCCATTGGCCACCAATGTTTGCGCCAGAAATCTACCCTAACAGCGACTCCACGACACTGTAAGCCTCACTCAGAGCCGCGTCCAACGCCGCCGCATCTTTGCCGCCCGCTTCGGCCAGGTCCGGACGCCCGCCACCTTTGCCGCCGACTTTCTGCGCCACCGGGCCGATGATTTTCCCCGCCTGAATTCGGCTGGTGAGGTCTTTGGTTACGCCGACGATCAGCGAGACATTGCCATTCGAGGCCGAACCCAGCACGACCACGGCGGAGCCGAGCTTGTCGCGAAGCTGATCGACCAGTGTGCGCATCTGCGCGCGCTCCAAATTATCCACGCGGTGGGCGAGGACCTTGACGCCGCGAATTTCTTTGACTTTTTCGCCGATGTTGGCCGTGCTTGACGATGCGGACTTCATCCGCGCCTGATCGAGTTCGCGCGCCAGGCGTTTGATTTCGGCGTCTTTCTTTTCGAGCTCCAGTTTCAAGGCTTCGGCTGGAGTGGTTGTGTCCGAGTGCGTGGCCAGCGCGGCGACCACGTTTTCCAGTTCGTGATCTTTGCGGAAGTGGCGCAGCGAGCCTTCGCCGGTCACAGCCTCGATGCGCCGCACACCGGATGACACGCTTCCCTCTTTCAGAATCTTGATCAGGCCGATCTCGCCGGTCGCGCCGGTGTGCGTGCCGCCGCATAGTTCGGTGGAAAAATCTCCGATCTTGATCACGCGCACCCGGTCGCCGTATTTCTCGCCGAACAGCGCCATGGCGTGATACTCGTTGACGGCCACGTCAATGGGAACGTCGGGGATAACTTTGACCGCCTCGTTGCGCAAAACCTCTTTGTTGATGATGTCTTCGATATCCTGCAGCTCTTCATCTTCAACGCCGGTGAAGTGCGAGAAATCGAAGCGCAGATGGTTGGGAGCCACCAGCGATCCCGCCTGCTTTACGTGCTTGCCCAAGACTTCTCTCAGGCCCGCGTGGAGCAGATGCGTGGCCGTGTGATTGCGCATGGTGGATTCGCGAATTGCGGTATCGACTACGGCATCCACTTTCTGACCGACGCGAATTGGCTGCTTGGCGATGACCTGATGTGCGCGCACACCCTGTACCGGGTAGTAGCATCCGGTCACTTCGGCGACGACGGTATTGTGATCGTCGGAGTAAAACCATCCGCGATCGCCGACTTGGCCTCCGGATTCGGCATAGAACGGCGTGTGGTCGAGGATGACTTCGCCGGATTCGCCGCGAAGGAGTTCGACGACACCCCTGCCGCCGTGCATCAAGGCCAAGACCTCGCAGTTCTCCGAACGCGTTTGCCGATAGCCTTCGAATGCAGAAACCGGGAGCTTCTCGTAGGCCGGATTAGCGGTCCGCTTGGCGGCACCTTTCCAGGAAGCACGAGCGCGGTTGCGCTGAGCCTGCATTTCGCGATCGAAACCCGCCTGATCAAACCGAATCCCGTCATCTCGCGCCGCATCGCGCATGAAGTCAATTGGCATTCCGAACGTGTCGTAGAGTTTGAAAGCTGCCTCGCCGTTCAGAACGGGTTCGGACGACTTGTTGATGGCATCTCTAACGATCTCCCGCGGAATGTCACCAAGGGCTATCCTAATCTCGTCTTCTAATAGCGGGGCTCGACCGGCGTCGAAGCGATGAAGGAAGTCAATGGCGAAGCGGCTTGAATCGACGACCGCTCCGAAGCCGGACTCTGCGAGGCGTGCGAGAATCCGAGTTACCCAACTAACACGCGCATCCATCACGAGCTGTTCGAGTTTCGCCGCTCCAGCCTCTAGCGTGTGCGCAAAACGCATTTCCTCTGCAAGCACCGCCTTCGATATCCGGTCGGCGGCCTCATCGAGTTCAGGGTAGGCGTCACGCATTAGGTCGCGGACGGCATAGACCATCAGATATAGAAAAGGTTTTGTCTGTCCTATCAGCCTCCCGTTAGTGATCGCCCGCCTGATGATTCTCCGCAATACGTATCCTCGCCCTTCATTCGAAGGGAATACGCCGTCTGCAATCAAGAAGGTTGCGGCACGTGAGTGGTCTGCGATCACTCGGAGGGTAACCGCCTCACGGTTCAGGAGCTTCGGTCGCGCCTTAGCTTCCGTCAGTTGCGCCGCCCGCCTAATCAACGGCATGAATAAATCCGTCTGGTAGTTTGAAATCACGCCCTGCAGGACCGCTGCCACGCGCTCGAGGCCCATTCCCGTATCGATCGATGGCTTGGGCAGCAATTGGAATGAGAATAACGAAGTCCCATCGATTACTCCTGCTTGTCTGTCGTACTGCATGAACACAAGGTTCCAGATTTCGACGTAGCGCCCACAGTCGCATGGAAACCTGCAATCGGCATGGCCCAGTTCGGATGCCTTCACACCCATGTCATAGTGAATCTCGCTGCAAGGGCCACATGGTCCCGTATCGCCCATCTGCCAGAAATTGTCTTTCATTCCCATGGCGAAGATGCGTTTTTTCGGAACACCAACCTCAAGCCAGAACTGCTCAGCCTCGTCGTCGCGTGGAATGTCGGCATGCGGCGTGTTCGCGCCTTCAAAGATCGTTACGTAGACCTTTTCCTTCTCAATCCCGAACCACTCGGGCGAAGTGATCAGCTCCCACGCGTAGGCGATGGCGTCTTTCTTGAAGTAGTCGCCAAAGGAAAAATTTCCCAGCATTTCGAAAAACGTGTGATGACGATTGGTGAAGCCGACGTTTTCGAGATCGTTGTGCTTGCCGCCCGCGCGCACGCATTTCTGCGAGGTCGTCGCCCGTGCGTAGTCGCGCTTTTCGAGGCCCAGGAAAACGTCCTTGAACTGGTTCATGCCGGCGTTGGTGAAGAGCAGCGTCGGATCGTTCGCCGGGACTAGCGACGAGGAGTGCACCTCGCGGTGTCCCTTCTGAATGAAGAAGTCGAGGAATTTGCGGCGAATTTCGGAGCCTGTGAGCATGGAAACTAGATTCTAAACGATAACCACAGGGGACACTGAGGAACACAGGGAAACACAGAGGGAGATTCGATCTGGCGCGACGACAGAACTGGCGACGTCGAAGACCGGTTGCGCGAACAGTTTGCAACCGGCACTTCGACGCCGTCGCGGAGAAAGTGGATTTACTTCACGGATTTTGCTTAACGGATCTTACTTAACTACTTCTTCGGTTTTCTCGCCAACCTTCTTCACGCCCTTGCCCGTATCCTTGGCAGCGGTCTTGGTGGCTTTGCCGGTGTCTTTGGCGGCGGTTTCCGTGGCTTTGCCGGTCACCTTCGCGCCCTTTTCCACGCCCTTGCCGGTATCCTTGGCAGCGGTCTTGGTAGCTGAGCCGGTCTTGTCGGCAGCCTTCTCGGTCGCTTTGCCAGTCGCCTTGGCGCCTTTTTCCACGCCTTTGCCGGTATCCTTGGCGGCGGTCTTGGTGGCCTTGCCAGTGTCCTTGGCAGCGGTTTCCGTGGCTTTGCCGGTGTCCTTGGCGGCGGTCTTGGTGGCACTCGCCGTCTTCTTCGCGGCGGTATCGGTGGCTTTGCCGGTATCGTCGGCTGCCTTTTTCACGTCGGTTCCGGCCTGTCCGTAGGAGAACGCAGTCAGAACCAGCAATGCGGCTGCGATCATTAATGAGAACTTCGTTTTCATAGTTCCTCCAAACAAATTGCAGAGATGGTTAGGTGCAAAGTTGTATCAGAGTGCGGGGATGGGCGCAACCGGTAAGGGCCAGGTTTCAAAGTTTCAGGGTTTCAAGGTTTCAAGGAAACAGGCGACCTTCGCTTACGCGTCCGAAGTCTCGTTCTCCAGTTCGGTTAGCGTCTCTTCCTCCACGTCCCATTTTTTCAGGATGGTGAAGATGGTTTTTGCTCCGAATCCGGCTCGCATCAGGTTGCGGAAGATGCGGGCTGCCTGCTTCTGGTCTTTGCCGTTGTCCTTGGGCTTCTGCAGGCGTTTGCGGCGGAGATACTCGCGCGCGAGACTTTCTTCTTTCACCTCGTCATAAACGGAAGAGACTGCCTTCTCGATGACGTCGCCGTGCACTCCCTTGGCCTTCAGGTCGTTGACGACGCGCATGCGCCCGAATTTCTCGTTGTCACGGCGATACGACGAAAAGGCCGCCGCGTATTTGGCGTCGTTCAGATAGCCCTGGTCTTTCAGGCGCACGACAATCAGTTCCACCAGAGTTTTGCCGATTTCCGTATCGGCTTCCACGCGGTTGCGGAGCAGGCGCTTCAGTTCCGCAACCGAGCGCATGCGGCGCGCCAGCGCGCCCACGGCGTAGTCGTACAGTTCCGCTTCGGTGAAAAGTTTTCTGGGACGGGCAAACGCCATGTCTACACGATAGCGCGAGACCGGGCTTGAGGGTTAGCGCTCGCTGACGTTTAAGCCCTTGCGGCATGCCTGAAGGCATGCCCTGATACGAATCTCACTTGCATCACGAACCGTTCAGGTTCAACCCGCTCACTTTGGCGCCCCGGAACTCGGAAACGCCGGCGCGGGCGGTACGGGCGACACGAACTGCATGGCCGCAGGCACGCTCGATGCGATGGGCGCGACCAGCGCGGCTTTTGCCGATGCTGGCAGCTTGTCGGCATTGGCCAGCAGGATCGCTATTTGCCACATCTGATTTTCAGTAAGCGATTTGCTGAAACCGGGCATGCCGGTCATGCGAATGCCGTTGAAGATCTTCCAGTAGGTTTCGGCCGGCGGGTCGTCGGTCACGCCTTTGCCCTCGAACAGCTGCGGCGGCCGCGGATACATTCCCGCCGCAATCGACGACTTCGGCGTCAGGGGCAGGCCGTGGCAAACGGCGCAATGGCGCTTGTAAAGGTCGGCGCCGTCCAGGTAGTTGCCTTCGGTCGCTTGAACCGGGACGTTCTTCGGCACGTCTTTCGCGATGCGCGCATCCAGGGCCTTGTGCGCGAAGAAACTTTCGAAGGGCATGTCGGAGTCGGTGGTGGCAACGGGAGCCCTGCCGCTCGCGAAATAGAGGTAGACCCCGAAGAACACAACGAGGATACCGAGTAGTACTCCGATGATGAATCTCTTCACTGGTTGGTCCTTCCGTTACCAAGTTTTTACAAATTTAACACTATCCTCCGCATCTAACCTCTTTTAATCGGCATACAATTTCGGATACCTCGGCGGCGAGATCGCCCGGACCCTCCGAGATGGGAACAACCATGCGAATTGTCGGCGCGGCCAGCGCGTTTCCCGAGCATTACTACTCCCAGGAGATGCTGCTCGGGGCACTGCAGGAATACTGGGGCGATCAGCTCGAAAACCCGCACGTGTTGCGGCGTTTGCATCGTCACGTCAGCGTCGACGGACGCTTCCTGTCTCTTCCCAAGGAAGAATATCTGAAGATGAAAACCTGGGGCGAAGCCAACCATCATTGGATTCGCACCGCCAAAGATCTGGGTGAGAAGGCGGTTGGCGGCGCGCTCGCGGACGCGGGTTTGCATGGCCGAAATCTGGGCGCGTTCTTTTTTGTTTCGGTGACCGGCATCAGCAGTCCGTCAATTGACGCGCTGCTGATCAATAAGATGGGATTGTGCAGAAACATTCGCCGCGTTCCGATTTTCGGGCTGGGCTGCGTGGCCGGCGCAGCGGCCATTTCGCGCGCCGCCGATTATGTGCGCGCTTATCCGGATCAAGCCGCGGTGGTGCTGTCGGTGGAACTCTGCTCGCTCACCATTCAACGTGAGGACGTCTCGATGGCCAACCTGATCTCGTCGTCACTGTTCGGGGACGGCGCGGCCGCGGTGATCGTGGCTGGAGCGGAATGCGGACTCTCCGGCCCCAGCATCCTCGCGACTCGCTCGGTGTTCTATCCCGACACGGAAGAGATGATGGGCTGGGACGTTTCGGAAAAAGGCTTTCGCATAGTTCTCTCTCGCGAAATCCCGAACCTGGTGCGAAAACATCTGGCGCACGATCTCGACGACTTTCTTGCCGAACGCGGCTTGACTCGCGCCGACATTGGCAGCTGGGCGCTGCATACAGGCGGACCGAAGATTCTGGAAGCGACGGCCGAGGCGCTCGGCTTGAACAATGGCGAGCTCGACGTCTCCTGGCAATGCTTGCGCCGGACGGGCAATTTGTCTTCGGCTTCGGTGTTGGTGGTGCTCGAAGAAGTCATGAAGAACCGCCGGCCGGCACCCGGTACGCTTGGATTGCTGGCGGCGATGGGCCCGGGGTTCTGCTCGGAATTTGTTTTGCTGGAATGGTAGGAAGAGCCAGGTTTCAAGGTTTCAAAGTTTCAATGTTTCAATGTTCAGGAAAACTTGTGAACCTCTTTCCGAATTCGTGGGATGTACTCGTGGTCGGCGGCGGACCTGCCGGTCTCGCTACGGCCATCGCGGCGCGTCGTCGTGGTTTGAGCGTGGTGGTGGCGGATGGCGCGGTTCCGCCCATCGATAAGTCGTGCGGCGAGGGACTGATGCCGGATGGAGTCGAGGTTCTGCACCAGCTCGGCATCACCATTCCCGCGGGCGAAGCGTATCCATTCCGCGGCGTTCGTTTCGTGAGCGACGGCAGAAAAGCCGAGGCAACGTTTCCTCGCGGAGCGGCGCTTGGAATCCGGCGCACGCGTTTGCATCGCGTCCTGGTGGATCATGCGGCGGCTTCGGGCGTTCGCATGATGTGGCAGGCGGCGGTCACCGGGCTTCATCCGGAGGGAGCGCTGGTGGCGGGAGAATTGGTAAGCGCGCGCTGGGTTGTGGGCGCCGACGGAACTGGTTCCCGTGTCCGCGGCTGGGCAAAGCTGGATCCACCGGAACGGTACGCAGGCGAACACGCCGAGGCGTAGACGAGCCACGCTATGGCTCTTTCGAGACGCGTCACGCGCCAGCGGGACCGAGGTTCGTATTTCAACGATGCGGCGCCTAGGAATTCTTTATACGCGCGAAGGGCCCCGCGGCGAACGTCGCCGATTGGCCCATCGACCTAAGCTCCTTCTTCGCCTTCGACGTCTCGTCGTTCGGCGCGTCCTTCGTCCTGCTCTTCTCCGTCTACGACGTCATCGGCACGGTCCCGTTGTTTCTGGCGCTCACCCAGGAGTACAAGCAGCAGCGCGCGACGATAGTGAGGGACTCGGTGATCATATCCACGATCATCCTCCTCGTCTTCGCCTCGGTCGGCCCGCTGATCTTCGAGCTCCTCGGGATCACCATAGACGACTTTAAGATCGCAGGGGGATCATCCTCTTCATCATAGCGGTCGACATGCTCAGGGGAAGGATCTCGCAGACGAGGACCATCGCCGCCACCGAGATAGCGGCGTTCCCCCTCGCGACGCCGCTCCTCGCCGGGCCTGGGGCCATCTCCACGGTGATGATCGACGCCAACCCGCCCTACGGCCTGTTGGAGATCTATCTCGTGATCCTGCTCAACTCCCTCTTCGCCTTTGTCATCCTCGAGCGAGCGTCCTGGGTGCAAAAGGCGCTCGGCAACAACGGGACGCAGGTCTTCACCAGGGTCGTGGGTCTTCTGATAGCGGCCATAGGGATCGCCTTCATCAGGGAGGGAGTCGTGGCGATCTTCCAGTCCGTGGCCGGCGGTGCAGGCTAGCTTGGTGCGGGTGACCTACAAGGTCGTGATAACGGGGCTGGTCCAAGGTGTCTCCTTTCGTGCGTCGATGCGCGACGCGGCCCTAAGCTACGGCGTAAGAGGATGGGTCAAAAACAGGGGCGATGGGGCCGTGGAAGCACTGCTCCAGGGAGAGGACGCCCAGGTGGCGGGCCTGCTCGAGTGGGCGCAGGTCGGCCCTCCGGGCGCGCGAGTCAACTCCGTCGAGAAGCACGCCCTGGAAGGATTCCCTCTGCAAACGAGGTTCCGCGTGCTCGTCGAGGATTGGCAGACGGACGCGGCCAACCGTTAAATCGGGTGGAGCGCCGGGGGCCGACCAGACCTTGAAGACGGTGGCGCTGATCAAGGGCGACGGCAGCGGGCCCCGAGCTCGTCGACGCGATGCTCCTCGTCCTGAAGGCGAGCGGCGCCAAGGCCAACTTCGTCACCTGCGACGCTGGGGCGGAGTGGTGGGAGAAGCACGGAGGCCCGAGCATGGTCCCGGAGGAGACCTGGCGCGCCCTCGAGGACGCGGACTGCTGCTTCAAGGGGCCGACGACCACGCTCACGGCCCCCGGGACCCCGAGGAGCGTGGCGGTGAGCATACGGCAGAGGTTCGAACTCTACGCCAACGTAAGGCCCATCAAGACCTTCCCCAACCAGGTCGGGCCCCTCGGGGCCGTCGACTTTTTGATGGTCCGCGAGGGGACGGAGGGGCTCTACTCGGGGATCGAGTACAAGCTAGGCGAAGACGCGGCAATCGCGATCAGGCTGATCACGAGGAACAAGTCTACGAAGGTGACGCGGTTCGCCCTCGAGGAGGCGAGGAAGCGCCGCTGGAAGAAGGTCGTTGTAATCTGCAAGGCGAACATCCTCAAACTGACCGACGGGATATTCCTGGACGCGGCGAGGCAGAACGCGAAAGCCTACCCCGGGATGGAGCTCGAGGAGCTGTTCGTCGACAACTTCTCGCAGCAGCTGGTCAAGAACCCTCAGCGCTTCGACCACAACGTCATCGTCGGGACGAACCTCTTCATGGACATCCTCTCGGAGGAGGCGTCCGCCCTCGTTGGTAGCATCGGGATGATCTACTCCGCGAACTTCGGCGAGGACTACGCGATGTTCGAGCCCGCCCACGGCAGCACCCCGAAGTACGCCGGGAAGGACAAAGTCAACCCGACCGCGACGATACTCTCCGCGGCGTGGATGCTGGAGTACATCGGCCAGGAGCGTGCCGGGAAGGCGATCTTCGACGCGACCATGAAGGTCGTCTCCTCGAAGAAGGACGTCACATACGACCTCGGAGGAAGGTCCGGGACCAGCGCGATGGCCAAGGCCGTCGCAAAGCTGGTGCGGTGAGCACGGACGCCGATCGACGGCGCGTCTCACAAACTTTATCTAGATTCTGCCGCAGTCGATTCTCGCATGAGTTATCTCGTCAGGAACCTGGACGCCGAGATTGAGAAGAGCAGCCTGCTGAAGCATTCGTTTTACAAGATGTGGTCCGACGGGAAGCTCACCCGAGAGCACCTCGCCGGGTATTCTCAGGAGTACTTCGAGCTGGTTAGGGCGGTCCCCGAGCTGGTGGAGAGCATCGGGCTCTTCGTGAGGGACCCCAAGACCAAGACGGTCGTCTCTGGCATCATGGAGGAGGAGGCGGAGCACGTCGAGCTCTGGGCCAAGTTCGCCGCAGCCATGGGAGTCTCGAAGAAGGCGCTGATGGCCTACCGCGGGACCCCCAAGACTAGGGGGGCGCTCTCAAGGCTCAGGTCGGTCACTGAGGAGTCGCTGTGCCAGGGCGCGGCGGCGATGTACGCCATCGAGAGCGAGCAGCCGAAGATAAGCAAGACCAAGCTCGATGGCCTGAAGGCCTTCTACGGGATGACCGGCGACGAGGACGGGACGGTATACTTCAGGGAGCACGAGGTGGCGGACGTGAGGCACGCAGCGGTGTGGAGAGGCGTCCTGCAGAGGGACGCGGCGAGCGGGGACGAGCGCGCATCCCTGGAGGCTGCCGCGCTCTCGTCGCAAGTCCAGAACACCATCCTGGACTCCGTCATGGAGACCTACGTCACCCCGACCCTTGCGTAAGGGTCGGCGACCTCCCGGGTCAGGAACCCAAGACTTATCGGCAGGGTCGGCCGTTCTCCGTTCCCCGATCATGGACACCGTCTTCATCGAGAATCTGCGCGTGGACTGTCGCGTGGGTGTCACCGACGAGGAGAGGCGCCAGCCCCAGAAGGTCCTGGTGGACGTGACCCTCACGCTGGACCTCAGCCGTGCGGCCGCGACCAAGGACATAGAGGACACCGTCGACTACAGGGAGGCGAAGCGCGTGTTCTCGCAGTTCGTCTCCACTGGTGAGTTCGTCCTGCTCGAGAGCCTCGCCGAGGGGGTCGCGGCGCTTGCCTTGGACAGGTTCGAGGTCGAGCGGGTGGTCGTCAGGGTGCGAAAGGAGAAGTATTCGGCCGAACCCTCCATCGGCATCGAGATCGAAAGGGGCAGGGGGCCTAGGCCTCGGTAGAGTGCGTCGTCGCGCTCGGCTCCAACGTAGGGGACCGAGAAGGCAACCTGCGGCGCGCCCTCTCGGCGCTCGGCGCGCGGACGAGGCTCGTCGCGGCGTCCTCGGTCTACGAGACGGAGCCCATGTACCGCGAGGACCAGGAGTGGTTCCTCAACTGCGTCGTCGTGGTGGAGACCGACATCGAGCCCCTCGCCTTGCTGGCGTGGCTGAAGGAGACCGAGACGAAGATGGGGAAGGACCCCAATGCGGCCAGGAACGCCCCGCGGGTCGATCGACATGGACGTCCTCTTCTACGGCGACAGGGTGGTGTCGGGACCGTCTCTCCAGGTCCCGCACCCCGGCATCGCGGAGAGGGCGTTCGTGCTCGTGCCGCTCAGCGAGGTCAGGCCGAAGCTCGTCCATCCCGTCCTGGGGAAGAGCGTGACCGAGCTGCTCGAGGAGCTTCACTCGCGCAAGGGGGTCGTCAAGAGGCCCGACCTGCTCTCGGGCTTCTTGCCCTCACAGCCTCGGCAGCCCTGACGGCCTGCAGCGTCTCGCGGACGTCGTGTGTCCTCACGAGCTGGGCGCCTTTGGACACAGCGATTGCGGTCACGGCGAGGGAGCCGGCGAGCCTGTCCTCAGGCGACCCCAGTCCGAGGATCTTCCCCAGGAAGGACTTCCTCGACAGCCCGACCCCGAGGGGCCTCCCGAGCGCCCGGAGCCTCTCCAGGTTGGCGATGACCTCGCAGTCCCATTCGTACCAGGGCATGAGCGTCTGCCTGGATGAGGTCAGGGTCCCCGCGTCGCTCCTGAAGAAGCCGATCCCGGGGTCGAGGACGATGAGCCGCTCGTCGATCCCCGCCCTCTCGGCTATCCTTAGGGTCTGCCTGAGCGCGCCGCTGACGGCCGGAATCGGTCGAGCCTTGGAGCTCCCTGCGTGGTGGGCCATCGCCAGGAGCGACGCCCCCCTCTCCCTGACTACCCTGGACATCGCGGGGTCTCCCTTCAACCCCGAGACGTCGTTTACCACCGACGCGCCGCCCCTCAGCGCGGCTTCGGCGACGGACGCGCGGACCGTGTCGACCGAGATGGCCGCCTCTCCTCCGCCCACAGCCTCGACCGCGGGGCGCAGCGCGGCGAGCACGCGCGACCGCTCGACCTCCTCGGGGACCCCTCCCTTGAGGTACGGAGCCGTCGACGCTCCGCCTATGTCGATGAGCTCCGCGCCCTCGTCCACGGCCCTCCTGACGCGCATCTCGACCTCCTCCGCGGTGTCCGCGACCGACCCCTTGTAGAAGGACTCTGGGCTAACGTTGATCGCCGCCATTATCCGGACCGGAAACCCATCGCCGACCCGCACCCGACCGAGGCGCGCGTTAGCGGTCATCGTCCTTCGTCCTTTCCAGCCGGGATAAATGCTTGAGTCGTCCCGCTCGACGGGCAGATTCGCCCTCGGCCCCTGCTAAATTTTTAAGGCCGCCCAGAGCCGGGACGACGGAATGGCTACGAGCGACGACGAGCTCAGGCGAAACGCCGACCTGAAGCTCTGGATGGAGACGAGGATAGGCGAGCTCCAGGAGGAGGTCGACAGGCTGAAGGAGGCGCTCGCGGTGATAGACTCGGTTCTCCGGGCCTCGAGCTTCAAGCCCGCGGCGGCGCTGGCGGCGGCCGGTCCGCGTCCCCTGTCGGCGAGGCGGCCGAGCTGACAGGGGAGCCCATCCCCGAGATCCGCGAGCTGAAGAAGGACAGGGGTGGAGAGACGATCGCCGTCGCCCAGCTCACGAGGCAGAGGCTGAAGATAGAGCCCGTCGCCGAGGTGACCCTCAAGGCGGACACGCCGCCCTTCAAGTCGTTCCTCCTCGGGAAGATACTCTCGGGGATGAAGTCGGCCGACGAGGACTCCATCGCGAAGGGCCGCCTCAAGAAGGGAGAGGAGCTGAGGTACACGCTCTCGGAGAAGAACGGGAGGATCTCCGCGCTTGTGATCGAGAACTACCGCGAGAAGGAGAGGATGACGGAGATACTCAACACGGTCTCCTGGACCTTCTCAAGGATGCTCGAGAAGTAGCCGCCTCACTTCCTCACCGTGATGCCGCGGACCATCTCGAGCCCCTCGAGCTCCGCCGATCACGCTCCCGCCGACCGCCCCCTCGACTATGAGCGTCAGGTTCGCGTCCCTGACCATGTCCGGGTCGTCCGCGAGCGCCTGCCTCACCACTATCCCGTGCCTCGCGAGGACGCCCGTCACCTTCGAGATGACGCCCGCCGCCCTCGGGTCCGCCTCGATGATTATGGCCGAGCAGCCTATGCTGGAGACGACGTGGAGGAGGCTTGCCCCGACGGGGGTGACCCCAGAGAAGAAGGAGAAGAGGAACGGGTCCTCCGTTATCTGCGAGGCGGTCTGCTTCACGACGCGCCTGTCGGTGCCCGCGTCCCTCGCGAGCGCCGAGTAGTCAACCTCGAGGCCGCCGACGAAGAGCCTGCCCTCCTCGGTCACCCTTATCCCGTACTCGAGCATCTTCCTCACGACCTTGAGCCTCGCGCCCTTCCTCGAGAACTCCAGCTCGATGGAAGGCCAGAGGCCCCTCAGCCGGTTCTTTTCCGGGGCCGTGTCTACTCGGGCACCTTCGCTTCGACGGCTCCCTAGCTGCCCTGCGGAGGGGCTCTCCCCGTACGCCTTGGTGACGGTCACCCCCTCCACCAGCACCCACGGGCACAGCGTCGGCGTGTCGACCTCCCACCACTGCCACCCACTCCCTCTCCTTCGAGAGGAGGCGTATCGACGACGACATCCTCTCGAGGCTGTCGCTGATCCTGATCCCCTTTATCGGGGCCTTCACCTCGCCTGACTCCACGAGGTAGCGTCCCGTCGCGGGGCACGGTCGAGAACTCTCCCGTCCTGTAGTTCTTGAAGCGCGTATACCAGTTGCTCGTCAGGACGAGCCCGTGCCTCATCTCCCTGACCATCTCGTCGTAGCTGGAGTCTCCGGCGCCGATCTCGAGGTTCCAGGGCCCTGGCTCGATGAGCCCGGCGTTCCCCGTGCTCTTCGTCTTGAACCTCTTCGCTGTGGACAGGTTGTGCAGGTAGCTCTTCAGGACTCCGCGCTCGACCACCTTTGTCGACTGCGTGGCCTGCCCCTCGTCGTCGAAGGTGCGCGTCTGCAGGCGGCCTCCCCCCTTCCCACGTCGGTCAGTTCGAAGGCCTCCGAGGCCACCTTCTTCCCGAGCTTGTCGACCAGGTACGACGTCCCCGCCTCGATGGAGAACGCCGAGGCGAACTCCCCGACGAGCCCGAACAGGTTCGAGGCCACGGTCGGGCTCATCAAGACTTCGTACGACTTCCCCTCGCCGGCGAGCTGCCTCGCGTTCCGCATCCTCTTGGACTGGGCGCCTGCCCTTTCCCCCGCCATCGCCGGACGGAAGTCGCGGACCGCCGCGGCGCATGAGAGGCCGTGCCCGCTCGCGTCCCGGTCGGTGAACGCCCTGATGTTCAGGAGTACGCTGGCGGTCGTGTCTCTCCCGAGGGTCCCGGTCGAAGACATGATGTGGTGCGACGTCACCCCCGCCTCGAGGCTCCCGGCCGTCCTCTTCGCCCCGGCAGACTCGGCGGCCCCGATGGCCTCCTCCACGTACCCGGCGACAAGGCCCTCCGGGCCTTCCAGCTTCTTGTCGTGGCTCGCCTTCGGCCTGTAAGCGCGCCCTCGCGGCGGAAGCGGGACATACGAGGCGTCCTTCGGCAGGCTCATCATGCTCTTGTAGAGGAGACCTATGAAGCGCTCGAGGCTCGCTCTCTCCGGGTTAGAGGAGCTCCCGATTATCCTCCTCCCGCCCTTCGCGAGGTACACCATCTGCCCGCTCTCCTTGACGTTCTTCGTGACCGTCACAGAGCTGTTGGCGAAGCTCGCCATCCGCTCGCTGGAGATTACCGTCATCAGGATGGCCTCGTCGGCCCCGAGCTTCTTTGCGACGCCCACGCCGTACCTGTTCGACTCGTCTGGGTCCATCATCTTGGCCATCTCGACCTAGCTCCCGCCCACTATCCTGACACCCGCGAGGAGGGTGTCCGGCCCGCCCGTCCAGACGGGGATCCCCTGCATGGGGTCGCCCTTCCCGCAGTTCGCCGCCTCGAACTCGAGCCTCTTGCTCCTCCCCTTAACGCTCCCCCAAAGCGCAGGCGTGGTGATCTCCAGCACCGGTGCCC
>CAVZDM010000018.1:0-47997 GCA_963773955.1 uncultured Acidobacteriaceae bacterium | reverse complement strand
CACGGATCAACGCTTTTGCTTCTTCATAGGCTGCGGCATCGGCAGCGACTGTCTGATTGGAAACCTCGACCTCGGGCAGGAGCGCATCCAATCCCCGATCACGGTACACCTTCCACCAATCGCCGCGATCGACGTTGTCACTCGGTCTGGCCGGCTTCCCAGCCCTTGAGTTCTTTGAATTGAGTGGGGACTGGCGCGGGCGCGCGAAAATAATTGGGCCCTACGGCGCAGCCGGCGAGCGTCAGTCCAAGGGTCAATAATCCAGTGCCGAATGCCAAAGAGTGGCCGCAGGCCCGCGGAGGTGAGTAGCTCTGCGTCGCACCACACTACCCCGTGCACCTCAGCATGGGCCAACGCGAGCGCGCCAAAAACCCGTTGCTGTAAGCCCCAAAATACGCAAGCAGACGCACACAACCAGGAACAAAGCCAACCGTCCGCGCCAAAGCGTATCCAGCGGCGGAGACTAGAATGTGCCCGCTTCCGCTATGATCCCCCAGCGATCCCGTAAACTATAGCCACGCCTCACGGATGGGTGAACATCAGCGCTATGCGGTTGCTGCCGCGCGGAGCGTTATTGGCCGCAATGTGATATTCCGGCGACAGTCCGTGCGAGGCGACGGCCGAGCGGCTGACTTTCGGTTCTGGCGTTCTGCCACTCCAGCCGTTGCCGGAATGGGTGCCGGCGCGCCGGCCGTGACCGTCTTAGCGCTGAAAATACCTTACGGCGACGAAGAGGACCGCAATCGTAATGACGGCTCCGATCCGATAAAAACGCGGCCTGCCGTAAAACTCAATATCCACTGCCCAATCAAACGGTTAAATGTCGAAACGGCTCCATTTCGCCAAGCAAGTAAACCGACTTGTGACACGCGCCGAGACCGCTCAACAAAACGCGAGCATTACCAATTTCATTCGGTCCGCGCCTTCGCTACGCTCAAAATTCAAAAAACAACGCGTTGCGATCACAGTTGCGGAGGCGCTGGAACAGCGCGACCGGTCCGGCATTTGGCCTGACGCTTATGGAGAACTACGATGCAATATTTAGTCAAGAAGATTGGACCATCTACAATTGCAACAACGCTTGGCACCGTCGGTTTGGCGTTTTGTATGACGAGCGGACTTGCGCTTGCGAGGCCAATGGGTGGACATCCCGGTGGCGGCGGAGGCGCACATTTCGGCCCCGCATTTCAGCGCGTCACATTTTTCCGCGCCGCATTTCAGCGCTTCACATTTTCATGCAGCGCCGCACTTCCATGCAGCGCCGCATTTTGCAGCGCACTCGCATTTCACACCGCATATATCTCGATCTCATGGCAGCCATTTTGCCCGGCCGTCGGTTCATCCGCATGCCCGTTCGCACATTGCACACCATGTTACGCCGTCAACTCATCCGTTGACTGGCAGCCACACGACGGCATTTGCGCATCACCCGCTCGGCGGCGCCAGTCGGGCCTCCTTTATGGCGCATCGTCATTTCGCCGGCAGTCCTGCCTTCCGGCCGTTTTTCGGTCACGGCTGGCATCCCTATCATCACCTCGGCTGGATCGGCCCGCTGTTTTGGCCGTACGCTTATGGCGATTTCTTCTATTACGCGCTGTGGCCCTACGATTACGCTTATATCGATCCGTTTCTGGGCTTACGGCTACGGCGATATCTACGAGTTCGATCTTTACGCCGTATGGCTCAGCGAATACGTCCAGGGACCCGGTGCGCCGGAGCGAATGAGGAGCCTGACCCAGGGCATGGCGCAAAGCTGCGCCGATGAAGCCGCCGAGGTCACCGGATGGCCGGTCAATCAAATTCAGGACGCGGTCCAGCCCAATCAGCAGCAAGCCGCGTCGCTCGACGACCTCGGCAACGCCATCGTCAAGGCGAGCGACGAGATCAAGTCGCATTGCCCGACCAACGTCGCCCTTACGCCGACGGATCGCCTCGCGCAGATGAAGCAGCGCCTGCAGGCACTCGTCGACGCGGTGAACCTCATCAGTCCGCCGCTGACGAAGTTCTACGATTCGCTCTCCGACGAACAGAAAGCGCGTTTCAACGATATCGCGCCGCCCGCGCCGCCAAATGCACAAGGTCCACAAGCAGGCCAAGCGGAGCAGGGGCAGCAGCCGAGCGTGCAAGCGCAGTGCGATGCCGGCGTCATGGCGTGGCCGAGCGATCGGATCGACAACGCCGTCCACCTCACTGACGCGCAGCGCAGCAAGATCGACGCATTGCAATCGGCGCTCTCGCAAGCCGCCGACACCATCAAGGCGGCGTGTCCGACGGAGTGCCGGCAACGCCGCCCGCGCGTCTCGACGCGGTCGGCAAGCGGCTGCAAACCATGCTGCAGGCGGTGGAGACGGTTCAGCCGGCATTGACGGATTTCTACAATTCGCTGAGCGACGACCAGAAGGCGCGCTTCAACACACTGGGCAAGCAGCTGTTGCGGCGAATCAGCAATAGAGCAGCGAACGGCGAATTGCGAGTAGCGAATAGGACGGCAAACCCATTCGCTACTCGCCGCTCGCTATTCGCAAACTTTCAATGAAACAACTTCGGGAACTTCGCCCGTAGTTTTGTCCGCAGGTCAGCGCTGACGTCGACGGTTGGCGGGAAAGTGCCCTTGAGCTTCATGTCATAGGGGATGCAGGCGTCGATCAGAATCCGGTTGTTGAAATTGCCGGGCAGATACAGCGGATCGCGTTTCGACGCCCACGCCTTTTGCACCAGATCGATGTCGACTTTGGGATCGAACCGCGTGCACATCGCCCACAGCACGGAATCAAGATCGCCGGCATCGATGTCGTCGTCGACTACCACGGTCCATTTGCCGGCGTAAGCGCCGCCCTGGCAGGCGCAGGCAACGTGCAGCGCTTGGCGCGCATGACCGGGATAGCGCTGGCGGAGCTGAATTGCGGTGAAACGCGTCGCCGGCCCGGCCTCGTGATTCCACACCCCGAGCACGTCGGGAATGCCGCAGGCGTCGAGCGCATGCCAGATTTGCGCCGCGCCGGCGATGCCCTTGAGCAATCCTGTTTCATCGACCGGCTTGTGCTGCGGTGCGCAGGTCAGGATCGGATCGTTGCGGTGCAGGATGGTCTTGACGTCGACATAGGGCCGCTCCTGCGTGTCGTCGGAGTAATAGCCCATCCATTCGCCGAACGGGCCTTCGGGCTTCGTCTTGCCCGGAACCGTTTCGCCCTCGATGGCGATCTCGCAATCCGCCGGGATCGGAAAGCCGCTATAAGGCCCGCGCACCACGTCGATCGGCTCGCCGCGCAAGCCGCCGGCGATGTCGTATTCGCTGACTTGCGGGAGTGGGCTCGACGACAGCATGAACAACAGCGGGTCCTGGCCGCACAGGATCACCACCTTCATCGGCTCGCCGCGGGCAAAATATTTGTCGCGATGGATGCGGCCGTGCTTGCCTTCGGTGATCTGGCAGCCGACCGTCCTGCCGTCATAGACCTGGCTGCGATAGGCGCCGAGATTGAACCAGCCGTCGTCGGGGTCCTTGGTCACCACGGCGCAGGCGGTGCCGATGAAGCGCGATTTGTCCTCTTCGTGATGGCGCGGCACCGGGAATTTCAGGACGTTGACCGCGTCGCCTTCGATCACGTTTTGGAAGATCGGCCCATCGTTGACAAAGCGCGGCGCCAGCGGCTTCAAATCCTGCATGCGCGCGTGATAGCGCTGCACGATATCGACCTTGCGCTCGTGCTCAAGCGGCAATCCGAGCGTGAGCGCGATGCGCTTGATCGACGAAAGTTGCCCGTACAGTGTGCGATAGCCCGGTGCGTAGCCGGGCACATCGTCGAACAGGATCGCCGGCGCCATGCCGCGGCTGTTCTCGGTGAGCATCTGCGTGAGCGCGCCCATCTCGGCATCCCAGTGGGCGCCCGACACGCGCTCAAGCTCGCCGAGCTTTTCCACCTCATCGAGCCAGCCGCGCAATCCGCGATAGCGTTGTGCCGCTGCAGCGACCGCCATGCCGCTCTCCATATCTTTAACAGCGAGCAAAACGGGTATGATGGGGTCGCAGACCTGTCAAGCCGAGGCGATATCTGCAAGTCCACCATCCCTGGAGTTGCCCGTGAGCATACCCAAGCCAAGCTACAATCCGCCGTTCAACGTTACGCGCGCCAGCCACGCGGTGTTGAACGTCAAGGACCTGGCGAGGAGCCGCGCCTTCTATGTCGATCTGATCGGTTTTGCCGTCAGCGACGAGGACAAGGATGCGCTTTATCTGCGCGGCGTCGCCGAAGCGTGCCATCACAGCCTCGTGCTCAAGCGCGCGAGCGTGGCGCAAGCCGAGCGTGTCGGCATGCGCTGCTTCACCGAGGAGGATTTAGAGAAGGCCAAATTTTATCTTCGAGAAAGCAGGACTGCCGGCGCAATGGGTCGAGCGGCCGTACCAGGGTAGAACGCTGCATGTCAGCGATCCGCTCGGCGCGCCGCTCGAATTCTGTGCCACCATGACGACAAAGCCGCGGCTTGTCACCAGTTTCGAGCATCATCACGGTGCCGTGCCGCAGCGGATCGATCACTTCCAATTGCTGGTGCCGGACGTGCAGCGCGAATTGGAATTCTACATGGCGATGGGGTTTCGTTTGTCCGAATACATCGCAGTGGACGGCGGCGACGAGCCGCTCTTCGTGTTCCTGCAGCGCAAAGGCAATCCGCACGATATCGTTTTCGCGCCCGGCGCTGGGCCGCGGCTGCATCACGCCGCGTTCAGCATCCCGGAATCCTACTTGTTTTTCTACGTCTGCGATCTCGCCGCGACGATGGGCTTTGCCGAGAACATCGAGTTCGGCCCCGGCCGGCACGGGCCGGGCCACGCGCTGTTCGTCTATATGCGCGACCCCGACGGCCATCGCATTGAATTGTTCAACACCCACTATCAATGCATGGACATCGAGGACGAACCGGTGCGCTGGGATGCCTCAGTTGCCGGCAAGCGCCGCTGGCAGCTACCGGCACGGGCGCAATGGTTTGCCGAGGCAAGCCGCTTCGCCGGCGTCGAGCCGCGCGAGCCGGCGCACAAGGGCAATCCGATGACGCTGGAAAGATATGTCGGGACGGCCGGGTAGGCGCGTCTGTCATGCCGGCCAAATTGCGATGGATTGCCGCCGCGTCAGGATTATTCATCGCGCTGTCCGCCCATGCCGGGGTGGCGCAAGCGGATCCCAACGCGCTGTGGAACATCGTGCATGGCCGATGCGTGCCGGATTGGCAACAGCGTAGCGTTCTGAGGCCCCCGTGCGTCGCGGTCGATCTCAAGAAAGGCGTCGCAGGAGGCTTTGCGGTGATCAAGGATCAACGGGGTCATACCATCTCCGGCTGATCACTTCGCTGCTTGCCGACGTGGCCACCAGTGGAAGAGGGTGCTGGCGCGGATAGTGTCGCGCTGTTGGGTGAGAGCGACGCAGCGATCGCCGACCGCCTGATCGAGGCTCTCGATGGTCGCAAAACATTGATTGACGAGCGGCTCGTCGATGAACATCCAAAGGTGCTCGGCCGGCTGCAGTTCAGGGCTATGGGAAGGTTGGAAGACGAGGCGGACACCATCGGGGATGGTCAGGTTCTGCGGACCATGCCAGCCTGCATTGTCGAGTTGAAGCACGACGCGCTTCTCGGCCCCCGCGCCGACCGACTTGGCAAAATCGTCGAGAATGCGTTCGAACAGCTCCTTGCAGACGGCGTTGGAGACGTTCCACACCGTCTGGCCCGTCGCCGGCTCGACGAACCCGGTCACATAGAGCCACTCGAAACGATGATGGCCGAGCGCGATCGGCCGCTCGCCGATCGGCGCCCACACCCCGCGCGTGATCGGCTTCAGGCCAATGCGGTGTTCGTCCGTCGCCCAAATCTCGACGGTTGCGTCCGGATGCCTGCGCTGCTCCTCCGCCGCCGCGGTCTGCAGTTTTTTTTAAGGGCGGCACGATCCGCCTCGGTCGCGGCCTCGGGATGCCGCGGCCGCGGCTGCTGGATCGAATAGCCGATGGCGACGAGCGCGTCCCAGCCGCGTTGATCGTGCACTGATTTGAGCCCGTGGAACCGGGCGAGCCAGCGCGCAATCTTCGGTCCTGTCCACAGGCCGCCGTCGTCAGGCGGCGTCTTGATCCGCTCCTTGAGCGCAGCCAGGGCCGCGGGCGTGAGGATCGTCGGCTTCGTTCCGTTGTGGATGCGCTGATCGCCGAGCGCCGCTGGCCCGGCCTCGTTGTAGCGCTTGTTCAACGCCCGCACCCAGCGCGGTGAAAACGATAATAGCTCCGCTACCTCCTCGACCTCATAGCCCGAGGACAAAAGCCACAGCGCATGAAAGTGGCTCTTGCCGATCGGATCGCTCGCCCCCTCATAGCGCGCTTCAAGCGCGGAGCTGCTCAACTGCGTCATCCTCGTTGTCATGATCATAATCCCGTTGGCGAATCATGACGACGCACCCTAACTGCTTCGATTCTACCGCGGAATCCCAAAATTCCTGGGAATCAATCAGCCGGAGTCGGTATAACCCATCTCGCGTGCCTTAGTGCGAAAGGCCTCTAGCTCGTCGTAGCTCGCGGTCGGCGTCTCACGCTTGTACGAAACGAGCCCCATTTGGGCGAAGGGGTTCCCGCTAGGGACTTTGCTCGGATTCCTTCGGCGGGCGATATTCCACGCACGCCGGGATGTCTTCATAGCGTGGTTAACGGTGGTGCGGCGCTCTCGTTCGACGGTGTTGCCGTCGGTGTCGGTCTCTTTGACAAACATCAATCTTTCATAGAGAGCGTCCACTACGGCTGTGTCGATTGCTGTCAGCCGCATGTTGCCGAGGCGTCTCCCGTCTTTCAGAACGTATTTTCCGATTAGGTGAAATCCAAACTCGTGGAGGCGTCTCGTCTTTGGGTCTAGTTTCGTAAATCGCCGGTCGGCGCGGTACTCAGCGAACAACCAGTCGAGCGTGCCGATCGCCGCACTCGCCGGCGGCGAACTCGAAGCGCCGCCGGTCCGCCACGAATCGAAAGCGGGCAGCAATACTGTCTCCGCTCGCTCTACGGCCCTCGTGTAATCTACACCGAGTGGCTCATTTCGTACCGGACATCCAGACTTACGCGCCCATGCAGGAACGTTAAAGAAATAACCCCAGAGGGTTTTGAGCGGCTTACGCAGCACATAGCGGGGCAGGGGAAGGGCGGAGCGAGGAGGCTTCATATGAGCTTCCCTATGTCCTCAGGTGTTTCATCATTTTGGCGCGCTTCTTTCGTAACTACGACAATCGACCCATCCCTGCCGATTTCAACGCGAGCAATATCAAGGCCCGCCGCGCGTACCGCCTTCGTGGCGCGAGTGACGTTTTGTTGCCTGAAAACACTGCGGATTTTTCTACAGCCGGGACGCCGCGATTTGGCGCGCGCAACGACGCGCATTGCCCCGCCCGGCAGAGCCACCACTGCGCCAAGACTGCGCCAAGACTGCGCCAAGACTGCGCCAAGACTTGGCGAAGACTTGGCCAAGACGGCGAGCAAGCCTCGCCTACTGGCCGTTCTCTTCGCTCTCTTCGGAAAGCCGCTCGACCGAAGCCACCTTTTCGCCTTCGGCGGTCGAGAACACGATCACGCCCTGGGTCGAACGGCCGGCGATGCGGATGCCGTCGACCGGGCAGCGGATCGATTGTCCATCCGTCGAGCATGATCTGATCGCTGTCTTCGACCGGGAACGGGCTCCAGCCAGCAGCTGCTTCTCGGTAATGGCCATCGCGACGATGCCTTTGCCGCCGCGGCCGGTGGTGCGGTATTCGTATGACGAGGTGCGCTTGCCGTACCCCTTTTCGGAGATGGTGAGCACGAACTGTTCGGCGGCGGAGAGCTCCGCATAGCGCGTCTGGCCGAGCTCGATCGCGCCCTCACCCTCCTCGTTATCCACAGCCCCTTCTTCAGCGTCGCCGTTGCTGCCGCGACGCACCGCGTTGGCGCGCTTCAGATACGCCATGCGCTCGTCGGCCGTCGCCTCGACGTGCCGCAGGATCGACAGCGAGATCACCTTGTCGCCGTCGCCGAGCGCAATGCCGCGCACGCCCATCGAGGTCGGCCCTGAAGCACCGCGCAACCGTCGACCGCGAAACGGATGCACTGGCCGGCCGCCGAGGTCAGCAGCACGTCGTCCTTGTCGGTGCAGATCTGCACATCGACGATGCTGTCGCCCTCGTCGAGCTTCATCGCGATGATGCCGGAGCGGCGAACGTCGGCGAAGTCCGACAGCTTGTTGCGCCGCACCGTGCCGCGGTGGTGGCGAACATGACGTCGAGCTTGTCCCAGCTCGCTTCGTCCTCGGGCAGCGGCATGATGGTGGTGATGCTCTCGCCCTGGTCGAGCGGCAGAATATTGATCAGGGCCCCGCCTTGCCGCGCCCCTGCGGTGCTGCCTGCGGCAGCCGCCAGACCTTTTCCTTGTAGACCTGGCCGCGCGAGGAAAAGAACAGCACCGGCGTGTGCGTGGAGGCGACGAACAGCCGCGTGACGAAATCCTCCTCGCGAGTCTGCATGCCGGCGCGGCCTTTGCCGCCGCGCTTTTGCGCGCGGTAGGTGGAGAGCGGCACACGCTTGACGTAACCGGCGTGCGAAACCGTGACGACCATCCTCGCGCTGGATCAGGTCCTCGTCTTCCATCTCGCCTTCTTGGTCGATGATGACGGTGCGGCGCGGGGCTGCGAATTCGCTCTTGATGGCGGCGAGCTCGTCCTTGACGATCGTCTGAATGCGGGCGCGCGAGCGCAAGATGTCGAGATAATCGGCGATCTCGTCGGCGAGCTTGTCGAGCTCGGCCTTGATCTCATCGCGGCCGAGCGCGGTGAGCCGCTGCAGCCGCAGGTCGAGGATCGCCTTGGCCTGCTCGGCCGACAGCTTGGTCGTGCCTTCCGGCGACACGCTGTGGCGCGGGTCGTCGATCAGCGTGACCATGGCGGCGACGTCGCGCGCCGGCCAGTCGCGCTTCATCAATTCGTCGCGCGCTTCGTTGGCGTCCTTGGCGGCGCGGATCAGCTTGATCACCTCGTCGATATTGGCGACCGCGATGGCAAGCCCGACCAGGATGTGCGCCGGTCGCGCGCCTTGCCGAAGAGGTGCTTGGTGCGCCGATAGACGACCTGCTCGCGGAAAGCGATGAAGCAGCTGAGCAGGTCCTTTAAGTTCATAACCAGCGGGCGGCCGGCGTCGAGCGCCACCATGTTGGCGCCGAACGAGGATTGCAGCGCGGTGAAGCGGTAGAGCTGGTTGAGCACCACATCGGGCACCGCGTCGCGGCGCAACTCGACCACCACGCGATAACCGTCGCGGTCGAATTCGTCGCGCAAGGCGGCGATGCCTTCGACCTTCTTTTCGCGCACCAATTCGCCGATGCGCTCCGACCATCTGCGCCTTGTTCACCTGATAGGGAATTTCGGAAACGA
Source organism: uncultured Acidobacteriaceae bacterium (assembly GCA_963773955.1). Taxonomy (GTDB): domain Bacteria; phylum Acidobacteriota; class Terriglobia; order Terriglobales; family Acidobacteriaceae; genus Acidiflorens. The sequence goes on along the minus strand of CAVZDM010000018.1, from coordinate 38,583 downwards.
CGATCGCCTCGCGCTCGCCGCGCAACGTCTCGAATTCGACCTTGCCGCGCATCACGATCGAGCCGCGGCCGAGATGATAGGCGGAGCGGATGCCTTGCCGGCCGAGGATCACGCCGCCGGTCGGAAAATCCGGACCGTGAGATCGACTTGAGCAGCTTCTCGAGCGTGAGCTCACGGTTGTCGAGCAGGGCGACTGCAGGCGTTGCATCACCTCTCTCGAGGTTGTGAGGAGGGATGTTGGTCGCCATGCCGACGGCGATCCCCGAGACCCCGTTGACCAGCAGGTTCGGGAACTGGGCGGGCAGAACGATCGGCTCGTCGGCCGTCGAGGCATAATTGGGCCGGAAATCGACGGTCTGCTTCCGCAGCTCGCTCAAGAGGGCTGGGCGATCGCGCGTCAGCCGGCACTCGGTGTAGCGCATGGCCGCCGGCGGATCGCCGTCGATCGAGCCGAAGTTGCCGTAGCCGTCGACCAGCGTCTGCCGCAGGCTGAACGGCTGCGCCATCCGCACCAGGCGTCGTAGATCGATTGGTCGCCGTGCGGATGGTAGGTCTTCATCACCTCGCCGACCACGGCCGCGCACTTGATGTAACGGCTGTCCGGCCGTGACGTGCAGGTCGTGCCACATCGCATACAAGATGCGGCGCTGCACCGGCTTGAGCCCGTCGCGCACATCGGGCAGCGCGCGCATCACGATTACGCTCATGGCGTAATCGAGGTAGCTCTTTTTCATTTCCTCGGTGATGGAAATGGGCCGAATATCGGACGGTCCGCCGTCTGCCGGCGGGAGATCGTTGTCGTCTGCCAAGTTGTCCGGGACCCTGCGCGAATCTGCGTTTCGTTCATAGCCGACCGGAGGCTCCCGCGCCACCCTTATCGGCTGCAGGTATGTATGATTTTCCGTTGGATTTTCAATGTCCTAAGCGCCAATTCCTCGGCCCCCTGTGGAACAAGTTTAGGCGTGGGGTTGGGCCGCTTTCGGCGGCGCAAATTGCTTGCCGACAACCTTTCGACCCCTCAACCTGCCCTGCCCAAGCGCGAGAGAAATTGCATCCGGATGCCGCTCGACTTCACCATAACGGCGCTTGTGACATTGCTTGTGGTGGTCGACCAATCGAACTCGCGCCGACTTTCCTCGCCGTCACCGAGGGCCTGCCGCGCCGCGCGCGCGATGTCGCCGCGCGCGCAAGTCTCATCGCCGGCGCGAACCTCATCGGCACCGCGCTGCTCGGCGATCTCCTGCTTCGCGCGCTCGGTCTTTCGCTGTCGGCCTTCCACATCGCCGGCGGCCTGCTGTTGTTCGCGATCGCGTTTGAGATGGTGCTCGGCGTGCGTATGCGCCGCGAAGGACAAGCGGCCGAAGAGGCGGTCGAGGAGCATGTGCGCAACATCGCCGCCTTCCCGCTCGCCATTCCGTTGATGGCGGGCGCCGGCGCCATCACCGCGACCGTGCTGCTCGCCGGACGGGCCTACGGACAGATGCTCCTGGTCGGGCTGTTGCTGGCGGTCTGATGATGTGGGTCTCGCTTTCCTGCCTGGCCACCTTCCTTCTGGCCGGCCGGCTCAGCCGCATGCTCGGGCACACCGGCAATATCGTCCTGTCGCGGCTGCTCGGCGTGCTGCTGGCGGCGCTTGCCGTGCAATATGTCGTCGACGGCATCCGCGCGGTCTTGGCCGGATGAAGAGCAACGCGGGCGCAGGCGGCCCAAAGCGATCCGGCGTCGCAAGCCGGCGAAGTGTGTCATCAATCGCAGCTAATATCCCCCTCCAGCAGATTGATTCCGGGCGACGCCCTCACAGGCCGTTGAAGAAGTCAGGCACGATCGCATACGAAGCCTGAAAATCGTCGCCGTTGTGGATGTAGAAGTGTCCGACGAGGCGGCCTGCAGTGCCAAGGACAACCCATCCACGACCGGAGGCCGGGTCGTTCTCATCATTTTCCTCCCGATTTCCCCCCTCCCACGAGAACTCCGCGCACGCCGAACCGTCGCGAGTGCCGCGAACATCGAGGAAGCCCTTCAGTGCGCCGAAGGCGATTTCGCCGTCCGCCGCGCCTTTGAATGTCAGATGCGCGTCTCGACGAGATCAAGGAAGTCTCTGTCCAAACGTCCATCTCGACGATGCGCCAGCGACCGACAAAAGCCTTGGCGAAGGCGGCAAGCTTTGCCATCAAGCCTTTTCCGCGATGAGCTTCGGCAATCGAACCAGATTGTAGGCGGCGGCAGCGAAGGTGAAGGCCCACCCGACGCGACCGCGACCGCGGAACTTCGTCTTCTCCTGCCTGGCCACCGTCTTGATCCAGCCGAAGCGCGTCAGCCCACCCCTGATGAAGACGGCCCATGCAATGAGAAGCAGTAGATAGCAGCCACCGACGACGAGCACGACAGTACCAACGATTCCGAGGATACGAAGCGTGTTGACGGCCCAGCGTTCCACGGTCGAAGGTTACGACTTTTTGTCCAGCTTGGCGATTCAAATTACGGTTTGCAGACCACTCGCTTAGAACACAGCACGACAACTTGCAGAAATGGTATCAGTGATATTGAATTGGCCGCAGGTATCCTCTTTTCTTGTGCTCTATTCGGATTCTTGACGGGGAAGATTGATGTCTCCACGAAGTTCGAAAGCACCGACTTCCGAGCAGTATTCCCTCGGTTCACCGAGGAGGCTCGCAGCGCAAACCTGGCGGTGGTGGATCTTCTGAAGCAAATCGCCCAACGAGAGAATGCTACCCCCGCGCAAATCGCGCTGGCGTGGCTGCTCGCGCAGAGGCCGTGGATCGTCCCGATTCCTGGAACAACGAAGGTACATCGGCTAGAGGAGAACATCGGCTCCGCTTCGGTGGAGTTGAAGTCGGAGGATGTTGACGAGATCAATACGGCAGCTTCCAGGATCCCGATTCAGGGCGAGCGCCTTCCTGAATCAATCCTGAGAATGTCTTATCGGTAAGTCGCAATCGCGACGCCGGCCCCTGCGGTTGCGAGTAAGGCGGTGAACTGAAAGCTGAGAGCTGAGAGCTGAGAGCTGAGAGCTGCGACCCGCCCTCCTAGTTCTCGCTCTCCACCGGCTTCGCCTTAGGCGCCGGGAGCGCCTTCGCGGGCTTGCCCGGTTTCCCCGGCGTAGCGGGCGGAACCGGCGGAGCCGGAGCCACCACCGCAACCGTTCCCTTGCGGATCTCAATCGCTCCCTTATCGCAGTTCATCACCAGCCGCGGCCCGTTCGTTCCAATCGATCCGCTGGCGCTTGATTGGTTATCTTTATTTTCGACTTTGATCTCCTCGAAGTCGCTCTCGATCTCGCCTTCTCGGGTGCGCGCCTCCACTTTGATCGGAGTATTCGGCGGAATCGTAACCTGCACGTCTCCCTTGCGATTATCGATCTGTATGTTCCCCGGCTTATGCAGTCCGACCGCAACGGTCCCGTTCGCGTCCTCCAGCCGCAGATCGCCCGACAAGCCTTCCAGCGAGATATCCTTCGACCGGGTCGTCAAGCGCATCGGTCCGAGCAGCGAATCGGCGCGCAGGTCGCCCGAGTCCAGATCCAGCCGCCCATCCAGCCGCGAAAATTCCATTTCCGTGCGCGAGGAGTGGAAACTCACCGTCTTGCTCACTCGCACCAGCCGCACGCTTTCCTGAAACTCTCCGTTCAGATGAACCGCGCCGTCCACATCTTCCACGTCCACTTCGTTGGCCTTGCCCTGAATGGTGACGTCGCCCTTCAGATGTTGCAGCCGCGCCGAACTGCCGTCGAGGTTCAGCGTGGCGTTTCCCGTGTGGTCGCTGATGTTGACTTCGCCGCGATGGTGGTTGACCTCAACATTGCTGGTCATCCCCGTCACCGTCACATCGCCTCTGCCCGAGGTGATCACCAGCGCCGTATTGGCCGGCACGTAAATATCCATGTCCGCGGTCACGCCCTTGTCGCCCGCGCCCTTCGTGTTGGCGTTCAACGTCACCACCTTGTCGGCAACGGTGATCTGCGGATGGGTCTTGCCGTTATAGTTTTCGGCGTCCTTCTCCTCTTCGGCGCGGACTTTTTTGCGCACCGAAACCTTCATCGTTTTGCCATCCCCCACATTGATCGTGACCGTGCCCCGCTCATCATTGACGTGGAGAGTACTGCCCGCCGCGATGTCCTGGCTCAGTTCGTCGCTGTAGTCGTACGTCGACCCGCCAAAAATTTCGTCCAGATCTTGGTCATCCCCGATCTGGATGTGATCCCCGAGATTCTTCCAGTCCACGCGTGCCAACTGGGTTGCGGTTAGTCCGCAGCCGATCAGGAACAGCATCAGGAAAACGCCACCGACTCCAATGCCCCGCGCCGGTTGGCCCAGGCGTTTGGCCTGTTCATGTTCGATCAGCTTGAGCACGCCCCACAGGATCAGCAGTGCGGGCCAGAACCGGCCGAACAGCATCCAGAGACTGTGCCAGTTGAGAACACCCATCGTTCCCAGCAGGAACAGCACTCCCAGCAGGATCAGTACCACCGGCCCGGCCATCGAACGATGTGGAAGACGCGGCGGAATCGGTGGCGGAGGAGGAGTCATCGTCGGGCTAGCCACGGTTCACCTCACTGCTGGGCGGAACTGGAGGCGCTGGCGGAGCCGGAGGCTCTGGAGGAATCGGCCCTTCACCTGCCGGTTTGGCGCCGAACCCCGCGAACGGAATATGTCCTTCCATCGAAGCGTTACCTTGCAGCAACTTGACTCCGCCGATCGCGAGCAGCACCACCGGCCAGGTGCCATGCCAAAAGCTTGGCCCGTGCATGCTCTGTAGCAGGAACAGCACACCGATGGTAACAAGTATCACCGGCCCCATAATCCGCCGGGTGCGGCAGCGCGCACATTGGCACATGGTAAGAGCCGCCAGCCCGGGGCCTACCATCCGCCGCGTGCGGCAGCGTGAACATTCGCAGTTCGGAGCGTGCGAACCCAGCGAACCCCAGTTCCGCGCAAACATCCAGCCGCCGACAAAGATCAAAATCAACGGCCAGAAGCGATCCAGGCCGAATTCGGTTAAGCCCATGGTATGCAGCAGGAAGAGTACGCCCAGCAAAATGAGCACAATCGCGCCCATCGGAACTTTGCTGGTCTCGATCTTTGTTCCACCGCCAAAGGTTGCCGCCAGCCCGAACGGATCCGGTACCGGCTGCGCCATCTGAATCGCCTTCGCCGTGCGCACCGAATCAATAATCTGGTAGACGTAAAAGAAGGCAATGCCAAAGCCGCAGATAATGCCCAACGCCTCGCTGTGTCCAGTGTCGCTGGCGTTGGCGCCGGCGACGAGCAAGACAAAAGTAGCCAAATGCGCGAGCCCCTTGGCATATTGTCCGGTGTAAACCGCGCCCACGCCGAAGGGAAAGAATCCGGCGAGAATCCCGGCCACCGCAGGGTTTGGACCGCTGCTTACGACCGGAGGCGGCGCAACCTGACCGGCCGCCGTCTGTGAGTATGGCGTCTGCGTGTAGCCGCCGGAAACGAATCCCGAAGCACCAGCAGAAGTCCCCGCCGGAACGCCTTCCATTTTCGCTCCCAGACAATCTTCGCAATAGATCACGCCCCGCACGGGACGTGTACAGTTCGCGCACAGTGCCTTTCCGCAAGTGCGGCAATAGGCCACTGCTGACGCGTCAGCATGATTGGCGCAGTTCATACAAACCTCCGATTCGTGGTCACAGTCACGGCAGGTAGAGCATTCCCAACCCCATCGCGCAAAACCGGCGCGATGGGGGCCCCGGACCGCAGTGCCGCTAAAACCGGCTGGTTGTATTCCTGGGAATAGTTACGATCCTGTCTCTGGTCTGGCCGACCATTGTCTGGTTGCCCACTGGTGTTGTTCTTGCGATTTTCTTTCTGTTCCTCTTTCCGTTCATCGGGCCCGGGCTCGGCAGGAGTGTTAGCCCGCTTCAGCTCGCGCAGCTTCGATTCGATTTCATACACAAAGCGAATATTGTCGTAGTACTTCACCACTTTGATTTGCGCGTCGTTATAGGTATGGCGCAACGCCGACGGCCGCAGCGAAACCTTGGCTACGTCCTTCGGCTTTACCCCCGCCGCGCTCAGCGCCAGCGAGAACGAGAAGAAGATCATCCCAAACGACATCACAAACCGGGGCTGACGCACAAACACCGCCACCGGACTGAAGAAGGAATCCCACCGCTCCCGCATCCGCTCGCTGAACGGAGTCGTCCTGCCATCGCGCGTCGCCGCCAGCTCACGCGTGCTCACCACTCCGCTGGTAGCCGTCAGAATATTGTGGACCAGATGCACCGGAGGCTCGACCGCTTCAAGTGACCGCAGCCACCGCTGCCCCGCCTGCACCTCCGCAAACAGCGGACCGCAAATCCCGCACACCCGCCGATGAGCCTCGAAGCTCTCCTTGCGAGCCGGACTCAACTGCCCGTCACCATCCAGGGCTTCACTGAGCAGCGCCTCGAACTCCGCGCACTCGATCCCATGTTTTGTTTCACCTGGCATCAGATCACCTGCCTATATGTACGTTGTAGGAGCCGTGCAAGTTCCGCCCGTCCCCGGTTAATTCTTGACTTGACGGTCCCTTCCGGAACCCTCAAAGCCGTAGCAATTTCCCGATAGTCCATATCCTGTAAATCCCGCAGAATCACCGCTTCCCGCAGCTCCGGAGACAGCTTCTGCAGCGCCAAATGCACCATTTCCCGCGTTTCCCGGCTCTGCACGGCGGCATCCGGAGGCAGCCCCCGGTCGGCGATCTGCTCGCTAAGTGGTTGCGAATCTTCATGTTCCGAGGGAGCAGAATCCAGAGAATCCGTGATCCGGTCGCCTTTAGACTTCCGGAAGTGATCCACTAGCAGGTTGCGTGTAATGGTGGTGACCCAGGTCATGAACGCGCCCTTACCCGAGTCATAGGTGTTCAGCGTCCGGTACATCTTGATAAAGACCTCCTGGGTGAGGTCCTGGGCATTGTCCGAATCCCCAGCAAACCGGTAGCAGACGTTGTATATCCGCCGGTGATAGCGCTGCACAATCTCTTCCCAAGCCGCAGCATCGCCCCCAACGCAGCGACGGACCAGCAATCCGACAACCTGGGCTTCTTCCAAAACCAGACTCCCCTGACGCCCACCTGGTGGAGCGACGGGCGTCCCCGCCCGTCCCAAGCCGAGCACAGCTCGACCGCGCCGCTAGCAGCAACGCGTTTCGTATCAGGGTATCGCTTCAGCGATACCGTTAGTTCTTTCAAACGAAAAGCCCCTTTAGGGGCAGTGTCCCGACCGCTCGCCGCCGATCCGTCTTTAACAGCACACGAGAAGTACGCTTCTGTCGGGCAGGAAGTTCCCTTGAATCATGAAGCTAGCGATTGTAACAGGGAGACGTGCGCTTCCGGCGTGAGGTTCAGATCAGGGGAACCGACGGGGTTGTCAAGATTCCTTGTAACGGTGCGACAGTAGGCAACACTATTCCGCAAAGAGGACACCATGAAGAAAAATCGGTCTGTCGAATGGTTACTCGGCTGCGCGGCCTTGCTGGCTCGCAGACTTTTCTTAGCAGTCCCGGTATTGGTATTCGCGGTGTCGGGATTCGCAAAGATGTACGAGCAGCCCAGAAGCTTCGCGTTGAACGACAAATCGCAGGATCAGGTTGAGGTCAAGGCTTTGCCCAAGTTCGACAGTGCCCCCTTGGTGGCTGAGGACCGGGAGCGAGCTAAAGACCGCCTGCATCCCCGTCCGCGTCGCTTCGCCATTGCCGCCGACGTTGCCTATACCCTGAACAATTCCGGTACTTGGCAGAACCTCCCCGACGGCCGGCTGTGGCGATTGCGCATCCAGTCGCCGTCAGCAACCAGCCTCAACCTTGGCATCACTCGCTTCGACATGCCCGAAGGCGGAAAACTCTGGATCTACGATCCCGGACACAGCCACGCGGAGGGTCCATACACATCCAGGAACCGCAGCCGGGTCGGCAGCCTGTGGACCCCGGTCATCGAAGGCGCTGAGATCGTGGTGGAGGTATTCGTGCCCACCGGCGCTTCCCAGCCAGTAATACAGATTGGCAAGGTCAACCAGGGATACTCGCAAACGGGCCCTCTCGGTGGGGTCGAGGGCTCATGCGAAATCGATGTGATCTGCCCTCAGGGCAATCCGTGGCGCAGCCAGATACAAGCGGTGGGCCTGTACACCATCGACGGAACGGGTGCTTGCACGGGCAACTTGCTCAATGACATCCCACATGACTTCACAAACTATTTCCTGACGGCGAATCATTGTATGGAGGGTGCCGACGCGTCCACGGTTGTGGTGTATTGGAACTTCGAGTCGCCAACCTGCGGCACTCACACCACCGGCCCACTGACCGATACCCAGACCGGGTCGATTCTGGTTGCCAATTATGCCCCAAGCGATTTCGCACTCTTGCTGCTTTCGACGACGCCGGATCCCAGCTTCAACGTTTGGTATGCTGGTTGGGACGCCACTGGCGTTGCGCCTCCGTCCACGGTGGTAATCCATCACCCCGAGGATGATGTAAAGGCGATCAGTTTATCCAACACTCCGCCGCAAAGCGCCGATTACCTGGGCCCGCTTGATCCCACCGGCAACCACTGGCAGGTCGTTTTTAACGTGGCCGGTACCGAAGATGGCTCGTCCGGTGCATGCCTGTTTAGAACCGACACCCAACGATGCATCGGCCAGAACCATGGAGGAGATGCGGCCTGCATGGCCGGCAACCCCACCCCCACCGACTACTATGGAAAGTTCAGCGTGAGCTGGACTGGCGGCGGCACGTCAGCCACCCGCCTCAAAGACTGGCTTGATCCCGGGAACACAGGCGCGTTAACCGATGACGGCGACCCGCACCTCACCACCGCCAACGGAGTCCACTACAACTTCCAGGGTGCCGGCGAGTATGTCTCCCTGCGCGATGCTGACGGCCTGGAGATCCAGACGCGGCAGTCGCCCATCGCCACCAACTTCACTCCCGGGCCGGATGCCTATGATGGGGTCGCCTCGTGCGTGAGCCTCAATACGGCCGTTGCCGCGCGCGTTGCCGGACACCGCGTCACCTACGAGCCGAATCTCAGCGGTGTTCCCGATCCCAGCGGACTCCAGCTCCGAGTCGATGGCGTGCTCACAACGCTCGGCCCGGCCGGGCTTAGCCTCGGAAGCGGCGGCCGAATCGCGCAGACTTCAATGCCTGGCGGCCTTGAAATCGATTTCCCCGACAATAACGTCTTGTACGCGACGCCCGGGTGGTGGGCCAGCCAGAGCAAGTGGTACCTCGACGTGGATGTCGTCCACGCTCCGTCCACCGATAGCACCCCGGGCAACGGGAACGTGCTGCAGGCCTTTGTCGCGCCTCCGTCCTCGGGAGGACTCCTGGCCGCCATCACCGCGCCCAATTGGTTGCCGTCTCTTCCGGATGGCACTCAAATGGGCGTGACGCCGACTTCAGTAAGCCAGCGCTATACCGACCTCTACCACAAGTTCGGCGACGCCTGGCGCATTACCGATGCCACCAGCCTATTCGACTATGCGCCGGGTACGTCGACCAGCACATTCACGGTCCCGACGTGGCCCTCACAGAATGGGTCTTGCACGCTCCCGGGAGTTACACCCGTGCAGCACCCCGCCAGCCGGGGATTTGCGGAGCAGGCGTGCCACGCAGTAACCGGCAAGAACGCGCACGCGGACTGCGTCTTCGACGTCATCGCAACTGGCAATCCCGGATTCGCAACCACCTATGTCAGCAGCGGACAGGTGACCGGTGGCGGCACCAGCGGCACTCCTCCGATCACTCCATCGACGGATAAGCTCGCCGTCTTCCTGGACCTCGGTGCCGGATTCCCGCAGGGAACTTTCTCCAATGCATTCGATACCGGCTTCAGTCTCAACGCCGGACTGGAATACCTCGTGGACTCCTATGCCTCGATCGAAGGCATCTTTGGATATCAGCACTTCCCCGGCAGCATGAGCGTCAATGTGGATATCTACCAGTTCTCAGCCAACGCGAAGCTCTATTTGGCCGCTCCACAACACCAGCTCAGGCCATTCATCAACGGTGGCATCGGAGACTACACGTTTAGTCCGGGCGGGTCGAAGTTTGGGGCCAACGTCGGCGCGGGAATCTTGTATCAGCTTACTTCGCGCCTGGGACTGCAAGGCTCTTACAATTTTCACAACGTAAACACTCCCGTCAGCGCCACCAGGTTCTCCACGGTTCAGGGGGGGATCAGGATTCTGTTTTAGGTCGAGCCGGGTGCCGGATGCCCCACTCATCGCGTTCTTTGCGATGAGTCGGTGCTGGCAGCGCAATCGAGAGGGGGTGTCTTGAAACTGCCGTCAATGCCAGGTAGTAACCATGTCGGCTTCTGTCGTCAATCGACATGCTCCCCCTCTTCAAACTCCCCCTCCGCACTCGGCAGCACATCGCGCTCGCCAGCCATCCACACATAAAGAGTTGGCAGCAGGAAGATGCTCATTACCAGCGCCGCGATCAGCCCTCCGACAATAACGATCGCGAACGGACGCTGAGAATCGGAACCGATAGCATGCGAAAGAGCAGCCGGCAGCAGCCCGAGAGTGGCCACCAGCATGGTCATCATGATCGGCCGCAGCCTCAACACGGCCCCCTCAACCGCGGCGTCCTCCACTGAATACCGTCGCGCGCGCAGCTGATTGATGTATTCCAGCATGATGACTCCCGTCTGCACCGACACTCCAAACAGCGCCAAGAAACCCACGCCGGACGAAACACTAAAATTAGTGCCGGTGATCAAGAGTGCCAGCAGACCGCCAATCGGCGCGATGGCAATATTCACCAGAATCAGCAGCGCCCATTTAAACGATTTGAACATGGTGTAGAGAATGATGAAGATCAGAAGAATCGTGATCGGCAAAACGATCAGCAGCCGCTCGTTGGCTCGCTTCTGGCTCTCGTATTCCCCTTCCCAATCGATGCTGTATCCGTTCGGCAATTTGACCTGTTCGTTCACTTTCTTGATCGCCTCTTCCACCGTGCTGCCCAGGTCGCGCCCGCGAACGCTGTATTTGATGGCAACATAGCGCCGATTGCCCTCGCGATAAACTTCCGAAGCGCCATCGGTCACGCTTATCTTGCAGAGCTGCGCCAGCGACACTCGTTCGCCAGAGGGCGATAGCAGTCGAATATTCTCGATCGCTTCCTTAGTGTCCCGGTATTGCGGAAGATAGCGCAGCGTGAGGTCGTAGCGCGCTTCGCCTTGCAGCACCTGGGTGAGCGCACTCCCTCCAACCGCGGTCTGAATCGCATCCTGCACGTCGGCGACGTTGATCTGGTAACGAGCGGCTTGATCGCGTTTTACCGTCACGTTCAGATTGGGCTGGCCCAGCACGCGAAAGACTCCCAGATCCTCAATGCCATTGATCCGCCGCATGATATCGACGATCTGATCGCTCTTTTCTTCCAAGACTTTCAAATCATCGCCATAAATCTTCGTGGCCAATGCGCCTTTCACTCCGCTGACGGCTTCTTCCATGTTGTCTTCGATGGGCTGCGAAAATCCCCAGACCACACCGGGGATTTTGTCGAGTTCGCGATTCATGGCGGCAATCAATTCGTCCTTGTTCTCGCGGAACACGGGCCGCCACTCCTCTTTCGGCTTGAGGTCAACGAAAAACTCGGTATTAAAAAAACCCGTAGTATCCGTGCCGTCATCCGGACGTCCCACCTGGCTGGTACACTGCGGCACCTCCGGGAAGGAGCAAAGCACAATTCGTGCCTGGTTTGCGATCCGGATACCCTCGTCCGGCCCGGTACTAGGCGCCAGCGTCCCGCGCACCCACAGCGCGCCTTCATCCAGGTGCGGCAGAAATTCAGAACCGATCGCGCCGCTCATCGTCAGATAACCCCCCACCGCCACCATGAACACACACACACCGACCGTGACCCCGCGATGACGAATCGCCCAGCGAACGGCAGTACGATACCGCTCAATCACGAAGTGCATGATGGGGTTGTGCCATTCCTGCGCCCCCTTCTGGAACGCGAAACTAGCCAGCACCGGCGCGATCAAAATCGAGAACAGCAAGGCCCCAAGCAGCGCAAAAGCTACCGTCCAGGCCATGGGATGAAACAGCCGCCCCTCCACGCGCTGCAGCGTGAAGATAGGCAAGTAGGCCGTAATGATGATAGCGATCGCGTAGAACACCGGCCGCTGCACTTCGTGTGAAGCGTCGCTAATCTGTTCGCGCGCCGTTTTGGAGCCTCCGTTCTTGCGGCCCAAGTGCCGCACGATGTTTTCCACCATCACCACCGCGCCATCCACCACCATCCCAAAATCCAACGCACCCAGCGACAGCAGGTTCGCGGGAATGTGCCTCAAGTCCAAACAAATGGACGCAAACAACAACGAAAATGGAATGGTCGCCGCAACAATAAGCGCGCCGCGGACATTGCCCAGGAATATAAACAGGATGATCGATACCAGGATCATGCCTTCCGTAAGGTTATGCAGCACCGTGTGGCTGGTGAAGTGAACCAGATCGCTGCGATCGATGAAAGGAACAACCTTCACCCCAGGAGGCAAAATATGATTGTTCAGCTCCTCCACTTTGTCGTGGATGCCTTGCAGCGCGGCCTCCGCCACCGCGCCTTTCCGCAACAGCACGATGCCCGACACGACATCGTCGTTATCGACAATCTTGCCGTCGTCGCGCTGGATTGCACCGCCGGGACCGTAGGGACAAGCAGTGCAAGCTCGCGCGAACTGACCGAGTCGAATCTTTGGACCTTGTGAAACCACCGCAATGTCCTTCACGCGCAGCGGCGTGCCATTCTTGGTCAGGATGACCGTCTGTTCGATGTCCTGCGCACGGTCAACCAGTCCGACAGATCGCACGTTGATCTGTTGCAGACCCTCCTGTATGAAGCTGCCGCCCGCGTTCACGTTGTTGTTGATGAGCTGCTGCTCGACCTGTGCCAGGCTCAGCCCGTAAGCGACAAGTTTGTTAGGGTCAACCCGGACCTGGTATTCGCGAGTGGGGCCGCCGAAACTGGCAACGTCCACAATGTTGGGCACAGCCTTGAAATTCTTTTCGATGACCCAATCTTCAATGGACTTCAGCTCCATTGCGTCATATGCCGGATTGGTGCTGTGCAGGGTGAAGAAATAAATCTGGCCGACCGGGCTCCAGTCCGTGCCCATTTGCGGAACGACGTTCGGAGGCAGGGTGACCTGGCTCAGCCGCTCCAGTACCCGCTCCCGGTTCCAGTCGTTGTCCGATTCTTCGTCGAAGATCAGCTTCAGATCGGAAAGTCCGAAGAGCGAGAACGATCGCAGATGCACCACATGCGGAATTCCGTTCATTACCACTTCGAGTGGAATCGTGACCTGCTGTTCGATCTGTTCCGCCGAAATCCCCGGCCATTGCGTAATGATCTCGACGTAGTTGTCGGCTACGTCGGGATAGGCCTCGATGGGAAGGTCATGAAACGCAACAATCCCTCCGGCGAACAGCAGCAGCGCAAAACCCAACACCAGCAGCCGGTTGTTAAGAGCAAAATCAACGACGCGGCGAATCATTCAGGCTCCGATTGAATATCTCCCAATTGATTGCCCCAACCTGTTCTGCAGTCGCAGAGCATTCGCCGTTTCCATCTCCGTCCCCTTCCGGGGACACTTCTCCCGAGCCGTCGCATCGCGTCTAACCTTATGTATCGTTGAATTCCGATTCAGGGGAGACACTCAAACGGCATGGCCGCGAATATTTAGATTCCCGCAAGTACGCAGATCAGCCAATCATCCGATTGAGTCGCAAGAAACCGATGAAGTCAAACCTCTAAGCTCCAAACCTCTGCCCTCTGACCTCTAACCTCTGACCTCTCTATAATCGTTTGATTACTGAGGAATAGCCGCAAGTCGTGGGATAATCACCGATTCAGTCGAGACCTGTGTTGAACCTATGTTGAATTTGGAATGGATCTGGGAACCCCGGAACCGCCCCCCCATCCTGCTAACCAGCTTGGGCATCGTGCTGGTAATCGCTGCCACAGACTGGTGGACGAAGCCCTACGTCTCGCTCGGTTTTCTTTATTTGTTTCCCATCATGCTCGCGGCCGGGTTTCTGCCCAGGTGGGCGCTCGTGCTTATGGGTATCGCGTGTGCGCTGCTCAGCGAGCGTTTCAGCAACCTCGACCCTGCCGACGCTCCCCTCCGTACCAGTTTTGAAGCCTTGGCGCTGGTCGGCTCCGGACTGTTCATCTCTGAAGTCCTGCGCAACCGCCGCCTGCGATTGGCCTCCCAGGAGCGCTTGCGCGTGCTGGTCGAAACCAGTCCAGCCGCAATAGTCACCGTCGATGAGCGCGGATTCATCGAACTCGCCAACCAGGCAGCCGCCGAACTCTTGCTCCCGCGCGACGGACATCTGCTGGGCCAGCCAATCGCTGCCTTCTTGCCCGGGTTACATCACGCTTTGCGCTGGGAAGAGGGACCGCAGTTCAGGACTTCCATGCAATGCCGCGGCCATCGAGGCAATGGAGAATCCTTTCTGGCAAACGTGTGGTTCTCAAGTTACAAAGAGGGGACAGCTCCCCGGCTAGCCGCGATCATCGCCGATGTGACCGAAGAACGCAGCGCCACTGCGGACTCTTCTCCAGCGGAATCCGATCAACAAGAGAGGACACCCCTGAACAATCGCGAATCCGAAGTACTTAGGCTCGTGGTTCAGGGTCTATCGAACAAGGAAATAGCATCGCACTTAGACGTCTCAGAAAGCGTAGTGAAGAACACGCTCCAGCAGCTATTCGCAAAAACAGAAGTGCGCACCAGGAGTCAACTGGTAAGGGTAGCGCTGGAATGCTACCGGGATCTTCTGTAGCGGGTGGGATCGAACTCTGCCCAAGAGGGTGCCCCGTCCAAGCTCCGCTTGGGCGGGCAGGTGCCCACCCCGTGCGGCCCCATAGCAAAGGGTGGGTGCGAGCCATCTCCAATAATTTGTCATCCTAAGCGAAGCGAAGGACCTGCTTTTGGGCGGCCGGTTTTGTGTAGCGCGGGCGCCCCCGCCCGCGGCCGTTGCCTTTGGGTGGCGCAGCGGTTCACCGCTGCGATTCACGCCCTCGATTCCGACGGCTTTAGCCGCTGAGGCCAAGGCTCACCGTGCGGAATCAACCTCATTGGGCCGGGCGCCCCACTCGTGGCGCCCTTGCAAGGGGCGGGTGCCGGCCATTTCAACTAATTTGTCATCCTGAGCGAAGCGAAGGACCTGCTGTTTGCCCGTGCGATCACAGACCCTAACAGCCGGGTGCTCCACGTCTCGCCGTTTTCGAGACGTGGGAATGCCGGCAGCCCGACGCTGACCTTTCCCATCACAAACTATCTGCGCTCAAAACGGAAATTAGCGCGCTTTACAAACCCCATACGTTTGAGCATCATTGAGCAGGCGGTAGCTGGAATCATTATGGAGATTTCTTCTCAGCTAAAGTGGCCTTTGAGGATGGCGACCGTGCTGGTAGTGGTTGGCCTGACCGACGCGCTAGTGGTTAGTTTCGCGCCGCGGCCATTGCTTTGGGCAGTACTGATTCCGGCGCTCACCCCTCTGCTGACGGTAATTTTTGTCATTCTCCCGCTCATCCGCAGCCAGAAGTTGTAAACAACACAGACGGCCCTCTCATCGCGTCCTTTGCGATGAGCGGGTGCTGCAAGCCGGGTGCGGGCCATCTCAAGTAACTGGCATCTCAACTGAGTTGTCATCCTGAGCGCAGCGAAGGACCTGCTGTTTGCCCGCGCGACCCGACTGTAGCAGGAGAAATTAGCGAGCTACAGAGAGTCTTACCTCACCAACGGCGTGTCGCAGCCTCGCCATAATGGCCAGCTCCAGAAGAACAATGACCGCCAACTGAATTCCCATCCCAACAAAAACCGCTATCGGAAATTGAAGATCGGGAGGCACTAACTCAAACGCGCCCACCGGGGTTAGCAAAGAATAGAAGTACGGACCGCGAGTTGGGGAATAGACGCTGGAGACGACGCTAAGAACAATAGCCGCGAAGTAGTAGAGCCCTGCAAAAAGAACACCCTTCAGAACCGGCGCTCGCATACGCGTGAGCCGGCACCACTGTATAAATGTTATGTCGCGCGTGATAAAGATCAGCACGACCGCAAACTCCACTAAACCTACTTTCAACGCCCCAGACTCAAACCCCAAATTGTCCTTCCAAGCGAATAGCCCCCACACCAGCAATGCGTATCCCACCGCCGCCGACAGCGTGAGCCATGGCCACTGCGGACCATCCTCTGCAAAAAGTGCCCACCGCGCCGCGCTACGGGTTCGCCACCAGACCCGCAGCCTCTCAGACGATGTGAGCATGGCCAGCCCCATGGCGAACAGAATTAAACCGTTCTCAGCCACCATGAATTTGACGAACGGATCCCACGTGGTCCAACTGCGGGGAACATAGAATACATAACTTATGAAGTTCAGGAAAGCTGCACAACCCACGGCCTGCCATCGAGACAACGACCTCATCTCGGCGTAGTCCTTCCGCAGCGTCCGCACGAGCGTCAGCACCAGCCACGCTCCGAACGTCAAATAGAGCAGCAAAGTCAGCCCAACCCAGGGAACCGGACTGCCGAAAATTCCGGGCAGTCCGAAGCCGGCGTCCTTGTCAAAGAGCGGTATGAATCCTGTCAGTGGACTTAGCGCGGCCACCCCGGGGAAATTGCTATCCCTGGCCTGCACCATGAGAGCGCAGATAAGGTAGAGGCCAAACGTACCAATCAGGCCCACACCCCTGCTGCGGCTTTCGAACAAGGTGGAAAGCCACAGGCCAGTCATGCCAAGGAAGATCGCTCCCGAAATAATCAAGAGGTAAGCTCCGGCGATATTTCCCAGCCGGGCCCGTCCCATCAGGCCAGCCAGCAGAGCGACGGGCAAACAACAGACAATAATGAAATAAGCCAATACTGGCTCGCCGAAAAGCTTCCCGGTTAGCAACTCTCCCGCGCTGAGCCTCGTTGCACGCTGAAAATCCCAGGTCTTCCGGTCCCGTTCGCCTGAAATTGACTGCGCGCACGAAAACAACGACCAGAACGTCAGAACGCCCAGCTGTGCATACATCAGGATGCGGCAGAAGCCGAACCACACGACTACCGGAGTCTGCCGGTCCATTTCCGCCAAGCGTTCAGCAGAAAAGTGCACTGATCGTTGGTGCACGAGCGCCATTTCCGACGCACGCGAACCCCAGCAGCCCAACCAAATCAATATCGCGATCACAACCACCACGGCGGCAACAGTCAAAGCCCTCGCTATGCGCAGCTCCGCACGAAAATGCCGAACAAACTCGGGGTTCTTCCAGATCGGCATCATCACATCACCTCGTGCGTCGAAAGCTTCATGTACATTTCTTCCACCGTCTGCTTCACTTCCCGGAAGGACAAGATTCGGGCTCCGCTCGTAATCAGGTCAGCCAGCGCCTGCGATAACTCATTGTCCGATCCGGAAAAGACAAACTCGCCTTCGTTTTCGCTCAGTTTCAATTCCGAAACGGTTGCCAACGTTCCGAGCCGGGCCTCAATCTGCGCTCGCCCTTCGCCCAGCCATTGCAGCCGCACGGTTCGCGTCGGAGTGGCGGCCAACATCACTTCTTCCAAGCGCCCGCTGCGCACCAGTCGGCCCTTTTCCATAATCCCGATCGAAGTGCAAAAACCCTCCAGCTCAGTAAGGATGTGCGACGAAATTAGAATCGTCGCTCCTTCTTCTCGTGCCGAGAGCAGCAAGTTTCGTAACTCGATCCGCGCTTTGGGATCGAGCCCCGATGCCGGTTCGTCCAAAACCAGCACCTTCGGACGATGGATCATGGCGCGCGCAATCCCCAACCGCTGTTTCATCCCGCGCGACAGTCCGCGAATCACCCCGTCCCGCTTCACCTCGAGCCCCGCCTGCGCAATCACTTCACTTACTCGTGCAGGAATCTCCGATTCCGGCATCTTGTAAGCATGTGCAAAGTAATCTAGATACTCCCAGACCTTCAGATCCTCATACACCGAGAAGAAATCAGACAGGTACCCGATATACTGCCGTGCTTGCTCCGGTTCGCTGAGCACGTCGATCCCGGCAACTCGTACTTCTCCCTGGGTGGCCTCCAACAACCCGCATATCATGCGGATCGTCGTCGTCTTTCCGGCCCCGTTCGGTCCAATCAGTCCATAGATCTCCCCACTGGAAATGCTAAGCGTCAGATTCTCGACTGCAACCAGATCGTCAAATTCCTTGCGCAGGTTCGTGAGCTCGATCATCGACGCGATTTACCTCCTCGAAGCTACGCAACAGTATAAGGCTGAGCAAAATATGGCAGGTCGGCGGCTCATCGGCCGAAAATAATGAGTCTTGTAATAATTACAATGTAACAAGTACCCGCATGTGGCTATTTAGCCGCATCGACGCCTGAGCATTATCAAAGACTTGCAAGCCCCACCTATGACTCCAGGTCTCAAGTTTTTCCCATCTTTCCTACCTCTTCACGTTTTGTTCGCCTATATATGTACACTTCTATACGTACAATTAAGCCCCAACAAAGTGTTCCACGCGAAACACTTTGTACATACATCTGCGCCTACGAAAATCGAACCTTAACGTCCGGCCCCTTGTCCAAATGGATGCTCTCAATAAACCGCACTCGTCCAGTCCGCAAAGTCAGAATCACCGAAGATGTCCGCGTCCCTTCGCCAAAAAATCGGACGCCCTTCAACAGCGCGCCCTCAGTCACGCCAGTCGCGGCGAAGATCATCTGTTTTCCCGGAGCCAGATCTTCCGCTTCATAAACTCTTTTCTTGTCTTTGATCCCCATCTTCGCAATGCGCTCTTCCAGTTCCGGCCGGTCGATCACGAGGCGCCCCTGCATGTATCCGTTCAAGCAGCGGATCGCAGCCGCCGTAATCACGCCTTCCGGAGCGCCGCCCGATCCCATCACCGCGTGCACGCCAGTTCCGATCACCGCCGCGGCAATGCCCGCCGAAAGATCGCCGTCGCCAATCAGCTTGATGCGCGCCCCCGCCTTCCGAATATCGGCGATCAGCTTCTCGTGCCGCGGACGATCCAGCACTACCACCACCAGATCCTCCACGCCGCGATGCAGCCGTCGCGCAATATTCTTCAGGTTGACAGACACCGGAGCATCCAACTCCACCGCGTTCTTGCAAGATGGCCCGACCACGATTTTCTCCATGTAGCAATCCGGAGCATGCAACAGCCCGCCCTTTTCCGCAGCCGCCAGCACCGTGATCGCCCCCGGCGAACCGGTAGCGCAAAGGTTAGTACCCTCCAGCGGATCAACAGCGATGTCAACGTGCGGAACGTCGCGCCCGTCCGGATACGGCCCGCCCACCTGCTCCCCGATATAAAGCATGGGCGCGTCATCGCGCTCGCCCTCGCCGATCACGATCGTTCCATGCATCGGGACCGTGTCCATCGTCTTGCGCATGGCCTCGGTGGCCACCTGGTCGCTCAGCTGACGGTCCCCTTGGCCCATGGTGCGCGCCGATTCGATGGCCGCGTTCTCCACCACGCGCAAAAATTCCAGCGCCAGATCGCTTTCAAGATTCTCTCCAAAATTCTTCGAGTGTGGTTCGTGGCGAGTTTGGGTTGTCATCAATGTCTCCTGAGTACAAATGCGACTTTGGAATATATCCCCTTCGGAGCAGAGATGGAAGTGCAAGAGTCACTGTGGCAAGCCCGTGTGGGCGCGGGCGACTCGCCCGCGCACGAATCCCCACGGAGCCCGTCTGCTAATCTTCACTCCATGGACACTCAACCAACGACCACTGACCGCAAAGAACCCACCTATCTCTTCTCCGAGAAACAGGTGGCCGAAAAAAGTGCTCTCGCCCGGCATTTTCTGGACACCCGCACGCGCCTGAACGAGAACGTCGACAAGGCCGGCAACTTCCTCGTCAAGCGCTTTTACAACCTGGACCACAACACCTACCTGGAAGGCGCTGTGCCCGCGAAGTACAAAGAGCTAATGGGGCTGGCCGCCTCCGCCAGTTTGCGTTGCGACGACTGCATCACCTACCACGCGATTCAGTCCTATCGCCTGGGCGTAACGCGCGCCGAGCAGGAAGAAGCGATCAACGTGGCGCTGGTGGTAGGCGGCAGCATCGTCATTCCGCACCTGCGGCGAGCGTACGAACTGCTGGCGGAACTCTATTCCGCCTGAGTCTTTTCTAAATTGAGGTCGAGCCCGCATCGGACGCGAGCATGGCGTACATCTCAAGGTCGAGGAATTCCCCCCACTTCAAGATATGGCCGCGCATGCTTCCTTCGTAGCGCATGCCGATTTTTTTCAGGACTTTCGCCGACGCGGGGTTGTTAGCGAAGTGGCTGGCAAAAATTCGGTGCAGTCCCAGCGTCCCGAATCCGTATTTCACCACCGCCTTGGCCGCTTCCGTCGCGTAGCCATTTCCCCAGTAGGGCACGCCGATCCAGTAGCCGAGTTCGGCGCGACGATGGTCGCCTTCGATGCGCAATCCCACGCCGCCACACAGCGTGTCACTCTCACGCACCACAATGCCCAGACGCAGCTCATTACCGTTCAACAGACCTTCCCCCGTGCGGGCGATAAAATCCCGAGCATCGGCCTCGGAGTAGGGATGCGGAATGCGCAGCGTAGTCGCCGCCACTTCGCGGGCGCCGATGAGTGGCATGAGCGCTGGAATGTCCGAGGGCGCGTAGGGGCGGAGGGTCAGCCGCTCGGTTTGCAAAGGAGTAAGCACAATCTTTCTACTCTAACTTGAGTCGATGGGTCGCGGACGCCTCTTCCGCGCAAGAGTAGTGGGGCTACTTTGATTTCATGGTTCGCACCAAATACGTGTAAATCACCGCTGAAAGTACCAACCCTATGCCGATCCACGCCGCTCCGTCGGTTTCGTGCCTAAAGAATGGACTAAACCGATGGTGCTCATAGTTGTAGTGTGATAACACGTCCAACATGAAAAACAGGAAAAATATGCCGAAGAAAGTAGCGCCCGCGAGTGCCACATATCGAATGAATCGCTTCACCTATGCCGCTCTTTCCGTCCTCCGCTGCTCGTAGGCTTCCCAGAGGGCTACCAAATCCTCTACGCTCCACAGCCGATCCGAAACGCCAGCGGCCATAGCCGGAGATATGCGAAGTGTACGATGAATCCGAATGAAGTTGTAGGCGAAATAATTGAGGGCGGCTGCAGCCGCGTGATTCTCCAGCCTTCGGCTGAAACCAATTCAAAGTAACCCACTACCCGCGCAAGGAGCTTCTGCGCACTAAATAAAGACCTCTGGAGAAACATGGAATCGCCGGCTGAGTCGGCGAATGTGCTCGGTAGTGAGCTGCCGCTTACCGTGGAGAACTTCGGAGACGATGCTGGGTGTGCCGAAAACGTCCAGCAGGTCTTTCTGCTTCAAATTGTTCGCGCTCATCAGTTCGTTCAGGACGTCCACGGGTTCCGACGACTTGAGCGCGTAGTGCTTCTCTTCAAAGTCTTCGATCAGCAGAGTCAAGAGATCGGCCATGCGGCGTTCAGCAGCCGTCATCCGATTACCTTTGCTGTCCAGTTCCTCGAGTAAGGCGAGGTAGCGTTCGTTTTCCGCCTCGCTGCGAATGACCGCCGGCAAGGTGCTCGAAAGCAGAGCGGCATATTCAGATCGGACTGCGGTCGCACTCATGATTTCCAGCCCCCTCGGTCATAGTCGGCATGCGTCAATACATGGCGGATGTAAATTCGGCCGAAGACATAGTTGATCTCGGTAATCAGGCGGTACTGGTTTCCCTTGACGTTGAAAACCGTCCACTTACCCACGGCGTCCGCCGTCGAAAGAGTCTTTCGAACGTCGGGCAGATTCCTCCATAGAGCTTTCTTCGCAATGCGAAACCATGCGTCGAGCGGGCCTTCGAGGTCAGCGTGCCGTGCGGCGGCCTCTTTAAGCTTCTTGCGGCTGATGACATGCATCCCGCTTCTCGCAAGTTCGCAACATGCGAAGATTATACTTCGCAAAATGCGAAGATGTCAAGAACTTGTCGGATCAAGGAGAGAAAGGCCTAAAACGCGTCAATCCCGGTCACGCTCGCCCCAATTATCAGCGTGTGGATATCATGCGTGCCCTCGTAAGTCTTCACGCTTTCGAGGTTCATCAGATGCCGCATGATGGGGTAATCGTCGGCCACACCGTTGGCTCCCAGAATATCTCGTGACATGCGCGCGCACTCCAACGCCATCCAGACGTTGTTTCTCTTCGCCATCGAGATGTGCTGGTGCTGCACTTTTCCGGCATCTTTTAAGCGGCCGACCTGCAGCACAAGTAATTGCGCCTTGGTGATCTCGTTGATCATCCAGGCGAGTTTCTCCTGTACAAGTTGATGCGAGGCGATAGGCTGATCGCGAAATTGCTTCCGCAACAACGAATACTGCAGCGCGCAGTCGTAGCAAGCCATCGCCGCCCCAACCGCGCCCCACGCAATTCCATAGCGCGCCTGGTTCAAGCACATCAGCGGAGACTTCAATCCACCGGATCCGGGTAACAGGTTTGACTCGGGAATCCTCACATCCTGCAGCGACAAGCCCGACGTCACCGAAGCCCGCAGCGACCACTTCCCGTGGATGTCATCCGCCTTGAATCCCGGACGATCGGTCTCGACCAGAAATCCGCGTATCGTTTTTCCTTCCCCTTTGCCGTCGCCTTCATCTTCAATCTTGGCCCAGATCACGGCCACGTCGGCGATGGAGCCCGACGTGATCCACATCTTCTCGCCGTTCAGCACATACTCTTTGCCAACTTTGCGAGCGCGCGTGAGCATGCCGCCCGGATTCGATCCGAAGTCCGGCTCGGTCAATCCGAAGCATCCGAGTTTTTCGCCTTTCTGCAGTGCAGGCAACCAGGTATTTTTCTGCTCGTCGCTGCCGAAGGCGTATATCGGATACATCACCAGCGCCGACTGCACGCTGACGAACGAACGCACGCCAGAATCACCGCGCTCCAGTTCCTGTGTTACCAGTCCGTATTCGACGTTCGACATGCCGGCGCATCCATATCCGTTCAATGATGCGCCGAAGAATCCCAAATCGGCCATCGGCTTCACCAGTTCGCGCGGGAAGCGGCCGGCGCGGTTGCATTCCTCAATGATCGGGACGAGATTGTCTTCGATGAACTTACGCGCCGTATCGCGCACCAGGCGCTCATCGTCATTCAATAAACCGTCGAAGTCGATGAAGTCCACACCGCGAAATTTGATGGCTGGCATTACGTCTCACCCCACATGCTTAGCAGACAAGGTCAGCAGACAACGAACCGGAAACCATTCACGGTAGCAGAGCGCCGGGGAAATCAGCAATGCATTTTGCCGCGAACTGCAGATCCTTCGCTTCGCTCAGCGTGACAATTCGCAAAAGGAATTAAGGAGAGATCCTAAAACCTGAATTTCGGGACCCAGCGCGGCACCGATGCGCGATAGTGATCGTATTCCTCCCCGAACTGCTTGTGCAGTGTCGGTTCTTCATAAAGGAGGACGAACAGGTGGGCAACCAACAGCATGCAGACCAGGTAGACCGTGATGTGCAGGGAGTGGGACAGCCACGCTTGTCCTCCGATGACGAGCGCGACTCCAATGTACATCGGGTTGCGCACAAAGCGGTGCAGGCCTTTGACCACAAGGATCTTGGTCGGCGCGATGGGCGCGGGTGTTCCGCCGCCGATTACGGCGAAGCCCCAGAATGCAGTGTAGAGATAGATCGCTATCCCGATGGCGATGACGGTAATCGCCGCCCATTCTTCAGCTCCGGTCGCGGCTGCGGACGCACCCTGCCTTAACCGCCACGGCACGTAGCCAGCAACCGTCCCGGGCACGAACACGGTGAAGACTAGCGTTTTAGCAATTGCGGGAACGGCGGAGCGCACGACGCCTATCTTGGTCCGATGTAATCCGGCCGTCAACCGCGTCGTCAGTGCAATCGGGGAAGTCAGCAACGCGAAGAAATATCTGTCCTCCTAATCTGTTTTGACTAGAGACACCCCTTCCGACAAACCGGTAATATGGCGCAAACCTAAGGGGTGCAGGTTCTTGTGGGGCCTGCGGGAATCATCATGTCTTTTACCGGAAATTCTGTGGGCCGAGTGTTGTCGCTGCTGGTCGGCTTCCTGGTTGTGTCCGCGATCTATCTGTACGCGTTCCCGCAAGCGAATGTTTTCTATGCTGGAGTGGTGTTGCTCCACGCCGTCGCCGGCGTTGTGGCTTCGGTCTGGCTGCTGCTTTGGCTGGTCCGCCGGTGGCGTCAAGATGGTCTGCTGGTTCGCATCGGGATAGTGGTCCTGTTCCTCGGCGCAATCCCAGGGCTGGTACTGATCTACACCGGAGCGCTGCGCACAGAGTGGACACTCGTCTACGTCCACCTCGGTCTGAGTTTCCTTGGCGCCGGCTTGATCGCCGCAGCCCGGCTTGGCGACGCTGGATGGCTGCCCCGGCACGCCGCGGCTCGCGTTGCCGCTCTAGTGGCGGTGATAGCGGTGATGGCGCCCGTGGCTCGCTATCTTCGCGAGGACTGGAACCACCGTGGCCGCATAGAAAATCCCTCCCTGCCGCCTCTCACTATGAACGGAGAGGGCGACGGCCCCACCGGCCCATTTTTCCCCAGTTCCGCGCAGGTATATGGCGGAGAAAAAATTCCCAGCCAGTTCTTCATGGAATCGGATTCCTGCAAACGCTGTCACGAAGATATCTACAACCAGTGGAACAGCTCGGCGCACCATTTTTCATCGTTCAACAATCAGTGGTACCGCAAGTCGATCGAGTACATGCAGGATACGGTCGGCACCAAGCCTTCAAAATGGTGTGGCGGATGCCATGACCCGGCCGTGCTCTACGCCGGCAAGATGGATACGCCGATTAAACAGTTCGTGCACAATCCCGAAGCCCAGGCCGGACTCGGCTGCATGATGTGCCACTCGATCGCCGAAGTAAAAAGCACCATGGGCCAAGGCGATTTTTATCTTGAGTATCCCAAGCTGCACGAACTAGCGGCCAGCAAGAGCCCTCTGGTGCGCACTCTGCACGATTTCATGATCAAGCTGAATCCGGAGCCGCACCGCCGCGTCTTCCTCAAGCCCTTCATGAAGCAGCAGACGGCGGAGTTCTGCTCCTCCTGTCACAAGGTGCATCTCGACGTGCCTGTCAATCACTACCGCTGGTTTCGCGGTTTCAACGAATACGACAACTGGCAGGCCAGCGGCGTCTCCGGTGAAGGCGCGCGCTCGTTTTACTATCCTGCTAAGCCGCAGCAATGCGCCGATTGCCACATGCCGCTCGAACGCTCCAACGACATGGGCAACGTTGACGGCAAAGTTCACTCGCATCGCTTTCCCGGCGCCAATACCGCGCTGCCCACCGCCAACGAAGATGCCGCGCAGTTGAAAGCTACCGAAGATTTCCTGGCCAGCGGCGCGCTAACGGTAGATATTTTTGCGCTTTCGCCAGCGAAAGCCCCGTTGACGGCAACTCCCTTGAAAGCGGGAGCCGGCGCCGAGCATGAACTTGCAACTACCTTCGCAGTGGGAGAAGAAGCCGAAGCGAAGATCACGCCTAGCTCCAACGCTGAGGCTGCCCCGGTCACCGCGCCTCTCAACCGCGTGAATCCCGCCGTTCGTCGCGGTGACACTGTCCGCGTCGATGTTGTGGTACGCACCAAGCGCATCGGACATTTCTTCCCGGGCGGCACCGTCGATGCCTACGACACATGGCTTGAGCTCAAGGGAGTCGACGACAAAGGCCAGACAATTTTCTGGAGCGGCATTGTTGCGGATGACGGCAAGGGTCCGGTCGAAAAGGGCGCCCACTTCTATCGCTCGCTCCAGGTGGATGCGCACGGCAACCCGATCAACAAGCGCAACGCCTGGTCCACGCGCGCCGTCGTGTACGTGCGTCTGATCCCACCCGGCGCCGCCGACACGGTGCACTTCCGCATGAAGGTTCCAGAGAAAACGGGCAGCAAAATTACTCTGACCGCGCGCCTCCTCTACCGCAAGTTCTCATGGTTTAACACTCAGTTCGCGTTTGGCGGCGAGCGGGAAAAAGAGCGCGATAACAGTCCAGCAAAACCCGGCACGCCGATGCTTTCCGCTGGACAAGCCCTGGTTACGCCCGACTACGACGATACAAAAATGGCACTCACCCAATCCCTCCACGGAGTTTCCGCCAAGGAGGAGAAAATTCCCGATCTGCCGATCGTGACCGTGGCGCAAAACGCCGTGGCCCTCGACGTGTTGCCCGCGAATGCCCCCGCACCGCTGCCCAAAACCCAGCTCGTGAAAGAAGACTGGCAGCGCTGGAACGACTACGGCATCGGCCTCTTACTGCAAGGCGACCTGAAAGCGGCGCAGGCCGCCTTCGAGAAAATCACCGAAGTCGATCCGCAGAATCCCGACGGATGGGTGAACATCGGACGCGCCGCCCTGCAGGAAGGCGACCTGGCCCGCGCCCGGACCGTGCTTGAGAAAGCGCTGGCCATTAACCCAAAGCTGGCGCGAACTAATTTCTTCTATGGATCGCTGATGAAGTCCGCCGGAGATTACGATCAGGCTGCCGCGCATCTGCAAATCGTGCTCGCGCAGTACCCGCACGACCGCGTTGCGCTGAACAACCTCGGACGCGTCCTCTTCCTGCAGAGGAAATATGCGGACGCCGTGAAAGTCCTGCAGCAGGCGCTTGCCGTCGACCCCGAGGATTTGCAGGCGCACTACAACCTCATGCTCTGCTACAACGGTCTCGGTGACGAAAAGATGTCCAAGGAGCACCAGGCGCGCTACCTGCGCTTCAAGGCCGACGAAGCTGCGCAGGCAATTACTGGTCCCTATCGCCAGCTCAATCCCGAGGACAACAACGAGCGCCAGAATATCCACGAGCACGTGTCGGTACCGCTGCCGATCCTGAACAACACCCCAGCCAAGCGCTTGACCGCAAGTGTCACTAAGACTCCCGAGGCCAAACGGTGATGAGTCACAACCCAAAGTCCACCACAGAGTCACAGAGTCACAGAGAAAAGCGATTTGTTAACGCATTCCTCTGTGCCTCGGTGTTTCTGTGGTGGGTGTTGCCCTTGCTGCTGACCTCGGTGATAGTCGTGTCGGCACAAACCATCACTTTTCACGACATCACCGCCCAGGCCGGCATCCACTTCACCCACAACAACGGAGCCTTCGGGAAGAAGTGGCTCCCGGAAACCATGGGCCCCGGCTGCGCGTTCATCGATTACGACAACGACGGTTTTCCCGACATCCTGCTCATCAACGGACAGGATTGGCCCCGCCACTCCAAAAACGGCGCGACCACGTTGAAGCTCTACCACAACAATCACGACGGAACTTTTACCGACGTGACACGCCAGTCGGGCCTCGGCATTTCGCTGGTTGGAATGGGCGTCGCCGTCGGCGACTACGACAACGACGGTTTCGACGACATTTTCATTACCGCCGTCGGACAGAGCCATCTCTTCCACAACAACGGCAACGGTACGTTCACCGATATCACGAAATCCGCGGGACTCTGGGGTCCGAACGAGTTCTCCACCAGCGCCGCCTGGGTCGACTACGATCGCGACGGCAAGCTCGATCTAGTCGTTGCGAATTACGTGCAGTGGTCCGAGCAAAGCGACCTCTACTGCACCCTCGATGGTGCCCACAAGTCCTACTGCACGCCCGAATCCTATAAAGGAACGTCGGCTCGTTTGTGGCACAACCTCGGCAACGGAAAATTCGAGGATGCCACGCAGAAAGCCGGCCTCTACGATCCAACGTCGAAAGGTCTGGGCGTCGCCATTCTCGACTGCAACAACGACGGCTGGCCCGACATTCTGATCGCCAACGACACGCAGCCCAACAAGCTCTACCTTAACAAGAAGGACGGGACCTTCGAAGAGCGCGCGGTCTCCGCCGGCATCGGGTTCAGCGAAGATGGCGTAGCCCGCGCCGGCATGGGCGTTGATGCCGGGGATTACGATCGCTCCGGCAGCGCCAGCCTGGTCATCACGAATTTTTCCAACCAGATGCTCTCGCTCTACCACAACGAAGGCAACGGCCTGTTCGTGGATGAAGCTCCGCGCTCGGAAGTCGGCCGCGCAACGCTGCTGACGCTCGGCTTCGGCTGCTTCTTCTTCGACTACGACAACGACGGCTGGCAAGACATCCTCGTCGCCGATGGCCACATCGAAGACCAGATCGAGACGGTCCAGAAGCGCGTCAGCTACGCCGAACCGCCGCACTTATTCCGCAACCTCGGCAACGGCAAGTTTGAAGAGGTTACGACGAAAATCGGGGCCGCGTTTGCCGCGCCGAAAGTCGCGCGTGGCGCCGCCTACGCCGACATCAACAACGACGGAGCGCTCGACATCCTGATCATGACCAACGGCGGCCCGGCGCATCTCTATCTCAACCAGGGCGGCACGAACCAGAGCCTGCGCATAAAACTCGCGGGCACAAAATCCAACCGCAACGGCATCGGCGCCGTCGTCCGAGTGAGCGCGGGAGCCGACAAGCAATGGCTCACCATGAAGACCGGCTCCAGTTATCTTTCACAGAGCGAACTGGTGCTGACCTTCGGCATGGGATCGAAAACCAAAGTCGATGCAATCGAAATCGACTGGCCCAGCGGCCAGGTGGACAAGCTCTCAAACATAGCGACCGGCCAGACCATCACCGTCCAGGAAGCCAAGGGCCAGATCGCCTCGCGTGCCTACGGGACTAAGTAGCCCCGCGGTCGAACGACCCTTCCAATCCTGTCATCCTGAGCGGAGCAGGCCATTTGCGAAGCGAATGACCCGCGCAGTCGAAGGACCCCATGCCCGTTTGCGCAACGATGAACCACGCAAGGCGTTCTCAGGACGAAGCGTGGCATTCAGAGTTGAGCTACTGAATACGCCCTCGACACTCAGATAGAATCATCTCGAAGCCCCAATGACCAAGAAGCTGAGCATCGCCCTCGTCTCTATCTTTCTGCTCGTACTACTCGTCGCGCTGCTGGCCGCGAATGGTCCCGCCGCCAACCCCCAGGAAGCCGCGCGCCTCAACAACATCGGCGTTGCATACATGAATCAGCAGCTCTTTGAAAAAGCGTTGAAGGCATTCGGAGAAGCAGCTGCCGATGATCCGGCGTTGGAGGTCGCGACCGTCAATCGCGGCGTGGCGCTGCTCAACCTGCAGCGGCTCGACGAGGCGAAAGCGCTGCTGGAGAAAGAAGTAAAGAACAATCCCAGAGACCCCCACGCCTGGTACAACCTCGGCCTCTATTACAAGAACTCCGCCGACGCGAGCGCTGCCGTCGCTGCGTTCCGTCACGTCACTGAAGTTGATGCGACCGACGCCGACACGTGGTATTTCCTCGGATCGACATACGCGCAACTCAAGCAGTTTCCGGAAGCGATCGAGGCCTTCGAGCACGCGCTAAAACTCGACCCGCACCACGCCTCGGCCCAGTTCGGACTGGCGCGGGCCTACCAGCAATCCGGCCAAGCCGATCCTGCCCATGAAGCGATGAAGAAATTTCAGTACATCACGCAGAACAAGCTGGGGGCGCCCATCAGCCTGGCCTATGGCGAACAGGGAAAGTATTCGCGCGCGGAAGGATCGCCGATGGCGGTGGAGAAGGTTCCGCCGCAGATTCCGGTGAGGTTTGTGGATGTGACTCAATCTTCGGGAATCATAACCAAACCCAGTCCCGTCGATATTGAGGGACACTTCGAGGAGAATATCGTTGGCACGGGCGCCTGCTTTTTGGACTATGACGGGGACGGGTTAGTGGATATCTTTGTCACCGATGATGGACCGCAAGGTGGCTTTGGCCTTTACCACAACCTCGGTAACGGGAAGTTTGAGGATGTCACAAAAGCGGCTGGGCTCGATCCGAACTTGCATGGCATTGGCTGCACGGCCGGCGACTATGACAATGACGGGGCTACTGATCTGGTTGTAGGGTTTCGACACCGCGTTCTAGTACTGCACAACGAGAAGGACGGGACGTTCAAAGATGTCACGGAGGCTACCGGAATCAAAGCCGAGGGCCTCAATTTTGGTGTTACTTTCATTGATTACGACCACGATGGGGATCTAGACTTGTACATTGCGCGACTATCCCTTCAGGCCCTGTGGCGCAATAACGGAAACGGCACCTTTACGGACGTCAGTCGCGAGACTGGGCTTAGCACAGGTGGTTTTCACACAGCGGCGGTAGGGACGGACTACAACAATGATCGAGCCATCGACATCGTTGTGGCGAACGTCGTGCCTTCGATCTTTGAGAATCCACGGGAAGGGAAATTCCCGGAGCGTCAGCCATGGACCGGCGCGAATGTACAGATTACCAACGGCGTTGCCGTCCTCGACTTCAATCATGACAGCTGGATGGATTTGGCCTTTACGCATACGCCTCAACCCTCGTCGGGGAAATCTGGACTGACACTCTGGCAGAACAATCAAGGTAAAACCTTCGATCAGGTTCCGCTGCCAAGAGTCGATTGGGTCAAGGGCTACGGCATCGCCGCTATCGACTACGACAACGACGGCTGGGTCGATCTCGTCGCCGTCGGCGAGACGAAAGACGGCAAGGGTGAAGTCCGTCTCTTTCGCAATCTCGGTCCCGACGGATGGAAAGACGTCACGGTCGAAACCGGACTCGACAAGATTCAGCTCAAGGAGCCGCGCGCCATCATCGTCGGCGACTACGACAACGACGGCGCCGTCGACCTTCTGATCACGCAAAATCACGGTCCCGCCGTGCTGCTCCGCAACGAAGGCGGCAACAAGAACAACTCGCTGCGCCTCGCGCTCAAGGGCCTGAACGATAACAAGAGCGCCATCGGCACGAAAGTTGAAGTCTTCTCTGCCGGCCTGCGGCAGAAGTTTGAGGTGTACGGATCGTCCGGCTACCTCGGACAGAACTCTCCCTACCTGACCATCGGTCTTGGGCAAGCGAAGGAGGCCGACGTCGTTCGCATGCTGTGGCCGACCGGCGTTCTGCAGGATGAAATCGAAGTCGCCGCCAATAAGGTGCAGAACTTTACTGAAATGGATCGCCGCGGCAGTTCCTGTCCAACGCTCTTCGCGTGGGACGGGACGCACTACGAACTCGTCGGCGACATGCTCGGCGCAGGCGTCGTCGGACACTGGATCGCGGCGGGCGATGGCAAAGTCGAGCGCAACGTCGTTAGGAACATCGCTCGTCCAACCGAAGCCATCAAGCTCGATCGCGCCTCGCTCCGCGAAAACGATGGCAAGCTGAGCTTCCGCTTCATGGAGCCGCTCGAAGAGTCGGTGTACCTCGATCAAGTGCAATTGCTCGCCGTCGATCATCCCGCCGATATCGATGTTTATCCCAACGAATATTTCGCCAGCAATCCACCCTACCCGCCGTTCAAGGTTGTGTTCAGCAATAAGAATGATGCGCGCCCGCCCGCCGGTGCCTGGGATGAGCACGGCCACGACGTGCTTCCCGACTTACTCGCGCATCGCTATTTCGGCGACTTCAAAGTGCTTTCGTTCATGGGATTCACCGAGCCCCACAGCCTGGAACTTGATCTTGGCGAGCCCTATCGCGGCGGTCCGTTGTGGCTCTTGATGCACGGCGAGATCGAATATTTTTCCGCGACCAGCATGTACGCTGCCGATCAAGCGCATCTGCGGCCGTTTGCGCCGTACGTCGAAGCGCAAGTCTCGACCGGAAGCGACGGGAGAGCAAAATGGGTTCGCGTAGTCGATGACATCGGATTCCCCGCAGGCGGCGCGCGCACCATGACCGCCGATCTCACCGGCAAACTTCCGCCGGGCACGCGGCGTATTCGGATCACCACGAATCTGCAGATCTACTGGGACAACATCTTGATCAGCCGGACTAGTCAGGATCAGAGTGCTCGCCTGACGCCGGTGCCGCTCGCGCGCGCCGACCTGAATTTCCACGGATTCCCGCTGAAGATCGAAGATCAGCCGCCGGGCAACGTGAAATATATTTACGAAAAGGCCAGCGCCACCGGCCCTTACACGCGTCCCGCCGGCGCTTACACGCGCTATGGAGATGTGCGGCCGCTGCTCGAATCGATCGACGATAAGTTTGTCGTCTTCGGATCGGGCGATGAAGTCGCGCTCGACTTTGATCCGGCGAAACTGCCTGCCCTGCCGCGTGGATGGGTGCGCGACTATTTCTTCGTCGCCAACGGATACGAGAAGGATATGGATTTCTACGCCTACCACGGCGATACGGTTGACCCTCTGCCGTTTCGCGGCATGCGCGCCTATCCGTATCCCGGCCAGTCTTTTCCGTCCGATGACGAGCACATGAACTACTTGCTCGAATACAACACCAGGTTCATATCAGGAAACGAAGCTGCCGGATATTCGTTCGAGTATCCCAAGTGATGAGTTCGTCATGCTAATTCCTCTTGTCATCCTGAGCGAAGCGAAGGACCTGCTGTCTCTTGCACCGACAAGAAAGCAGGTCCTTCGCTCCGCTCAGGATGACAATTTCAAAATGGTGTATTGGGTCGCGCCACAAACACTCTGCATGCGGGCCAGCCAGATTGCTAGTTTCTTGATTGTCTTCACCGGTCTGCTTCCAGCCCAGACCACGCCAGGCCCGATGGGGCCCCCGGCGAAAATTCCTCCCACGCACATTGAAAAGAGTTCGCCAGCGCCCAAGCTCACTGCCCCCGTTCCAATTTTTCGCGACATTGCAGCTCAGGCTGGCCTGACTGCCTCCCACATCTCCTCGCCCGAAAAACACTACGTTATCGAATCGATGAGCGGTGGCATTGGTCTGTTCGACTGCGACAACGACGGCAAACTCGATATCGTGATGGTGAACGGTTCGACTGTCGAGCGCTATAAGCAGGGCGGCGATCTTCTGGTTACACTCTGGCATCAGGACGCCGATCTCAAGTTCACCGACATCACCGAGAAGGCTGGACTCACGCGCAAAGGTTGGGGCATGGGCGTCGCCGTCGCCGACTTCGACAACGACGGCAACCTCGATCTCTTCGTCACCGGATACGGCGGCAACGCGCTCTACCGCAACAAAGGCAATTGCACTTTCGAAGACGTGACCGACAAGGCTGGAGTGCGTGGAGGCGGCTTCTCCACGGGCGCGGCCTGGGCAGATTACGACCGCGACGGCAACGTGGATCTGTTTGTCTCACGATATGTTCACGTGGACATGAATGACCTGCCCGAGTTCGGCTCGACCAGGTTTTGTCACTTCAAGGGTGTTCCCGTGCAATGCGGCCCGTGGGGCATGGAGGGCGAGACCGATCTTCTCTACCACAACCGTGGCGACGGCACGTTTGAAGAAGTGTCGAAAAAAGCCGGCGTCGACGATCCCGAAAAATACTATGGACTGGGCGCGACCTGGGGCGACTACGACAACGATGGCTGGCCCGATCTGTTAGTCGCTAACGACACCACCCCCAACCGGCTCTATCACAACAATCACGACGGCACGTTCACTGACGAAGCCATGGTTGCTGGCGTCGCAATGAACGGTGAAGGGCAGGCACTCGGCTCCATGGGCGCGACTTGGGGCGATTACGATCACAGCGGACGTCTTTCGATATTCGTGACCGAATTTGCCGACCAGCCCAACACGCTTTATCACAACCTTGGGTCTAGCAAATTTGGGCCGCGAGGATTCGAAGATGTTGCGATGCAATCGCATCTCGGCCAGCCCAGTCTGCCGTTCCTCGGCTGGGGCACGACGTTTTTCGATATGGACAACGACGGCTGGTCCGATCTGTTCGTGGCCTGCGGACACGTCTATCCGCAGATGGACAGCGTGAAGGGAAGCGCCGCCTACACCCAGCCGATGCTCTTGCATCGTAATTTGCGCAACGGAACATTCGAAGAAGTTTCGAGGGCGGCTGGTTTGGCTGACATGCCACTGAAATCCAGGCGGGGCGCGGCTTTCGGCGATATCGCAAACAACGGCAACATTGACGTCGTTGTGCTCAACGTCGGTGAGCCGCCGTCGCTACTGCTCAACACAAATAAGAATTCGAACCACCGTGTGCTCTTCCGTCTGGAGGGAACAAAAAGCAACCGCGCCGCCATCGGCGCGCGGGTCACCATTCATGCCGGAGGGATGACGCAGTTCGACGAAGTGCGCGGCGGTGGCAGTTATCTTTCGCAGAACGATCTACGTCTTCATTTCGGCCTGGGTTCGGCGACAAAAATTGATCTGGTTGAAGTGCGCTGGCCAACCGGCAAGACGGAAAGCTTCAAAGACGTGGCCGCGGACAAGATCTACGCGATTGTGGAAGGGCAGGGGATTCAAAACTCCACGCCCTTCAATGATCTCCCCTAAAGATCTCCCTTAACGACCTCCCCGCTCACTTGCCGGAATTCGGACCGGGATTCAAACCATAGTTCTTCGGCAATGCCTTTGCCAGTTCCCTCCATCCCACCAGCACGAAGCCCTGCTCTTTCAGAAACTGGCGGAACTCCGGGCTCTTGACCATGTCCAGATCGTGTTGCCGCCAGGCTGCGCCCCAATCCGGATGATCGTACGTCGCGCCCCGCATTTCTTCGTCGTCGTATGCAAGATGCACGATGACCTGGTAAACGCCCGGACCGAGAGGTTCAAGCTGCTTCCGATACCACGAGGCCCAATCCTTGGCGTCGATGCCCGGTTCGATTTCGATCACCTTCTCAACCAGAACTTCTTCCGCAGGCGGCGATACTCCCACGGGCGCATGAGTTCCCGCTCGCGCCTCCAGGATGGGCAGACGGTAACTGTGGCCCATCTTCTGGTAAACCTAGTACAGATCGGACGACTCGAACAGCGCGCCCATGTGCGTATCCAAGTGCGTGAGATGAATGCCCGCAGACTGGGCGCGATCAATCTGCGTCCGCAGTTCGGCCTCAACCTCTAAGAGTTTGGCGTTTTGCGTGACGGCAGGAGTGTCGAGCGGAAGATACCCGTCCGCGTCTAGCAAGCTGGGCACCTTGTCTTTTGGGCTCACCGGCCCCCAGCGAAAACTTGTCCATTCGCTGTTGAGAGCCTGGTGAATTCCAACATCGGCGTCGGGATGCTCCCTGGCCCACGTCACCACCTCGGGAAACCAAGGGCACGGAACAAGGATGCTGGCCGAAGTAATCCATCGCTTCTCGAGAGCCTCAAAGGTGGCGCGGTTGACGGAATGGTTCATGCCGAGGTCGTCGGCGTGAATCACCAGAAGGCGTGCCGAGGCCGGATAGCCCAGGCGCTCTTGCACAGTCGTTCCCGCGACAGTCGTTCCTGCGACATTCTGGGGGTGGCTCTGCGCCAGGCTGACAATAACAATGAGGAACAGGAGTAGAAAACGCATTCTGTGGTTCATGACCGTTACTCACGCTCCGTTAGATTCTGCCGGACTATTGAGATCCCTAAGGTATGGCAAGAATCGTTTTAATACAGATTCTTTTCCGTTGACAGAATATCCCTTCCGTATAGAATTCAAGAGGATTTTGTGGAACTGCGGCAGGGGTTTCTATTTGCGACCCCGCGAACCACGAAGATATCCCTTCCCCGAGCCCCGTTATCTCCGCAGGATAATGGGGTTTTATTTTGAGATCGTGAATGAGTTCCCCCGCCAACCCGCCCGCTAACGCTCCGCGCCTGAAGCGCTCGCTCACGCTCTGGGACTTGATTCTCTACGGCATCATCGTGATTCAGCCGGTCGCTCCCATGTCGGTGTTCGGGGTGCTCAGCGACCGCGGGCGTGGACACGTGGTCACGACCATCCTGATCGCCATGGTGGCGATGCTGTTTACCGCCATCAGCTATGGTCGTATGGCGCGCGCCTATCCCAGCGCCGGCTCAGCCTTCACCTACGTTGGCCAGGAAATCAACCCCGCTCTTGGTTACGTCACCGGCTGGAGCATGGTGATGGATTACATGCTCAATCCGATTATCTGCACCATCTGGTGCAGCCAGCAAGCGCACGTGTTTGCTCCCGGCGTGCCGTACGCGGTGTGGGCTGTCTTCTTTGCGCTGGTGTTTACGCTTTTGAACATCCAGGGAGTAAAAACCTCGGCGCGCGTGAACTCGGCACTGGCGGCCGGGATGGGCGTGGTGATCGCGATTTTCTTTGTGGTGGCGGCGCGCTACATCTTCGGGCATCCGCACGATAGCGCAGGTTTCTATACGCAGCCCTTCTACGATCCGAAGCTGTGGAACACGAAGGCCGTGCTCGGCGGAACGTCGATCGCGGTTCTCACCTACATCGGTTTCGACGGCATCTCCACGCTGTCGGAAGAAGCGGAAAACCCGCGCCGCAATATTCTGCTGGCAACGGTGCTGACGTGCCTGGTGATCGGCATTCTGTCTGCCTTTGAGGTCTACGCCGCGCAGTTGATCTGGCCCGCATCGCAGCCTTTTCCGGACGTCGACACGGCCTTCGTTCATGTTGCCGGCCGCGCTTGGTTGCCGATGTTCGGCATTATCGGATTCACCCTGCTGGTCGCCAACTTCGGATCAGGCATGGGCGCGCAGATCGGCGCTGCTCGCCTGCTCTATGGGATGGGACGAAGCAACGCGCTTCCGAAATCATTCTTCGGAGTGGTAGACGCGAAGCATCGTGTGCCGCGAAATAACGTGTTGTTTGTGGGTGTAATCGCCCTGATCGGAGCGTTCGTGATGAGTTACGGCCTGGGCGCCGAGATGCTCAACTTCGGTGCGCTCATCGCCTTCATGGGTGTGAACGCTGCCGCATTCATGCGCTATGTGGTACGCGACCGAAAATGGACAATCTCGTTTGTCGCGCCGCCCGTTCTTGGCTTCGTAATCTGCTTTTTCCTCTGGGTGAGCCTCAGCACTCCGGCCAAGATCGCCGGCTCTATCTGGATGGCGGCGGGAATCGCCTTCGGCGCCTGGAAGACGCGCGGCTTCCGCGGAGACCTGGTGAACTTCGATATTCCAGCGGACGAGTAGAAAAGCCCCTTAGGTTTGTCATCCCGAGCGAAGCGAAGGATCTGCATCTTGCCGCGAACTGCAGATCCCTCGCTTCGCTCGGGATGACAATTTCTAAAAAAGACTATTCGACGTTCCAACCGCCCACTTCTACTTCTGGCGCTGCCGATCCCAGGCTGCTGGCGCGATACGTTGCCCTGATCTCCCGTTTTTCACCGGGCAGTAACGAAATGTAATTGTCCTGCCAGACCACCGGCAGTATTTCCTCGCCGCCTTTTCCCTTGTCGAGCTTCAAGCGCACGAAGAATGCCACGGCCTTACCGAGGTTTTCCACGGTCACGCGCGTTACGGCATCTTCGCCCTGCATTTCGCTGCGGCTCGATACATTCAGCTTTATCTTTGGCAATTGCGCGAGTGAAGTGTAGTCCGCATACGACGCGGTCGGAGTCGTATACCAATTCGATTTTGCCCAGTCGAGCGTTTCCGGTTTCGTCGAGAGCCAATAGAAGTTCGACCCGACCAGTTTGCCGCTGCCATCGGTGATACGAAGGTCGAGGAAGTACGCCGGCGACAATCCCTCGATCCGCGGAAGCTCGAACGCTTTCGCAGTGCTGTCGGCGGCCGCATCCAGCGGAGCCTCTTTGGTGAACTTCAGTGTTCCATCCAGATTGAACACCCGCGCGGCCAGCTTCAATCCCTTGGCATCCACATACTGGCTGCTCACCAGCCACACGGAATGATCGTCGTATCCGTAGACTGGATCGAGCGCCTGCATCCCTTTCTTTGCGCCAAAATATCCGCCGCCCGGCCGCAAATAGTAGTCGTAGAGATGCCAGATCATCGAAGGCCAACCGTTATTCAGCATCCACTGGATGACGCCCGTCGAAGTGTATTTGTTGCGGCTGTAGGCCTCGTACATGGCGCGCACGCCCTCGTAGGTCATGAGCTGAGACTTGTAGGTGAAGTCTTCCGCACTGCCGGCCTTTCCGTAGCGCGCATTCAGCGCGTAGGTAAACACCTTGATGGTTTTGAAAGAGCCGCCCCCCGCGTGGAAATTCCAGTATTCATCCAGCGGTCCTTTCGCCGTCCAGAGATGGTCTTTCGGAACCATGCGCTCGAGGCTCTCGATCGGTGGAACTGCCGGTCCCATGCTGGTTTCGGTGTTGAAGCCGTAAGCGCCACCACACCCGCCGTCGTTGCAAGTCTTCTTGTCCGAGCGAAGATGCGGATCCGCTGCCCAGTACGAAGGCGCGACATATTCGTACGGGCCGCTCATCTTTACGCCGCTTCCGCCGGTTAAGGTCGTGGGCTTCGCGGTCGCGGAAGACACCACCGGATTCGGCCAACGCAGATCGATTTCAATCTTCAGATACATCTCTTCCACATCCGGCGGCGGAGGATTGTCGCTGCCATTCAGCCACATCACCATGCTCGGATGACTCCTCAGCCTGTACATCTGGTCGCGCAAAGAGGCCCGGGCGATTTCGAAGTCCTCATCTTTCCAGCTTCCCCAGTGCTCCCAGAAATCGCAGCAACACCATCCTGCCATCACCAGAATGCCCTGCTGGTCGGCCATCTCAAAGAATTCTTCGGTTTCGAGTTTGCCCTCCAGCCGAACCGTGTTCAGCCCCATGTCCCGCACATAGCGGAGCTCATCGGCGAGCCGGTCGTGGTTTTCGCGCAGCATCATGTCAGGCGT